>NZ_PQBX01000035.1:1771-108516 GCF_002964625.1 Pseudoalteromonas sp. T1lg21
GCAACAAGCATCGTATAGTTACTCTTGCAACGGAGTTGATCCCATTACTTAGAAATCAAATTTTGCAAGTTGAAGAATATTTAAGATTAGATTTACAAAACGAGCGATACGCAGGTGTGTGGATGCATAACGCTTTAACTCGTAAATATCCCTCAGCTAATAAATCACTAGCGTGGCAATACTTATTTCCTTCCTACAAATTAAGTGATGACCCAGAAACTGGCGAGATACGTCGCCACCATTTCCACCCTACATGTGTTAGAAAAGCGATTAAAAAAGCATTAAAACAAACCAATATTACAAAGGTTATTACGCCTCATACCTTGCGCCATTCATTTGCAACGCACCTATTGCAAAGTGGCGCCGATATTCGCACCGTTCAAGCACAATTGGGCCATTCTGATGTCAAAACCACACAGATTTACACCCATGTTTTACAACAAGGAGCAAACGGTGTTGTAAGCCCATTAAGCAAAATTTTCTAGCTATTATTAAAGATGCGTTAACTTATCATTCAATGTATAGGGCTTGGACCGTTTCTTGATTGCTCAAAGCAGCAGTTAGAGCATTTAACCTAACTTATTTTGAGGCAAAAATGAGGTACCCCAAACTCCCGTTCAATTAATTATCTCTGTGCTTCAAACTCCTTAAAAATACTATTCACATTCACTTTTGCGCCTAGCTTTGCAGCGATTAAAAACAGGCCTGCTAGTTTTCTGTGAACGAACAGAGCATCTACGGGTGGTGCGTGCCAATGCTCTGAGGCGGTGCTCATTTTAAGGCCAAGTTCTTTAATGCGTTTTGGTAAGTCGCTATTCGCAAAATCATACTCACCTTGGTGGCGCAGTGGCTCGCAGGCGAGTAGAAATATATCGACGACATTATCTATATATTCTTGAGCAAGCCCTTGTTGAAAATAGCCAATTTGCTGTGCGGCTGTTGCAACGCCTGCTCTGTCGTTATTAATCGCTCCGGATAATAACTGTAAGTAACCAGCACTAATATGCTGAGGTAGTTCGCGGGTAGCGCCAAAATCTAAAAGCACTAAGCGTTGATTGTCGATTTGATATTGATAATTAGCAAAGTTTGGATCTGTTTGAACTAGTTTAAAGCTAAATAATTCGCGTAAGAATAAACTGAGTAACTGTTCAACCGCTTTATTACGAAGCGCTTGCTCAGTGCTTGCCAGCTCATCCAGCTCTTGTCCCTCAACAAAGCTCATGACTAAAACTTGAGAAGAACTAAGCGAATCTACCACAGTTGGAATAAGGTAATTGTCGTCATCCTTTAAACACTCGCTGTAGCGTTTTAAATAATTAGCTTCTAATTCGTAGTCAGCTTCGTTTATAAGCTGTTGTTTTGCTTCATCGATAAGAGGCTGTATTTCTACCTCTTTGGGTAGCAAACCACTGAGCTTCAGAAGGTAAGCTAAGTTATCAACATCACTGGCAATACCTTTTGCAATACCGGGGTATTGCACTTTAACTGCTAACTTTTCGCCCGATTCTCGATAAGCAATATGCACTTGCCCTATTGATGCCGCAGCAAATGGTCTAAGTTCAAAGTGAGATAATTGCTCTAGCCACGCATCCCCCCAATGCTCACGCATTACTTTAACTAGCTGCTTATGTGGCATAGCTGTCGCTTCTGCACGCAGCCTTGCTAAAATTGCAGATAGTTCAGGAGTGAGTAATTCACCACTATCCATGGATAACAGCTGCCCCAATTTCATTGCAGCCCCGCGAAGATTTGCAAGCTGCTCTGCAAAGCGCTGAATATTTTTAGGCTGTAACAATAACTCCTGTCGTGATGTTTGCTTGCCCGTCGCCCATGCTTTTGTGCCTTCAAACAACATATTACCTGCGACTTTACCAGCTAAAGAGCCAAGCCGAGCAGCGCGTGAAAATCGTGATGTTGGCACAGACTTTTGTTTATTACTCATATTGCTTCACACTATTAACTTTATGCTTTGAATACGTTGATTGCTCGGGTTTAGATCCACTTTGGCTTTTACTGTCTACAGTCTTTTCGCCAAAAGTAAAAAGCCGCATGGCTTCCCGATGCGGCTATTTATTTAAAAGCAACTCAATGAATCGCTTTATTGAATGTTATTGCTTTCCAGACATCAACTGTTCCATTAACTGACTAAAGTCGAAGCTAGCTGCTTTTTGTAATGGTGGATATTTTGATAGTGACTGAATATGCTCACCAAGTAAGTGTTGTACAGGCTCATTTAGCCATTGCTTAGCTTGCACTATGTCTGAACGGTCAGTTAAACCATCAAAGCTTTCAAACGGGTCCATGCGTAAGTTATAGATAATCGGGAACTTTTGCTTTTCGTACTGAGCGTAATAGTTTTCGCTTGTTTCGAAATGAAGTTTCCACTGTTTGTAACGTACGGCTTTGATGCTCGATTCGTAATAGTAAAGAAAACTATCACGCGCACTTTCGTCTGTTTTACCTAACCAATAATCTAAGTTGTTTACGCCATCAATCGGTTGCTTGTGTTCTTTCAGCGCTTTTTTCGCGATATTTGGTTCACCCGCTGCTGCTGCAAGGGTTGTATAAATATCCATGTGTGACTGAATGCCATTTAGTACGGTATTTGCAGGTACTTTACCTGGCCAACGAACAATCATAGGAACGCGTACGCCGCCTTCGTAAGTTGTCATTTTTTCACCGCGGAACGGTGTTGTACCGCCATGTAATCGTGCACTGTGCTCTGGGCCATTATCAGTAGAATAAATCACAATGGTGTTGTCTAGGGCGCCCATCTCGTCGAGCGCAGCCATTAACTCACCCACTTGTTGATCATGCTCAATCAAGCCACTGCCATATAAATCATGCTCTGTAGTGTAGTCTGCTGCTAAGTAACGGCTTTCATTACTTAAACGCGTGTACATATGCATGCGGCTTGGGTTAAACCAAACGAAGAAAGGTTTATCAGCTTTTTGCGCTCGTTTAATAAAGTCTATGCTTGCGTCCATAAACTCTTTATCAACGGTTTTCATTCGCTCACGAGAAAGCTGGCCAGTATCTTTAATTTTTTGCTTACCTACTTTACCAAAACGAGGATCAACAGTTTTGTCATCTACATTTGTGGCGTAAGTATGTAAAACGCCTCGGGTGCCATACTTTTTGAAAAACTCAGGATCTTTTGGGTAATCACGTTGCTCAAACTCTTCTTGAGTATTTAAGTGATATAAATTTCCGAAAAATTCATCAAAGCCATGAACTGTAGGTAGGTGCTCGTTGCGATCACCTAAGTGGTTTTTACCAAATTGTCCTGTTGCATAACCCTGCTCTTTTAAAACCTCAGCAAGCGTATAAGAGCCCGCTTTTAAACCAAGCTCTGCGCCAGGTCGGCCTACCGTTGTCATGCCACTACGAATTGGATATTGACCGGTAATAAGGGCTGCGCGCCCAGCTGTGCAAGATGGCTGCGCATAATGATCGGTAAACATTGCGCCTTCGTGAGCGAGTTTATCGATGTTTGGCGTTTTGTAACCCATGGTACCAAGTCCATAAGCACTAACGTTTTGCCAGCCAACATCGTCGGGGAATATGATTAAAATATTAGGTTTGTCTTTAGCAAAAGCGACCGAGCTTGCTAAATACAAAGCAGCGGATGCTACGGCGAGTAGTTTTTTCATAACAGCAGTCCTTCGTGTATTGTGAGTGAGTACTAATAAAATTTATTGTACGTTTTTCAGTCTACTAAAATTACTGTATACCGCAATTAATTATTATTGCTAGGCATAAAAAAACCGTATTTGCTTACACAAATACGGTTTTTAAACGTTATGAACTTAAATGTTATTTAATAACTTCTAAGCCACCCATGTAAGGGCGTAATACTTCTGGTACAACAATTGAGCCGTCAGCTTGTTGGTAGTTCTCTAAGATTGCTACCAGTGTACGACCAACCGCTAAACCTGAACCATTTAGTGTATGAAGTAGCTCTGGCTTTTTCTCGCCTTGACGACGGAAACGCGCTTGCATACGACGTGCTTGGAAATCAACCATGTTAGAACATGATGAGATTTCACGATAAGTGTTTTGTGCAGGTAACCATACTTCTAAATCGTAAGTTTTTGCTGCACCAAAGCCCATATCACCCGTACATAAAATCACTTTACGGTATGGAAGTTCTAATGCTTGTAAGATTTGCTCAGCGTGACCTGTTAGCTCTTCTAGCGCTTGCATTGAATCTTCTGGTTTTACTAGTTGTACTAATTCAACTTTGTCGAATTGGTGCTGACGAATAAGACCACGTGTATCACGGCCATAGCTACCTGCTTCACTACGGAAACAAGGCGTATGCGCAGTTAAACGAATTGGTAAGTCGCTTTCGTCGTAAATTTCGTCACGAGCACTGTTCGTAAGTGGTACTTCAGCTGTAGGAATTAAGCTAAAACCTGGTTGTTGCTGACCGTCGTCATCCACTAAACCTAAGGTGTGGAATAAGTCACCAGCAAACTTAGGTAATTGACTTGTGCCGTATAAGCTTGCGCTATTAACTAGGTAAGGCACATACATTTCTGTGTAGCCGTTTTGCTCTGTGTGCGTATCAAGCATAAACTGCGTAAGAGCACGGTGCATACGTGCAACTTGACCACGCATAACAGTAAAACGTGCGCCACTGATTTTAACACCCATTTCAAAGTCTAGGCCGTTTACGTCTTGACCAACATCAACGTGATCTTTTACTTCAAAGTCATATGACTTAGGCGTACCCCAGGTTGAAATTTCAACGTTTTGATCTTCGTCTTCACCTACTGGTACTGACTCATCAGGTAAGTTTGGAATAGCAAGTGCAATTTGCTTAAGCTCTTCAAGTACTGCGTCTTGCTCAGCTTTAACGCTGTCTAGTTGATCACCAAGGTTACTTACTGAATCAAGCAGCTGTTGTGCTTTTTCGTGCTCGCCTTTCGCTTTTGCTTGGCCGATAGCTTTGGAACTTGCATTACGCTCGCTTTGAAGTTCTTGCGTTTGTACTTGTAATGTTTTGCGTTTTTCTTCAAGTGCAGTTACCGCTGCAATATCAAGTTCGAAACCGCGTGTTGCTAAACGTGCAGCCGCTTGTTCGATATCTTGACGTAAATATTTAGAATCTAACATGTTTGATTTTTAACCTTTTTGCATTACCAGCTGAAGGCCCAGCCAAGCCATAAATATACACACCACCACGTTTAGGGTGATATTGAGGGCCATTTTAAAAAAGTGACCTTGTTGCAAGAGCAACAACGAATCCATTGAGAATGTTGAAAAGGTGGTCAATGCACCTAAAAAGCCAATACCAATTAAGGTTTTAGCGGGGCTAACAGCGATTATTTCTTTTTCAATCAAGCCGTATAAAATGCCCATTAACAATGAACCAAGAATATTAACTGTCAACGTGCCAAAAGGGAATCCCCTACCGAGCAGTTTTAACATGGTTTCGCTAAGAAAATAGCGTAAACACGCCCCTGAAGCGCCCCCCATTGCAATCATCATATAAAGTTTCAAGCTATTCATAGCGTTTAATATCACTTTGCTCGTTGCGCTGGCTTAAATAGTCCAGCTTTTGTTTTATTTTTTGTTCAAGCCCACGGTCAGTTGGGAAGTAATACTGGCGATCATTAATTGCCTCAGGGAAATACTTTTCGCCAGCAGCAAATGCCCCTTCTTCATTGTGCGCATAACGATATTCAGCGCCATAACCCAAGTCTTTCATTAAGTTGGTTGGCGCATTACGTAAATGCTCAGGCACCGGATAACTCGGCTCATTTTTAGCATCTTGCAGCGCTTGATTAAACGCCATATACACGGCATTACTTTTCGGGGCACTGGCTAAGTAAATGGTGGCTTGTGCGATAGCACGCTCACCTTCGCTTGGGCCAACACGTTGAAAAATATCCCACGCGTTGAGTGCCACTTCCATTGCTCGCGGATCAGCATTGCCAATATCTTCAGTAGCAATCGCTAATAAACGCCGAGCCACATAAAGTGGGTCGCCACCCCCTGCTAAAATACGGCAATACCAATATAAAGCGCCATCAGGTGAACTTCCTCGCACTGACTTATGAAACGCTGAAATCAAGTCATAAAACTCATCACCACCTTTGTCGTACTTGGCTAAGTGAGTTGGTAAAACTTGGCTTAAAACATGTTGATCAACAAGGTATTTTCCCTGCTGCTCAGTGGTTAAATCAACCGCTTGTTCTAACAGGTTAAGCACTTTACGTGCATCGCCATCACTTGCTTGGCAAAGCGCTTGTTTAGCGTTATCGGCAATGTCTATGTGTTTTTGGCTAAGTTCTACGTCTTCACGTAAGGCGCGTTCAATGACGGTAAATAAGTCGGCTTGTTCAAGCGCTTTTAAAACATACACACGAGCACGAGACAGAATCGCATTATTAAGTGCGAATGATGGGTTTTCGGTGGTTGCGCCTACGAAAATAAAGGTGCCATCTTCAATATGCGGTAAAAATGCATCTTGCTGAGATTTATTAAAGCGGTGCACTTCGTCAACAAACAATAAGGTGCGTTGCCCTCGCCCGGCAAGGTTTGTTTTTGCTTCGCTTACTGCCTCACGAATGTCTTTAACACCCGCTGTGACCGCCGACATTTGAATAAGGCTGGCATCGGCATGGTTTGCAATAATTTGCGCTAATGTAGTTTTACCAACGCCTGGCGGCCCCCACAAAATAAGGCTGTGGCATCGGCCTGCAAGAATCGCTTGGTAAAGAGGTTTATCGGGGCTTAAAAGGTGCTGCTGACCAATGTAGTCATTAAGTGTTTCAGGTCGCATGCGCGCCGCTAGTGGGCGCACATCAGGACCAAAATTAAATCCGAGGTTACTCAAGCCTTAATCACCTTGGCTTTGGTCGTCAACTTCAACGCCCTCAGGAATAGTAAATTCAAAGGTTTGAGCCGCCAGAGCTTCGTTTACCTTGGCATCTTTAAAGGTAAATAAAGACTGCTGACCTGAGGTATCTAATACCGTTAGTGATGCGAGGCCTTGCTCTTTAGCATTAAAGCGAATGTCTAGCTTTTCAACTTGGCTCTCAACGCCTTTGTTTGGCGTGACACTAAAGCCAGCATCGGTTGCCACAACTTGGTATTTAGCCCACTGTTCTGGATCTTTTGAAGTCAGCAATACAAACGGTGTTGAATCAATTAGGCTGTGGGTATTCATAATCGTTACTTGCTCAGCAAAGCTGTCGAAGTAATACGTTTTGTCGCCATTAGATACAAACAAGGTATCGTCTGGGCTTTGCTGTTGCCAGCGGATCATCATAGGCTGCTGAAGGGCAATATTCCCCTCACCTTGCATGATAGCTTCGCCTTGCGAATCGGTCACTTGCTGTGAGAACTGTGCTTTAAAACTTTTAATCGCAGCCAGTTGTTGTTGCAACGCTTCGCTGTCGTCTGCAAAACTTTGACCGCTTAATAAACAACCCACAATTAGGGCTAGGTATTTAATTTTTTTCATTAATTTGCTCCACCATTTGGCACTAAGACTTCGCGGGCACCGTTGTGACCTGGTGCGCTAACAATGCCTGATGTTTCCATTTGTTCAACTAAGCGTGCTGCGCGGTTATAACCTACACGAAGCTTACGCTGTACACTCGATACCGACACTTTGCCAGTTTCAATTACAAATGATACTGCTTCATCGTAAAGCGGATCTGACTCTTCATCACCGTCTTCACTGGTTTCTCCTGGTAGTAAAATTTCTTCTGTGGCATCGCCACTTAAAATTTCATCAATATAATTTGGTTTGCCGCGTTTTTTCCAATCGTCTACAACCGCATGAACTTCGTGGTCGTCAACAAACGCGCCATGCACACGCACGGGTACACTGGTACCCGGCGGTAAGTAAAGCATGTCACCCATACCAAGTAAGTTTTCAGCGCCTTGCTGATCTAAAATGGTACGCGAGTCAATTTTACTTGAAACTTGGAACGCCATACGGGTTGGAATATTCGCTTTAATCAAACCAGTAATTACGTCAACCGATGGGCGCTGTGTTGCTAGCACTAAGTGAATACCTGCTGCACGGGCTTTTTGCGCGATGCGTGCAATAAGCTCTTCCACTTTTTTACCCACGATCATCATCATGTCGGCAAATTCGTCAATGACCACCACAATACTTGGTAGTTTATCTAGCTCTGCTGGGCCATCGGCCATGCCGTCGGTATCTTTAAACAGTGGATCTAGAATCGGTTGACCCGCTTCTTTGGCATCCAGCACTTTTTGGTTGTAACCTTTTAAGTTACGCACACCAAGTGCCGACATCAGCTTATAACGACGCTCCATTTCGCCTACACACCAACGCAATGCATTGGCTGCTTCTTTCATGTCGGTAACAACTTCACATAATAAATGTGGGATGCCTTCGTACACAGAAAGTTCAAGCATTTTCGGGTCGATCATGATCATACGAACATCATCAGGGCCCGATTTGTACAGTAAGCTTAATATCATTACATTAACGCCCACTGACTTACCTGAACCTGTGGTACCCGCAACAAGTAAATGTGGCATTTTGCCAAGGTCAGCACATACTGGCTCGCCAGCAATGTCTTTACCTAACACCATAGTCAGTGGTGATGGGTTTGATTCAAACTTAGGCGCGTTAATAACTTCACTTAAACGCACGATTTCACGGTGTTTGTTTGGTAGTTCTATACCTACATAGGTTTTACCCGGAATAACTTCTACCACACGGACACTCACCGCAGACAGTGAACGCGCTAAATCTTTTGATAAACCTGTGATTTTGGCCACTTTAATACCCGGCGCTAAATCAAGTTCAAAACGCGTTACAACCGGACCCGGGTAAACCCCAACCACCGCAGCTTGAATATTAAAATCAAGTAGTTTTGTTTCAACTAAACGCGAAATACCATCAAGCTCTTCTTGTGATAACGGGTTTTTCGCTTTGTCAGGGCGATCGAGTAAATCAAGCGACGGCAACGGATTTGCTGGCGGTTGCTCTTCAAGCAAGGCTTCAAACTTTTCTTTTGCCGTTGGCGGTGGCTGATACGCTGGTTTTGGTTTAGGCATTGGGCGCGCAGGCGAAACAACCGTTGTAACTGGTTTTTCTGGTTCTAAAACGGGGCTTTGATCAAGCGCATTAAGTGCTGATACTGTATCGAAAGATTCATCATCAAGGGCACTAAAACCAATTTCTTGGTCAAGAATATCGTCTAGTTCATCAAAACCTTGGAAATCATCATTGGCTTTTTCCGCTGGCTTCTGCTGTGCTTTAGTCTGCTTTGGCTCATCTTTTTCGGCATCTTTAAAACCAATTGCAGGTTCGTTTTCTGGCTCGACAAAGTTTGCATCAGGTTCTGTAGTCGTAACGTCTTTAACGGCTTCTTTCTCACGGTGCATCCAAGCAGAAAATTGTTCACGCAAAAAGTAGAATGTTTTCATCACCCATTTGCCAACAAAATCGACAAATTGTACCCACGAAATACCGGTTAATAAGGTTAAACCTGCAAAGAAAAAGCACAGTAATAAAATAGAGGTACCGGTAAAATTAAAGGTCGGCATCATGGCTGTAGCGATGACATCTCCCACTACCCCACCGGATGAAAAATTATAAATATCATCAAAATTAATGCTGCTGATGGCAGTCGCTGAAGTAATAAACAACGCAAAGCCAATTACACGTAAAGCAAGTGTGGTGTAATCAAGCTGAAAAATACGGTGTGGCTGTTTAAACAATAAATAACCAAACAACTGAATAGCAACAGGCACTAAATAAGCAAGCCAGCCAAAAGTGAGTAATAGGATATCTGCAACCCAAGCTCCCGCTGTGCCGGTAATATTCTTAACATTAACAAATTCACCGGTTTGCGACCATGAAGGGTCCGCAGGATCAAAACTGATTAATGCACATAAAATAAATACTGCAGCAAAGGTGCTGATGATTAGCCCCGTTTCTAACAGTCTTTGAACACCATTTAGGCGCATAGCTCCCTATTCCTTATTATTCTTTACTTATCGATTAGCAGTGAAATACCTTAGCAGGAAATGCCGTTTGATGCACTTTATCTTAACCTTGATGGACTGATAATGAACAAGTTTTTGTTACTCAATGTGTATTTTAACAGTTTAGGCGATATATGGGCGAATAATGACCCCTTGTTCACCTTTTACTTCTTCCATTACCACATAAGTTCGGCTTTCACTGACGTTGGGTAGTTTTAGCAGAATATCACCCAGTACATTGCGATATTCAGACATATCATTTACCCGCGTTTTTAATAAAAAGTCGAAATTTCCCGACACTAAGTGACATTCGATTATTTCGTCGTGTTTTTTAACTGCAGCGTTAAACTCTTCGAACACATCAGGTGAGGTTTTCGTGATAGTGACTTCTACATACACGGATAATCCTTGACCGAGCTTAGCAGGGTCTACTACCGCTTTGTATCCAAGTATATAACCTTCTCTTTCAAGCTTTTTAACCCGCTCTAAACATGGGGTGGCGCTTAGGCCTACACGCCGCGCGAGCTCTACATTAGAGATCCGACCATCGAGCTGTAATTCCATTAAAATTTTACGGTCTATCCTGTCGAGTAATTGGTGCATATGGCAAACCAGAGTTTTAAACTGTTATATATTAATTTTCAGAGTATATCACTAGAATACCACTTAAAAAAGGTGAGACACACTGGCAGGTCATGAATATAATAGTCAAAAATTTTACCCCGTTCTATTAAGGCGAAAAACTATGATTATTGGTGTACCTAAAGAAATTAAAAACCATGAATACCGTGTAGGTATGGTTCCTGCGAGTGTTCGTGAACTAGTAAACCATGGCCACCAAGTATTTGTTGAAACTGATGCTGGTATGGGCATTGGCTTCACAAACGAAGATTATGTAGCAGCAGGTGCTGAAATTTTATCAACAGCGGCAGAAGTTTTTGCTAAAGCTGAAATGATCGTAAAAGTGAAAGAGCCACAAGCTGTTGAGCGTGCAATGTTACGCGAAGACCAAATTCTATTTACTTACCTTCACTTAGCACCGGATCTTCCACAAACTGAAGACCTAGTGAAAAGTGGCGCTATCTGTATCGCTTACGAAACAGTAACTGATGCACGTGGCGGTTTACCTCTTCTTGCTCCTATGAGTGAAGTTGCTGGTCGTATGTCTATTCAAGCTGGTGCACAAGCATTAGAAAAATCTAACCACGGCCGTGGTATGTTACTTGGTGGTGTACCAGGTGTTGAGCCAGCTAAAGTTGTTGTTATCGGCGGCGGCATGGTTGGTCGTAGCGCAGCGCAAATGGCTGTTGGCCTAGGCGCAGACGTTGTTGTTCTTGATCGTAACATCGATGTATTACGTGCTTTAGACGCACAGTTTGGTAATAAAGTTAAAGCACTTTACTCAACTGCTGACGCGTTAGAAAAACACGTACTAGAAGCTGACCTTGTGATCGGTGGCGTACTAATCCCAGGTGCTGCAGCGCCTAAACTAGTAACTGCTGAGCACATCAAAGCAATGAAACCTGGTTCTGCAATCGTTGACGTTGCAATCGACCAAGGTGGTTGTATCGCAACTTCTAAAGCGACTACTCATGCTGATCCAACTTACATCGTTGATGACGTTGTTCACTACTGTGTTGCTAACATGCCAGGTGCTGTTCCACGTACTTCTACGTTCGCACTTAACAACGCAACGTTACCGTTTATCATCAACCTTGCTAACAAAGGCTACAAGAAAGCGCTTCTTGACGATGCACATTTCTTAAAAGGCTTAAACGTGATTAAAGGCCAAGTTACTTATAAAGAAGTAGCTGAAGCTTTCAACATGGAATATGTTGACCCACGTACAGCGGTTGAAAATGCTTAATTAGCATTGTGAATCGAAATAAAAAAAGCAGCGATATCGCTGCTTTTTTTTATGCCTGTTTGCAAGTGAAGAGCTTTACCTGCAAACAAGTTTGAATATAGTTTTTAACGACGCTTAGTTTGTTTAGCGCGTTGATTGTGCTTTTTAACCGCTTTACGGATTTGGTTAATTTTAGCACGTTTGTCTTTACGCTTTTCAGGAATAACCGACAGCTTAGTTTGCGTTTCGCGGCCAAGTTGTACTGTTTTACGTAAATAGTTAACCGTGTCTAAATCAAGCTCAGCCCAACCACCTTGTGGCAAACGCTTATCAAGCTCTAGCTTACCGTAACGAATACGGATAAGACGCGATACTTCAACATCTTGTGATTGCCATAAACGACGAACTTCGCGGTTACGACCTTCTGTTAAAGTCACATTAAACCAACGGTTGATACCTTCACCACCCATAGGTTTGATGTTTAAGAATTTCGCAGGACCATCATCAAGCTCAACACCTTTTGTTAAAGTGCGCAGCGTTTCGTTTGTCACTTCACCAAACACGCGAGCAGAGTACTCACGCTCTACTTCGTAGCTTGGGTGCATTAAACGGTTAGCAAGTTCACCATCGTTAGTAAACAGCATTAAACCAGCGGTATTAATATCTAGTCGGCCAACTGCAATCCAACGTTCGCCATCAACACGTGGTAAACGGTCAAATACAGTACGACGACCTTCAGGGTCTTTACGTGTACATAACTCGCCTTCTGGTTTGTTATACATAAGTACACGACAAATTCGGTCGGCTTTGTCTTCGATTTTCACCACGTGACCATCAACACGAATTACATCGGTTGCTTCTACGCGGTCGCCTAAACGGGCCACTTTACCATTCACGCTCACGCGATTGGCATCGATGTATTTTTCCATTTCACGACGTGAACCCACGCCAGCACGGGCTAATACTTTTTGTAACTTTTCAGTTTCTACATTACTCATTCAGATAGTTCTCTCACAGAAGGATCGCTCAATAACTGGTTGATTTTACTCTCCTGAAGTTCAGGTAACGGCGGTAATTCATCTAAACCAGCTAATGAAAAATAATCTAAGAAAGCGGATGTGGTAGCATACAACGCTGGGCGCCCTGGCACTTCTTTGTGGCCAACAACCCGAATCCACTCTCTTTCTAATAAGGTTTTAATAATTCCTGAGCCAACGGTCACACCCCGTACTTGTTCAATTTCACCACGGGTAATAGGTTGTCTGTAGGCAATCAAGGATAAAGTTTCTAGTAGTGCTCTTGAGTATTTAGGTGCGCGTTCTTGCCATAAGTTTGCCAGCCAAGGGGCTAAACTGGCACAGGCCTGAAACCTGTAACCGCTGCCAACTGCAACAAGCTTGATGCCTCGGGTTTGATAATGCGTTTGAATCTGTTCGATTGCATTATTAATGCGTGGCATAGATACGCTTAAATCAGCTAATACTGTCTCTTTTAAATGACGTTTAGACACAGGTTTTCCAGCAACAAAAATCGCGGCTTCTATGATTTCGACTAACTGTTCATCACTGATACGTTTTGTGGCCATTGCTACTAAAGGTCATTTTAAATCACTAACGCACTATTATGACAGAAGTCAGCCAAGGTTGGAAAAATTATTGTAAAAAAGCCAGTGTAAAACACTGGCTTTGGGGGATTTTTATGAATAAATATTGAAATTAGCTTTTTTTGACCATTTCAAGGGCATCATCTTCTGCCACATCGCTGCCATATTTGCTAATGTAGCTAATGAACTCGGTGCGACTTACACGCTTATCTTTGTTGCTATCCATGTAGCCAAAATGATTTGCGATGTCGTCGTCATCCGCTTCTTCAATAGAGATGTAACCATTTTTATCGTTGTCTAACGATTTAAAGTCACTTTCGATCGGGTCAAACTTAGCGATTTCTGCTTTAAATGCTGATTCAGACACCTCGCTATCTGTTGCCACTTTGCCTGTATTTAACTGCATGTAGGCGTTAAATTCTGTACGGCTAATTTGCTCATCCATGTTGGTATCGATGTTTGAGAAATGCTCCCAAATTGCATCGTCATCTGCTTCTACTTTCGAGATATAACCATCATGGTCGTTATCTAGGCTGCCAAAATCGCTGTCGATTTTTGCTAAAGAGTTACTTGCAGAACATGCTGATAGGCTTAATGCTGCTAAAATTGTTGATGCTAAAGTTAACTTGTTCATAAGACATTTCCTTGTAGTCGATTAGATTCAGTTAGACTATTTCAAGTTGAATGCCAAAATGCCTTATTGACTAAAATCAAGCACTTACAACTAAGTTAAGTTTTGGTTAAGCCTATGATTTAGAAAGCTTTTCATGGATTGCTGTAATTTTTTCATAAAAAAAGCGCTCCGATGAGCGCTTTTTACAAATCGCTAAAATGTCGCGATTAGATAGCTGCGTTTTGGTAACGCTTAACGAAATCTGTTACTGCTTCGCCATTACATTTTAAGGTATTTAAGTTACCAATTTTTTCACGCACAGGTGTTAAACCTTGCTTAAGTGCAGTAATACAAAGCTGAGTTTCTTTTTGCTCATTTTTAGCAAACACTTCAACAGCTGCTTTTGTTGCTGCTTCTTGTGATTGTGCTTTTTTAGCAATTTCACGGATATCTGTGCCGTTACATAAAATGCTTTGTGAAAAACGTGACATTGAAATGCCGTGTTTTGCTGCTTCTTTACGTGCAGCGGTAAACCCTTCGTTCGCACTTAAGCTACATAACTTTGATTCGATACGGTTATCAGCTGAAAAGTAGTGCGGGTTGCTTGCTAATGAGCCAAATGAGATACATGCAAGAGAAAGCATCACTAATTGTTTTTTCATGGTTTACCTTTAAATAGTACATAATATGAACGGGTGGTTTGCGCGCATTATATAAACAAAAATCAGTAGATCAACTGAATTATTTATTTAATTTAATAATTAATAATGAGTTAACAATGTCTTTAAAATAAGCAGCAATTGATCAACATTTACTCAATTTGATTTTCGTAATTTGCTCATGAATAAGCCCTAGTTTGATGATAGAATTGCGCTAAACGAATAATCAAAAATACAGATAGGTAAACCATGAAGGTAATCTCATTTAACATTAACGGGCTGCGCGCTCGTTTACACCAATTGCAGGCCGTAATTGATAAACATCAACCAGATATCATCGGCTTACAAGAAATCAAAGTGCACGATGAGGCCTTCCCTCTCGAAGACGTACAAAAAATGGGCTATCACGTTTATTTTCATGGTCAAAAAGCACATTACGGTGTGGCGATGTTATGTAAGCAAGAACCTAAATCTGTAGTAAAAGGTTTTGCAACCGATACCGACGAATCACAGCGCCGTATGATCAGCGTAACAGTGACACAAGAAAATGGTCGCGACTTAACGGTAATGAATGGCTACTTCCCGCAAGGTGACAACATTGCCCATGAAACAAAGTTTCCTTATAAGCGTCAATTCTATAAAGATTTAATGACCCATCTAGAAGATAACCACACGCCTGATCAAGATGTTATCGTGATGGGTGACATTAATATTTCGCCAACTGATCTCGACATTGGTATTGGTGAACCAAACCGTAAACGCTGGTTAAAAACAGGTAAGTGTTCTTTCCAACCTGAAGAGCGTGAATGGTTAAGCACGTTATTAAACTGGGGCTTTAAAGATACCTTCCGTGAACTTTATCCAGAAAAAACAGAACAATATTCGTGGTTTGATTACCGCTCAAAAGGGTTTGATGACAACCGCGGTCTGCGTATTGATGTGATCTTAGCAACCCCTGCTCTTGCTGAGCGTTGTGTTGAGTCTGGTATTGATTACGAGTTGCGCGGTATCGAAAAACCATCTGATCATGCGCCAATTTGGTCAACATTTAACGCATGATAGACACACTGCAATGGCAGCTCCCATTGTGGAGCTGTGTGGCTATAATAATTTGGCTCAGCTTTGATAAGCAAAGCGCATCACATTTGCTGGCAACACCGATAAGACAAGTGGGTGTACTCGCATGTGCCCTTGTACTTGCGGTACTGTGGCGTATTAAAGCAGGCATATTACCTGGCCTCGAATTGCATATTTTGGGGGTCACCGCAGTGACCCTAATTTTAGGTTGGCGACTGGCTATTTTTGCAAGTACCTTGGCGAGTTTGTTGTTAGTGCTGGTTGCACAATTGCCAATCAGTTTATTGCCTGTGCATTTGTTATTTACAGCGTTCATTCCAATTACGTTGAGCTATCTGTGCTTTGTAATTTGTTATACCTATTTACCAAGACACTTTTTTATTTATATCTTTTTATGCGCGTTTTTAACCGCAGCTGTTATCGCCTGTATTAAAATACTCACCAGTGGTGTGCTTTATTACTTGCTTGGTGATTACAGTTTTATTGAGATTTCAGAAAACTATTTGATCCTGTGTGCCATAATTTGGTTTCCTGAAGCGATGCTCAATGGCATGGCAATCACCTTGTTGATCACCTATCGCCCTTACTGGGTAAAAACCTTTTATGATAAGGACTACTTAGACTCATGAGTCTTCACTATCACTGCCCGCTTTGCAAACTTGAACTGACGCTCACCGATAAAACGTACCGCTGTGACAATAATCACAGTTTTGATATCGCCAAAGAGGGTTATGTCAATTTACTTCCCGTGCAAAATAAAAAGTCGAAACAACCGGGCGATAACCTTGAAATGGTGCAAGCACGCCGCGTATTTTTAAGTGCCGGGCACTATTTGTTTTTACAGCACGCTATAGCTGAATTAGTAGCATCTCTCGCTCCAAGTTCAGTGATTGATTTAGGCTGTGGTGAAGGTTTTTACACTCAAGCAATTGCAGCACAATCAAGTGCCGATGTTTATGGTGTTGATATTTCGAAGCCGGCGGTAAAATACGCCGCTAAGCGGTATGAAAATGCGCATTTTAGTGTCGCGTCGATTAGCCAAGCCCCTTTTGCAGATGCCAAAGCGGATGTACTTGTTAGTGTGTTTGCCCCTTTATTTGCACAAGAACTTGCCCGCCTTGCCAAACCGCAAGCTAGTTTAATTGTTGCAAGCCCTGGCCCTTGGCATCTTAAAGAGTTAAAAGCGTTTATTTATGCCGATGTTAAACCGCATACAGAGATAGAACCACCAGCAGGCTTCAGTAACGAGTCAACAACATTATTAGAGCAACAGGTGCTGTTGTCTGTTGATGAGATTAAACATTTAATTATGATGACGCCGTTTGCGTGGAAATTCCGCCCAGAGCATTGGCAGCAGATTGAGCAGCAAGGCCCACAAAAAGTAACGTTATCGTTTTATGTGAGCCAGTTTATTCGTGATTAGAAGTGTTCTTTAGTAAAGGCTTTATCCATTTTTTCGAACATATCTTTTAATAGTTGAGCTAAATCTGAATAGCGTGGTTTTTCAGTCGTTAATTGTGACTGATAACCATGCGCTTTCATTTTACTGTGCAGCTCTGTGTACCAACTAAGCATTGCTGGTTCTAAGCGAGTTTCTGCACGGCGGCCTAGCCACAACAAACCTTGCAGCGGTAGTGATAAAAAGAAAAGCGCGATAGTGATTGCTTGTGGAAAATAATCACTACCTAAATAATTAACTTGCATGAATACAGTCAGCATTGCCAATATTGGCATCACTGTAATAGCCAGATCTGTGGCCTTGATCACTCTAAATTCGGCAAACAATGGAGCGAGCTCTTGTCGCATCGGCCATTTTTTAGCGTATTGACGACCTGTTTGCACTTGTGACATGACACCTTTTTGCATCATCACTCCTAGGGTCTTCATCTTGTTTCACAATCGAGTGTAACACACTCCCGGATACAATCCCTGCAAAACCTGTCCTAGTTTTAATACCAAATTAATGGTAATGAGACTAACGTTTAATGTCTAAATGAGATAAAATGTTATCGGCTTAAGTCAACCAGACTTTAGTATAATTACAGCCTAGCTTTGTTAAGTGTAGCAACAAAATACTTATTTACTATACTGGCAAAGAATTCTAATTATCAAGCCTTAATATACACTGACTGATATCGTATTTTTAGGACCTAGCTATGTCGACGCACCTTTGCTCACCACAACATGTTTTAGTACTGAACTGTGGTAGTTCAAGTTTAAAATTTGCCATTTTAGATGCCACTACTTCTGACGAAGTTATTTCTGGTTTAGCTGAGCGCCTTGGCTCAGACACGCCTTCAATCAAATATAAATATAATGGTGAAAAACAACTTATTGAACTTGCAAAGGGCCAAGCCCATGATGCAGCCATTGCTGAGCTTGTGAAGCTAGTTAATGAGTTAGGTCTGGCAGATAACTTAATTGCGGTGGGTCATCGTGTTGTGCACGGTGGTGAGCATTTCACTGAGTCTGTGCTTATCGACGATAATGTACTTACAGCTATCGAAAAAACAGCGGCACTTGCTCCACTTCATAACCCTGCAAATTTATTGGGCATTCGCACTGCACAGCAAGCGTTCTCAACGCTACCGCAAATTGCTGTATTTGATACGGCATTTCACCAAAGCATGCCAAATATTGCATACTTATACGCCCTACCTTACTCGCTTTATAAAGAGCACGGGGTGAGACGTTATGGTTTTCATGGTACAAGCCATTATTATGTTGCTGGAGAAGCGGCAAAATTGCTAGGTAAAGAGCGTGAGCAAACCAATGTGATCAGTGCGCATTTAGGTAATGGTTGTTCAGTGTGTGCGATTAAAGATGGTAAGAGCGTTGATACCAGCATGGGTCTGACACCGCTTGAAGGCTTAGTGATGGGCACGCGCAGTGGTAGCATCGACCCGGGTTTATTCACGTTTTTAACTCAGCAACTTAATTATTCAGTGCAAGAAATTGATGACTTACTTAATAAGCAAAGTGGCCTGTTAGGTATTAGTGAATTATCAAATGACTGTCGCACTATTGAAGAAGCCGCTGTTGAAGGTCACCCGCAAGCAAACCTTGCACTCGATATTTTCTGCTACCGTTTAGCAAAACAAATCGCCGCATTCTTAGTGCCTGTACAACGCCTTGATGCACTTATTTTCACCGGTGGTATCGGTGAAAACTCAGATATCATTCGTGACAAAGTGATCACCCAATTAGGCTTTTTAGGCCTTGAGTGTGACGAAGCTGCAAACTTAGCTGCTCGCTTTGGTAAAGAAGGCTTAATCTCAAAAGGCCAAGCCCACGCGAAAGCGTTTGTGATCCCGACCAACGAAGAATGGGTTATTGCTAACGACGCAGCCCGCATTGCAAAGGAGGGTTAATTAATGGCACGTAGAATTATGTTGATCCCTATTTCAACTGGGGTTGGTTTAACATCTGTTTCTGTTGGTTTAGTGCGTGCACTTGAGCAAAAAGCGCTTAAAGTGAACTTTTTCAAACCAATTGCACAGCCGCGTTCTGGCGATACAGGCCCTGAAAAGTCGACGCAGATTGTTACTCATGGCTCGCCAATTAATCCGCCTACTCCCTTCGATTTGAGCTATGCAGAACAAATGATTGGTGATGGTAAAGGCGACGACTTACTTGAAGAAATCGTCGAGCGCTTTGAAAACACCATTAAAGAAGACGAAATTGCAATTATCGAAGGTATGGTGCCAACACGTCGTCAGCCTTACGCAGGCCGTGTAAACCGTGAAATCGCGCAAACTCTGGGTGCTGATATTGTTTTTGTTTTAACGCCTAGTAACGATAGCAACGACCAAATTGAAGACCGTTTAGAAATCGCCTCAGGCAACTATGGCGGTGTTAACCACCCTCGCGTGTTAGGCTGTATTTTCAATAAAGTTAATGCACCTTTAGATGACGAAGGTCGTGCCCGTGCTGATCTAGTTGAAGCTCATGAGCCAGAGCAACTTGAAAACGAATTAAACCGTTTAGCATCGCTGCCTATTTTCAGAAAGCACCCATTTAAATTATTAGGTTCAATCCCGTGGGATTTCGACCTCGTTGCACCGCGTGTGCGTGATTTATGTGAATACTTAAAGGCCGAAGTTATTAACGAAGGCGACATGGCTCACCGACGTTTACGTCGCGTTACTTTCTGTGCCCGTACCGTATCGAATATTTTAAGCCACTTTACCCCAGGTGCATTACTGGTCACTCCGGGCGATCGCTCTGATGTATTAGTTGCCGCTTGTTTATCAGCTATGAATGGCACCAAGCTTGGGGCTATTTTATTAACCGGTGGCTTTAAGCCGGAAGATCGCATCATGAAATTATGCGAACAAGCGATGGATACCGGCCTGCCAATTCTTGCAACACAAGAAGATACGTGGCGCACGTCTTTATTACTGCACAACTTCAATATGGAAGTACCGTGTGATGATGATCAGCGTATCGATAAAGTAAAAGATCACAACGCCAGCCACATTGACTCTGATTGGTTAGACAGCCTAGCGCAAAGTGTTGGTCGTACTCGTAAAATGTCTCCGCCAGCGTTTCGTTTCTTACTGACAGACAAAGCTCGTCAAGCGAATAAAACAGTTGTTTTACCAGAAGGTAATGAGCCACGCACAATTAAAGCTGCGGCAATTTGTGGCCAACGTGGCATTGCAAAAACAATCTTACTTGGTGACAAAGAAGAGATTTTACGTATTGCTGAGCAACAAGGTGTTGAGCTTAACGATAACGTAACTATTGTTGAGCCAGCGGATGTGATCAACGATTACGTTGCGCCTATGGTTGAAATTCGTAAAAACAAAGGCTTAACAGAAGTGGTTGCCCAAGAGCAATTACTTGATAACGTGGTGCTCGGCACCATGATGCTTGAACAAGGTAAAGTAGATGGTCTAGTGTCGGGTGCGGTTAACACCACAGCGAATACGATTCGCCCCCCGCTACAGTTAATTAAAACTGCACCGGGTTCATCGTTGGTATCGTCAGTGTTCTTTATGTTATTACCTGATCAAGTTCTGGTTTACGGTGACTGTGCAATCAACCCTGACCCAACAGCAGAGCAACTGGCCGATATCGCGATCCAGTCAGCTGATTCAGCGGCTGCGTTTGGTATTGAACCTCGTGTTGCAATGATCAGCTACAGTACGGGTACTTCGGGTTCAGGTGCTGACGTAGAAAAAGTGCGTGAAGCCACTAAACTTGCCCAGCAAAAGCGCCCTGATTTAGTGATTGATGGCCCGCTTCAGTACGACGCTGCAATTATGGAAAACGTAGCAATTAAGAAAGCACCAGACAGCCCGGTTGCAGGTAAAGCAACGGTGTTTGTATTCCCAGATTTAAATACGGGTAATACAACCTATAAAGCCGTTCAACGGAGTGCCGATTTAATTAGTATTGGCCCAATGCTGCAAGGTATGCGTAAGCCGGTAAATGACTTGAGTCGTGGTGCATTAGTAGACGATATTGTTTACACCATTGCCCTTACAGCGATTCAAGCTAAGCAAGTTGAAAGCTTAGAAAATTAACCCTTCAAAATTTAGGCTAATTTATAAAACCCTTATAAATTAGCCTATTACCTTCTTTATACTGACCTATTCCCATATTTATCCACAGAATCTGTGGACAACCTCAACAGCGATATTGAGTAAAACCTCAGCAATCAAAATTATTGCGCTTTATCTTAACTTTGTTTACCTATACTATAAATTCAAAGGCTTCAAAGATAGGATCGCAGATGTCAAAACAAACGTTACAACTTCATAGTGAAGAACTTACCATTCATAGTTTAGATGTCGATGCAACGATTGACCCTGCCTTACTCCAACAAGCTATTTTCTTTATTGCAAAAACGGCTGATGAGCTGTCTATTGTCTGCCCAAGTAGTTTCCAGCTCGACAGTCTGGACCAAGAAACCGACTGGCAAGCACTGGAAGTCATTGGCCCACTTGGTTTTTCGTTGACTGGTATTATGGCGAACATTTCTGGCGTGCTAGCAAAAGCGTCGATTTCGATTTTTGCTTTATCTACTTACGATACCGATTATGTATTAGTGAAAAAGCAAAGTATGGCCAAAGCCATTACAGCTCTGAAAAAAGACGGTTACCATGTGCTAGGTGATGTTAAATAAGCCATGACTAACGAAGTTCAATACTTACCCGAACGCAGCCTCAGAAAAGCGCGCTGCATGGCCATTAAAAGCCCATTTAGTGGGCGTGTAAAAAGCATTAACGAGCACCCTGAGCCATTTTTTCGTTTTGCCACCCTTGGCCCAGGGATTAGTGTTGAACTAACCAGCCACAACATCATTGCGCCATTCGATGGCACCCTATTACAAGTTAAAAATGCTGGTAAAGAATACATTTTACAAGCAAAAAACGGTTTAAAAGTTTTATTAAACTTATCGTTTTCATCGGTTGAAGAACATATCAACCACACCAATATCGCTAAATTAAACGGCAGTAAAATTAGCCAAGGTGAACGATTAGCCTATTTTGATTTACGCGAGTTGAGCAGCCCTATGCTTGGTACGCTTTGCGTTCTCAATAGCCAACACCTTGGACCCCTTTATTATTCACTATCTCAGGTCACTGCTGGGGTAGACACATTACTCACTGTAACTAAAAAGTAGAATTTATGACTATCATGTACGGTATCAGCAATTGCGATACAATTAAAAAAGCCAAGAAATATTTAACTGACAACAATCAAGAATTTACTTTCCATGATTACCGTAAAGACGGCATTAGTGCTGAGCTAGTTAATGAGTTTGCAGCGCACATTGATTGGCAAGATTTAGTTAATAAACGCGGCACAACTTACCGTCAATTATCTGATGAGCAAAAGCAAAACCTAGATAAAGAATCTGCATTAGCGTTACTGGTTGAGCAACCTGCGATGATCAAGCGCCCGGTACTTGTGCATAACGGCCAATATCACTTAGGTTTTAAAGCCGCTCAATACGATGAGATTTTTGCCTAATGACTCACCCTGTTATTGAACTTGCTCAAGCGCTTATCCAACGTGAATCAGTGACGCCTGAAGATGCTGGTTGCCAAGCGTTAATGAACGAGCGCCTTGAAAAGCTAGGCTTTAATATTGAATCACTGTTTTTCACTGATACGCTAAATACTTGGGCTCGTAAGGGCGATGCGTCACCGCATTTTTGTTTTGCTGGTCACACTGATGTTGTACCAACAGGTCCTGAAAAAAATTGGCAGCACCCGCCTTTTTCTGCACTGGTAAAAGACGGTATGTTACATGGTCGCGGCGCAGCCGATATGAAAGGTTCACTGGCTGCTATGGTGGTTGCCACTGAGCGTTTTGTGGCTAAGCACCCAGATCACAAAGGTTCAATTTCGTTTTTAATTACGTCTGATGAAGAAGGCCCGTTTATCAACGGCACAACCCGTGTTATCGATACCCTCGAAGCACGAGGCGAAAAGATTGATTTGTGCCTAGTTGGCGAACCCTCTTCACGAGATGTGCTTGGCGATGTGGTAAAAAATGGTCGTCGCGGTTCATTAACTGGCTTTTTAACCGTGAAAGGTGTGCAAGGCCATGTTGCTTACCCGCATCTAGCGCAAAACCCAATTCATTTAGCTGCTCCTGCGTTAACTGAACTGAGTCAAACCGAGTGGGATCAAGGTAACGAATTTTTCCCTGCAACGAGTTTTCAGGTTTCGAATATTAACGGCGGTACCGGTGCCGGAAATGTGATCCCAGGTGAACTTGAGATTCAATTTAACTTTCGCTTTAGTACTGAAGTAACTCACCAACAGCTACAGCAGCGAGTGGTTGATATTGTTGAGAAACACAACCTCAATTACGAGCTAAATTGGATTGTCAATGGGCTGCCTTTTTTAACCGATCATGGCCCGTTAGTTGATGCTACCGTGCACGCTATTAAGCAGGTGACTGGACGCGACACCGTGCTTGAAACCACCGGTGGTACTTCTGATGGCCGCTTTATCGCGCAAACGGGCGCCAAAGTCATTGAGCTTGGTCCGCGTAATGAAACCATTCACAAAGTAGATGAATGTGTTAGCACGGATGATTTAATTCAACTTGCTGATATTTACGAAGTGATTTTAGAGCAACTGCTTACATGAACCCAACCGAGCTTAAGCAATGCGCCACGGGGTTAAGTAGCTCACATTTAGTTGAGCTACAAAACCATCGCTTGCATCGTGATATTGTCGATGATTTTTTAGCTCTGCAGCAAGGAGCAAAAGAAGCTGGTATTGATCTGACAATTGCCTCAAGCTTTCGTGATTTTCATCGTCAAAGTGCTATTTGGAATGCTAAATTTCAGGGCCTTCGACCGGTTTACACCCTTGAGCAACAAACGGTAGATTTAGAAAATCTAAGTGATACTGAAAAGTGCCACGCTATTATGCTTTACTCAGCACTGCCTGGGGCAAGTAGGCACCACTTTGGTACCGACCTCGACATTTACGATACCCGCCCTATTGACGATGATTACCAGCTGCAATTAACCCCTGATGAGTATTCGCCCACAGGGCCCTTTGCCAAGCTTGCTGCATGGCTTGACGATAACCTAGAAAAATATGGTTTTTATCGCCCTTATCAGGAGTACAAAGGTGGGGTTGCTCCTGAGCCTTGGCATATCAGCCATATTGGTGTATCTGCAAAGATGATGCAGTATTTGTCAGTTGCAACATTACAGCAATCTATTGCACAAAGTGAGCTCAGCGGCAAGCAAGCGATACTAGCCGAACTTAACACCCTGTATGAACGCTACGTATTAAATATTAATACGCCCTAATCTAGACACTGCGCTTTTTTGCCATCAAAAACACCAGTACAGCGCCAAGAATTAAGGCGCTGGCTACAACTAAACGCGCTGTTAATTGCTCATCTAAAACCACCACCCCAGCTAATGTGGCAAGTACAGGCACGGTTAGCTGCACCACACCTGCTTGGCTACTTTTAAGCCTAGGTAGTGCAATGTACCAAATGCTATAGCCAAGCCCGGACGCAAGCGCTCCTGAAGCTATCGCCAAATAAACCCCACTGGCAGTAATACCTTGCCAATCAACCACGGCTAGAAACACTAAAATTGGCACGAGTATTAAACTTCTTAGAAAGTTAAAGCTGGTTGCTTGCAAAGGTGAGCTGCATGATTTTCCGCGAATACTGTAAACACCCCACGCCACACCACTTAACGCCATGAGCATTGCCGGCATCAAAGAAGGCACCGTGGCTGAGGGCAGCATTAAGTATATAAAGCCCGCAAAAGCGACAAACAAAGCCCCCCACTGCACTTTACTGAGTGGTTCTTTATTTAAAACACTATGGCCTATCATGGTTAACTGTACTGCTGAAAATAAGATAAGTGCGCCTGTGCCTGTGTTTAAATCAACATAGGCAACTGAAAAGCACAGCGCGTAAACAAATAAACTAAGCGCACTGATATTGCTACCTTTATCGGTTAAAGGTTGTGCTGATTGTGATTTTGATCTCAATAAAGTTGTTTGCCATAAAAGTAAGCCAAGCAACATAAACGCCCCACTGGCTAAGCGAATAGCAGTAAAACTTAACGGATCGATATCACCACTTTGTAATGCCATCCGGCACAGCAAAGAGTTAGCTGCAAACGCACAAAGTGCAATCAAGGTATACAGTATGGTGCTCAACAAATGAGTTATCCTTTTGGTTTTAAAAAAGATAAGACCTAAAATTAGACAATTAACTTACGATTTTTTACATAATTTATCATAGAAGGTTAAGCCGCGTATGCTAATCTCAGTACATTGTTTAAAAGGAGTGTTCAGTGCATCGACGTTTATTTATTGGAGCTGCTCTACTGTTATCTGGTTGCAGTACCATAGGTATTACTGATCTATTCCAAGATTATGCGACGCAGCTAAGACCTGTGCGCCAAGCTGTTTCTCAGAATAACATAGCAAGTGCGCAGCAACTTTTGCCAAGTAACAGCCGAGGCCATAGTAACTATTTGTTAAATCAGCTTGAAACGGCCCGTCTTGAGTTTTTGGCTAAACAAAATTCTCAGGCTAATGAGACCTTTGAAACTGTTTATCTAAATATGGAAAAAAAACGTCAAGCAGCCAAAGTACAGCTAAGTGCAGGCCTTGAGCAAACAAATTCATTATTAACCAATGACTCAGTGATTGGTTATGAGCCAGCAGCCTATGAAATGACCATGCTGCATAGCTACAAAGCACTGAGTTATGTATTTGATAAACAACTTGAATCTGCATTAGTTGAAGTTAGACGTGCAAATAAAGTTCAAGAAGATGCACTAAAAGACAATCAAGCTGTACTTGATGAACAAGCAGTAAAGACCGCTGAAGGTTACCCTGATATGGCTGAGCTAATTGGTAATGTCAAAAATGGCTTTCAAAATGCCTTTACGTTTTATTTGTCTGGCCTACTTTATGAGGCAGATAAACAGTTTGATGATGCCTATATCGACTATAAGAAAGCACTCGAAATAAATAGCGAAAATAGCTACTTACAGCAAACAGTGTTACGCCTTGCCAAAAAACAAGGGTTTGATCAGGACTTTGAAGAATTTAGCAAACGCTTTGGCAAGCTAAAGCAGACGCAAGCAAACACGGGACAAGTTATTGTAATTGCAGAGCAAGGGTTAATACCAGCAAGGCAAGAGTTTCATTTACGATTACCCATTTATACCTCCCGGGGTGATGCACGCTTTTACAGTATTGCCATGCCAGTTTATCGCGATGCGCCCTATGCGGGCAGTGATAAAACAGTGACTCTCGATGGCGAAAATTTGCCACTGACGCCCATTGTTAGGCTTGAAGCACTGGCAGCAAAAACTTTGAAAGATCAAAGTGCTGGCAGAATAACCCGTCAAGTAATGCGTTTGGTAGCAAAAGAAAAGATGCGCGCAGAATTGGCAAGAAGCGGCGGCGATGTCGGTAATATTTTAGCGAATATATATAACATAGCATCAGAGCAAGCTGATACGCGAAGCTGGTCGACTTTACCAAGTCAACTGAGTATTGCGCAGCACGCGATGCCAGCAGGTCAGCACGCTTTAAGCGTGCTGGGACATGGCGAAATAGACTTTACGGTTAGTAAGCAAGGGTTAACCTTGATTTTCCTAACCTCTATAAATAACTACTACGACACACATGTTGTACAACTCTAGGAGCAATGATGAAATACTTAGTGCCACTATTAACCATTTTACTTGTTGCGGCTTGCTCCTCACGCCCTACCACTTCTGGCATTGGTGTTGAGCAGGCATCACAACAGTATAACCAACAACTGATTGTTAATAACCCTGAACTTGGCAAGAAATTAGCCATTACAGATGTAAAAACACGCCAAACAAATGGCTTAACCGATGTTGTTGTGACACTGGCAAGCCAGTATAAAAAGTCTCAATACTTACAATATCAATTTACTTGGTATGACGCTGATGGCTTTGTTATTCGCGGCAACCATTCACCTTGGCAACCCATTACATTATTTGGATTTGCTAAGACCCAATTACCGGGCCTAGCCCCGACAGCAAATGCTGTCACCTTCTCGCTTGCAGTGCGTGAAGTGTCAACAGAAGCACAAGAATTTGAAGATTAAGGATACTACAATGAAATTACTTTCTGTTAAGTCGGCTGCGGCCGTTGCAATGACAAGCGCTTTGTTGCTGTCTGGTTGTGCTAATAAAGCCGTTGTTAGCTATGGTGATGCGCAAGCTGTTGAAACCACAGATATCAATTTTGGCTCAACGGATCTACAAAAAGTAGCAAGCCAAATGACAGACTCGTTACTTGCTTCACCTGTGGTTGGCACCATGACAGCAAATACTCGCCCTATCGTGTTTGTTGAGCGTATTAAAAACAAAACGAGCGAGCACATTGATACTGAATCAATCACCGATTCAATCTCAACACAGTTATTACGCAGTGGTAAGTTCCGCTTTGTTGATATGACCCGTGTTGAAGCTGTGCGCGAACAACTTAATTTCCAAAACGTTGATCCTCTTGTCGATCCAAATACCGCTATCGCTTTTGGCCAGCAAGTTGGTGCGCAATATATGTTATACGGCAACTTATCGAGCATTGTTAAATCAAATGCTGACAAGGCTGATGTGTATTACAAATTCACCATGCGTTTAATGGATTTAAAAAGCGGCCTAGTTGAATGGGCTGATGAAACTGAAATCCGCAAAACACGTGAGAAATCAACCTTTGGCTGGTAGTCAGGAGGGGTTATGAAATACCTAGTAGCAATCCTAGCAAGCTGTTTATTACTGAGCTCGCCTAGTTATGCTGACTATCAGCGTAACAAAGCAGTACCAGTACAACAGGTGTTATTTGGCTCAGTACAATCAGTACGAACCATTACCGAACAAGAACTGGTCAGAGACAGAACCAATGGCTGGGAAACCTTTGGTGGTGCGCTTATTGGCGGTGTTATCGGTAATCAGTTTGGTGGCGGCAGTGGCCGCACTGTAGCAACCATTTTAGGTTCGATGATTGGTGGCTCTGTTGCTCACAACCGCCAACAAAACAGTCGCGTCATACAATATCAGCTCGTTGAATTGATGATCAAAGTAGAAAGCGGCGAACAGTTTATGGTTGTGCAAGACAAAGACAACCAAATGCTGTTCAACCAAGGTGATAAAGTACGTTTGGTGTACCTCACCGATAACACGGTGCGTGTTGATAAAGCTTATTAAAAAAGCGAGCCTCGGCTCGCTTTTTTTAACTTTGTCGATAATCAGCGAAGAATCGCTGCATCTTACTCATGGCTTCTGTTAAATCATCTTTGTTTGGTAAAAATACCAATCTGAAATGATCAGGATCAGGCCAATTAAATGCGCGACCATGCACTAATAAGATTTTCTCAGCTTTGAGTAAGTCTAAAATCATGCGCTCATCGTTTTTAATATTAAAGTGCGCCGTATCCACCTTCGCAAATGCGTAAAGTGCCCCTTTAGGCTTTTTACAGCTAATACCATCAATGGCATTTAAACCACGCCATGCAATATCACGCTGCACATACAATCGACCACCAGGGTTTATCAAGTTATCGATTGACTGCACACCGCCTAAAGCTTGTTGAATAGCATACTGAGCAGGCACATTGGCACATAAGCGCATGGATGCCAGCATATCTAGGCCACGACTTAAATCTTCCATCATGCTAGTACGACCGCTTAACACCATCCAGCCCATACGCAATCCTGCCGCGCGGTACGTTTTTGCTAGGCCATTAAAGGTGATAATTGGCACATCATCACACAGCGCACCAATCGAGCTGTGGCTGACACCGTCATACAAGATTTTCTCGTAAATCTCATCGCTCAGTAACAATAACTTGTGCTCGCGAGCAATATTGATAAGTTCCATCAACAGATCATCGCTATACACCGCACCAGTTGGGTTATTCGGATTTATAAGCACCAACGCTTTAGTCTTTGACGTGATCTTCGATTTAATATCAGCAATATCAGGAAACCAATCTTGTTCTTCATCACATAGATAATGCACAGGGTTACCCCCTGCTAATTTTACCGAAGCTGTCCATAGCGGATAATCCGGTGCTGGAATAAGCACTTCGTCGTCATTATCAAGTAATGCTTGTGTGGTCATTTGAATTAATTCGCTGACCCCATTGCCAATATAAATATTATCGACATCAAGATTAAATAAACCGCGTTGCTGATAGTGTTGATAGACAGCCACACGGGCTGAGTAGAGGCCTTTAGAGTCACAGTAGCCTTGGGCTGAATATAAGTTACGAATGATATCTTTGTGCATATCTTCAGGCATATCAAAGCCAAAGGCAGCAGGATTGCCAATGTTGAGCTTTAATACTTTTTGCCCTTCGTCTTCCATTTTTCGAGCTTGTGCAAGCACAGGCCCACGTATGTCATAACAGACACCGTCTAGTTTGTGACTCTTTTTGATTTGTGACATGGTTACCTCTACTAATTAGCCTTAAGACTAACCCAGTACGGGGCCACCACGCCAGAGGATTTTTGCGGTTATAACTGAAATAAATTCAAGTTTTTAGCGGCCAGCAAGCCATACTTGTAATTTTTCGACTGAACCTGAAACTTGTTCATCAAGAGTTTGTGATTTTTCTTGTGCTGTTGCGACATCGCCTTGGTTCAAAGTCAGTTCAATTTCTTGCGCAAGTGCTGATAAACTCATGGCACCAAATTGGGCGGCATTTGATTTTAAACTGTGTGCATGCCTTGCTGCTGCTTCATTATCTGAACCAAGATTTGCAAGTACTTCAGAGCCTAAACGCTGAAATTCACTACAACAAAAGGTTAAGGTGTCGGCAAATTGGTCACCTAAAAGTGATTCCATTCCTTCAAGCGCACTCTCATCAATTGTGATTGTCGTCATCTTTATCCCTTAATCAAAAACGTAATTATATAAATCGCAACTTTAGCGGTTCATAGCCAAAAAGCAAACCTGCTTTGCGAGTTAAGCTCATGTATACTAGGCATAGTTTTGATTTACACCTGAGTTTGTATGGCTAGAGAATTGTGCTCACATTGTGGCTTTTCAGTTAAAACCTGTTTATGTGATTCAATAAGCATAATCAATAATAAACTAAAAATCATTATATTACGCCACCCTGGTGAGGAAAAAGTTACTAAGAACACCGCTAATTTACTGAATTTAGGCTTAGATAACTGCCAAATCATTGCAGGTGAGTCAGAACAAGACTTTTTACAGCTCGCAACATTGCCAAAAGCAACAACTGCGGTACTCTATCCTGCTGATAATGCATTATGCTTAGATGAACACACTGCCACTACAGATGCTTTCAAACAGTCTTTAACTCATTTAATTGTGATTGATGGTACGTGGAAAAAAGCCTACAAAATGCTGCAATTAACTCCAAGCCTTCAGGGGTTTCAGGCTGTGAGTTTTAAACAACTACCCCAAAACAAATACGTCATTCGTAAAGCACCACGCGCAGATAGTTTATCTACTTTAGAAGCTGTTGCTCATAGCCTAAAACTGATTGAAGGCCTTGATGTAACACCGCTATACAGATTATTAGCGGCACTGGTCGATAAGCAAACCCAACATATGCCAGATGATGTTAAGGCGCGCTATTTATAATGCGTGTATCAAAACGACTTAGCGCAGGTTTTCATCGTCAAGGGCCAGATTACCGCTTTGATGATCAAGTTGATTTTGACGATATTCGCGACACTTTGGTTTTCGTACCATGGTGGTTGGCAATTGGGTTAATAAGCAAGAGCGGCTTTTAGCAGCAAATTTAATTTACGATGCCTTAGCTGATCTTGCACAAATTCTGACTTTGCCACCAACAGCGATTGGCCTTAGGGGTAAGCTTAATTTTGCCTTTGGTCATGGTGGCCAAAAAGGTGTGCAGGCTCATTACAATGCCCACAGCCAAACTCTTGCGCTAGCTAAAAATGCTGGCGGTGGCGCTCTCGCCCACGAATGGTTTCATGCGTTTGATCACCATATTTGTCAGCATTTATTTAAGAGCAGAAAGAGCATGCAATTTTGCTCAGCGCTGTGGCTCGAACAGTCACCAAATTTAAGCCATCCACTAAATCAGCGTTTAAATGAATTTTACCATCAGGTTTTTTTAGATACCTCAGGTGCAAATCCAAATGAGTTCGTTAAGCAATCTATCGCTTTTGATAAGCAGGTAAAACAACTATATATGAGTATGCCTGAGGAGCTAGCTGCCCGCTGTTTTGAAAAGTGCATTACCATGCACCCTGATATAAAAAATAGCTTTTTAGTGAGTGGGTTATCGACAAGTGGCTTAATCTACCCAGATGAACAGCATACAATGCGCTGCTTTTCTGCACTGCTGAATTACTTTAATCAATTAGGTTTGCTGTTGCATCAAGGCTAATTTCAACTTTCTGCACATCGCTTATCCAAGCTAAGTAGTCATCTGCACAAAGCGGTTTTGAAAAATAATACCCTTGTCCAAACTCGCAGCCATAACTTTGCAGCATTGCTAAGCTTTGTTCGTCTTCAATACCTTCAGCAACCACCTGCGCGCCCAGAGTGGCAGCAATGTCGCAGGTTGCTCGACAGATACTCTGATCATTTACTGAAAACGGCAGATTTAGCACAAATTGCTTATCTATTTTCACTTCGTCAAAGCCAAGTTGACTTAAATAAGCAAGTGAAGAATAGCCAGTACCAAAATCATCAATCGCGAGTTTTAAGCCTATTAAACGGTAGTCATCAAGTGTGGCTTTAATCTTTTTACTTTCTTCCAAAGTGGCTGATTCAGTCAGCTCTAACATCACGGATTCGGCACGCACTTTTTGCTCATTTAAAATGGTGATTAACAGCACAGGTAGGTCTTTATTTAATAGATCTTTTGCTGAAATATTAATAGAAATAACGTGATCGGGTATCAGTTTGCAAAACTTCGCTTGCCACTGGATACCATTTTCAACCACCCACTCTGTGAGTTGATTGATCACCCCTGCTGATTCTGCAATTGGAATAAACACATCAGGGCTCACCGCACCAAATACAGGATGATGCCATCGCAGCAATGCTTCACAGCCCACTACTTTGCCTGTTTTCAAACAAATCTGTGGCTGAAAATGTAAGCTTAACTGGTTTTCATCTATCGCCATTTTAAGCGCCGCAGCAATGGATAATCTTTGTTCAGAAAGCCGCGCACTCTCTGAGTCGAACATGCGCCATCGCTCACCTTGTAGGCGTTTTTCGGTCATTGCTTGTATTGCACATTGCAATATTTGCTTTGCGGTATTGCCATGCATCGGGTAATAAGCAACACCAATATCAACACTATCGACTAAGTTAATATCTTCATGGGTGAGCCCTTCTTCAAAGACCCCATGGATCAAACATGCAAACTGCTCTATATGACTGAGCTCTAATTCACCAATAACTAAGCAACCAAATGTACTGTCATCAACGTGAGCAAGCCATGCGCTCCTGCTGGCTTGAATTTCAAGCTTTAATGCATTCATGGTCTGTAGCTGAGTATTTAAGATACTTAACCTTTCATTTATACAAATATTGGCTTGCTCAAAACCAAATGTAGAACGCGCGTTTGAAAGTACATGAGGTTTAAATAACAAAACTGAAAAGTGTTGTTTCTGCGATACTTTCTTCACCATTTGCGCGAGTAAAAATTGCTTATTTGGCAGTTTAGTGTCTGCATCATGCAGCATAGAATAACTAAATGCAGAAATTTGCTGACGATCTTTTAACAACAGCACAGAACATATCGCCAGTGATGTGATAAGCAAAATGGTGTTGTGAACTCCATGATAACCAATACCAAAGCCATTCCAAATAAATAGACTAAATACCTGAGTCACAATTGTCAGAAGCATAAAACAACGCAGATGAGTGCGGCTATTTTTACGCTGCATTAAACGCAAAAATACAGCAGCTGCAAAACTTAAAAACCCGATGCATGAAACTATAAATAACCATTGGCGATTAAATTGAGGCAGTAGTGATGACAACACGGCTGCACTGAGTAAACAAACCATCATAGCTTGCCACGCTTTTTTAAAGCGAGGTTTATAGGTATGGATTGCTAGAAAGTGATATAAAAAGTAGCTCGCAAAACATAATGCAAACTCATTAACGGGCCATTTTGCTTCCCAATCTAAACCATTAACGAGATAGTTTATTAACCCGTTATCAATCAAAAATCCGATACAAACCAACACGAAGTACGCATTCAGCACCAAGTATTTTGGTTGCTGCGATACAAAAAAATAAACAGCGCACACAAACATACATAAAATTAAGACGCCTAAGATTGCGCCATAGCTTAATATGATTTGATGGAGGTTTATTTCGAACGCTTTTGCAGCAACAACCCCAACTTCTAAAGTCAGTGCCCTATCGTGCTCAAAGTTAACCAATGCCCAGCGATGTCCTTGACTATGCTCTATTAACCAATGTGGTCGCACATTTGATAAGTTTTCGAGTGAGGCGAGCCGCTGATCATCAGTCGCCTGATAACTTTCATCTAACAGATAAAACTTTGCCCAGGTTAAGTTAGGCTCACCAAGATAGACAACGTAATTTTTATTGTCGGGTAGTTGGAATAAATCGATTATTAACCAGTGGGATGTTTGCGGGGCAAGACGAATAGAACTGCTTTCGAGTGCATTCAGCTGTTTAGCATTTTGTAGTGATTCTTGCAGGGTTCCACTTAATTTGGCAAGTGGCTCGGGGGAGTCAAGCAGCCAAACCGAGGCATTATCACTGGCAGCAAAAGTGCTAACGCTGTGTAAAAATACACAACACATTATTATGGGCAGCGTTCTAACAACCCGATGGATGTGCTTGCCAATAAAATGCATTTTAGCTCCGTGCTTTAAACACCAGCTAAAAGTATGGGAGGAATACGCTTAAATTGCCAATTATGCAGGATTTAATTAGGTAAAAAGTTCAGTAACAAAATGTTATGTGGCCCGAAAGCCACACAAACTCTAATTATTTATTATCATCACTGATACGACTTGCAACCGCCGTATTTTGATCTTTATATTTTGCGTCTTTACGCGTGTTATACGGATTTTCTGCAGGACTTGTCATGGTTTCAAAGCTCATGGCACCAATTTTCATCATTGGGCGAAGCGCCAATGGCAATTTACCTGAGTTATAAAACTCTAACACGATATTACCAGACCAGCCTGGATCAATACGATGTGCTGTAACATGTACCATCAAACCAAGGCGAGCTAACGATGAACGACCGTCTAACCAACCAACAATATCTGCTGGTAATGTGACTTTTTCATGGGTAATTGCCAGTGCCAGTTCACCTGGGTGCAGGAAAAATGCTTCTTCATCAGCAAGCACAATTTCGTCACTCATGATTGATTCCATCGCCTTATTTAACTGATCTTTTGGACCACTTAAGTCAACATAGGCTGCGGTATGATCTTGGAAAACTCGAAACTTGTTGCCCAATCGCAAGTCTACCGTCACACCTGAAATCATTTCTTTACTCGGTGTTGGCTCAATAACAATGCGGCCTTCGTCAATATACTGCTGAATATGGGTATCTGATAATCTCATTTATTATTCTACCTAATACAACTTAAACATATGATTTTAAGTTGAAAAAACACGCTAAGCTTTAAACTAAACACACCAAAAATCGAGTGTGTATCAGCAAAGCCAAATGGGGTGGCTATAGTGTGCCATATATTACACAAATCATCAGCGTGTTGCGCGAATAATTCTCAACTAAATAAGATAAGCCATCTCAGGTAATAAGATCAGCTCTTTCTGATTTATCTGAAGTACTGAGTTTTGTTTTAATGCCCCGATTATAAGGAGAATGAGGATAAGTTGTTATGGATTACGTCATTTTATCCGTAATAACATTGCCAGCATGCGTTGCCGCTATTTTAATTGCCAAACATTACGCTAAAAAGCATGATTTATGGCATGGCTTTCTCGTTTTTATCGGTTCATTACTATTAACTAGCTGGTCGGTGGTTGGCTTAGTTGCAAACGAAACATTCTTTTTCCCACTGCCTTCATTACTCACTATTGTCTTTTACTTCTATTGTTTTGGTGAAACCGATATTGTGTTTATGCCTAATTTATTAATTAATCCTGGCATTGCCTTTTTTTGCTATTTTTCGAGTTACTTCTTTTATCGCAAGAAACCTTTCTAAACCCGTGTTATTAATTGTCACTTTTTGAAAATCACGTTTTTAATAAAAAAAGCCGCTCATTGAGCGGCTTTTGTTCCTTTGGGGATCACATATTAAAAGCTATAACGGGCACCGATTGTGTAACGCGGTCCGTACTGGCGAGCAAATAAGAACTGCTCTTCGTAACGACCGTAGCCACGCTCAGTTTCGTTGTTAAGGTTTATACCTTCAAAGAAAACGGTCATGTTTTCGTTAATGTCGTAGTTAACGCTTAAGTCCCATTGACCGTAGGTATCGCCAAATTGTGGCGGCGCATCAGATGAGCCTTGCGATTGACCTACACCAATTAAGTACGAATCACGCCATGCGTAAGTTACTTTTACTGATAAGCCATCTTTATCATAGAAGGCTTGGAAGTTCGCTGAATCACTTAAGCCAGATAAAGGAGCTTGCTGAGTTAAACTTGCTACATCAAATTCAACATCACCATCAACAAACGTGGCATTAACCCCTAAACCAAAGCCGCTTTCACCAAACAAGTGTTGTACAGCAACTTCAAAGCCATCAACTGATTTACTATCTGTATTTTGTGGCTGAGAAATATTCCAAACCATCAATGGATCAGAACTCGTTGGCTCAATGGCACCATCCGCATTACCATAACCTAATGCCAACATTTCATTGAAAACAGCGTCACTCGTAGCCTGCTCGCCACGCGCTTCAACAGATGCAACAGCTTCAAGGTAACGTGGACCATTTAAGATATCGTATAAACCATCAATGGTTGTTTCAGTGATTTGCGTTTGAATAAAGTTATCTACGTCTTTTTTGAAGTAGCCGACCGATGCATAGCTGCCTTCACCGTAGTAGTACTCAAGCGATAAATCGAGGTTTGTTGATTCAAATGGCAACAAATTAGTATTACCTTGGCTACCTGTCCGAGCACCCGGTTTAGGGCTACCCGTTAAGCTACGGCCACCAGCCAAATTACCCAGCGGCGCACGTGCCATGGTTTTACCCCACGAAACACGACCAACTAACTCGTCTGTAATTTCAACTTTTACGTCAATGTTCGGCAACCAAATATCGTAGTTACCTTCTTCTTGATAAAAGTTATCTGTGCCACCAGTTTCGTACTGCATGATCCACTCAGAGGCACTTACCCAGTTCACTTGGCTTTCAACACGTTGACGAACCGTACTGGTTACATCAGTATCTTCGTAGCGAAGACCTGCATTAATTTGGACAAAGTAATTTGCAACTTCAAATTCCCATAAACTGTTCACATAGAAGCTTTGCGTTTTTTCTTCTACGTAGCTTTCACTGTCGATACCATCATAGAAAGGGTCAATTGAATATTGGTTATCGCCCAATAAGTCTTCATTTAAATAAGCAAGTTGACGCGCTAACGCTTCTTCAAAGCTATAGGTGTAGTAATAATTAGGCTCAAGCGCACTACCACCACCAGAGAACTGATCTAACATGTCGCCAGTATCATTATAAGTGAACATGCCGTCTGGGAAGATTTCAGTGAATGATGGGTTAAAGCCCGGACCACCACGCAGACCACTCCAAGCGGTAAAACCACCCATCGTTTGCTTGGTGTGAGCCGCACCAAATTTCACTTTAACAAGCGGAATTTCAAAGCGCTCATTAAACCACGTTGTGTGAAGCTGAGCTTGCTCTACCTTAGACTCACCTGGTGAGTAGCTAAACTGGCTGAAGTTTGAATCAATTTCACTTGGATCTAGCACCGTTGTGCCGTTGTTCCAGTTAACGTAGGCGTGTGGAATTTCTCCAGTGCGGTAATCATACACTTTACTCTTTAACTGATCTGAGCCAAGAATGATTTGCCCTGTTGAACCTAAACCATCATCTGCACCATTATCTGTTTCGTTTTTCGAATCATGATAATCGAACTCAACTTCCCACTCATCGTTAATTTGCCACTCTAGGTTTAAACCAATTGAGCGCGCTTTAACTTCAGTGGTGCCTCGGCTAGCTGTAAATGAGCCATCGTTACCACTGATGTCGGCATAAATCGCTGTACCATTTTCATCAAGCTCATAGCCATTGATATTACTACCAAACTCATTCCAAATACCCCAACCCACGGTATTTACACCGGTAATTGCACGGCTTGCGGTGTAATCAACCGTCGCTGTAAAGTTTTCAACAGGTGAGTACTGTAACGTTACTTGGCCATTCGTTCTTTCACGTTCAACATCAGCAATGCTGTAGTTCATGTCTTTCGGGAAGAAGTAATTACCTGTTGGGTTACCGTCGCTATCAACTGGGCGAGCATCAATGTAATCGCCTTCATCGAGTGTTGGTAAATCAACATTGGCCTGCCAACCTTGGATATTGGCATTTTGTTGTTGGAAGTCACGCTCTTGGTGCGAGAAAGACACCGCAAAACCAAATGTATCATCAGCATAGGTGTTACTGTACATCGCTGAAAACTCAGGCGTTACATCATCACCCGCTTCATTAGATGAATCGTGAATCGCTTTAATTGATGAGCTAAATTTTTCACCTGGGCTATTTAACGGGCGCGTAGTAATAATATTTACCGTAGCACCTAGACCACCACTTGGTACATCTGCTTGCCCCGATTTTGCAACTTCAAGTGCACTAACACCATCAGCGGCAATGTTCTCAAGGGCGTAAGAACGCGTATAACCCGTACCCGGCATTTGACGACCATTTAGGGTGATAAGGTTAAACTCAGGACCAAAACCACGTACTGTAATTTCACTCCCTTCACCGTTAGAACGACTCACCGATACACCGGTAATACGTTGTAATGATTCAGCCAAGTTAGTATCTGGGAACTTACCCATTTCTTCGGCTGAAATCGCATCTACAACACCTGTTGCATCGCGTTTCATATCCATGGCGCGGATCATACTGCCACGAATACCTTTAATTTCGATAACTTCGATTTCGTTATCAGCCTTCTCTTGCTCATCCTGTGCGTAAGCAGACATAGTGCCTAGCCCTGCGGTTAAGATCATCGCAACTGACGCTGCAAGAGGTGTTTTAATAAATTTTGTGCTTTTCATGATTTACCTGCTTTTGCAATATATTGTCATGGATACTGGGTGCCGTATTCAGCACCCATCACTTGTTGCCAATGTTAATTACGGGTTTGCAATTACTGCATTATCGATACGGTAAACCGCACCTTCACCCATCCCCCATGACGGGAACACCATGACAACATCGATTGCACTAATATCAAGACCTGCACTGAGTAAGTCTGCAAGTGTATACGTATAGGTTTGCCACTCACCCACCACAGGCTCGACACCTTCTTGGCTTGCACTTAACGCAAGCTCCACAGCTTGACCTGCATCGTTTGATTCAATTTTGAATAACCACTGTGCATCTTGGTTACTGGCATTTGACACAATTTTCATCTCAAAACGAACCACACCTTCAGATAACAAGTGCGATGCATCAAAGCTCACGCCATCATCAGCTAGGAACCCCATTACCGTAGCGGTAGAACCAATTTGAAATTCTGCCACTGAGCCATGGGTTTCGTCATCCGTTTCGACTGTTGGTGTACTCCCTGCACAACAATCCCAAATGCTCCACAGATCTGCCACGTTTTCAGCAAATAGCGTTAGCTCTGATGCTGTAGATTCTTGCTCTGGAGCATAGATACGTGCATTGTCAACACGGTAAACAGCACCGTCACCTTGACCCCATGCAGGGAAAATCATGATGACATCAATCGCACTTACATCTAAACCAGCGTTTAATAAAGTACTGATTGGGAATGTATAGGTTTGCCATTCACCCGCTACAGGGTCAACGCCTTCTGTGCTTGTGTTTAGGTTAACTTCAACCGCTGTTGCACCTTCATTTGACTCAACTTTTAACAGCCAAGGCGCATCTGGCGTTGATGATAAAGAGGTGATCTTCATCTCAAATTGCAACATGCCATCATCAACCAGTGCTGATGCATCAAACTGCGTACCACTACCACCTGATGAAGTACGGTTGATAAAGCCCATTACGGTAGGTGTTGCACCAATCGAGAATTCAGCAGTCACACCATGTTCTTCGTCGTCGACTACTTCAACAGGTGTTGAACCACCACAACAATCCCACAGCGGCCAATCAAGATTCGTTTCATCGGTGAATAAGGTTAATGAAGGCAATGTTGTTGTGCCGCCATTGGTAATTTCAACATTATCAACACGGTATACTGCACCTTCACCTTGACCCCACGCAGGGAAAATCATGATCACATCAATCAGTGATACATTTAAACCCGCATCAGCTAATGTTTGCAGTGGGAAAGTATAAGTTTGCCATTCACCAGCAACTGGGCTAACACCTTCAGTACTTGCACTTAGGTTTAGCTCAACAGCTGTCGCACCTTCATCACTTTCGATTTTGAATAACCACGGTGCGTCAGGCGTTGATGGTAAAGACGTTACTTGCATATCAAACGTTACATAGCCGTCTTCTAACATCGCACTGGCATCATAAGGCGAGGCTTCACCGTTTTCATCGGTAATAAAGGCATCACGGCTGATAAAACCATTTACCGTAGCCGTTGCACCCACACTAAACTCAACCACATTGCCACGGTCGGCATCTTCAACTAACCCTGGCGTTGTGCCACCACAACAGTCCCATGCAGGCCAGTTAGGGTTAAAACTGCTATCAAAAATAGTCAGCGGCGTAACAGTACCATCACTTGGTGGTGTTGGCGCCGGCGCTGCACCTTGTACAAGTGCATCTTCTAAATCGTCGTAGCCAGGGCGGACGGTTTCACAACCTTTACCTGTGTCTGGGTTTTGCGAACACTCATAAACACGTACATAGTCAACTTCAAAAGTTTGACCGTTTTCGAATGCACTTGCATCAACACCAAGGGCATTAACGTTTTCAGGCCAATCACCACCTACCGCAAAGTTTAAAATTAAATAAAACTCTTGGTTAAATGGTGCAGCGTCCCAAAAAGTCGTTAACTCACCAGTTGTTTGATCATAATACTCTGTGTACCAACCCTTATGTTTAAGAGCCAGCGCTTCACCGCTTGCGTTGTAAAGCAATTCTGATTGGCGCTGCGTTGCGTATAAATAGTTATCTACATACCAACGAATTTCGCCTTCTTGCCATTCAATCGCATAAGTATGAAAGTCATCTGCCGGATTTGAATCTTGCGCGAAGGTGTATGCTTGACCACTACTATCATTATTTGGCCACGCTTGACCATAATGTAACGTGCCGTAGATATTTGACTCTAAGCCATCATCATTTTCGACTTTTAAATTCACTGATTCTAAAATGTCGATTTCACCTGAACGAGGCCACTCACCGTATACTTCGTCGGTTGGCATCATCCAAAACGCAGGCCAAGAACCTTGACCGCTTGGTAGTTTTGCTCTTACTTCAAAGCGGCCATATTTAAAATCGGCTTTGTAGCGAGTATTGATACGTGCAGATGTATAAGGCTTTGCAGCACCGTCTTCTGCAGGCAATGCAACGATATTAAGAATACCATCTGCAACAAAGGCGTTTTCTTCACTGTCGGTATAACATTGTTTTTCGTTATTACCGCCACCTGCACAGTCTATTTCGAAACTCCATTTATTTTCATCAATGGCATCACCATCAAAGTTATCTTCCCAAACCATGACCCAGTCTGAAACGGGTTCAGTTGTATCAATTGTATCAATTTTTGTATCTGTGGCAGAGCCACCGCAGCCAGCTAATGTCGCTACTGAAAGCGCCATTGCAAGTTGTGTTAAGTGTGTTTTGAATTTGTTCATTGCATTGAACCCTAACATTATGTGTTTGTTAGTACTCAACTGATCTATATGAATATTATTTTAATCAGTCAATTGTAAGCGCTTACATGAGAAGGCAAATAAAAAGGCCCAACAATGTAAGCGCTTTCATTAGAGTATGTCACGGTTATTAAAACGTCAATAAAATATTAACATTTACTGCGAATTTGTTTTTAGACATGTTTAACGAAAATACAGGCTTTATACGGCTAAAAATGGGGTTTGAGAGTGAATTTAATACAAAAGAAGCAATCAAGATCTTGTTAATAAGAAAAACCCATTAACAAGATCTTTGCAACAATTAATCTTCAGTAATGACAATTTCAACTGCGCTTGTGTGCGCCTGTTGATAATACAAGCTACTAGCAAGCACACGAGCCGCGGTTTTGTAGGTTTCACTTAATTTCGCCGTATTATCTTTGGCAATTAAGTCACCCTGCTCCGAGCTTTCACGAATTTCAATGGCCAGCGGAATATTCGCTAGTACAGGCACACCATGACGATGCGCTAATTTTACAGCGCCATCTTTACCAAATACATGATTGGGCTCACCACAATGGCCACACAAGAAGTAGCTCATGTTTTCAATTAAGCCAAGCACAGGGACGTTCACTTTATTGAACATAGCAATGCCCTTTTGTGCATCGGCTAGGGCTAAATCTTGAGGCGTGGTGATGATCACCGCACCACTTGCTGGCACTTTTTGGCTCATGGTTAACTGAATATCGCCCGTACCTGGAGGCATATCAACAATAAGATAATCAAGCTCTCCCCAAGCGGTTTCGTTCATTAACTGATTGAGTGCTCCCGATGCCATTGGGCCGCGCCAAACGGTTGCGTCATCACTTGGCACTAAAAAGCCGATCGATTGCGCCTTGAGGTTATGCGCTTCAAAAGGAAGTAAATTTTTATTATCTGCCGTTTTCGGCTCTGCCCCTTGTAGACCCAGAAGCAATGGAATAGACGGGCCATAAATATCGGCATCGAGAATACCCACTTTGGCACCCTCTTGCTCTAAAGCCGAGGCAAGATTCACTGCTGTGGTTGACTTTCCAACGCCGCCTTTACCCGAAGCAACGAGTACAATATGTTTTATTTGCTTAAAGCTATATAGGCTAGGTAATTTCACTTTAGCGCTAATTGACACAGGCACTGATAGTTTATCGGTGACAAATTTTTCAATGTCGTTTATTTCACTCAAGCCTGCAAAAGGGAGGTTTAATTTGACTTGCCAGCTTTTATCGCTGTTTTGATTAAGCTCTTCGAGCCAGTCTTGCTCAATGCCAATGGCAAATGCGTTACTACGATAGGCGGCTAAGGCATCAATGATAGGCGCTTTTTCAGCCGATTTACTTGAGAATAGTTTTGACAGTCCAAACATAGCAATAAATTAGCGTTTCTTTGATGAAAAGTGCTGCGGAATTATGTAACATTCAAGGCATTAAAACCAGACAATTAGATAATATCATTGCTTTGAGTTGTCTATGAGCAACTTACAATGTATTAAATAATGATATTCGAGCATATTTGCATCGAACTAATCTCAATTCGGAATGATTATGGCACAGCGAAAGATCCTGATTACTAGCGCATTACCTTATGCCAATGGCCCGACTCACTTAGGCCATTTACTAGAATATATCCAAACAGATATTTGGGCGCGTTTCCAAAAACAACAAGGTCATGAAACCTATTACGTTTGCGCGGATGATGCTCACGGCACACCAATTATGCTTAATGCGCAAAAGCAAGGGATCACGCCAGAAGAGATGGTTAAAAACGTCAGTGTTGAACGTCAACGCGACTTTGCTGATTTCAACATTGAATTTGATAACTATCACAGCACGCACAGTGAAGAAAACCGTCATTTCAGCGAGTTAATCTACAACCGTTTGAATGAAGCGGGTCACATTAAAAAGCATACTATTTCTCAACTTTTCGACCCAGAGAAAGGTATCTTCTTACCAGATCGCTTTGTAACGGGTACTTGCCCAACGTGTAAGTCAGAGGATCAAAACGGTGACAGCTGTGATTCTTGTGGTGCTACATACAGCCCAACTGAACTTATTAACCCACGCTCTGTAATGTCGGGAGCTGAGCCAATCTTAAAAGATTCGGAGCACTACTTCTTCGACCTACCTGCTTTTGAAGACATGCTAAAAGAGTGGTTACACTCAGGTACGATTCAACAAGAAATGGCGAACAAGCTTGATGAATGGTTTGCAGATGGCCTACAGCAGTGGGATATCAGCCGTGATGCACCTTACTTTGGTTTTGAAATCCCTGGTGCACCGGGTAAATACTTCTACGTGTGGCTCGATGCGCCTATCGGCTACATGGCGAGCTTTAAAAACCTGTGCGACAAAAAAGGGATTGATTTTGATGCATTCTGGCGCGAAGACTCAGATGCAGAGCTTTACCACTTCATTGGTAAAGACATCATCTATTTCCACAGCCTATTCTGGCCGGCAATGTTAGACGGTGCAAAGTTCAGAAAACCTACCAACGTTTTTGCACACGGTTTTGTAACTGTAAATGGCTCAAAGATGTCTAAATCAAAAGGGACCTTTGTTAAAGCGCGTACTTACCTTGATAACTTAGATCCTGAGTATCTTCGTTATTACTACGCAGCAAAACTAAACAACGGCATCACTGACCTTGATTTAAACCTTGAAGACTTTGCACTACGTGTAAACTCTGACTTAGTAGGTAAAGTGGTTAATATCGCAAGTCGCTGTGCAAGTTTCATCACTAAGAAATTTGACGGCAAGCTTAGCGACACCGTAATGGATGAAGCACTATTAGGTGAGTTCCAAGCGGCTTCTTCAAGCATTGCAAATCACTATGAAAACCGTGATTACAGCCGTGCAATTCGCGAAATCATGGCGCTTGCTGACAAAGCAAACCAATTCATCGACGCAAAAGCGCCGTGGGTGTTAATTAAAGACGAAACAAAACAACAAGAAGCACACGATGTATGCTCACTTGGTTTGAATATGTTCCGTGTACTTATCACTTACTTAAAACCTGTTCTACCAGGTATGGCTGCAAACGTTGAAGCCTTCTTAAACGACGGTTTAACATGGCAAGGCGCGCAAACAGCGCTGGTTGGTCACGCAATTAATAAATTCAAACCGTTAATGCAACGTGTTGAAATGGATAAAGTAAACAAAATGATTGAAGAATCAAAAGAAAGCCTAGTTGCTGAGAAAGATAAAGTTGATCCAAACAGCCCACTAGCTAAAGAGCCAATCAGCCCTGAAATCGAATTTGACGACTTTGCTAAAGTTGATTTACGTGTAGCAAAAATTGCTAAAGCAGAACACGTAGAAGGTGCTGAGAAACTACTTAAACTTACCCTAGATTTAGGTGGCGAAACGCGCCAAGTATTTGCAGGCATTAAATCTGCGTATGCACCAGAAGATATCGAAGGTAAGCTAACGGTTATGGTAGCAAACCTTAAGCCTCGTAAGATGCGTTTTGGTATGTCTGAGGGCATGGTATTAGCAGCCGGCCCTGGCGGTAAAGAAATTTATATTCTTAACCCAGATGAAGGCTCAGAGCCTGGCATGCGTGTAATGTAATTACACAATTACTAGCTACTATAAAAAACCGTTGTGTTTAGGCACAACGGTTTTTTTGTGTTTAATGCGTGCTTCACATCGATGTAGTTAGTTTATGAACTTGGGCATGCAGGGTGCTCAGCAAGCACTTGGGTAATTATTTGCCCAAACTGCTGCTGTTGTTGCTCGCTAATAGCAAAAGCGGCATTGTAAGCAAGGGTATCGGCAAGCTCACCTGTTATGACTTCATAAAAAGTCATCGCGGTCAGTAAGTGCCCTGCGTTTGATGCATGATTACCATCTGCACTGTAAAAATTAAGCTCAGGTAATGCGGCAATTGCTTTATCCCAAACTAAACCGATTGGGGCAACACAGCTTGCCTCTTTTTCACTAATCGACAAATGCAATTGGTAGACAAGCTCCCCTTCTTTGCTGTCACCTTGCTGAGGATGCTCAGGAAACAAGATAGGCGTTATTTTCAGCTCTTTTGCACTGGCAATTAATCGCTCTGCCTCATTCGTAGAATAATTAACAGAACCAGACTGAGAGTACTTCTGACCTTGAAAAATAGCATGAGTCCAATTGGCTTGTTGTAGCTTTTCAACATTGCCAGATATGTTCACTATTTCATCTAAAAAGCGACCACTAACGGTAAGCGTTGAAACTTGAGCGTTGGTTAACTCACTGGAAATAAGCTGTTCAAGCAAATCACCTAATTTAGCGCTATGGCTATTGCCATAAATAATAATTTGATAGTCGGCACTACCACTGTTATCAACAATGGCAGCGCCAGAATTGGGTATTGAAGTATCTGGGATGGACGTCGAATTTTCTGTGTTAGAGCCAGAACCACAGGCCACCAAACCAATACAACAGCTTAGTAATATATAAACTGTTAAAGGCCTAAACCGCTTGTTTTCAGTCATTTATCGTTCCATCTATTGGCTTGTTATTTTTATGTCGTCAATATTGAGACATAAAACGGTAAATTGCCAATATTTGGACGATATTTAGCTAAGGGGCTAAGTATAAATCATGTAAAACCCGTTCTTTTCGAGGTAAGTAATAATCATCATAATCGAGTGACACAAGCACCCTTTTAGCTTTGCCTAATAACTCACTGCGAGGCACTAGCCCAATCACTCGTGAGTCTGCACTATTATCGCGGTTATCGCCCATCGCTAGATACATATCGCTGGGAATAACGACAGGAGCAAAATGCTGCATCACCGAGGGCGTTTTGGATATCTGAATAGCGTGCTGAACACCTGCAAGGTTTTCAATGAGTGTTTGCTGCTCTTGCATGTCACCAGTTAATGCGTAATCAAGCGCTTTACCGTTAATGATTAATTTATTATCTATCAAAGTCACTGTATCGCCCGGCACACCAATAACACGCTTTATTAAGCGATTATTTGCAGCCTTAGAATCAAATACAATGATATCACCGGCTTTTGGCTCATCAGTGCGCATTAGCGAAATATGACTAAATGGCACACGCAGATCATAAGCCATTTTATCCGTTAAAATTCTATCCCCTTCAACGATGGTCGGATTCATTGAGCCTGTTGGTACTTCATACCAATCAGCCACCGCACTTCTAAAAACACTCATCAAACAGATGAATAAAATCAAAGAGCGGTTATTTTTCCATACCTTCAAAAGCCAGTTCATATTCGTTCCTTATTTGTTGTTTGTTTTCATAAGAGCTTGTGCGGTACAAATTAGTTCTCAACTAAATGTAACGAAATACGTCAATGATAAAAATACCATACATGATGTTAAAAATATTTGACACCACAACCAATGAGTAGTTTACTTAACATTAAGTCAAATATTTTTTACATTGGATGATAACGATGAGCTACAAAGAAATGACAATTTGGGGCACCTTGGTGGTAACCATAGGCCTGTTAAGCTACTACCTGTTAGGCATTAATTCACTACAAGCTGCGGGTGATCTTAACCAAGATACCATGGTGTCTTATTTGTATAAGGTTGTTGTAGTTGCGGTGATATTAGAGATCATTATGCAATCTGTGCTTGCTGGTATTAAACACAAAGAAGCAGACTTAGGGGATGATGAGCGCGACAAGCTCATTGAGCTAAAAAGCACCAAGCTTGGTCACTGGTTTTGCTCTGCAATTATCTTAATATGTGTATTTTTAGCAACGCAAATTGAGCGCGTATCTGGGCGTATGTTGTTACCTGAGGTCTCTGATCTATATAATATTATGCACTTTCTTATTATTGGTTTTTTAGTCAGTGAAATTATTACTATTGCCAGCAAAGTGTATTTATACCGAAGAGACAGCTAGATGACAAAACAGCTCAGTAATACCATTCGGGAACTTCGATTTCATCATAATGAAATGACTCAGCAAGCATTAGCAGAGGCAGTTGGCGTTTCAAGGCAAACCATAGTAGCAATTGAAAAAGGTAAATATTCACCGTCGCTCGAGGTGGCTTTTAAGATTGCTCAATTGTTTGATAAAAAACTGGACGACGTGTTTTCATATCAGTAATTAACAAAAAAGGTTAGCCAAAGAGCTAACCTTTTTTAAATTCGTATCATTTAATTTTATGACTGCTGATTTTTGAACTGCGCTTTGGCTTGCTCAACTTCATCATCACTGATACCCACTGATTCAGCCGCTTCTTTAATAAGGTGTGGCTGCGTCATCACTAATGCCATCAATTGTTGAAGCTTTTCTGGTGGGATACCTAACTGTTGGACCAGACCCATTGCCATCATTGGGTTTTCCATAAACGCTTGAAACAGCTCACGCACTTTCTCGTCACTTACATTGTGCTCTTTGAGCATTGCAATAATAGGGTTCATATTAACCTTTACTTTTAACTACTAATAAAACCAATAATATGGGCAAATTGATGTTATTCAACTAACATCACCACTTTTCCCGAGTTTTCGTTGTTATCTAAAATACGGTGCGCCTCATTAGCCTCTTGCCAATTTAAGGTTTTGTAGATATTGCAATCGAACAGCCCGTTGGCCAAGTCATCATAAAATCGCGATATAAACTGCTCTTTTAAATCACGTTTAAATTCAATCGAACGGTTACGCAAGGTTGATGCATGAAATGATATGCGCTTACTAAGTAGCCTTGCAAAGTCAACCTCAGCAAAGCGTGCATCTAAAAAGGCTAACATTACAATTTGACAATCCATTGCTGCAACGGCAGCATTTTTATTTAAATAGCGTCCTGAGACAGGATCAACAATGGTATTAGCCTGTAAATTATTGGCTTTGAAGTACTCTACAAAGTCAGTGGTTTTATAATTAATGGTGTGGTCTGCACCAAGCTGTTTGGCATGTTCGCACTTTTCATCGCTACCTGCAGTGATCACCACTTGAGCACCTGCGCGTTTTGCCATTTGAATTGCCGCCCCACCGACACCACTGGCTCCCGCATGGATCAGTGCCGTTTGCCCCGATTTAAGCTGACCAAATTGAAATAAGGCAGAAAAAGCCGTTAAGTATACTTCACTGATAGCAGCGCCCTCTGCCATTGTCATTTCATCTGGTAACGGCATCACTTGTGCGGCATCAACGGCAACATATTCACTATAAGCACCACCCGCACACAAGGCAAAAACGCGCTTATTAAGCAGGTCACCCGATACTGCACTACCTTGCTCAACAATGGTACCGGCGCATTCTAACCCTAAAATTTCACTGTCACCTTTTGGGGCTGGGTATTTACCTTGCCGCTGTAAACAATCAGCGCGATTAACGCCGATTGCTGCAACAGCAATAAGAACTTCGTTATCTTTTAAAACTGGTTTATCTGTTTGCGCAAAATGTAACTGTGAATCTTCGTGCTTAATATAACGCATATCACCTTCTATTTAATTCGTTGCCAGATCTCAGCTTCGACTAATTTGCCATTTTCATACAAGGTGTGATGCCACAAGTCACCTTCTAGTTTGTAATCAAATGCCATGGTCTTACCAAGTAGTGAAGGTACATTACCATAGGAAAAAGTTTCGATAAATTGCTGGTCTTGCAAAACATATTTGCCGCCACCAGCATAATGAAAGTTGCCTTGCTTTTGGGTGATATAGCTAAAATGACTAGGTGTAATCAGTTTAACTGAGGTTATTTCTGGCGCTTTTGCCGTCACATAGCCGTCATTGGTTGCATATTTGCCTTCAACAAATTGCCAGCTTCCTAATAACGGATTGGCGCTTACCATAGACGAAATAAATAAACTCGATAAAAACAGTGTGTTTTTCATAGTGCGTTCCTTAGCTTTTTGAACAGCATACGCTAACACTATGTTCCTATTAAACGGTTATAGATTGAGATTTTTTCATTTGAGCTCTCATCGACGAAAAGCGCCAAGACTGCTTATAAGGATAAACATCAAGCAATTGCCCATCGTTTATAGCTGTTTGTAGTTGCTGCCACATTGTGGCGGTAAAAATATCTTGATGCGCAGCATTAAAGTGATCAAACGCCCGCTTATTGGCGCTAAAAAAGATTTTAAACTGGCTCGGAAATACGTCGTTTTCTGCGATATCAAAGTAACTTTCGCTACTGAGTTCATCTAATGAATCCTCGGTTTTGGGCAGCTCTCTAAATTGGCACTCTGTCATAGGGCAAATTTCATCGTAGTCGTAGAACACCACTCTTCCCCAACGAGTTACACCAAAGTTTTTCATCAGCATATCACCGGGAAAGATATTAGCGCCCGCAAGCTCTTTTATTGCTTTACCGTAATCAACCATTACTTGCTGCAGTTTTCGCTCATCACAGTCGTTGATGTACAAATTAAGCGGTGTCATTTTGCGCTCTACATACACATGGCGCAAAATAAGTGCATTACCCGAAATCACAAGGCTGTCACCAATTTGCTGTTGCATTGTTTGTATGAGCTCTTCACTAAATCGGCTCAAATCAAACGCTAAATAGCGAAATTCATGGGTATCGACTAGCCGGCCAACTCGGTCAGCTTGTTTGACAAAATCGTATTTAGCCATCACCTGCTGTTTGGTAGCCGTTTTTGGCGCACTAAATTTATCTTTTATTACCTTGTACACATAATCTGAGCCTGGGGTGGTAAATACCAGCATCACCATACCCGGCGTCCCCGGCGCAAGTGTGTATTTATCGTCAACGGGGCTATTACGCGTAGTATCAACTTTGTAACGATAAAACTCGGTTTTCGCGTGTTTGATAAAGCCTATGGCATTGAACAATTCAAAGCGTTGCTTATGAGGCATTAAAACACTAAGGTAATCAACGTATCGGGCGGGTTGGTCAGTGTCGACCATAAAATAAGTACGCGCAAAGCCAAACAACAAGCTGAGTTGATCAGCTCCCATCATCACGGCATCAATGTGCAACCCTTTTTCACTGTTTAATAGCGCAATCGCAAATGGCATGTTATCGCCGTTTTTAGCAATACAGCGGCCTATGATGTAGCAGGCTTTATTTCTAAAAAACAATGAATTAGCGTATTCAATATAGCCATCGTTGAGGGCTAGCAGCTCATAAACTTGTGGGCATTGTTGTTTTGCTCCAGCAATCAAGGTGCGCTGTAACATGGCCACATCATCAGCAAAGTTAGCGTATTGTGAGCGAAACACATGGCGTTTAATCAAGCTGCTGATGGCACTTTCAAAGCCATTTTGCAGGGAAATGCGGCTAACCAGTGAATCAAAGGGCCTTGGCCCCAGTTGATAGCGCGCTTTTAGTACAAACAAGTGCACATTGCGGATTTTTCGTGAGTCCCAAATTGCGCCGAAGGTTGAATTAAAAAACGTATGAGCAATGGGCTGGTTTTCGTGGCTTTGCACCATTTCTGCGTATATTTGTTTGGCTAATAACCAAAGCGCTGGGTCGTCTACTTCGCTATAAGCAATAATTTTTACCGCTTGGCTTACCTTTTTGACTTGCCCTTCGTAAACTTGCAATCGCGATTTCATAGCACCTTGAACTTGATGCCACTGGCGCTGCTCAAAGCGACTTTGTGCCCCGAGAGTTATATTTAAAAACTCTGCAAACATAGCCTCAAAACCGGCATACACCGCACGGGCAAGCTTAGTCGCTACGACCTGATTTAACTGTTCGCTGTGTGATTTAACAGCCAAATGTGAACTCTGCTGTGGCATTATTTTTATCGCTTATGCTGATTATTTTAGTCGCCTTGTTTACACACAATAGCAAGCGCGCTTTAATTTAGGTAATTAATAAAGATAATAAATAAGATTGATCAAATGAATATTAGGCACGTCGACCTCAACCTATTGGTGTATTTAAATGTCCTCATTGATGAACAAAGTGTGTCTAAAGCCGCCAACAAACTGGCTTTGACTCAACCTGCAATGAGTAACGCCCTGAAGCGTTTGCGAGATTTGTTTGATGATCCATTGTTAGTGAGAGCCGCTGGCACAATGACGCCAACAGCAAAAGCGCTCAGCCTTAAACCAGAGATAGAATCACTATTAAAAATGGCCGAAGAAATTACTCAGCCAAGTGAAATATTCGACCCGAGTACCGCGAATATAACGTTTCGGATCATGGCAAACGACTACCTTGAATCAACGCTTATTGCGCCGTTTATCACCCAGCAGCTAGCAAAGAACCCGGGGCTTAATTTTGATATTTTGAGCCCAAGTGATGTTAATCTTCAAGATATGGAAAAAGGCACCATCGACCTTGCCATTAACCGCTTTAACGGCCTGCCCCGCTCATTCCACCAAGCCAGTGTATGGCGCGACAATTACTGCTGCTTAACACACCCAGACAACCCTTACTTACAACAGCAAAACCTCGAAGGCTACCTTGCACAAGAGCACATTTGGGTGAATCGGGCTGGTTGGGGCGTTGAAGCGGCCGTAACGAATAAATCCGGCAGTCAAAAACTCGGCTGGGTCGATGAGGCATTATGGCAACTAGAACAAACCCGCAATATTCGTGTATTTACCCGCCATTACATGGTGGCAAGTTTGCTGTGCCAATCACCAAAACTTATCGCTACATTACCCCGTCGCCAAGCCATGTTATTAGCAAAACACACTGATTTGGTAATAAGTCCAGTGCCATTTCAAATCGTACCTATTGAAGTGAAAATGTTATGGAGCCCTTTGTTACACCACGCAAACCCGCACCAATGGCTGCGCAGAGAGCTACTCGCCTTTGCCGGTACGGTGGCTGATCGCTAAAAACAATATAATATTGATTAAATCAATATCAGTTATTGAAAACAACAATTTCATAAATAATGAGTGAAGGGCTAGAGTGAAGTTAAGCACATAAACAAAGAGAAAATGATTATGGAAACTTCAGCGCAATTCACTCAACAGGACGGCCTTTACATCAATGGTCAATTACACTCATTCATCGAGCAGCAGCTTTGTAAAAAAAGCAATTTAGCTTGCGAAGAAATTTACCAAACGCTGGCAACAATGGTTGATGAGTTTGGCTGCCAATGCCGTAAAACCAAACATCAAGATGATGATGTTTTACAAGCAGACACGCTGTTAAAAGCATATAGCTCTGTACGCACTCATCCGCATTGTCATGTTGATGCACAAACAACAACCGCAGTACTTGATGAATACTGCTGCCAAGTTCCGGCTATTTTAGTGGTTGCGTTAATGGACACATTAACAGGCATGACAAGCAACGAACCTGGTGCAGAACACATTTATCAACGTGCAGCACAATTAACAGGTAAACCATGTGTCTACGCTGTTAAAAGCGCCAATGCCGCTTAATATGGTTAATTATTTGAGTTACTTATTCGAGCGATGATGCTTTTTGCAAAATCACTGCAACTAAGCATCGTCGCACCGGCTACTAGGTTAGCCAAATCAAACGTCATTTCATTTGCGCTAAGCGTCTGTTCTAGGGCTTTTTCTATTTTATTCGCCGCTTCGTGCCAGCCCATAAAACGTAGCATCATGACCGCACTTAAAATGCTGCTTGTTGGATTTGCACTGTCTTCCCCGGCAATGCGATTAAATGTGCCATGAGTCGGTTCAAAAAAAGCCACTTCATTATTTAAGTTTGCCGCAGGCATTATACCTACCCCACCAACTTGTGCGGTTAGCATATCAGCTAAGTAATCGCCGTTTTGATTGGTTGTTACCACCACATCAAATTGCTCTGGAGTGAGCAGTGCTTGTTGTAACATGTTATCGGCAATGACTTCTTTGATGATTAAATCATCTTGATTGTCTCGTTTGATCACTAACCAACGACCATTTTCATGCGCTTCAGCGTTAAACTCTTGCTCAGCAAGGGCAAATGCCCAGCGTTTAAAAGCGCCATCGGTAAATTTAAGTACATTGCCTTTGTGCACCACCGTCAGTGATTCACTGTGCTCTTTAAGGGCAAAGTTGAGTGCGTAACGCATTAGTCGCTCTGCTGCCTCTTTCGAGCTATTTTTTATGCCAATGCCACATTGGTTATCAAAACGAAGTCGGGTGACCCCCATTTCTTGGCACAGAAAATCAAGCATACGTTCGTTGTCAATACTGCCAGCCTGCCATTCAATGCCCGAGTAAACGTCTTCTGAGCTGTCGCGTATTACTGTGATTTGGGTTTTTTCAGGCTCTTTTAAGGGCGATGGTAAATGCGGATAACTGCGAATGGGCCGCATGTTAACGAATAAATCCATCTCATGACGAAGAGCCACATTTAATGACCGAAAACCTCCGCCAAGGGGGGTTGTTAACGGCCCTTTGATGGCAATTTTATACTGTCTAACGGCATGTAGGGTTTCTTGCGGGAACCAGTCGCCATCGTAAAGCGCTGCTGCTTTTTCGCCATTGAATACTTCCATCCAATGTATTTGTTTATCACCTTGATAAGCATGTTTCACCGCAGCGTCGACAATATCACGCATCACCGGGCTTATATCTTGACCCACACCATCGCCTTCAATGTAAGCTATAACCGGGTTATCAGGAATATGCCATTGGCCCTTACTATTAATCGTAATTTGCGCGCCATTCGAGGGTACTGAAATATGTTGATACTGCATCATGCCTTCCCAGCAAGGTGTTTTAACAATATTAATATCAAGAAATAGCGAATTTGTCTGTGCTTACAAAGAAATAGCCGCTATTCAAGCAATCAATGCGTTACCTTGGTTATTTCGTCTTGCATAGCACAAAATAAGGAAGCAATAAGCTGCGTATCGAGCGTGACGGTATCTTTTTTAAGCGCAGTATCTACTGCAACGGCTTTAACATAGAGCATTTCACACTCAAACATATTCGCAGCACCTTTGAGCATATGAACATTTCTGCTTAAGCCATCTATATCCATATTTTTGTATTGCTCGCGCATTTCTCGATACTGTTCTTCAAGACCTTTTATATAGTCATCTTTAAGCGCCTGAAACTCTTTTTCAGGTAACTTGATATCGGCCAACTCATCACAATCTAAGTAACTGGCAATTTTATGACTAAAGCCATTGCGATCAATTGGTTTGGCTATTAAATCATTAAAGCCTTGCTTCATATAACGGGCAATTTCATGCTTCATGGTATTCGCTGTCAATGCAATAATTGGCGCGCTAACCCCGGTTGCTTGCATCATTTTTAATGCCTCTTGACCGTCCATAATCGGCATTTGAATATCGAGCAAAATAAGGTCAAAGCTGTCTTCGAGGGTTGCTTGCACTGCGTCTTTACCATTTTCGACGGTGGTCACTGTCAGTCCCATCCGCTCTAATATTCGCGCAATTAAACGTCGGTTGTCTGGATGGTCTTCGGCAAGTAATACCCGTCCCTTCAAATTTTGAGGCGCATCAAGCTTACTAAACGGTGAGGTTTCAATAAGCTTCACTTCGCTCATGTCATTGAGCCAACGTGTGTTATCTGTGGTGTACACCGACATGGTGAAAATAAATTCACTGCCAGAGCCGACATTACTTTTAACGCTGATATCACCATCCAATTTCTGCGCAAGGTTCTTTGAAATGTTAAGGCCAAGCCCGGTACCGCCATACTGGCGAGAAATACTAGAATCCGCTTGATAAAAGGCACTGAACAAGGCTTGTTGCTCTTTGTCTGTCATGCCGATACCGGTGTCTTTTACGCTTATCGACAACTTATCGTTATGACAGCTCACCGTTAAGGTTATACGCCCCACTTGAGTGAACTTAAGGGCATTAGTGGTCAAGTTTAATAAGATTTGCCTTAAACGACTCGGATCGGTGATCAAGTAGTCTGGCAATGGGAACTGGTAATCTACACTGAACTTTAAGCCCTTATCGCGAATTTGCTTGCCGATAAGAGACTCAATATTGGCAATCGTGGCAAACAAGTCTGTTTCGACTAAATCAATCTCTAGCTTATTGGCTTCAATTTTCGACATATCAAGTATATCGTTTATTAAGCCAAGAACATGACGGCTATTTTGCAAAATAACCCCAATCCCATGGTTGCGCTCATGAGGCTTAATATCCCCGAGCATAATGCCATCTGCATAGCCAATGATTGATGTCATTGGGGTACGAATTTCATGACTGATATTCGCTAAAAAACGACTTTTAGCTTCATTCGCATCGCGAAGCTCTGAGGCGAGTTCTTCAAGCTCCAACGTTCTTAAATGGACTTTTTCTTCAAGGTTTTTGTTGAGCTCTACGTTGTCATCGTGAAGCAACCTAAACTTATCGGCAACAGCAAAAGCCAGCAACATGGCGTCCATGGCTGTGCCTATCAAACCCAATAAATATAAATTAATGGAGGTAGCAGGCAGCAAGCCTAAATTAGTTAAATTTCCGACCATATTCGGTAGCATCATGGCAATGTAAGCAAGCACAAAATAGCGTGCTGGCTTAAAGCCAATGAGCATACAGCGTATACCTATGTATAAGCCTAAACATAAAGCGACACCGGTGACTAACGTTGACCAATAAAAACCAAAGCTTGGCCATAAAATACAAAACGGAATACCCAGAGTAGCGATTACACCCACCGTCAGGGATAATTGCGCCAGTTTGGGAAATGTCTCTTTAAGTTTGAGTAAGTTGTTGTAAAACAGAATATTGGTTAAGGGTGTGAGGGCAAAGCCGAGCCAATGAAGATGAGGATTATAGTAACCAAACAGCTGATCCGAAATATGGAAAAAATGGCTCCAAGCAAACACCCAGGATGCAGTAAATAGCGCGTAGTAAAGGTGTGTGACATCACGAGAAACCAAGTAAATCAATAAGTTATATAAACCAAGTGCAATACCCACCCCAAAGCAAAGCATCATGATCATATTTTCAATGGTTATGTTTTGAAAATAATCTTGATAAGGTGTTAATACCAGCTTTGCGGGAGTATAAAAGTAGTCACTCTCAAAATAAGTGATAAGCGTATAGTGCTTACCTTTTTCAAGAGATAAACGATTACCATAGTGAAAAGCAAATTGATTCGGCTCGACCCCACCGGTTACAAAGTACTGTATCGGGGCAGTTGGATCAGTAATATCGTAAATGCGGCTTTCTATTTTCGATACCAAGGTGTTATACGGATAAAGCACTAAATCTTCAATATCACTTAGATTTTCAATTTCAACAATTAACCAATAACTACCGCCAACCGAGCTTATTCGAGATTGCGGTTTTTTGCTTGCTCGCCAAGCATCAATCGCAGCCACCGATTGCGGAAACATATTATCGTTTGCCGTAAACACTTCACCAACATCATGAAGGTTTTGATCAGCCACAGCATCAGTGTAGACAAACGTCTGTTGTGCATTAGCCGAAACACTCAATAGCAATAAAAACAGCAGAGTACTTAAATACAGCTTTAACCGCATTCACAAAACCCCTGTACCATTTTGGAGATGGCAACGACTAGAATTGCAGTGAAACATCAAAGCCATAGCGACGCCCTTCCCCTTTAAAGTCTTCAAGCATGCCTAGGAACGAGCTTAAATCGAACTTTAACTGACTGTATTCAGTATCAAATAAATTTTTGCCCCATAAAGTAAATGACCAATTATCAACATCATATTTTAGATGCGCATTAACAATGCTAAAGCCGTCTTGGCGGGCATATGGGTTCATGTTCTGGTCAAAATAAAACTCAGACTGATAATCGTAAATAATGTTGGCCGATAACGGATACGACGCCAAGCTGGTATCGTATTTTAATCCCGCTGATACATTCCATTTAGAGGTAAATGGCAGTTGGTTATCGGTAATACTGTTGCCAAGTGGGTCAACGTATTCTTCAAATTCAGCATGGGGGATATAGCCTATTGAAAGTAGCATGGCTAATTGCTTAGTTGCTTGGTAATTAATTTCAGTTTCAAGGCCATAAATAGTTGAATCAGCGACATTTTCAAGTAATTGCACTGGGGGCATTTGCGGTGTTTCTGAGGCTTGATTCATAAACACTTGTTGGTCGTTATAGTCATAGTAAAACGCCGCCCAATTCATTCTAAGTTGCTTCCCAGGCCAGAACGACTTTAAGCCAATTTCATGAGCATTTAAGCGTTCTTTGCCATAGTTTGCCAAGATTGCTTGTTCTTCAGATGACAAAAAGCCACCATTGTAGCCGCCACTTTTACTACCATTTGCAAAACGATAGTAAAGATTGCTTGTATCTGAATAGCGATAATTAACGGCAAATTGGCCGCTAAAGCCGTTATCTGATTGCTCATCGGTAACGCGATAAAATGGTACAAGCACTCCGTCTAAGTCGTTCACATCAACCACCGCATTTAACGTGGCGATTGAGTCATACTCAAGTGACTCATAGTCATATCTAAGGCCGGCTGTAATCATCCATTTATCTGCGACAGGCACTTCAATTTGGCTAAATACTGCCAAATTTTGCATCTTGATTTCGTTATCGTAGATAAAGGTCGCGGTTAAGTTTGTCGGTAAAATGCCGCGGAAATCGCGCAAAATATCATTTAAATTATCTTGCTCAATCGTCTCATCGGCAAAATAAACACCACTGGTGAGTGTGTAATCAGCAAATTCGTTTAATAACCTGAATTCTTGGCTAAAAAGTTGAGTATCTAACCCTAATACCCCTTCGCACAAACGACCTGGCGAGCCATCGCAGTTAAAAGCGTGGCTTCTTTCGAGATCGTTAAAGCTCGAAAGCGAGGTAAAAGTACTTTGCTCGTTTAAATGCCAATTCAGTTCAGCAATAAAGCCATAACCATCAGATTTATGAGGTGAGTCATTGTTAACGCTCACTGCAAAAAAATCATCACTGCCATCATTAAAACCAAAGTTATCAAAACAGCGGGTTGACCCTGCATCTGCAGGTGAACACAACTCACCCGTTAAAGGGTTTGCGACAACACCAATATTGCCTACAGGCTGGGCAATACCATCCCAATCTTCAATATGTGCTTGCAGGTAAAGTTCAACGTTATCCCACTCAGACAAAAAAGACACACGGGCATTTTTTTGCTCCATGCCAGCTGTGGGTGAGTCTGCATAGATATTATTTGTTGAGTATTCGTAGTCTTGATAGTTAACCGCAATTCGCAATGCACTAGAATCTGATAGTTGTTGGTTCCACATACCATCAACGCTGGTGGCGTTGTTATTGGCAACACCTAATGTCAACGCGCCATAGCTATCAAACTCAGGGCGATTTGAGCGTATAAGTATTGCACCACCGGTAGAATTACGGCCAAACAAGGTACCCTGCGGGCCGCGTAAAATATCGAGCTGTTCAATATCGTATAAGTTAACAATTTGATTATTAGCAGACCCCACCGCAACGCCATCAAGATACATGGCAACAGGTGAAGTATTCGCCGTATTATAATCAAGTAACCCCACCCCACGGATGCTCACAGCGGGAGGTGTCCCCTCTGCGGCGTTTTGGGTAATTTTAACGTTTGGCGCAAACAAACCAATTTCAGTTGAATCTTTAAAATGCTGAGCTTTTAAAATTTCGCCATCCACTTGGCTTACCGCTACACTTACGTCTTCAATTGCTTGCGGACGCTTTTGTGCATAAACGCTAATAACTTCCATGTCTTTTTCAGTCTCAGCTCCTTGTGCAACAGCGCTTGCCATTACACATGCCGCCAAGCTGGTGCTCGACAACATCATAAACTTAGGATCTTTAAGAAAAGGACGCTTCATTGGCTTTTAGACCTTAAAAGAGGGAAACTTGTTAAATTGTTGTAATTTAGTGGTAAGTATAGACCAAACAATAGATTAAAGTCGCATATAAATCATGAAATTTCATGACTTATACGCATACTTTTTTACAACTTTATTCACACTAACCTTTTTCGAATGCATGCTCTCCGCTGATTTCGCTTGGCCAACCACATATTGCCCGCGCTGTTTGCATACCGGCCATCACAGCAGCCTCAACACAGCCTGCATTAACGCCGGTTTTTATCCAGTCGCCAGTGATGCGCAAATTGACAAACTGACTGCCATCTGTAGCAAGGCGGTATTTACTCGAATCAACCACAGATAGGACATAGCGCTCACTGGGATCGACATTTACGCGCCAATATTGCTGCTCTAGTACAGGTAAAATGCTATGCGGATCACTGTAAAATACCTGCCAATCAAACTTGTTATCAATATAGGCTTCAGGCCAAAGTGGCCGCATATCTGCGCTAAACAAATTATGCATATTCAATTTTACTTCGGCTTTCATTTGCTCTGGGAATTGATGTGCACTGGCAGGTGGGTAGTTTTCGCAGCTAAATGCACTGCAAAAATAGGCAATGTTCACAGGCGTATTTTCACTTGGCCAATCTTCTTTATCGAGTAAGTTACCCATTGCCGCCCAAGTATCAAACGGCTCTACAAAGCCACTTAAAATAGGCCCTTCATGAGCAGCATTAGTTTGTGTAAAGCCAAGTTGTGCGTCGGTTTTATTCAACCATACTTGGCAAGCCTGAGTCGCCACACTTTGCACTTTTGTTGCTTGTTGAGAAAGCGCGTAATCTACAGCTAAAAGTTCAGAGGCAACGTGTTCAAGAGAGGCAACCGACACACCTAAAATCAGTGTATCAAAATCAATACCATAGCGAAGCGTCACTGTTGGCAATGGGGTACTAAAGTGTTCTTGATACACCTCTGGCCAATTACTCCAAAATGACTCTAAATTAATTTGATATTCTTGCAATAAGTGCGCTTGTTCAGGGCTGATTTGCTCATACAGTGGCTCACTTGGCCAGCATGGCAGCTGTTTTACATCAATGAGCGGTTGATAATCTTGGCCAACTAAACTCACCTGTTGGCAAAGCTCAATTTCACTCACCAGCGGCTCACCTTGGGCAGTTTGCCCAGCAGATAAGTTAGTTAACTGATGGAAAAACTTAAACTTAACACCGCGCTGCTTTAAAAGTTCATAAATTGGTGCGAAAATAACATCGCCCATGCCTGCTTGCATTTTCCACATTACGCCGCCTTTATAGCAAAGACCTATACGTAACATAGCAAGGGCGGCAACGCCGGCTTCAACATTGGGTTTACTAAAGTCACCTTTCGGGTAAGCAAACACCAAATCATAAAAGCCGCGCACTGGCGCTGAATCGACACTGTAAGTTTTATTCGCACCATTTTTTTCGAGCCACTGACGAAAATCGTAGCAATTAATGACACCAAAACCGTCGCGATATACTTTGTCTTTAATCAGTCCGGTGAGCATTGCAATCGCAAGATCAGCACAAATATAAAGTCTGCGCAGCTCCGGGTTGTCATCGAGTAAATCAATAACTTGGTCTTTAAACCAACGTTTTAACTTTCTGACGATATACCAGATCACCAGCCGATCGGCCTGTTTATCTGTATGGGTGGCCTGCTTTTCGGTGAACTGCAGCAAATGAGTTATCAGTGTTCGTGGGTTCGAGGCAATTTCTGCCGCACCTGCTTCAATATCATCAATAAACTGCTTTGCGCCATTTAAATGGGTATCAATGTCTGCTTTGATCTCTTGATACATGTGTTTGAGTAACGATTGATCCCGTGATTTTTTAGTCACTAAAATGGTTTTAGCATCTTGCTGCTGACAAACATGCTCAATGCCTTCGGTCCATTTTTTTAGCCATGCTAATGTCATGGTGACAAAGTCCCACACTGTTATATCTAGACTGCCATCAGCGGGGTTCCCTTCAACGGTAGGAAAATCTATCGGCCAAGTTTGCCATTCGTTATCAATAAACTCTTGTAAGGCAATAAAACTGTGTGGTTTAAATGCCTGCTGCCAAGTAGCCAATGAACAACTAGCAGGTCGATTGAGTGAGTTATACACCCCTTCTAAGGTGCGAAAGCTATTCACGTAGGCGCCAAACCAAACATGCAAACCATGCTCTTCGATTCGCTGTCCAAAATGGGCGTTTCGGCCACTCGCCCCTTTACCGCCAAGGCGCCAACCCTGTTGATAAACGGTAATCTCGCGCTGGCTTTGCCAATTAGCTTGCTCGGTTAGGTACACTGCCGCAGTCATCGCTGCAACACCGCCACCTACAATGGTGATTTTTTCTTTTTCCATGGTTACCCCTGTACTGGTAACAGTTGTGTTGCGCCAAGCTGATCAAAGTCCATATTGACGTAAAAAGGTAAATGAACCGCTTGTTTGCCAAGTGCAATGCCAAACATGTCATTCAGAGGAAAGCTCGCAAGAGCTTTTACATCCAAACTAAAATCATTGTGTAAAAGTTTTAATTGGTGAATTTTTTTGATTAACGATGGTGAGTGAACCACGCTTTGATAAACGGCTTTATCTCCTTGGCCATCGGGAAATTGTTTAAACAAAATCTGATCCATCTGCGGATGAATAAACCCGTCTAACAATTGTTTAAGAAGCGATAAATCAATGCCTTTAATTTGCGCATCAAACAAATCGGTAACGTGTTTAGAAAAATGCGATAAGTTATCGAGTAGGTTTTCCTTGGTACTTGCCTTTGTTTGTTCAATGGTTAATAGCTCATGCATTGCTAATTTAGAGTCTGGGTTAAACACATCAAAACATTCTAAAGAAATACTAAAGGCGCCCGCATCACTCACAGTCGTAGGCATTTGATATTCACACAGGTATTTATTGTAGCCCCAGGCTTCTCGGCCATTAATCAAAGCATAAATGTTATTGACGCTAATAAATGCCGGATACCAATATAAATGACTAATATCACCACCTTGCATTTTTGCTACTGGGAGCCAAATAATAATATCAGTTTCTTGCATCCAGCCATGCTCTGAAAACGGTGGCGTTAACGAAGAAATTTTTTCGATATCAGTGAAGGTAAGTAAACACGTGCTCCCTAACACATTAAACGAGGTTGATTCGGTTGCTAATAAATTTAAAGTTGCATCAACATACTGCTGCATTTTTTGCTCACACCCAGCAACAAAAAATCCGTACATTTGCGCATTGATCATTCGACAAGGTGGTTTAGCAACCGGGTTAGATAAGAAGTGGCTGTAATTTGATTGGTCCGTCATAGTCATTACTTATATTATTGTTTAGTAATGACTATAGACTAGTTTTTAATGGTTGGTGGCAACTTCTAGATGACAACTTTCTTTTAACAGTTGTTCTGTAAATTGCTGATAGCCAAGCTGATTAAAATTTTCAGATAATGGATTCATAAAACCATGTCCAAAGTCGGCTATTTCACAGCTCACCTTCGCTTTACTTTTTAATGTTGCAATCACAGGCTTTATATCAAAATGTTCTTCACTGTGAGGAAAAATAAATCGGCAAGGGACTTTGGCTTCAAGCTCAAGATGATGCCTGACTTGGGATGGATAAAAGGCAATAATTTTTTTAATGAATGAATTTTTTAACTCTGCTTGAGCTCGCCAAACAGCCGCTGCGCCTGCACTAAATGCAATAATGGTGGTTGGCTGACGAATAGCGGCCATTTTGACATGCACCCGTTCAAAATAACTATCATGACCGCAATGAGTAATAAAATGCTGATATTGAAACTGCTCGTTTATAGGGAGCTGAATTTCTCCTAAATAGGGATCGCAAAGACTCACTTTACCGCGAAGCTGCTGAGCAAGCAGCGATAAATGCGCTGTTTTACCAAATATATCTGACACCAAAAGGTAATTCATAAGCATACTTCTTATTGTTATTTTGTGCCTAATCACAATACGCCTGTTTCTGTTAAACATCCAGAAATTATTTTTGATGTTTAAAAAATAAACCTTGCGCTTAGTTAATTCTTACAGTAATCTACTTGTCTGGTTTTTAGAAACCACGCGGTTAACCCCTTACCTTGATCCAGTAATTCCCGCATATTCGTATAAATACTTGCAGCTTGTTTGCTGAATGACATTTCGATGAATTTTCAAATCATCACCAAACTGTCACAAACTTAGTCAACACTGTTAGCAAGACAACAAATGTCGGTCTGTATTTTTAAATGCCTTTTAAAGCTCTACAGACACTGACAAAAGAAAGAGTGAGTTTTATTATGTCATATAAATACAACGGATCTTTGATCCAGATCGCACATCCAGTGCAATCAATCTCGGTAAATAAACAGCGTGTAATTTTTAGTGACACGCAGGGCTTAAAAAATGCCATCTTCCAAAAGGCCAGTGATGCACGCCAATTTGTGAAGTGGTTAAAAGCCAACTAAACCCTACCGATAAACGCCAGCCAACAAGCTGGCGTTTTAGTTTTCACCACCAGCCTGCATATAGCTAAATTCCTGCTACACTTATATTTTTAGCCCATAAATAGGTAGTAAAAATGCGTTGTGTGTGGTCTATTTTACTATTACTTTTTTGCCTGCCTGTTGCTGCAACCAAGCAACCTAAGACCATTGAGTGGATCATGGTCGATTTTGCCCCCTACTACATCATGAATGATAAGTACGAAGGCACAGGTCGTGATGAAAGTGTGATCAAATTACTAGAAAAAGCACTCCCTGAAGTGTCATTTAAACGCACTTTATTGCCGGCTAGTCGTGCCGTGCATGAACTATCAAACCCGCACAACAATACTGTATGCTGTCGTTGTATCAAAACGAACACCGTAAGCAGCATATTCAGTTTACGAAACACTCATCAACAGTGGGTTTATCACCCTCCATTGCCATACGTAAAGAGTTAGCCGCAAAGCTTGAGTTAGACGTCACAAAACCAGTGTCCTTAAAATCGTTATTAGACGATAAACACTTGGCATTAGGGGTATCAATGAGCCGCTCTTTTGGCGCCGATATTGATAGCGTGATTAACGAAAGCCATGATTCAAATATCATCTCACGCCCTGGTAGAGACACCCTCGCAAGCTTGACTTATATGCTACAAAAAAAGCGCATTGATATATTACTTGGCTACCCAAGCGAGCATTACTATTTGGCGCATTCTATGGGCTTTGAAGATGAATTGACCCAACTGTCACTCACTGAAGCACCTGCATTAAGTGTTGGTTACATAGGTTGTACAAACAACGAACAAGGTAAAGAAACAGCAAAATTATTAGATGAAACCCTTGAAAAAATAGCGCATACAGATGCTTTTCATGACGTTTTAGTACGCTGGCTACCGGATAATTTGCAACCAATTTTAGAAAAGAGGTTAAAAGATAGAAACGAAAGTGCCGCTCATTGAGCGGCACTTTTATATTGACCAATCCGAGAATAAAGCGAATTGGTGGTCGTATGAATGGTGCTTACTTACGCACACCTTCAATAAATAAACCAATATCAACATGCGTTGAAGCAGGGCCAAGATTGTAGTCGATACCAAAGTCAGCTAGTTTTAGGCTTGTTTCACCTTCAAAACCAACACGGTAACCACCCCATGGATCTTTACCTTCACCAATTTTATCAATTTCAAAAGTAATGGTTTTAGTCACACCATTTAAGGTAAATTCACCTGTTACATCTGCTTCATCACCCTCTTCATCAAATTTGATTGAGGTACTTTTAAATGTTGCAGTTGGGTATTTATCAACATTTAAGAAATCTTTGCTGCGTAAGTGCTTGTCACGCTCAGCATGGTTTGAGTCGATGCTTTTAGTTTCAATCGTTACATTAATTTTAGACGCATTTGGCGCTTTATCGTCATAGCTAAAATCACCTGAGAAAGTATTAAAACGACCATGTAACCAGCTGTAACCTAAGTGCTTAATTTTAAATGTAACAAATGCGTGGGCACCGTCTGTATCAATAACGTAGTCAGCTGCATTTGCGTTTGCTGTTGAGAAAAGTGCAGCACTTAGTGCTGTGCCTAATAGTAATTTTTTCATGTTAATCATCCTTCAATGGTTTGATCATTCTAATTAAGGTTTTATCTTTATCGATAAAATGATGTTTTAGTGCCCCTAAAGCATGTAAAACAACCACAGCTATTAGCCCATACGCGGCATAAAAGTGAATTTTACCTGCAATATCTTCTTGGTTCGCCACCGACTCTGGTAATGCCGGCACAGCAAATAAATTAAATACTTCAATTGCACGGCCATCAGCCGTAGAGATTAAATAGCCAGATGTCACAATGACGATTAAAGCTAAATAAATTAGTTTATGGACTGAGTGAGCAACATGATTCATTGCTTTTGAGCTACCTGCAACAGGCTCAGGTTGAGTACCTAATAAGCGCCAACCAAATCGAAACAACAACAATGCCGCTAAGGTAATACCCACGCTTTTATGCAAGTCCAAAGAGCCTTTGTACCAAGCGTCGTAATAAGTTAGCTCAACCATATAAACGCCTAAGCCAAACAAACCAAACACCCCAAGTGCCATTAACCAGTGCACTAAGATGGCCACCCAGCCATAACTTGACTTTGAATTCTTTAACATACTCATTTCCCATGAGAATCGTGAAACTAGATACATCTTAAATGACGGCTTATATAATTAAAATAGCGTAAAACGAACAGCTTCTGTGCGTATATGCACACCCAGGGAAAGAGGAAAGTTGTAAGGGGAAAGGAAAAAGAAGGTGCTAGGTGCTAGGTGCTAGGTGCTAGGTGCTAGGTGCTAGGTGCTAGGTGCTAGGTGCTAGGTGCTAGGTGCTAGGTGCTAGCAGTAGTATGAATCCTCGTTAATAAAAGCGTCTAATTCTTAACGTGATAAATTTTTAGTTTTCTCACAACCGATTAATCGCTCACCCCAATAAAATCAGCCGATTTCAAAAGAAGTAACACCGAAAATACAGTTTAATGGCAAACTCGGAGAGTCGTTGGTATACATTCTGGCGGTTTCAAATGACACCTGCATGTTGTACTTCTGTGCTAAAGCAACAGCAGCTTGATTGATTTCTGGCGTATCAAGGAAAATAGCGTCAGAGGCACCCACTTTAGATTTTATAGCTAGAAATAGAGATTCAGCCATTTCTGGTGAGTCGGCAAATAGAGGGCCAATTTTAAAGCCATTCTGACATTTGCGAATAACGCCGTATCCTGCCAATTCCCCATTTTGCATTACGCCAAACGCATCGCACTGGGGTTGGCTTAACCACGCTTTAGTAAAGTTTGCCCTATTTACCGGGAAAAAAGCCTGTTCGTATGCGTCAATAATTTCGAATGGCACGGCATTAAGATCTACAATATCTGCATTTTGCGGTGACCTACCACCGCCTACTCCTGCAAAACGGATATTGCGATAAGCCAGATTAAAACCAGATTTTTTATAGTTTTCTTGCTGTTCCACCACACCATCAAGGCCGATATTCAACCCTTCAAGGCGCTTTAATGCGGCATTCCAGATTTGTATTCCGTAACCTTTGCCACGGTAACCGGGTTTAACAATGTAGAAGCCAATAAAGCCAAATGCATTGTGGTAATTAATGGCAGAAATTGTAGCGATAGGCTCATCGTCTAGAAAACCAACTAGAAATCCTTCAGGATCAGCTGCAAAATAACACTCTGCATCATTAAGGCCTGGATTCCAACCTTCTGCTGCAGCCCAATCAATCATGAGTTCGACTTCCTTTTTGGTCATGGTTTTGATTGTAAAGTGTTTACTCTGCATTTGCTTTCCTTAAAAAATTGAAAATAACTAAAACTTAATAGCTCTTTGTAAAGGGTGCTGCTTAGAGTATGCTATTTTTACAATTGCATACCTTAATACAGACAGCTAACTAATTGGAGCATGCTTAAGTTAGCCGCTATAAAAACGTATAGATATTCTAGAGTAATTATATTTTACTTGCTGTTATTTCAATCCTATACACTTCAACACCCTCCGTTCCAACCTCAATCGTTGCAGGTTCGTTAAGGTTTACCATTAACTTAGGTTCTTGAAATTTATTGTAAGAGCCATTTTCAAATTTATAGAGTGCTGATGTTAGTGTCACAGTTTGCTCGTTCAACGTAGGGGTTACATCAAATTTAAGAATATCATCTGCAGTCACTGTTTGAGTTTTGTCTTCTTCAGTTTTAACAACGTGCGTTTTTACAAGTTGATTATTCAAATAAAGGTTAAGGTCTAATTGCAAACTTTCTGCAGCTGAGGCACCAAATGCAGCGAGAGATAACAGTACCATTCCTAACTTTTTCATTATATTTTCCTTAATAGTTGGCTTACCCCAAAATGGGAAAACCAACTTATCAGTTACTGAGACTTGGCGCAATTGTTTAACACTCTGTAAGTTAAGTGTTTTATTCGCATATGAAGCAAATTTTCGTGACGAGCTACTTCTTCACTGATGATAGCCACTTGGCATGAAAGAAGTCACAACTTTGAAACTTAAAACTTACCGCTTAAAGCTTCTAACTATTAACTTCCAGCTATTCGCTTTCTTCCACTAAACCAACATAAATCTGGCTATTGGCATCTACCTGAAAGAAGCTGATCAGGTTTTCTTTCACCAGCTCTAACATGGCAATAAAGCTAACAACAACACCACTTCTGCCCTCTTCTACCGTAAAAAGAGTGCTAAAAGGCAGCTGTGATTGAGCCTCTGAGAGTTTATCTAAGATTAAGCTCATCCGTTCACGGGTCGATAAGGCTTCTGCGGTAATATGATGGTGTTCAAATGTTTTAGCTCGGGCCATAACGTCGCTTAGCGCAACTAACAAGTCTTTCATGTCAACGTCAGGTAACAGTACCTCACGCTCACTGAATTCTGGCACCAGTGCTTCGGCAACAAAAATATCGCGGCCTTCGCGAGGGATCTCATCAAGATTTTCGGCGGCTTTTTTAAATTGTTCGTATTCTTGTAAACGTCTTACAAGCTCAGCTCGTGGGTCTTCTTCCTCTTCAAGCTCTTCATGTTTTGGTAATAATAATCGTGATTTAATTTGTGCTAATAGCGCCGCCATCACAAGGTATTCACCTGCCAGCTCAAGCTGAAACTCGCTCATCATTTCAACATAACTCACGTATTGCTCAGTAATACTAAAAATAGAGAGCTCTAGCACATCGAGTTTATGTTTTTTGATTAAATACAGAAGTAAATCGAGAGGACCTTCAAAGGTTTCTAAAATGATCTCTAGCGCATCGGGGGGAATATATAAATCTTCAGGTTTATCAACCACTGCTTTGCCATGCAAAAAAGCCAGTGGCAGCTTTTGCTGTACTGGCTCTTGCAAATTATCTGGCGCGTCAAGCTCTGGGCTAGTCAATGAAGTCTCTACTCAAATGGTTTGGTATCACCACAACCGACACGTAAGATTTCGATGCTATCATCTGACAAATCAATTACTGTGGTTGCCTGTTCAGGAAGATAACCACCATGAATAATTAAATCAACTTGCTTTTCAATGCGATCGCGAATTTCATCAGGATCAGCCTCGGTATATTGCTCACCCGGTAAAATTAAAGAACACGACATTAACGGCTCACCCAATTCAGCTAATAAAGCGCAGGTGATTGGGTGTTCGATAACACGAATACCAATGGTTTTCTTCTTTTCGTTTAATAAACGCTTTGGTACTTCTTTAGTGCCTTTAAAGATGAATGTATAAGGCCCTGGGGTGTTATTTTTAATCAATCTGAATAACTGATTATCAACGCGAGCATAGGTAGATAGTTCCGATAAGTCACGGCAGACCAAAGTAAAGTTATGGTGTTTTTCAATGCCACGAATACGTTCGATGCGCTCTTTTGCTTGCTTATTACCAATGCTGCAACCAAGTGCGTAACCCGAATCGGTTGGGTATACAATAACACCGCCTTGCTTAATAATATCAACCGCTTGGCTGATTAAGCGTGGTTGCGGATTATCTGGATGAATATGAAAAAACTGACTCATTACACGCTCCTATTGCCCTTCCCATGCTTGCCAAACCCCTTGGCAATCTTTTGGTAAGTATAAATTTTTACCTAACTCCAACCAACTGGTCGGAAAATGAAAATCTGACCCTTGCGACGCAAGTAAACCATATTCACGGCAAAGTTCACCTAAAAACTGGCGCTCACTCGGCGCTTGCTGTGGCTGTGCAACTTCCATCGCATCACCACCTGCGTCTTTAAACTCAATAATTAACTTACGTAGCCACTTATTCGACATTTGATAACGCCCAGGATGGGCAAGAACGGCAACCCCACCCGCTTGGTGAATGGCAGCAATTGCCGTTTTCATATCGCACCAACTACTTGGTACATAGCCTGTTTTTCCTCGCCCTAAGTATTTTTTAAATACCCCCGGGAAGTTTTTAGCTACACCACGTTCAATCAGTGCACGGGCAAAATGCGCGCGTGTGATCTGGGCGTTTTCGGCAAATGTTTTTGCTTGATCGTAAATGCCTTCAAAACCATTTTTAGCGAGGCGACGACCTATCTCTAAAGCGCGCTCTTCACGCTTGCCTTGTTGCGCTTGTAATAATGACAACAGTGCGTCGTTTTCATCATCAACATTTAAGCCAACAATATGAATTTCAAAGCTTTCCCATTTTGTTGATACTTCAACGCCAGCAATTAATTTAAGCGGTAAATTATCATCTGCAATGACTTGGCGAGCTGGTTTTATCGCACTTAACGTATCGTGATCGGTAATTGCAAACACATCTATGTTTTTCTCAACCGCGCGGTGTAACAATTGCTCGACTGATAGCTGACCATCTGAGTATGTGGTGTGGCTATGTAAATCGTATTTTATCAAAGGGAAAGACTGCTTTACGTAAGTTCTTGAATCAATGATGTGAGTATAACAAAAATTTACTGCGAGGGCGTGATTATCTTATATAACTGTGTGTTTTACCCCCATAAATGGGCAATTGCGATGGGTAAATGCCGAACTCGTACTAATATGTAAATTAATGCTTGACAGTATCGGCATAGGTACGCTTTACTGTATGCACTTTCAGACACGTTAAATAAGCAATAACAATGAACAAAACAATTCAAATCACAATTTGGTGGTGGCACTCGTAACTAGCGGGTGACGAATTGTCGTGTCTAACGATTTCAAAACCCGCTCAAGTAGCGGGTTTTTTTATATCTAAATTTTAAGGTTTTATAATGAATTACATAGCAACTCTTACACATCATTGGTGGTGGCGCCTGGCTTAGCGGGACGGTAAGGGTCTATCTAATTTATAGGCATCTTTATACGAACCCCGCCAAGCATCGCTTCGCGGGGTTTTGTTTTTTAAAGAGTTTTTGGGAATGAGGGAGAATGAGGTTTGATTTTTAGTCATATAACAACGACACCGGGTGAAGTAACCAGTATCACTCAAGTGCGCGACTACATCAGTAGCCCACTTGCGTTATACAGTTTACTCGATAAGCCTAATTCACTGCTGTTAGAGTCTGCTGAAATTGATTCTAAAGACAGTTTAAAAAGTCTAATTTTGGTTGACTCAGCGCTACGTATTGTTTGCCAAGGCAAACAGGTCACACTCACAGCACAGTCTAATAACGGCAAGCAATTACTGCCTTATTTACAAACTCATGTGCAAAACTGCTCTGCAGAGCTTGTAGAAGATACATTAACGTTAACCTACAACGAGGTCGCAAGCGATATTGATGAAGCCAGTAAATTAGTAGCAGATAATGCATTTAGTGCGCTACGTAGCTGCATTAACAGTATTAAAAGCACCACAGACAACCCATTCTCTGTGTTCTTAGGCGGTGTGTTTGCCTACGACATGGTTGCTAATTTCGAATCCCTTTCTGATGTACCTGACGGTGAAAACAGCTGCCCTGATTATGTTTTCTACCTCGCCGAAACGTTAGTTGTCATCGACCATCAAGCAAAAACAACCGAGCTAATTGGCAATGTATTTAACGGTCCTGAAGTTCATGCTAATTGTTTTGAGGTTGGTCAACAGTTAGAGCGTTTAAATGCCGTATGTGACAATGCACAAAGCTATCAAGGGCAAAAGCAAGCAGGCTCAAACCCAATTTCTGTTGATGTTAGCGACGAGCAATACTGCGAACATGTCATCAAGTTAAAAAAGAACATCGTTGATGGCGATATTTTCCAAGTTGTACCATCACGAACTTTTTCTCTCGCCTGCCCTGACTCACTTCATGCTTACAGCCAATTAAAACAACAAAACCCAAGCCCATATATGTTTTACATGCGCGATGAAGAATTTGTGTTATTCGGCGCATCACCCGAGTCAGCCCTCAAATATTGCGCTGAGAGTAAACAAGTTGAGGTATACCCTATTGCCGGCACTCGCCCTCGTGGCAAGTTTGCTAACGGGCAAATTAATCCAGACCTAGACAGCCGCATTGAGCTTGAACTTCGCAACGACCAAAAAGAGCGTGCAGAGCACCTGATGCTAGTTGATTTAGCGCGAAATGATGTTGCCCGTATTAGCGTACCAGGCACACGTCACGCGAAAGAATTATTAAAAGTAGACCGCTACTCACAAGTGATGCATTTAGTTTCACGCGTTGTGGGTACTTTAAAACCTGAACTCGATGCGCTACATGCTTACCAAGCTTGTATGAACATGGGCACCTTAGTGGGTGCACCTAAAGTGCGCGCTGCTGAGTTAGTTCGTCAAACCGAACAAAAACGCCGCGGCAGCTATGGTGGTGCTGTGGGTTATTTAACAGGTGATGGTGCCATGGATAGCTGTATTGTTATTCGCTCTGCCTTTGTTAAAAACGGCACAGCCTATGTGCAAGCAGGTGCAGGTGTGGTGTTTGATTCAGATCCACAATCAGAAGCCAATGAAACCCGCGCTAAAGCACAAGCTGTGATCACTGCGATTCAATCGACTTACGAGGCACAATAATGACGACAACATCAGCCTATAAAATCTACTTTTTAGATAACTTTGATTCATTTAGTTATAACTTAGTCGATGAACTTTCTATGTTAGGGTGCCAGTTAGTGGTATACCGTAATAACATCAGTGCACAAAGCATCTTCGACAAAATGTGCCAAGAGACAGTGCCTGTATTATTAGTGCTTTCACCTGGTCCTGGCGCACCATCTGATGCGGGTTGTTTAATGGAGCTCATTGAACTGTGTAAAGGCCGCTTCCCGATGCTGGGTATCTGTTTAGGGCAGCAAGCACTAACACAAAGCTACGGTGGGGTTATTGGTCATGCAGGCGAAACTGTGCATGGCAAGTCATCAATTATTACGTTGACTGAGCACCCAGTATTCGCGGGTATGGGCGATAAAATGCCAGTTGCTCGTTATCATTCATTAATGGCAACTAAAGTCCCTGATGACGTTGAAGTAATTGCTTGTTATGAAAATATTCCGATGGCAATTTACCATCAACAAGATAATGCCCTTGGCTATCAGTTTCATCCTGAGTCAATTTTAACGCCAAATGGCGCATTGCTATTACAACAAAGCATTGAATTTTTAACCGCACGCGTGCAGTAGAGGAATAACATGGAAGCAACAACTCAAACCCAGTTAAACCAATTATTAGCAAAGCAAGATTTATCATTTTCGCAAGCAACTGCATTGTTTGACGCCATCATGAATGGCCAGCTAAATGATATTGAATTAACTGCTGCACTTATCGCCCTAAAACTGAAAGGCGAAACAAGTGATGAAATCGCCGGTGCGGCGGCATCAATGCGCGCCAATGCAGTGCCATTTCAAACCAGCAAAACCTTACTTGCTGATAGCTGTGGTACCGGAGGCGATGGCTCAAACACAATTAATATTAGTACCACAGCTGCTATTGTTGCCGCCGCTGCGGGCATCAATATGGTCAAACATGGTAATCGCAGTGTGTCGAGTAATTCTGGCTCAGCGGATTTACTTAAAGCCTTGGGTATCAATATCGATATGAGCCCTGAGCAAGCAGCGCATTGTTTAGACAATACTGGGTTTACATTTTTATTTGCACCGCATTATCACAGTGGTGTACGCCATGCGATGGGCGTGCGTACGGCCCTTAAAAGCCGCACAATTTTTAATATTTTAGGGCCACTGGCGAACCCCGCTGCCCCTGAGGTGCAATTGCTTGGTGTATATGACCCTTCGCTGTGTTTACCAATGGCCGAAACCTTAAAAACCCTTGGCACAAAACGCGCTATGGTGGTTCACGGTGCAGGCACTGACGAAATTGCCTTGCATGGGTCAACCAAAGTGGTTGAACTTAATAACGGTGAACTGAGCGAATACACGCTAACAGCGAGCGATTTTGGTCTTGCAAACTATTCACTTGAACAACTAGCAGGCCAAGGCCCAGAATATAACGCAAAAGCAAGCTTAGCGATTTTACAAGGTCAAGGTGAAATGGCGCATAACGCAGCCATTATAGCCAACGTTGCCGCTCTTCTTTATTTAACTGATAAAGCAAGTGATTTAAAAGCAGCCGCAGATCAAGTAAGCGAATTATTAGCATCAGGCAAAGCGATGGACACATTGAACGCAATTATTGAGGTAAGTCATGGCTAACGTGTTAGACAAAATTGTTGCCGACAAACGTATTGAATTAGAACAAAGAAAAGCACAGCGCCCGCTTGAGTCATTCATTAGCGAGGTTGTGCCAACCAGGCGAGACTTTGAAGCGGCATTAGCAGCAACCGGTACGCAGTTTATTTTAGAATGTAAAAAGGCCTCACCGTCAAAAGGGCTTATTCGCGAACCATTCAATTTAGACGAAATTACATCGGTTTATAAAAAGTACGCAACCTGTATGAGCGTACTAACGGATGAAAAATATTTCCAAGGCAGCTATGAGTACCTCGAATACGTGCGCAGCCAAGTTGAACAGCCGCTTATTTGTAAAGACTTCTTTATTGATGAGTACCAAGTTTATTTAGCACGCTTATCTGGTGGTGATGCCATTTTATTAATGCTCTCTGTCCTTGATGACGAGCAATATTTAGCGCTTCACAAAGTGGCTGACTCTTTAAACATGTCGGTGCTCACTGAAGTTAGCAATGAGCAAGAAGTTAGCCGTGCTCTTGCACTTAATGCCAGCCTTATCGGTATTAATAACCGCGACCTTCGTGATTTAAGTACTGACCTTGCAACAACAGAGCGTTTACGTCAGCTTATCCCAAATGACAAAGTGGTGATTTCAGAGTCGGGCATTTATACCCATAAAGATGTAAAACGCCTTGCGCCATTGTGTGATGGCTTTTTAATTGGCAGCTCACTGATGGCTGAGCGCGACTTAGAAGCCGCGTGTCGTAAAGTGATTTTAGGTGAGAACAAAGTGTGCGGTTTAACCCGTTCACAAGATGCGATGGCAGCCTACGCAAGTGGTGCTGTGTATGGTGGCTTAATTTTTTATCCTAAGTCACCGCGCTATGTTGATATCGACTGTGCCAAGCAAGTTACGCAAAGTGCCCCACTCGCGTATGTAGGTGTGTTTGTTAATGCACCGCTTGAACAAGTGGTCGATTATGCGCAAAGCTTAAAATTAGCGGCCGTGCAATTACATGGTGACGAGAATAGCGAGTATATTCAAACTCTCAGAAAGCAATTACCGCTTGGCTGTGAAATTTGGAAAGCCCAAGCCGTTAAAAGTGAATTACCTAAACCGCTTGAAGGGGTTGATCGCCATTTATACGACACTTACAGCAAAAGCCAAAAAGGCGGTACAGGCGAAGCATTTGATTGGTCTGTGCTTGAGACGGCAACCGTGCCATTTATGTTAGCCGGGGGTTTAAACCCAGAAAATATTCACGCAGCGCTTTATCGCGGTGCTAACGGCCTTGACCTAAATTCTGGCGTTGAAGCGTCAGCGGGTAAAAAGTGCCAAACAAAATTACAAAATGCGTTTTCGCATATCAGAAATTATTGAGGTTAGAATGCAAAATCCAGCTTATTTCGGTGAATTCGGTGGTATGTTTGTACCACAGCTGCTTGTACCAGCACTCAAGCAACTAGAAGCAGAGTTTAATAAATCACAAAACGATCCTGCTTTTCAGGCTGAGTTTGAAAAACTATTAAATGAATACGCAGGTCGCCCTACACCATTAACACTGACACGTAACTTAGTTAAAAATCCTAAGGTAAAACTGTATTTAAAGCGTGAAGATTTACTCCATGGCGGTGCGCACAAAACCAATCAAGTACTTGGTCAAGCACTCCTTACCAAACGTATGGGTAAAAAAGAAGTCATTGCAGAAACAGGTGCCGGCCAACACGGTGTTGCAACGGCCCTAGCCTGTGCCCTACTTGGCTTAAAATGCCGTATTTACATGGGCGCAAAAGACGTTGAACGTCAGCAACCAAATGTATTTCGTATGAAACTAATGGGCGCAGAGGTTATTCCTGTCACGGCAGGCTCTGGTACCTTAAAAGATGCCGTAAACGAAGCACTGCGTGACTGGTCAGCTAATTACAAAGATGCTCACTATTTACTAGGCACTGCAGCAGGCCCTCACCCATTCCCTACCATGGTGCGTGAGTTCCAAAAAATGATTGGTGAAGAAGCAAAACAACAAGTGATTAAAGCTGAAGGTCGCTTACCGGATGCTGTGCTTGCATGCGTGGGTGGTGGCTCTAACGCCATTGGTATGTTCACAGACTTTATTGATGAGCCAAGCGTAAAACTAATTGGTGTAGAGCCAGCTGGTAAAGGCTTAGATACCCATCAACACGGTGCTACGCTATGTAAGGGCACTAAAGGCATTTTACACGGTACCTATACCTATATTATGCAAAATGATGATGGTCAAATTGAAGAGTCTTACTCTGTTTCAGCAGGTCTTGATTACCCAGCTGTTGGTCCACAACATGCTTATCTTCATGAGACAGGCCGTGCAGAATATGTTGGCATTACTGATACTGAAGCACTTGAAGCATTCCAACTACTGGCTAAGAACGAAGGGATTATTCCAGCGCTTGAATCAAGCCATGCCCTCGCATATGCCCTTAAATATGCCGAGCAACAAACCGAAGACACTATTTTAGTGGTTAACCTAAGCGGCCGAGGCGATAAAGATTTGGCTCACGTACACAGTGTTTTATCAGAAGGAGGCGCGCTATGAGCCAGACTAACCGTTACGGACAACTGTTCGCCACATTAAATGAAACAAACCAAGGTGCTTTTGTACCCTTCGTTACGATTGGTGATCCTAATAAAGCACTGAGTGTAGAGATCATCAAAAGCTTAATTGATGGCGGCGCTGATGCTCTTGAGCTAGGTATTCCATTTTCAGATCCGATTGCAGATGGCCCGGTGATCCAAGCTGCTAACATTCGTGCACTTGATGAAAACATCAATACCCAAGATTGCTTTGATATCATTAAACAAGTGCGTGAGTACAATGCCGATATTCCAATTGGCCTATTATTGTATTCAAACTTAGTATTTAAGCGTGGCATCGAAAAGTTTTATCAAGATGCTAAAGAAGCCGGTGTTGATTCAATTTTAGTGGCTGACGTGCCGCTGCACGAATCAAAGCCATTTCGTAAAACAGCAATGCAAAATGGTATTGACCCAATTTTTATTGCTACACCGAATGCTGATGATGACACTTTACGAGAGTGTGCGTCATATGGTCGTGGTTACACATACCTTCTTTCACGCGCAGGTGTGACAGGCACAGAAACCAAAGCACAAATGCCAGCAGACTCATTAGTTAAAAAACTAAAAGATTACCATGCTGCACCGGCTTTACTTGGCTTTGGTGTTTCTACACCGGAAGATGTTAAATCAGCACTTGAGTCAGGAGCCGCTGGTGCAATTTCAGGCTCTGCGGTTGTTAAAATCATCGAGGCAAATCTTGATGACCAAGCAGCGATGCTAACTGGTTTAAAAGAGTTTGTAGCCAGTATGAAAGCAGCTACAAAGTAATTTATTGTATTGCTTAAAAAAGGGCCTTAAAGGCCCTTTTTTGTGCTTAACAATTTATGATTAATGATGGCGATGCTCACCCTCTTTAATTTCTTCTATGAATTTTCGATTAAAAGCTTCCAGGTCGGCTGGGCTTCGACTTGTAACTATGCCCTCATCTACACACACCTCTTGATCAACCCAATTAGCTCCTGCATTGATCAAATCCGTTTTAATACTTGGGTATGACGTTACTTTGCGATCACGTAGTTTGTTAATTTCGGCTAATAGCCATGGGCCGTGGCAAATCGCGGCAATGGGTTTGTTTTTACCGGCACTGAAAAAACCATCAACAAAGGCTTTTGCTTCACTATCTTGACGTAACGTATCAGGATTGAATAAGCCTCCAGGAAGCAGTAACGCGTCATACTCTGCAGAGTCTGCTTCGCTGACTACGCGGTCAACACTGACTCGCTCACCCCATTGGTTTTCATCCCATGCGGTGATATCGCCACGCTCAAGTGACACAACTTCGACAAGTGCACCAGCTTCTAATAATGCGCTTCGTGGTGACAATAGCTCGCTTTGCTCAAAACCATTGGTTGCAAGAATGGCAATCTTTTTACCATTCAGTTGGCTGTTTAAATTTGACATGTTATCTCCTTATTTAGGTAAACCTAAACAATTAACAGCAGGCAACATGCCAAACTTAATAGATTGAAAATATTGAATAAATTTTCAGGTGTTCTATGTGTGCTCTGTAAATACTACAGCCGCTTTGCAAATCCTGCTTATAAACCGTCTTTAAGTGCTTTTGCTGGTTTAAATACGGGCTTATTAGCGCCTTCAATTTCAATTTCTTCACCGGTTTGCGGGTTGCGCCCTTTACGTGCAGGGTAATAACTTAGGGCAAACGTACCAAAACCATTAATTTGCACTTGGTCACCCTCAGAAAGAGACTTTTCAATCGCATTTAACATGCTCGTTAAAGCAGCTTGAGTGTCTTTTTTTGTTAATTCACTATGGGCAGCCATTTGTGATACTAACGCGGCTTTATTCATAAAAATGCTCCAAAATACGCCGCTTAATCATCTGAGGTTAAGCGGAAAAAGATAAGGTAAAACAACCTAAACGCAGGTTTAGGCCAGATTGGCTCGGGAGGCTAAGCTTTCAGGGCTGCTAAGTCAACCTTGTATCTTGCGTGATAACTTGATACAACCCAGTATCTTTTTAAATTAGAGCATTTATAAATTTATGCATGCGATTATTGAATACATCCCGCTGATCCTGTTTTTTGCGGTTTTCAAGTTAGTTGATATTTATTGGGCAACAGCCTTGCTGATGCTAACCACATTAATTCAAGTTGCTTACTGTTATTTTAAAGATGGTAAAGTGCCAACCCGTCATTGGGTGTTTTTTGCCATAGCGGTGGTATTAGGCACGCTCACCTTAGTGTTCCACGACGAGCAGTTCGTAAAATGGAAAGCCACCATTGTGTATGCCATTTTCAGTGTTACTTTGTTAGTAAGCCGCTATGTACTTGGCAAAAACTTAGTGAAAAAAGCACTTAGCTCGATTTTAGAAAATGCCTCTGAGAGTAAACAAGAGATCAACGTACCAGAAACATTATGGAACAAACTTAACCTATTTTGGGTTGCAGTGACTGCTGGTATCTCGGCGCTGAATATCTACATTGCCTATAACTTCTCGCTCGATTTTTGGGTTAACTTTAAAGTGTTTGGCTTAATGGGTATTACTTTTGTTTGCGTATTAGCAACGATCATTACCCTTTTCAAATACTTACCTGAAGATGACGAAAAGAAAGATCCAAAGCAATCTTAATGTCATAAATCTGTCGTCTTAGCTTGTTAGCGTAAACAAAAAACACGCTGAGACGACATTGAACGCTAACCAATACCGCTGGTTTGAATTTACCCTCATATTTGTTTCTTTGCCGCTATTAGGCTTTCTTCTGCGTGCCTATCTCGCTAACTGGCTTATTCCTGCTCTTATTATATTAATGACCGTGTGCGGCATGTTGCTTTTATCTGATCCCCACTTTAAGCGCTTTCGTTTGACCAGTCTTGGGCAATTTAGTGCGGTAAAACGTCGCTTATTTAGTTTCTTCTTTTTGGGGGCACTATTCTCTGGGATGTTTTACGGCATCATGAATCAAGAAAACTGGTTTTCACTGCCACGAAACTCATTTAACGATTGGCTAATGTTGCTATTGCTCTACCCCATTTTATCGGTGATGCCGCAAGAGCTTATTTTTAGAACCTACTTTTTTCATCGTTATAAACGCATTATGCCAAGTAAAACCGTGCGTATAATTGTAAGTGCATCGGTGTTTGCGTTGGCTCACATCGTCTATGCGAATGTACTCGCCGTACTTCTAGCATTTTTAGGTGGGCTACTTTTTTCTTACACCTATGCGCAAAGCCGCTCTACCTTCGTGTGTGTAATTGAGCACAGTTTATGGGGACTTTGGATGTTTACCCTTGGCTTGGGTGATGTGCTCGATGCAGGGGCCTTTTAAAATAATAAAGGTAGGCATAAAAAAGCCGCGCAAAGTGCGCGGCTAAGTATTGAACTGGTTCTTAAAATCCGAAAATACTAAATGCGAAGAACTTAGTCGCCACTGTATTTACAAAGATTAGTAATAAAATGGCAGGGATAAACGTTGAAAGCGAGAAGTTCACATACTTCTCAGTAAAGCTACCAACATAGCCGTCACAGCCTTGGCTTAGCTCTGCTGATAAGTTTGCTTTTTTCCAACGATACATAACGAATAAACACACCATTAAACCGTTAAGCGGTAAAATTGTGTCGTAAAACACATCATAAACAATATCAAATAAGCTCTTATCTGCACCGCCATAGCTAACAAACTTAGTAAGTGAGTCAACCATACCAAACGACATGGTACACAGCACAGTTAATACACCTGTAGATAAGGTTAAGATAGCCAGTGCTTTTTTGCGGCTGATACCCTTACGATCGCTTAATGTTGCTGTTGGTACTTCTACAATTGATACAAGCGACGTAATTGCAGCAAAAAAGACAAGTAAGAAGAATACAAACGCAACAATTGATGCACCCACGTAACCAATGTCAGCTTGAAGTGCTAATAAAATTTTTGGTAAATATACAAAAATCATTGATACCGAAGAGTCTGATAAAGTACTCGGATCAGTATTCGGATTAAAACTAAAAATAGCTGGAAGCACCATAAGACCGGCAATAAATGCAACCAATGAATCGGTTACCGCAACCATTTTTGCACTGCCAACAATGTCGTCTTTCTTAGAAATATACGATGCATAGGTCATTAAAATACCCATACCTAACGACAATGAGAAAAATGCTTGAGCCAGCGCACCATTTAGTACACTCGCATTCATTTTACTGAAATCAGGAACGATATAGTACTTTACACCCGCCATCGCGTTATCAAGTGTTAATACATAAACAACCAGCGCGGTAAGTAGCACAAATAAAGCCGGCATCATAAACTTAGCCGCTTTCTCGATGCCCTCTTTAACACCACCCACTAAAATCAAGTTAACGATGATTGCAACCACAGCCATATAACCAAACACGGTGTAGCTATTGATAAAAGTGCCAAAATTATCAGGCTGGGCCAAGGCATCTAAATTACCAAATGCAGTTTGCGATAGATAACCGAAAATCCATACTGTGATCACCATATAAAAAACAGCAATCATAAATGGCGTTAATACGGCTAAAAAGCCAGCAAAGTTCCATTTTGGATCATTGCCTGCTAATAATTTGTATGAACCAAGTGGATCTTTTTGCGCTTTACGACCCATGGCCATTTCAGCCATCATCACTGGCAAACAGATAAAAATGACAAACAATGCATAGACTAAAAGGAAAGCACCACCGCCGTTTTTTGTAGCTGAAACAGGAAAACCTACTAAGTTTCCGATACCTACAGCAGAACCGGCTGCCGCTAAAATAAAACCGAGGCGGGAGCTAAAATGCTCGCGTTTTTCGCTCATTTAAAAACCTTATTATTATTTTCTCAACCCAGCGACTCTACCAGTGTTACACCGCGTATTTCAAGCTTTATAAGTTAAAGTTATATGGGTTTGTGTAAAGATTATTACGCGAATAATCTCTCGTCTATTGCTAAGAATATGCTACTATTTTTTAAAAATAACATTGAGAACACACCATGCTGTATATGATTTATTCAACGGATGTTGAAAATAGTTTAGAAGCTCGCAAATCTGCGCGCCCTGCTCACTTAGCACGCCTTCAAGAATTAGACGATCAAAATCGTTTATTTACGGCAGGCCCCCTTCCAGCGATTGATAGTGAAGATCCGGCTGATGCTGGTTTTACTGGTTCATTAGTGGTTGCAGAATTTGACTCATTAGAAGCAGCACGTGAATGGGCAGCAAACGATCCGTATATTGCTGCGGGTGTTTACGACAACTCAGTGGTAAAACCATTTAAAAAAGTATTTGGTTAATCCCTGAACTTAACTGAATCAATAATTCAGTGTTTGTTCACGGCTTATTAACTAAGATCTGGCTATCGAATTACAGAATTTAACGTAATTACTTGAATTTTAGTTAATTGGTTAATTAAACTAAATGGGTCTGGTTTAGGAGTTCCCCGTCATGCGCATAGTATTAGCCTTCAGTTTTAGTCTTTTATTTGCATTATCAAGCTTTCATGCTGATGCCAATAAGAAGCAAGCCCCAGAGGTGACTAAAAAGCAGGCTGTGATGATTGCCCAAAAATCTGAAGACGGCCGAACCCTGAAAATCACAGAGCAAGATAAAGTATTTACCGTAAGAATTTTAAAAACGAACGGCCACGTGGTTGATGTCCATGTGAACAAAAAGACTGGCGAAGTGAAAAAGGATTAAGAATGCGAATTTTAGTTATTGAAGATGATTTACACTTAGCAGATAACCTTCGTAATGCCCTAGAAAAAGAGCGTTACAGCGTAGACCTTTGTCACGATGGTGAAGCTGGTTTATTCCATATTACCGAGTACCCGCTTGATATGGCGGTGGTAGATTTAGGCTTACCAAAAATAGATGGTATCGAATTAATTACCAAAGCTCGTGCGCAAGGTATTACCATTCCTATTTTGATTTTAACGGCACGTGACCGTTGGCAAGATAAAGTAGAAGGCTTAGACGCAGGTGCAGATGACTACCTAACTAAACCTTTCCACGTTGAAGAGCTAATCGCTCGCTGTAATGCCCTTATCCGCCGCAGCGCAGGTAAAGCAAACCCAGAAATGACAGCAGGTCCTATCAAAATTCATACTCGCTCACAGCAAGTATGGGTAAACGATAAAGAACTTAGCTTAACAGCATACGAATACAAAGTTTTAGAATACCTAATGGTTAATCCACAAAAGGTAATTTCTAAATCTGAACTAACAGAGCACATCTACGACCAAGACTTCGATCTTGATTCAAACGTAATCGAAGTATTCGTGTTGCGTTTACGTAAGAAGCTTGACCCTGACGGTACCCTTAACCCAGTTGAAACATTACGCGGCCGTGGTTATAGGCTAAAAAGTCAGTGGTAGCATCGCAGATACCGCTTAAAGTAAGGCAAGGATTTATCCTTGTCTTTGTTTTATTAGTCGCCCTACCAATTCTGTTTTTCTCAATTGGTAAGGCTTACTACGCCTCCTTGGTCGAAGCGACCGAAAAAACCCTCGAAGCTCACTTATACTCATTAATCTCTGAAGTCGATTTCACTGAACGCGGCATTGTTATGCCAAGTACTATCTTAACGCCAGAGCTAAACCGACTAAATTCAGATACCTACGCGATGATTTATCGCGGTGACTTACCCGTTTGGTATTCTGAATCGGCTACCAATATCAATTTTATTCCTGATAACTTTGAAGCCCCTGCAGGCTCTGCGGATTTTCGCCGTGTTGAATATAACAATACTGTGTATTGGCAATTAACGCTTACCGTTATTTTAGAAAACATTGACCAATCTGAGCATGCGCGTTTTATTCTATTAAAGCGTAATGATGCCCTACTCAGGCTGATGGATGGCTTTAAACAAACACTCGTAAATTGGATGTATGTCATGGGTGTGGCCATTGCTGCGCTAATGGCGATTGGTTTTGTTTGGAGTGCAAGACCATTGCAACGACTCGATAAAGAAATTAAAGCCATTGAATCGGGTGATAACCAACAAATTAAAGGTCTTTACCCAGTTGAGCTGCAAACCATTAAAGCCGATTTAAATTTATTACTTGAATCACAGCAGCGCCAAAAAGAGCGTTATCGCGCCTCATTGAGCGACCTTGCTCATGCATTAAAAACACCATTAGCGGTGCTTAAATCTAGTCCTTTGGCCAATGATGCTGATGCACAAGAGCAGTTAGACCGCATCAACGTGATGATCGAACACCAATTAAAACGTGCTGCCACAGGTGCGTCTGACACCTGGAAAAAACAAACTCACATCAAGCCTGTTATTGATTCAATCTTAAGCGCAATGAGCAAAGTTTATCGCAACAAAGATATTATTTTCACCTGTGAAGTCACAGAAAAAGACTATTTCTTGGGTGATAAAACCGATTTAATGGAACTACTCGGTAATTTAATCGATAATGCCTGTAAAGCTTGCCGCTCACAGGTCGATATAAAGGTTAAGCAGAACAAAAAGTTAACGCTCAGCATTAGTGATGATGGCCCAGGTGTCCCTGAACACAAGCGTGAATCATTACTGACTCGCGGTACCAGACTCGATACCTACGAAAGCGGCCACGGTGTCGGCATGGCTATCGTGTCTGATTTAGTCAACTCGTATAATGGCATCTTAACCATTAAAGATGCAGAGAAACTAGCGGGCGCTGAGTTTATATTAGAGTTTAATTACAATGATAAGAAATAAAAAATCGTTACTTATTAAAGGTATGCTACTAGCCCTATGCGCTGGTTCAGCGCATACTCAAGCTGAGCAAAGTTGTGAGCTTACGAGTAACAATACAGATGAGACTAAACGTTACATTCAATGTCTTGATCAAGTTATTGCCGATTTGCATCGCGACCAAAAGATGTGGATTAATAAGCTCACGATGGATCTTGAAAAAATTAAAGAAGATAGCGGTAACAGCCAATTGCTGCCTATATTCAATCGCAGCATCAAGAACCAGGAGCGTTATTTAGAAGACAGTTGTCGCTGGCGCTACTTACAAAAAATGCCAAATGGTACGAAAGCTGCTATTGCCTACAAGCAATGTGAAATTGAAATTCTGAAAAGCCATATACAGGTTTTACAACGGCCTCTAAAGTAATAATACCAATCCGCAATAATACTTAATCATTTTGAGGGATTAAACCTGTCGCTACCTGCGTTAAAAATTTCTGATTTAGAACAACTAAATAACGAAATTTTTGCCTTGTTATCAACAAGGTTTTATTGCCTCAAAATAGACCATTTAATTAAGCGAATTGGTATAACACTTAATCATTTTGAAAGATAAAAAGGCGCTTAAGCGCCTTTTTTAATCTTCAAGTTTTAGCTCTTCGCCATTGCCAAGCAAGGTAGCAAGCCATCTCCCTTCTTGGCTGGTTTCTAAAGCAATTTTAACTATCATGGTCAATGGAACTGATAACAGCATACCCACGGTACCCATCAACCAACCCCAGAAAATTAATGATAAAAATACCACCAACGTCGATAAACCCAGCCCTTTACCCATAAAGCGCGGTTCGACAATGTTTCCCATTACGGTATTAATCACTAAATAACCACCAGCAATAAACCCTGCAACCAATGGGCCTTGAGTGATCAAAGCAAGTAGTACAGCAGGCACAGCTGCAATGATAGACCCAATGTTAGGAATATAATTAAGCATGAACGCCACTACACCCCACAGTACAAAGTAATCAACATCAAGTGCCCACAGCATAAAGCCTGCAAGTATACCTGTGCCTAAGCTAACCATGGTTTTAATTGCAAGATAAGAATTAATAGAATCTAAAAAGCGATCAATTTGCTGCATTTTCATTTCAGGATCGTCCAGTGCAAAGTGCACTTTCTTGCTCAGCATAGGTCCTTCAAATAACATGAACACCACGGTTAAGATGATCAAAAACAGATTCGCCATCACCCCACCAAGGCCAGTCAGCATGTTGGTTGCAACATCAATCATTTTACCCGGATCGAATAAAGAGATGATCTGCTCTTTATCAATCAGAATGTTATAACTTGCGGCAACATTAACCACCCAGACAAACTCTTCTTTTAGTTGTGCTTTGTACTCAGGCAGTTTTTCAGAGAAATCGGTCATAGATTGCCCAACCAACCCGGCAAGGCTTATCCCTACACCGACGATCATCAGCATCACAAACACAACAGCAATCCCTTTAGGGATACCGTATTTGGCAAAGAAACGGATTAAGGGATTACAAATAATGGCAATAAAAGCCGCCAATACAAATGGAATAACAATCACACTTGCGGCTTTAATACCCGCTAAAACAACGACTAAAGCAGCAAATATCACTAAACTTTTATTTACACCAGTCAGGCTCGACAAAATAAAATCCTTGTTAGTTTTTTTAACAGTGTAAGTGAAATACGCCGCAAAATAAATCTCAAAGCAGCTGGCACAATTAATGCTCTTTATACGTGCATAATTTGAACAATTTATGATACATATAATTAAGCGTGCTTTAAAAGGAGCTTTATATGGCACATTTATCCGACCAAGAACTTACTTTTTTCAACCGTTTATTCGAGGCTGAACGGACTAACAGCGATCCAACCGACACAAAAATGTCTGTTAGGCTCAATTTACCTGATAAATTAAACGGCTTACTTACCAATGCCAAACTAACACTACTGGCTGAAGTAGGGATTTATCAGTTGTGGTTTCCGCTTGAATTTACTAATGACGAACATGGCCAACTGATCCCCGTACTTAGCGCACCAGAAGTTATCGATACTAAGGGTATCGAACGCAGCTGGCGTACCCCTGAACTTGAAATTCACACAGAGCAATTTCAGATACTGTCTTTATCAAGTACAGGCGTGTTACTCAAGCCAAAGCGTCAATCACCCGATCTTAATAAAGAGATACTGTTGGCATTTAATTTACCTACTGAAGATCACATTATTCTTAGTGTGAAGCCAATACGAACGACCAGCAAAGGAATTGCCGGAAAAATAGTGCAAGTGTGCCAAGGTGAAGATGCACTGCGTAAATACTTATTTGAGACCCATAAGCACCATCATGCAAAGCTGTACGAGCAAGGTAACTTTACGACTGAGCTTATCTAGTTGCAGCAGCTTAACAGCTTAGATAAGCTTGGCGTTTTGCAGCAAGTCAAAACAAGGTATTTTATGAGTTATCCGATTGGAACCCCTGGTAAACCGTGGAACGACGCAGATAAAAAAGCATGGTTTGAGTTACAAACAGTAAAACGTAGTTATTTAGATGATGTTGTGTCGCAACTAGACTCTTTATCAAGTGATTTCAACATTGAGCAATATGGCGCATTAAGTTACGACAGCGACAAATACCCACTTTACATTTTAAAGAGCAAGCAATGGCACGCTGATAAACCAACTGTCTTGGTTACCGGTGGTGTGCATGGCTATGAAACAAGTGGTGTGCACGGTGCTTTAGCGTTTGCTAAGAAAAACGCAAAATACTATTTTGCTGAATTTAATATCTTAGTGGCTCCGTGTATTAGCCCGTGGGGTTATGAAACGATTAACCGCTGGAATCCAAATGCCACGGATCCAAATCGTTCATTCTATGCAGATAGTCCGGCTGAAGAGTCAGCAGCAATTATGCAGTATTTAGCCGACAACGCAATCGCACCTTATGTGCATATTGACCTGCATGAGACAACAGATACTGATAATAGTGAGTTTCGCCCTGCTTTGGCTGCACGTGATGCCACGACACACGATAACTGGAACATCCCTGATGGCTTTTATCTTGTCGCTGATAGTGAGCGCCCGCATGATGCATTTCAAACAGCGATTATAAAATCAGTTGAAAAAGTAACCCACATCGCACCAAGTGATGAGAATAACCAGTTGATTGGTGTACCACAAACCCAGTTTGGTGTAATTAATTACGAAGCGAAAAAACTGGGGTTATGTATGGGCTTAACAGATGCAGAATATGTCACAACAACAGAGGTTTACCCTGATAGTCCACTCGCAAATGATGAAATTTGTATTGATGCACAAGTCGCCTCAATTACTGGTGCTTTGAACTATATTGTTAACAAATAGTTAGTTATATTTTAAATGTGGGGTGAATGATTTATCCACCCCAAACCTAAATAACTAGATAAATTTTACACATATACAAACTTTATGAAAAAGTTATGTTTTTTAAAATTTGTATACTAAATAACTAGACACATACATAGAATTGTATAAAATTCGCGCTCTTTTTAATTCAAAAGGGAAGCAAATTGGAATTTAAGAATCACTATGGCAGTGTCAGTATCATCACTGATGGTCCAATTATTATTGGGCAATTTTCTGGTAATATTAACGCACGTTTGGTCAATGACTTTGCAGTCGATTTAAAAAAGCATATTTCTGCTTTAGCTGGAAAGCCGTGGGCGTATATTAGTCATTCTACCCAATTACTTGCTACTACCCCTGATGCCGAACGCGGCTTCACGCATTTATTTCGTGCTCTACACGGCACTAATTGTATCGCAACTGCTTATATGTTTAGTTCGTCTATTGTGCTTAATCAGATGAAACGCATCATTGCGCAAGCGCAATCACCGATTCAAATAATGGACTGTTTATTTGATGATTTAGACAGCGCTAAGGCGTATGTCCTGAAGCAGCTCGAATTCGCAGAAATGGCTTGTTAAAAACAAGCCATTTTCGTTTCTGGAGCCGTGATTGAGGTTAATCTCGGTAAAACTTAGTTTCTTTAGTTATTGTGATATCAGCATCTTCTAATGCTTGAATGTGAAAACTGATAGGCGTTACTTTTGATTTCAATTCGTAGCCATCTGCAACCACAGTGACAGGCACACGTTTCATCTGCCCTGCTTCAATCGTAATGGTATCTGGTACTTGTAAGCTTGCTTCTTCAATACCACTGATACCAATTGAATAGCTCAAGCTATGCTGTGTTTTGTTGATAATTGATAAGGTATATGGATTCTCAACTAAGCCTTCAAAATTAACACGATACAGTGCATTACGGTCACGAATGACAGAAGCCTCTATAGGTGTACGCATTGCCATCCACACAACCATGCCCACAACAAACAGCGCCGTTAAACCACCATAGCCAAGCAGTTTTAACCTAAATGGGTTGGTCGCTTTGCCTTCCATTTGTTTTTCAGACGCGTATTTGATCAGGCCTTTTTGATAGTTGAATTTTTCCATAGTGCTATCACATGCATCAATACATAAGCCACAGTTTATGCATTCATACTGTAAGCCATTACGAATATCGATACCCGCCGGACATACTTCGACACATAGATTACAGTCTACACAGTCACCTAAGCCTAACTCTTTAGGATCGGCTTTACGCTTACGCGCACCACGAGACTCCCCTCGCGCTTGATCGTAGGTAACAACTAACGTGTCTTTATCAAACATCACTGATTGAAATCGTGAATATGGACATGCAACAGTACACATTTTTTCACGTAAGAATCCCGCATTGCCATAGGTACAAAATGCGAACAGGAATACCCAAAAGCTGACAATCCCAGACATTTCTAAGGTAAATAAGCTCATGTATAAAGACTTAGCGGGGATGAAATAAGCCATAAATGACATCGATGTAAGCAAAGAGATCACCAGCCAAGCTGCATGCTTAGTGATTTTCTTTTGCCATTTACTCACTGACCAATCTGCTTTATCAAGTTTAATGCGCTGATTACGATTACCTTCAACTTTGTGTTCGACCCAAGTAAACATCAACATCCAAATTGTTTGTGGGCAAGTGTAACCACACCAAACACGCCCTAACCAATTAGTGACGAAAAACAAAGCAAACGCTCCTGTCATAAATAACATGGCTAAGATCATAAAATCTTGTGGTAACAGCGTTAAACCAAATAGGGTAAATTTTTGGCTGGCTACATCGAGTAATACGGCTTGACGGCCATCATAGGGGATCCACGGAATGGCGATAAATGTCAGCATCAGCACCCAGCCTAAATAACGACGGATGCGTTGGAAGTATCCCTTTTGCTCACGAATATAAATTGGCCCTTCTTGGTTGTAGGGCTTGATGATTAAGTCTTGCTCTTTAATATCAAATTTCATTTTGCTACTTACTTTTGTGTCGGTAATAGCCTGATAGAGCAACTATCAGGCCAACACAAAATAAAAATAAACCATTGATATTAAACGACTAAATTCACATTTAACCCCTCAAAAGCACGATATATCGCGAATGATCGTGATATATCGCGAATTACCGTTTTATAGCTAGCTTTTTCATTTTTGATCTCAAGGTACTTTCTGGAAGTCCCAGCAAGGTTGCGGCACCATTTTCACCTGATATTTGCCCGTTACAGCGCTTTAGCACCTCACAAATATGCTGCTTTTGTACTGCATCAAGAGAAACCACCTGCTCATTTGATTGCTCGTTACTCAAAGGTGCTGAAAGCTGCAGTACCATTTGCTTAGACAAAATAGCTTCACGCTCAAGGATATTTTGTAGCTCACGAATATTGCCTGGCCAATCATAATTCGCCAGTTTGGTGAGTGTTGCTTTGCTTAGCCCTTTTAACTGTTTACCTAAGCGCTTATTCAGCTGCGTAATAATATTTGCTGCGAGTAGTGGAATATCTTCTTTTCGCTCACGAAGCGCAGGCACACGAATAGGAAACACATTTAAGCGATAATACAAGTCCATTCGAAAACTGCCCTGCTCAACCATTTGCCACAAATTACGATTTGTTGCAGCTAACACTCGGATATCCACTTTTAAGGTTTGACTGCCCCCGACGCGCTCGAACTCTTGCTCTTGTAGCACGCGCAGTAATTTACTTTGTGCCTCTAATGGCAGCTCTGCCACTTCATCTAAAAATAGAGTGCCTTTATCAGCCAGTTCAAAACGCCCTTTTCTGCGTTCATTAGCACCGGTAAACGCCCCTTTCTCATGACCAAATAACTCAGATTCAATTAAGTTGGCTGAAAACGCCGCGCAGTTTACTTTTATGAAAGGTTGCTCAGCACGATTGCTCAAACGGTGAAGGTTTCGTGCCACCAGCTCTTTACCTGTGCCGTTTTCACCTAAAATCAAAACCGTACTATTGGTTTGGCTTACCAGGGTAATTTGCTCGAGCATACTTTGAAACGAATGACTTTGGCCGACCAAACCTGAGTCTTGCCAATCTTCGTTTAACTCTGAAATAAGGTACGCATTTTCAGCTTGTAACTGCTCAGATAAATGTTGAACTTGCGCTAGTGCGTCACGTAAAGCCACTTCTGTTTGCTGCTGTTTTGATACATCACGAAAAATCGCGACTGCTCCAATCAAAGCACCGTTTTTATAGACTGGTGTTGAAGTATACTCAACAGCAAAATAGCTTCCATCTTTACGCCAGAATACTTCATCGTTTACATGTCGATGTTTGCCATCAAACATAGTGCAATATATTTGGCATTCATCTGCAGGATATGGTGAGCCATCTTTACGAGTATGGTGATGATATTGGTGTATTTTTTTACCAAGGAGTTCGTCTGCTTTCCAGCCGGTCATGCGCTCAGCAGCAGGATTTACAAAAACCGCATTACCCGATAAATCGAAGCCATAAATACCTTCGCCTACAGCATTTAGCAATAATGTGGGGTCGTTTAAAAATTCCTTGATCATAGCAATCACTCAATTCGCGAAATATCACGAGTAATTATGACAAGGTTAAATTTGCTTAACAAGCAATTACAAAAAAAGCGGCGTGAAGCCGCTTTAAAATATCAAAGAGTTTTACAGTGTGGGCACTAAGATAATTTCACCCTGAGATACTTTCATATCTAATGGTAATTTGCTCAATAATGCGACTTTAGGGTCATTCATATTTAGCTTATAGACAGGGTTAACCGCTAAAAAGCCGTTAATCACTTGCATTGCTTGATCATCTAATAAGTTTAAGCTGCCCTTGAAACCCGCGGTGTCGATTGTTGTATCAACCAATTTTACATTACGTAAAAAGACTGCTTTTTTCTCGCTGTCATAAAATGGGCTACCTTCGATTTGCAGCTTTAAGCGTACTGGATACTTAAGTGCGAAAGCTTTAATAACAGCACTAGAATCAGCCCCTAAAACCACCACGTCACGCTTATCTGGGCCAACATTGACACTTAGGTCGTTTACAGCAAAATCAACGGGTAAGCCCATCAATTTTATTTGTTCGCTTAATTTTGGTAATTGATCAGCAAGGGCTGCTTCAATTTCTGAATTGGTAAACGAGTACACCGACATCCCTTGATCTGTACTTTTACAAGCCCCTAAAAATAAACAGGTAAGTAGTAATAAAATTCTCATTGTTTTCCTCAAAAAAACACGGAAAAAAACCGCTATAAAAAGCGGTTTTTATTCGTTAAATTGCAAATATTGCTTTAAGCCTTGCTAGTGTGTCAGCTGAAACTGAACCCTCACTGACTGCAAGTAATTGCTTTAAGTAATAATAAACATCTGCGTGCTCACCACGGTGTTTATCATCTAACATCGCAACTTGCTCTGTCATACGTAACTGACTATCGGCCGATTCAACGCCCGCCAGAATTTCGATACGTGTTAACAGCTGCCCGGCATTTAAGTTTGTCGTTAATGACGCTTGAAACTGCGATGGCAGTTCACTGCCGCTCTCAAGAGCAGCAAATAAAGCCGTTAACTTAGACTGTTCAGCTTGCTTGCTAATTAGCGCTGTTTTTGCACTAATCGCAGCTTCTAACTGAGCAACACGCGCTGATAACGCTTTTGAGTACTCAAGCTCTGCCAGCTTAACAGTTAAATCTTTAAGCTGTGCAAGATGAACGACAACCTCAAGTGCAGATTCAAGCTCAGCTAACTGCGCTGCTGCAACTTCATCATTTTGCTGCTGAACTTGCTTTTGCTGTTCAAACTCAGCGCTTCGCTTCGCAAAAGTGTCGTCATTAACACGTCTAAATTGCTGCCATAAGGTGTTTTCAGCTTTCATTCCTGCAAAGCCGATTGTTTGCCACGTTTGTTGAAGCGCTTTAAGTTCTTGGCATGCAGCCGCTAAATCATCGCTCTGCGATAACAGTGTCGCTTGCTCAACAAGTGCTGCTTTTTGTTCAGCATTTGCTTTATGAAATGCAATTAGTTGAGATTGTACTTGTGATTGTGCAGCTTTGAATTGTGCTTGCAGCTCACGATACGTTTTAGGGTCAACATTACCCGCTGAACGCCATGTTTTTGCAATTCGATTGAATTTACTTTCAAACTGCTTCCAATCGAACTCGTCAGACTGAGTATTTAGCTCAGTAAGCTGCTGCATTTGCGTGATTATTTCAACACGCTGTGCTTTAGCTTGCTCACGTTGCTGCTCTTGCTCTGCAAAATACTCGCGGCACGGCGCAAACAGTAATTCAATCTGTTGATCGAATAACTCGCCTTGTTGCTTTTCTGCATCAGTATCTAGACGCCCTAATTCATTCCAACGACGACGTAACTGTTTAACTTGTTCAGCACGTTGTTTAGGGTCAGTACACTCAGTTGCAGCAAGTTCTGTTACTTCCACGAGTAATGCATCACGCTTTGGCGCTGATGCGTATTTTTGCCAATCTTTTGCTTCTGCTAATTGTGTTTCTAAATCAGCTTTTAAGCTAGTTAATGGCTGCTTGTAATACTCTGTAAGCGTGGCATATAACTCTTCAAAGCCTTTGAATACACCAAATGCAACATTAAAACGACCTTGCTCAATTAAACGTTTTACATCACGGGCTTTACGTTTCGCTGCTTGTTGGTTCTTTTCAAACTTATTAGTAAGCGGTGCCATCGCTTGCTGCCAGCTATTTACTGCTTCAGCTAAATTTGCTTTAAAGCGACCTTGTAAGCGATTAGGAATACTTGCCAGCTTTTTACGTGCAAGTTTTTGTTGATGCTCAAACTGCTGTTTTAGACTATCAAACTCGCTTTCGTCTTCAGACGTTGCCACTGTGTTTAATTTATCAAATGCCTCTTTAAACTCAGCAATCGCGCTAACTAGCTGCGGTAACTGTTCAACTTGATTGAATAAATTTGTTAAGTGCTGTTTTACATCACGGACATTTTGATTTTCCGTTAAGTTAGCCTCTGCTAGCGTATCTTTTGCCTCTGCAACTTTAGCCTCAAGCCAATCTTGCTGAATTTGCTCCGGCGTTTCTAAGCCTAATTGCAAAGCGTTTTCTATTTCTTCACCAATTGCTTCAAGGCTCGCAAGCGCTAATACTTGACGCTGTTGCTCAGCTAACACTTGCTGCGCAGCTTCGTGCTCTTTGCTTAGTTGTGCAATATGAGACTCAAGCTTTTGCGTAATTGCTGAATACTTTTTATCAAGTGTGCTGACTTGTTCTTCGCTCAGCCACTTTAATTCGATAGCTTGCCACTGCTGTAATAATTCAGCATGTTGCATCGATACTAATTGAAAATCATGCTTATCACGCAGCGCATTCAGCTTTGCCAATACCACGCGTGTATCTGCTTCTACTTTGGCGGGCATTTCTATCGCTAAGCGTTCATTCTCAAGGTGAGTCGCCAGTTGTGTGTGTGCTTCACCTTGCGCATGTTTTAGTAGTGGTTTTGCAAGTTGGTGATTAATAACAAGCTCAACAAGCTGTAATTGCAGCTCTTCGCGGCCTTCTTTAAAGGCTTTATCAATTAGGCTTGGATTGGCTAAACGCTTTAATAATTTAACGCGAACTTGAATTTCTTTTTCAGCAAACGCTAGCTTTTCGAGTGTTTTTACTGGCGCATAACGCTCAATAAACTCGTTTTTGATATTTGCATCTAATTTGCTATCGGTATTTAAAACCGCTTGGTTGATATGCTGCTCTGCAATTTCTTTAAGTGCTTGGTCTTGCTTATAAACTTGCCACCATAATACAAGATCATTGACTTTGTTTAAGGCTTTTTTACGGATCTCAGCTGAGCTATCTTCAAGGGCAATGCTATTTAAGATGCTAAGGTCACGTTCTGTATCAAGGCGTTCAACCGCGGCTAAACGAACTTGGCTTTTAGGGTGCTTCCATTTCGGAGTAAACAGGTGTTTAAAGATCATTTTCACTAAACCTAGCTATTTCATTTTCTGATGCGAATTCTTTTTGCAATTGAGCTTTGCTCTTTTGCACCATTTCACCATTTGCGCCAATGGTAAACTGCTCATTGGTTTGCGAAACTTTAGCTTGGTAAAGCATCACGAGTTGAACGGTTTGTTGTTTTTGTTCGTCAGTTAACGGTGTGCCATCGGGCCATTTACCCGTTGAGGCGCCATACTGAAGACGTTCAAATACTTCTGGGGTGATATTTTTTACGATGTGATCAATATTCATGTTACTTTTTCTTTTTCAAAACAACTAAATAAATGCGGCTTATGATATACCACACAAAACCTACTGCCATTGCCGCTGAATAGGCATACCACTCAGGAGATTTTGCTTCGGGGTGCATAAAATAAAAACAGAAAAAGCCCCCTAAAAATAAAATCAGTGCGAGGAAAGACTGATTCATAAACTTTTGTTGTCTACGAATACGCGTTTCTTTTTGCATTTGCTGCAACTGCTCATTGCTTAGATCGGTGACTTGGCATTCACAATGCGGACATTGTTTATGTTTGTCAGATATTGATTTTGCACATTGCGGGCAACTAATAATCGCCATATCTTTCTCCATACTACGCATAAAAAAGGCGCCTTTAGGCGCCCTTTATTGTACTTGTTTTATGAGTCGATGTCTTATTTGAATTTCACTCAATTGTGAAGATTCGAAAACCTGCACAACTAAATCCTCTACAAAAACTCAAAAACCAGATTTATTGTTTCTCTTTCGCCTTTTCAGCTAAACGCTTTTCCCAGAAAGTCGCATTTTTAATGCCTAATTTAACTGGGTCAAAAGTAATTTCACCACCGGCTTTCTTTTGATCTTCGTAATCACGTAAACAGTTAAGCGCTGGTTTTGCGACGAAGAAAATAGCTAATATACCGACAATATTGATCCATGCCATTAAGCCTACGCCAATGTCACCAATGTTCCAGATATAGCCAGAGCTATTTACCATGCCGTATGCCACCATAAACATGATCACAAGTTTCACGGCAACCAGTGGAATATTACCTTTGAAGTAACGGTTCAAATAAGCAACGTTAGTTTCTGCAATATAGTAATAAGCAAGAATGGTCGTAAATGCGAAGAAGAATAAGGCAATACCTACAAACGCTTCACCAAACCCACCAAATACGCTAAATAACGCCATTTGTGTGAAAGCAGCTGAGCCTACTTCTGTTGCTGCATCAACATTTTGCACAATAAATTGACCCGCAGGTAATTCACCCACAATGTTGTATTGATTTGTGATTAAAATCATTAGCGCCGTTGCGGTACACACAAAAATAGTATCAACATACACAGAGAATGCTTGCACCAAGCCTTGCTGTGCTGGGTGATCAACTTCAGCTGCTGCAGCTGCATGCGGGCCCGTACCTTGACCAGCTTCGTTTGAGTAGATACCACGTTTAACACCCCAGCCAATGGCAGCACCAAAGCCTGCTTGTGCTGTGAATGCATCAGATAAAATCATTGAGAAGATACCTGGTACTTTATCTAAGTTTAAGAACACCACAATTAACGCTAATACGATGTAACCTAGCGCCATAAATGGCACCACGATTTGTGTGAAGTTTGCGATACGCTTAATGCCACCAAAGATAATAAACGCTAGCACAATTAAGATGATTGCAAGGGCAACTAACTTAAAGCTACCTACTTCACCAAAGCTGGTGCTAACGAGAGTGCCTTCACCGAAAACTTGTGTAAATGCATTACCGACTGCATTCGCTTGAACACCCGGCAGGAATACACCACAGGCAATAATCGCTGATACTGCAAATAATACAGCTAACCACTTTTGCTGTAAGCAACGGTCAAAGTAATAAGCAGGACCACCTCGGTACTGACCATCTTCTTCTGATTTATAAATTTGACCAAGGGTTGACTCGGCATACGCAGTACTTGCGCCTAAGAACGCAACTACCCACATCCAGAAAATTGCACCCGGACCACCAAAGCCAATAGCTGCTGCAACGCCAGCAATATTACCTACACCAACACGGCCCGATAATGATACAGCTAACGCTTGGAACGAAGAAATACCCGTATCTGAATTATTAGAGCTAAGCAATAACTTACACATTTCTTTAAAATGTCTAACTTGCGCGAATCGGGTTAAAACGGAATAAAACAGACCTGCACCTAGACATAAATAAATGAGTGCATTACTCCAAATTATGTCATTAACGGCGCTTACTAAAGCTTCCATGGATATCCTCTATGATTATATTTTTTATTGTTAGTTACGATACTCAGCGTGAGCTTGTGAGAATGCGCGACATGATGACTGTGAGAAATAAATATAAAATTAAATTACCTCTCAGCTAAACGTATTGATATTAACTTAAACCAACCAAGTTTGTTAACAGTTAATTTTCAATATGACAAATGTACCTACCTAGTTAACATTCGATGCATCCTGCTCTGCACCGTCATTTTTCAGTTAGCAGATACAATTACGGGCATCAGTTTTGCTGATGCCCGTAAGGTTCGTTATCTTAATTTATCAACCACGTTAACGATAGCCGCTAACGTATCTTGACCAAATTGATACGAGCGACGATCTGACCAGCCGTAATCAGGGTCTGGTAAATCATCGTTATCTTTAAATGGCATCTCTACTGTATACGCTAATGCATTAAACTCATGCGCGACAGCAGAAGAACCAACAGTTAGGTTAGCCTGGCCCGGTTCATCTTTAGGGTAACCGTGCTCGTCTTGGAACTCTGGCGTTACTGTTAAAAGCGCAGCTTTAAAGCTATCTTCTAACTCTTTTAAGCGGTCATCGTAGCCCGGGATACCTTCACTGCCCGCAACAAAGTTATAAGGAATAGCTTCGTCGCCATGAATGTCTAGGTGCATATCAAGGCCAGTTTCACGCATTTTATTTAGCACTAGGAATACTTCAGGGCTATTTTCCATGCTCGGTGTTTGCCACTCACGGTTTAGGTTAACGCCTTTAGCATTCGTGCGCAGGTGACCACGCACACTGCCATCAGGGTTCATATTTGGCACAATGTAGAATACGGCTTTTGATAATAATGCTGCTGCATGTGGATCTTCATCATCAAGTAGTTTATGAAGCAAACCTTCAACATACCACTCGGCCATTGTCTCACCTGGGTGTTGGCGTGCTGTGATCCAGATTGTTTTCTTGTCACTGCTAGGAATACCCACTCGTAATACACTCATATCGCGACCATCAAGGGTTTCGCCTAATGTTTCTAATTCACACGCATGTTGGCTTTGTACCCATGCAAGTAAATCTAAGTGACGGTCGTAGCTGTATGGGGCAAAGTAAGCAAAGTACATGCTGCCGCACTCAGGCTCTACTTCAAATGATAGCGTGCCGTTTGCATACTCAGATGGCACACGGAACCAAGTTTGACGGTCGTATGATGCAACCGCGTGATAACCTTCCCAGCCATCAGGATATGCTGAGTTTTCTAAGTTATTAATGTGTAATTTATGGCTTTGAAACGGCGTTGTTTCAAGACGAAAGTGAAACCACTGGAAAAAATCAGACTGATTGTCTTTATTAATTTCTAATTGAATATTCAGCGGATCAACGGCTTCAATAACCTTGATATTACCACTGTCAAAATTGCTGGTGATTTTCATTCTATAAACCTATTGGTTAAAAATAATTCTTAGCTATTCGCTTGTTAGTTAAGAATTAAGTCAACGCTCTTTGGTAGAACGTTTTGTTAGTAAATTAGTGTAGACGTAGCACAGCCTACCACATGAAGAAAATTTGCAAAAACTTTCACGACTAAAAAAGCCAGCATAATGCTGGCTTCTAGATTGTTTATTTTTTAGCTATTAGCGAGGTAAGCTTGGGAAAGTTACTTCAGCCATGTCACGCATACAACGTACTACCTGACAGCTATAACCAAACTCGTTATCGTACCAAACATAAAGCACAACACGGTTGTCATCTACGATTGTCGCTTGTGAGTCAACAACACCTGCGTAACGGCTACCCACTAAGTCAGTCGATACGATTTCAGTAGACGCTGTGTAATCGATTTGGTCACGAAGGTCTGAGTAAAGTGCAGTTTCACGTAAGAATGCATTTAGTTCTTCAACTGTAGTGCCTTTTTCAAGGTTTAAGTTCAAGATTGCCATTGATACGTTTGGTGTAGGAACACGGATAGCGTTACCTGTAAGTTTACCTTCAAGCTCAGGTAAAGCTTTAGAAACCGCTTTTGCAGCACCCGTTGAAGTGATAACCATGTTAAGTGCAGCAGCACGACCACGGCGCTCAGCGTTGTGGTAGTTATCAATTAAGTTTTGGTCATTTGTGTACGAGTGAACTGTTTCAACGTGACCATTCTTGATACCAAACTTATCGTTAAGTGCTTTTAACGTCGGGGTAATAGCATTGGTTGTACAGCTTGCTGCACAGACAATTTTATCTTCAGGTTTGATATCTTGGTTGTTTACACCGTATACGATGTTCTTGATGTTGCCTTTAGCTGGTGCAGTTAATAATACTTTTGCTGCGCCTTTTGCTTCTAAGTGCTGACCAAGACCTGCTTCGTCTTTCCAGATACCTGTGTTATCAACAACAAGTGCATTCTCGATGCCGTAAGCTGTGTAATCTACTTCGCTTGGAGAGTTAGCGTAGATAACTTGAATGTAGCTACCGTTAGCTTTAATTGCGTTACGCTCTTTATCAATTGTGATAGAGCCATTGAATGGACCGTGGATAGAGTCACGACGAAGTAAGCTTGCACGCTTTTCTAGGTCACCGTCTTTACCGCCACGAACAACGATTGCACGTAAACGTAAGTCTGCATAAGGACCTGATTTTTCGATTAATAGACGTGCTAATAAACGGCCGATACGACCGAAACCGTATAACACAACATCACGTGGCTCTTTGCGCTCTGAGTTTGCGATTTCTGCTAATTCGTCAGTTAAGTATTCTTCAACTGAACGACCTTTTGCAGCATCTGTAAACAAATAACCATACGCTAGTTTACCAATATCGATACGTGCTGAGTTTAATTCCATTTTGCTAATCGCTTCTAAGAAAGGGAAGCTTTCACGTAAACGTAGTTTTGTACCTTCAAACTGAGCAACTGTTTTGTGCGCTTTGATGATATCGATTGTACTGGCATTAACGAGAGGACGGCCATATACAGCGATTTCGATACCACGATTACGATAAAGTCTACCAATGATAGGTTGCATACTTTCTGCGTAATCTTGACGTTCTTGCCAGCTGCTTGTGTATTCTAACTCGTGAGATGAGGTCATTTTTTTTACCTAATTAAACAATTTTGAACGGATAGCCTTAAAAAATGTGTTGTGATTTGAGAGCAACACATCTCAGGCAGGGGTATTCTAATTTAAACTCGAACGATTCTCCACTGTTACAGAACAAATCATTGCGCTAGAATAAAGTAGTACAAATTAAGTTGAGGTTAAGGAATGTTATTAAGAGCAAGCGTGTTGCTTGGTTTATTGGCATTAGCAGGCTGTGAAGATCCGCTTACACTAGCGAAAGTGTGCGACGAAACGCCTGGCTTCTGTAGTGATTTAAATAAAGACAGTCACTGTAAAGAGCAACGTGCCGAGGTCATCATTCAACGTTATGTTGAATATAAGTCGCCAACAGACGAAAACAAATACCAATTATTAAAAGATTTCGAGAAATACGATCAGTGTGTGTCGCTTGCGGCCAAGATTGAGCATATAAAACTAAAAGAAAAAACCACCTCTCGCGTTGAAGGTCATTTAACAAGCATTAAAGAAATGACACGTATTTTTCAAGATACCAAAAATACAAACCATCCAGGTTTGTTGTATTACCATTGGTCACGTAATAACGACCAATCAGCGTTAACTAAACTACTCGCCCTTGAAGAAAAACAAGATAAACGGGTGACCGAAGATGCTGAGATGCAGTTTTTCTTGGCAAGCTACTACGTGAAGTTTGATGATGAAAAAACCATTGATTTGCTATACAAAACGCTCGAGTTAAATAAAGCAGGTGAAACACCGAATCCAGAGATCTACCCGACTCTGGTCAGCTTATTTTACAAACACGAAAAGTATAAGCACGCATACACTTTTGCACGCGTGGCACAATTATCAGGGTATGAAAATGTCGATATTTTACCTATCGAACATCAACTCGCTGCCATTGGTAAGAGCCTAGACAGCCTAGATGATTTAGCACAAAAAACTTACGACAGTATCCAAGCCGGCACTTTTGTGTCGCCGCGCGGATTCTAGCCACTCGCAAGTAATGTTTTTAAACAAATAAAAAAGGCAGCTAACGCTGCCTTTTCTTATTTTGCTTTGCTTGTGCCAACTTCTACACGAGTCTTGAGCTTTTGACCTGGTCTAAAAGTCACTACTCGGCGTGCCGAAATAGGGATATCTTCACCTGTTTTCGGATTGCGGCCTGGACGTTCTTTCTTATCTCGAAGATCAAAGTTACCAAATCCAGAGAGCTTAACCTGCTCGCCTTTTTCTAGCGCTGAGCGGATTTCTTCAAAAAACGCTTCAACTAAATCTTTGGCATCTTTTTTATTGATCCCGAGTTTTTCAAATAGGTGTTCAGCTATGTCGGCTTTAGTAAGCGCCATATCTAGTCCCTCAACGATGCGTTAAATTGTTCGGCCAATGCGGCCACCACATTATCAACTACTTGATTGATATCTTTCTCTTCGAGCGTTCTATCAACCGCTTGCAGTGTTAGAGCAATCGCCAAACTCTTATAATTTGGCTCAATACCTTTGCCCTTATACACATCGAATAAGTTTAGGTCAACCAATTGATTTCCGCCAACTTTTTCTATGACATTTAAAATATCGCCAGATTTTACGTGATCTTCCACTAAAATCGCGATATCACGGCGGTTTGACGGGAATTTCGACACTGCTACCGCTTCTGGTAATTTTCTTTTTTCTAGTGCAGACATTTCGATTTCAAACACAAATGCTGTGTTGTTGATATCTAGTGACTTTTGCACCTGTGGGTGCACTGCACCAAAGAAGCCAACTTTTTTACCATCAACATAAATAACCGCTGATTGACCTGGGTGTAAGCCGTCAGACTGCTCTGCTTTTATCTCAAAACGTGATGAATCGTTACTAATTGCTAAAAGTGCTTCAACATCACCTTTTAAGTCATAAAAATCAACGCTACGCTTTTCTTGAACCCAATGTTCACCGTGTGCAAGACCAGAGATTACACCACCGATAACAGCAACTTGGTTTACACCGTTTTCAGCATTTTCGTCACGTAAGAATTTTAAGCCGTGCTCAAATAAACGTACACGTGGTTGCTGACGGTTTTGATTATAAACTAATGACGCTAATAGACCCGGCATTAAACTTACACGCATTGCCGACATTTCAACCGAAATTGGGTGTGGCAATACAAGCGCATCACTTTGCGGGTGTAAAATTGCTTGTGCTTTTGGATCAACGAAGCTGTAAGTAATTGCTTCTTGGTAACCACGTGTTACAAGCGTATTGCGGAACTTAGTGACCGCAACATGTGACTCGTCATGGTTAGTCATTTTTAATTTAGCAGTTGGTGCAACGTTAGGAATGCTGTTATAGCCGTAAACACGTGCAACTTCTTCAATTAAGTCTTCTTCGATACGAATATCAAAGCGATAGCTAGGTACGTCAGCACTCCATACACCATCAACAATTTTCACGTCTAAACCTAAACGCGTTAGGATGTCAGTTACTTTTGCATCATCAATATGGTGGCCAATTACGCGGTCTAAACGCTCACGACGTAAACGCACTTCTGTTACTTTTGGTAACTTGTCAGTTGCGACTGCTTCAACAACTGGGCCTGCATCACCGCCAACAATCTCAAGAAGTAATGCTGTCGCACGTTCCATTGCATCTTTTTGCAGTGCAAAATCGACACCACGCTCGTAACGGTGTGACGCATCAGTGTGTAAACCGTAACTACGTGCTTGGCCAGCAATCGCAACCGGGTTAAAGAAGGCGCTTTCTAATAAGATATCTGACGTTGATTCCGTTACACCTGATTTTTCACCACCAAAAATACCTGCAATAGCAAGCGCTTTGTTGTGATCAGCAATTACAAGTGTAGACTCGTTAAGTTTTGCAGTGTTGCCATCAAGAAGAACGATTTCTTCACCTGCATTCGCGCTACGTACTTTAATGCCACCTTCAATTGCATTTAAATCAAATGCGTGCATTGGGTGACCAAGCTCTAATAACACGTAGTTTGTAACATCAACAACTGGGTCAATTGAGCGAATGCCACTGCGACGAAGTTTTTCTACCATCCAAAGTGGTGTTTCTGCATCAAGGTTAATACCTTTGATCACACGACCTAAATAACGAGGACACGCATCATCATTTACAAGCTCAATTGATACTTTGTCTTCAATCGTCGCCGCAACAGGTGCGATTTCAAGTGTATTAACATCAATACTATTCAGTACGCCCACTTCACGCGCTAGACCTTTAATACCTAAACAGTCACTACGGTTTGGTGTTAAGTCAACATCAATAATGCTGTCGTCCAGGTTTAAATACTCGCGTAAGTCAGTACCGATTGGCGCATCACTTGGTAATTCCATGATGCCATCGCCTTCTTCGCTGATGCCTAATTCAACGAATGCGCACAGCATACCGTGTGAAGGTTGACCACGAAGTTTGGCTTTTTTAATTTTGAAGTCGCCAGGTAATACAGCGCCAACAGTCGCAACAGCGACTTTTAAGCCTTGGCGACAGTTAGGTGCACCACACACGATATCAAGTAGCTCATCACCACCTACGTTTACTTTAGTTACACGTAACTTATCAGCATCCGGGTGTTGACCACACTCAACCACTTCACCAACAACAACGCCTGTGAACTCAGCCGCTGCAGGCTCAACACCGTCAACTTCAAGACCAGCCATTGATAACTGTTCCGAAAGAGCCTGTGTGTCGATTGCTGGGTTAACCCACTCTCTTAACCACTTTTCACTAAATTTCATTTTATATCTTCACTCTTAACGGAACTGGTTTAGGAATTTTAAATCGTTTTCGAAAAATGCACGTAAGTCATTTACGCCATAACGCAACATCGTCAAGCGCTCAACACCCATACCGAATGCAAAGCCTGTGTATTTTTCTGGATCAATACCCACTGATTTAAGAACGTTAGGGTGAACCATGCCACAGCCTAATACCTCTAACCACTTGCCGTTTTTACCCATAACATCAACCTCAGCTGATGGCTCGGTAAATGGGAAGTAAGAAGGACGGAAACGAATTTCCATATCTTCTTCAAAGAAGTTACGTAAGAAGTCGTGCAGAATACCTTTTAACTCAGTGAAGCTTACATCTGTATCAACCATTAAGCCTTCCACTTGATGGAACATTGGCGTGTGTGTTTGGTCGTAATCGTTACGATAAACACGACCTGGAGAAATGATGCGCAGTGGTGGCTGCTCAGTTTCCATCGTACGGATTTGTACACCACTTGTTTGTGTACGTAACACAAGCTTAGGGTTGAAATAGAAAGTATCGTGATCAGCACGTGCAGGATGGTGCTCAGGAATATTTAGCGCATCGAAGTTATGAAAATCATCTTCAACTTCAGGACCTGACTTAACCGCAAAACCTAACTCACCAAAAAAGCTTTCAATACGTTCAATAGTACGAGTTACTGGGTGTAAGCCACCTGTTGGCATAACACGACCCGGTAAAGTTACGTCGATCGTTTCTGCCGCTAGCTTCTCTTCAAGAGCCTTACTTGCTAGTAACTCACGCTTTTCGTTAATGGCTGTTTGTACTTCTTGTTTTGCTTGGTTAATCACTTGACCCGCTTCTTTACGCTCTTCAGGGGCAATCTTGCCTAGCGTTTTAAGTAAGTTGGTGATTTCACCTTTTTTACCAAGGTAATTAACCCTGATATCTTCTAATTGCGCGATTTCGTTCGCACTGGCAACAGCCTCAAGTGCTTGCGCTAAAATATTTTCTAAGTTCATTGAGTACCTGGTCTTTCACAGAAGGATTTTGTAATAGCTAATGATAACTGAAAGCAAGGACTAGATTCTAGCCCTACTAAAGCTTTAACGTTGATTTTATAAAAGGAATTGTTAATTTTCTTTGTGCAGCCATTGAGGCGTGGTCAAGTTTGTCTAAAACGTCCAATAATGCACGCATATCACGGCTTAATCGCGTTAATAAAAAGCGCGCACACTCATCCGTCAATTCAAGGCCACGCATATGAGCACGGCGTACGAGCGCTTCGGCTTTGTCATCATCGCTCATTGAACGGATCTGTAATGTTGTGCCCCATTTCAAACGCGAAACTAAGTCAGGTAAATTGATATGTAGCATGTCAGGTAATAAATCAGCTGTGACCACAAGGTATTTGCCAGGCTCATTGAAGCGATTGAAAAAGTTAAATAATCCTTTCTCCCATGCATCGTTGCCTGCCACCAAGTGAACGTCATCAATACATAACACGTCAAGGTTTTCGAGACCTTCAAGTACCACAGGACCGTAGTCAATCACTTCACGCATTGAAAGTAACATGGTTGATAAACCGCGCTCTTGAGCGTGAATACAGGTCGCGTACAACAGATGCGATTTACCTGAATCACCTAAACCGCATAAATAGGTATATTGAAATTTGTTACTCAGCTTTGTGAACGCATCTTTAAGGTGGCTCACTTCAAGCGAGTTTTCGCCACCAAAATAAGAAGTAAATGTTTCATCATCTGGCAAAGTAACTGGCAATGCCATTTGCATTGGTTCTTGCACTGCGATTAAAGCCCCTGCCACTGATATTCAAGCTCGTCTTTATTGACCACTTGGTAAAAATCACGCGGGTCTTGATACGCTTTAAAGGCATTATCAAGTTCTAACGCTTTTCTAAAGTCGTTCATGCTGCCTGTGTGATTTACTGTAAATTGTACGGTATCGGGTGTACGCACAGATATTACGGCACGAGTAACAACACTTAAGCTCTCTAAACGGCGTTTAGCAAATTCAATATCAACAAAGTTATTGATACCTTTTAGATAGAAGGTTGCTGTCGCAAGTTGACCAATCATCGTTGGATCAATGGCATATTCTGCTGCTAAGCCACCTGCTAGACTATCAATCATATCTGCAACAATTTGCTGTTTATCACCCATCAAACGATTAGTATCGAATAATTCCGCATTAGTGAAACGCCAATCAAGGATCCAGGTTTCTGAATCTGCTTGTTGGTACATTCTTGCAGTAATACTGCGCTCTGCACTATAACGACTCGACGCTCGCTCTACCGGCTCAGAGAAATTACCCCATACTTCTGGTATCCCAACAATAGCACGGTCTTCTAAATCAAGCAGTGGCACAACGACAGGTAAACCACGACGGCCAGCTTTGTCGTATATAAGCTGTTCAAGCTGCGGATATGACTCTTGAGTCACCAGTTCACGGCGCCAGTTATCTTCAATAGCTAACCAGATAGCCACTAAAGGACGACGTGTCCCCCAAAGAGGCAGGCCAAGATCTTTGATCAATGCATTAATTTTATTCGCTTCAAATTTAACAACTAGATTTAAACTGCCATCTGCTTTTTCATCATATTCAAATTTGAGCATGTAATCGGAAATGTCGCGGGTACGTTCTTTAGCTACAGGGTTTTGATCTGCGCTTGTGTCCCCACTTACTTTCACCAACACATTTAGCAGCGCTTCACGACTTGCTGCCAAACGAGCATCACGTGATTTGTCTGCAACTTTAAGAGTATCTTGATATAGGTTAGTCACCTCAACAGCAAAGGTTGAAGCACTCGAAAAAAATAATAATAAACAAATAAGTAATCTAGACACAGGCCATTAGTTCTTGCTTTTAAACTGATTTGATCCTAAATCAAAGCCATAAACAAAGCAAAGTTAATTTAATGAACGACAGATGAGCAACTTCGTGAGTTACGAGAGTATAGTTAGCGAGGGGAAAGTTGAAAGAGTAAAGTTTTAAGTTCTGGTGTAGGTTGGGTAGAGCGAAGTGAAATCCAACACAGAGCTATCAGCTTTAAGCCGTCAGCGATCAGCCGCGCGGTGTGGGTGTTTGGTGCTGCGTCTTCCTCTGGTTCTAGGTTCTAGGTTCTAGGTTCTAGGTTCTATGTAAAGTGTACTTGTAGGAATGGCTTTAGCCATGAATATGTTTGTTCTGGTCTAGATTCGGCACTGAAGTGCCTCCTACGGGGTTTTGTTGCTGAGGGTGACTCTCTACTAAACAACCAAACAGTTCAACTTTACCCTTGCTAACTAGCAACTCGCTAACTATTTAGCCATGAATGTGTTTGTTATGGTCTGGATTCGGCACTGAAGTACCTCCTACGGGGTTTTGTTGCTGAGGGTGACTCTTTACTAAACAACCCCACAGATCAACTGACCTCTAATATCTGACGTCTGATGTCTCCTGTCTATTCGGCACTGAAGTGCCTCCTACCCGGGGTTGTTAGTGAGGGTGACTCTGTACAAAATGATCTGACTCCATAAAAGTAGACACCTTTTTGGAGCCAGTAACCATGAAAGTAAAACCATATCGCAAACATTCGCTCGAATTTAAAATA
>NZ_PQBX01000006.1:0-204434 GCF_002964625.1 Pseudoalteromonas sp. T1lg21
AAGGTTCTCCACTTGCATAGTCTATGCAAAAAGCCATAGCTTCAGCGCGTGACGAATACATAAGCGGGTGTTCAATTTTATTGAAACCTAGCGCGTATTCTTCAATGCCAGCTATGTATTGGAGGTAGAATTTCAAACCGGAATCCTTGTTAAAAATACTATTTGTCAAAATTGACAATTTGACGCAGTGTAATTGTCATCTTTGACAATTGTCAACTTTTTATTTATCAGGATTTAAAGTTATAATGAAAAAAGTGAGGAGAACGCTATGAACTTTAGTTACGAACTAATTGAAAAGTATAAAATTTTTAAAGGTTATACTCAGGACAAACAAGTTGTTTCAGATTTTTCTGAATTCAACTCTGGAAACCTAACTCAGATAAAACAAGGCAAGCGCCATTTAACCGCTAACCAATGTATTAACCTTGCTAATATCGTAGGTATGGATCAAAAAGAAGCTTTACTAAAACTTGCTATCGAAAAATCAAAATCGAAGGAAGAAGGTAAAATTTGGTCTGATATTGTAAAAAAGATTAGCGCTGCGTGTATTGCGGGAATCCTTGCAGCTGCGAGTCTAACTGGTCAAGTAGTGACCCCGCATTTGCGGTATCGTAGATAGCCCATAAATTACGTTATGTTAAATACCGTTATTTTGTCGCTTTTCAGGCCACTATTACAGTTCAGGCAAAATAACCCCTCAAAGCCTTGTTTTTATAACTTTTCATTTTTTTCGATCTTTTTTCAAAAAAAAGGATCTTTTTTTCAAATTTTATTTTTCTGTTCCCCGTTATGGGCGTTTTTTCCTGAAAAAATGAATGTTGGATTAACAAAATCGAACATTCAAAGGAGTAAAAATGACCGATTTTAAAACTACACTGCGTAAAGCTGGCTTCGTAAATGGCAATGGTATGTTAGATAGAAAAGCCGCAATTGAGTATTTAGACGCATCTGAGCGAACGCTGGAGCGTTGGATCAAAACCAATAACCCGTGTAAACGTGCCCTGAAATTATTAGAACAAAAAATTGCAGGTGGCATTATCCAGGCTGGCCGCTGGAAAGGCTTTTACATTTGCCCTAACGGTTATTTATGGACACCTGCAGGACGCCGTTTTGAGCCTAATTATTTAGAGCGCGTTTGGATCCTCCAGCAAAGCACCCGCTTTAAAGATTCAACCATCGTTAACCTACGTGCTGAAATTGACCATTTGAAAAGCCTGGTTAACTCTCGAGAGCGTATAAAAGAGATGGGCGAAGAATTAATTGATATATCCTCAAACTGGAATGATATTGTAGTTAAGCATTTACAAAAACAAATGAACGAGGAAGCCAAGGAACTAGAGCAAGTAACCCCACTTAGAAAAGCACAATAAAAAAAGCCCTGGTGATTTATGCCAGGGCTTTTTCCTTTAGGAGTCCGATTACTTTAGCGCATCACTTAAGGCGCTGACAAGTTCATTGTCTAAGTCGTTTTCTGTTTTACTTGCTAGGTGTTTGGCCGTTGCAAGGCAAACACGCTTTAAAAACGCTTCTGTGAGTAGTTTTACGGCTAAGTATTTACCGACGGTTGCTAACATAGTTTTTCCTCCAGCTTTTTAATACGCTCGTCTTGTTTGTTGATGATGACTTTCAGCCAGTTAATGTCATTTTTTAACGTGGCTACAGTGGCAATAAAGCCCCCTACTTGTACGCCTATAACGATAAGTGTGTTTGTATCCATGTGTTACCCCTTAAGCGCGGTTGCTATGCTGCCAGCGTTAACGATGCCGCCAATTAAGGGGATGTAAGGCGCCTTGAGTTGCAATGTGCTATCGAATATCTGTTCGATGTATTCTTCGTGGTCATCGTGGGCCAAATACATTCCCTTAAGCCAGGTCTTATTTTTCACTCGGTGATTGTGATCTAACTTATCAGGGTTTAAATAAAAACCAGGGTTCGGGTATTTGATGTAATTACTGCCATTGACTGCAAACTGTATTTCGGCCAATGCAGCGGCTACCGGCCTTGTCACTTTGCTTACAGCTTCGTCTGTTTTACGGTAGAAATACATCGCAGCTGCGGCCAGCAATAACCACTTAAAGTTGGTGTTTAGGAATTTACCCATAAAACCCCCACTCAAAGCCCTGGCGTATTTTATCCAGGCTAAACGGTTGTGAACCATTTTCCATGTGTATCATGGCCGCTAATACTTGCGGGTAGTCTGACCTAGTTAAATGCTGATTCGCTTGTATGCCTGTTTTGTTACTCACAAAATTGATGTAGTTTTGTGTGTCGTTTTCAGACGGTGGCGCCCAGCGTGAAATAATGCCGGCAATGGTGGTTAGCTGGTATTTCGTGGCGTAAGTGCGCAGTATGCGCCCTGCTGCTCTTAAGCCATGTTCAACGCTTTCAAAGATAACAAAGCGGCCATCATCCCCCGCTTTGCCTTCCCAGGCAGTGCCGTTTTCTTCAATGTTAAGGGGATTGTTATTGCGTAAGCCTTTAGATTTAGCCATATACAGCACTCCAGATAGCAAAATAATAGTAACGAACGTTAAGGTGATCATCGTGTTTTGAGACATTAGAATGACTCCTTAAACACACGGAATACCGCTTTCGGTGTGCTTGTATCTGCTACCATTTCAAAGCGCAACATCGAGCGGTTACCGTCTTGGTTTTCCGTAAACACAAACAACCCCAAGCCACTTGCTATTGATTGTGATGTTTTAGGGTCAAGCACTTCACTGTTAAATGGAAATTCAAGTGTTGCCGATGCAAGCATGTCAGTTGACTGGTATATACCATCACTTTTCATGTAAATCAGCGTGTTGTCATCCAAGTACATCATTGATGCGTACAAGGTGCTTGCTAGGTCGGTTTTTGTGTCGCGCTCTATTAAATGCGCTTTGCTGGACTCATCATTACCTGAATGAAAAACCACATACTCGTTATGATAAATCGGGTCAATGTTCTTAATTGGCTGGTCTGTTGTAATAATATGCTCATATGTATCGGTGAGAATATCACCGCGATAAAGAGCTTTACCAATAACCAACCAGAACTCGCCTGTAACTTGGTCGTGAAACATTTCATCAATTCGCAGTGACGAGCTGCCCGCGTTAATTGAAACTGGATATTGATTCACTTCGTTTGTGAGCATATTTATAACTGTCACGTCAGCCCGACCCGTACCACTGTCTTGTGAGCCAGAAATATACAGCTTTACACCATCAAACATACTACAACGCTGGGATAAGCCGTCAGGTGCTGAGTATTCGGCCATACTAAGCACATTGCCGCTGGAATCAATCTTAGCAATGCGAATATACCCGCCTGTAACATTGGTTTTCATAACTGCATACATATCGCCGTTATACATGAAAGGCGCACCAATAAAGTTACCCGCAACACCACTAAAGTAAATTTTGTTTAGCTGGCCATTAACGAGGTTGTAAATACCTGTGTTTGAATTTTGTGTGTATCCACCATGTATATAAATAAGGGATTCATTAATTTTTCTCGCTGAATTGTTGCTATAAGCAATCCCTGTTTGCTCTATAACAGTTGGATTCTCAACAAGGGCTTTAAATGATTTTGGTTGATTGATAAAAGCGCTCAATGGCGAAGCGCTATCATGCACATACGGAGTATCAGGTAACACGCGTATCCCGTTAAAATTATCAACACCCTCTCCGCCTACCCAAAACTCAGATTCGGATAAAATCGTAACTTTAGATTGGCTTGGGTCATAAGGTAATATCTGCTGAGACTCGCCATAGTGCTCTGTTAAAAACGACTGTGATCGACTTGCTTTAGTACTAAGCGCATCATAATTGAGCTTGTGTTTAGATACCCAGATTTCAATTTTCTGCTCTATGTCTGAGGTTAGTGTTAACTTGTCGAACTGCTCAACGGCTGCAAGCTCAAACCCTGCTTTAGCATCTGTCGTTACAACTTCGCTGCCGCTGCGTGTCGCTGTTAAACGCAACGTATCCTCGCAACTCATAAGTTTAATAAATTGGCCGACCTGGTTAATTTCAACGGGCCAGTTTGGTTTTAAGGTTTTACGTAAAAGCATTATCGTTTCCCCATTGTGATCGCCAGGGCAAAAATACCCGCCATACCCGCAACAACCCATATCATGGTTTTGTTAGTATCTTTAGCTAGTTGGCTGTCATCGCTTCGGCTCATATCGTCTACAAACTGGAGCGCTTGCTCACTGGCAAGTAAGGTTTGTTTGCTTGCATCGGCATATGCTTGGGCTGTGCCTGTGGCAAAATCACGGGCTAAGTCGCTGCTGTTATTGGCTGTAAAATAGGCCAATTCAGATACCCGGTCATTACTATCGCCAATGGCATCAAGCGAACTTAACAGTGCATTATTTGCAAATGCGGTGTTTGTTTGGTGCATAGACTCAGACAGGCCAGCGACGTCACGGGCCAACTCGCTGTTTGCTTCGATAGAGGTTTCAGCCAAATAGTTTTGGGCCATAATGCTATCTGATGCCAGATTGCTATTTAGCGCTAACGCATCTGAACCAAATGCCAGGGCATCACTGCCCATTGATGTCACGCTGTCTAACGCATCTTGACCAAAACCGAAGCCAGCACGCACGATATCACCGTATTGGCCTGTCACTTCCTCAGCAAAGCCTAAGCTGTCGCTGTTTACATCACGGGCATAATTAAACGCATCACTGGTGACATTCTCGGTCATGATGTTGTTTTGATACGTCATATCGTTGGCAGCATTAAACGCCTGAGTGACGTTATCGGCCAAGTTACCGCCAATAGTCACTAAACCATCTATTAACCCGTGGTCTGTTTGCTGTATGTTGTAGGTGTTCCCATTGCCTACCGTCATATAACCCGTATTATCACCTTGAACGCCCAAAGACGTGCTGGTGTTATTGGTTTGTTGGCGGCTGTCTGAACTGGATTTACTACCCATTATAAAACCATCCTATAAACAAAATGGCCGCTGGTGTCGGTCATTTCATAGTTAAAATTGAAAGCGCGTAAATAGCGCTGTAGGGCTTTTCGTTTGGTATGAAATACAATTGATGGGGCGTTTAGCGTCTTTGCTATACGGACAATGTGAGGGGCTATTTTAAGTAAGTTTTGACCCTCAGCGCACACAACACATAAGCCGTCATCATCCAGGCGAAGCACACAGTAGCAGTTTTGGAACTCAACAAGTAAAGCCTGGCTTAGGTCTATTTGTCGCTTAATTTCAGCGTAATCATTGAGGTTTCCAGCTGCTGTTTTGATGTTTTCCAGTTCGCTACTGTGTGCGATACGCATTGTTATTTCTTAAGTAAGAACAAGGCCACTAAGGCCACGGCGCCGATAATCAGCAATTGATTATTGTTGCTAGAGCCAAAGTTAATATTGCCACCTTGAAAGCCAACACTCGCGGCCTGGTCTCCAGTGCCGGAGCTTGCCGCACTGGAATTGCTCATACCGCCGCCACTTGTTAATGGCCCCATTACTCACCCCCGAAGTGCTTACGGTAAAGTGAACGGCCAACCTCGGCCACTAACGCACCAACAGCGGCCACAGCCACGCCATACGCAAAGTACTTAAAGCTTTTTGGATTCTGCATTAGCTACGCCCCTTAAGGATTAGCCCAAGTACCAGCAAGCCACCAAACGCCATGATCACGTTTTTTTGTGGGAAGCCAAACACCATGGTTTCAGTTTGCTGGTTACTGTTCGCCTGGGGAATTTGTTGATCCACTAAACGCGCTGCACCGTTCTTAAGCTCTGGCGTACTGCTGTACTCCATACGGCCTTGACCTGTGCTGTTTTTAGCGGCTTTAATGGCTTCATATTGACCGTAGCTGGCAACAGCATCAGACAAAAACCCGCCCATATCACCCCAAATAGAGCTAGTTGGTTGTGCCGCACCAACAGGCAAAATGTTACTGCCTATTGCTGCACCTGTGGCGCCTATCATGTTAGGTAACATATAGCCCCCTTATTAGAAGTTTGATTTTGCGTAATCTGCAAAGTAATACACGATAACTTCCGCTTGGCCCTCAGTGTCTGAGTCAATACGTAAACGCATATCACGAATAGCCTGGTCAATCTTCAACGTGCCGTACATATCGCCCTCAAGCATGAAATCAATCAAATACTCGTCAACACGCGGGCTACGGCCATGCTGTTGTAAGATGTGGTTGTGTAATGCCAGCGGAATGTTTTCACGCCACTTAACGTTATCAACTAAGAACTCCGCACCTGTAACACCTGGCGCCTTAATGATAATTTGCGCAATGTGCGCACCAACTGGACGTGGAATGTTTTCCATTTCAGTCGTACCAACAACCAGGTTCTTAAAGAACGAACGGCGTTTGAACAACCAACCAGGCATAGCGGCATCTGATTTTTCTGCATAAGCTTCTAACGCTGGAGCTTCCGCAGCGGCATCAATATCAAATTTGATTTGAACAGTTGATAAACCTGCGGTACCCAACGCAAAGAATCGTTGCTCAACAAGTTGAGGGCCTTGCGCACTCTTTAACTCGTCACGTACAAAGTGGAATGTTGCATAGTCGTTTAACGTTTCACGTTTAAACATGTTGTTTTCATTAAGCAGCGCTTGCAACGTTTTGTACTCGGTTAACAGCTTGCCGTTTAGCTCAATACGAATATTTTTAAGCTGTGCAGCTGTCACACCTGAATACTTAAGGTGAATTTTGTCGTATGTCAGGCCAACGGGAACGTCTAATGAAACAGTGTTACCAGCTTCAACGCCTGTAATACTTGGTAGTTTTGAAATATTGCGCATTGACGTCTCCTAGTTAATTAAGTTTTTAACAGGACGCAGTACGCGAACTTTGTTGATAACAGCAAAAGCGGCTAACGTGATACCAACGGTGATCAAACGATTTTTAGTTAACATGTGCGGCTCCAAATGTAGTTGCACGGAATGGAGTCTGTAACCTAAAGGGGAATAAAAAAGGCCGTATTAGCTTTACTTATAGCGAATACGGCCTGTAAATTTTTTTTGGTTGGTAGCTTTAGCTAAAATTTAATCGTTTCCAGCTTGGCCGCTTCGGTTCCTTTGCGTATCCAATACTGAATTTGTTTACGATCAATATTCACAATTGATTTAAGTTCTTGCACTGATACATCCATTTCCTTAGCCATATAGTTATAACTGGCGGACGTTTTAAGCGCCCCGCACCAGGTAAACTCAACTTGGTTAAGTATGGTTTTATCTGACTCCTGTGGCCGCTGTGTAATGGCGCAAAGCCTAGCCCCATACTTACGTACTTTACGGCATAGCTCACCCCAATTAGGCGGCGCTTTACCAATGCGGGTAACATCGGCTATTTCATCGGCTAAAATATCCATTGGCGCCGCTTGGTGACAAATAGCAAATACCAGGGCGGCCCATTTCTCAAAGTTTTCTTCTGTTGGCCTAACCGTTAACGCACAACGAATTGGCCCAAATCCTGATTTTTTTACCAGCTTTTCGAATGCGGCCATCGAGCGCACCCGGGGGAGTTTGTAATCTTCATCAGGGTCCCAAGCAACAATACGAGGCTGTTTAAAGTCCACCGTTTTACGTAAAAACGCTGATTTACCGCTACCACTGGCGCCCACTATCAGCATATTTCGGTTAGGTAAACTGGCATCATGGCGTTTTAGCAGTTGTTGCTTCGGCGGTTTCTTCATTGTCGCTTTGCTCCTCTAGTTCCTGGCTTATACTAATATCGGTCATAATGCGTGGGGCAAATATCCCAACAGATACAGCGCCTAATGCCCAAAGTGGTGACATTTCAACATCAGGCATGGCTTCATCAATACAATGGCTTAGTTCTCGCGCTTCATCTTCGCGCAATTCCCAGTGTGGACCACGCCTTGCTGCAAGGTAGTTAGTGCCAAACACAATCATGGTAGAAAGGAGATCACCAGGGTTAATTTTCGGCTTTTCCTTCGAGCCATCCTCTGCAAGGATCTGTTTGGTAATATCTGGGCTGTCATCATCCCCAAAAACATCAAAGTTAGGCGTACCTAAGCGATTGGCAATATCATCAATTTGCTGCTCTGGCACCTCGTTTTCTAATTCGTCGTTGCTACTCATCGTCATCTCCAAAAATGGCATCTAATAAACCTGATTTACGCTTGCTTTGCTTTTCTGCAACTTTGGTTTGTTCTTCCCGGGCAACCTCAGCAGCTTCGTGTGCGGCTTCGTCAATTTCTACGCCATTAAGTGGGCGCATGTTGTCACGAATGAATTTTTGCCCTCCCGGGAGTGTGCATTGAATTGTGCCGCAAGGGCCATGTGGGCCATCCATGCAGCGGTAATATAAACGGGCTGAACGGCTTGCTTGCTCGTGTACGGTTGCTTCGGTACTGCCGCAATGAGGGCATGTGATTTTGCCTAGAACTGCTTTACCCATGTGAGCGCTCCCTCTGTAGCTGATCAACATCATGACGCAGGGCGATTACTTCCTTGATAAGCAATACGGATAACTTACGCTGTGCTTTAGCCAATGCCAGGGCTTTAGGTTTAACACTTAACGCGCTAGCGGCTTCGACTTCTTTTTCAAGCAATACAACTTGTTCAACTTGGGAATGTATTTTACTAATAGATTCAGACATTTAACTTTAACCACCTGTTTTTTAACGAAAAAAACGAAATTTGTGGATAAGTGGACAAAAGCCGCTTCGCGCCTTGTTGCCAACTTACCGCACAATACAATAAGCCGTGGATATGTGGACAAAAGCCGCTCCGCGTCTTGTTGACGCACATACCGCACCGCCCAATAAAGTTTTCTTTGCTTTTTTATCAAATCAGGCCAGTTTTTTTTTGCGCCCTAAAGGGCGCGGGTAATGTTGCCCTTGCAGGGCCTTGCTCCTCACTTACGCCCCGCGGTTGTATGGGCCGCAATAAAGAGCCATTGCAGCCCAGGAAAATGATGGCCCCTGCGGGGCTTTTCACCTGGGGAAAATGCGCGCCCTAAAAGGGCTGAGGACTCTTTACCCACTTGCTGCACCTCGCTGCGCTTCGGGTGCAGCAAGCCCCTTGCAAACCGCTATAAGATTAACCGAACTCAATCGGTACTTATGCTAATTGCAATGTAGGCGCCACACCCAAAGCCGCTTTAGGGGCTTATCAGTACACACTGGCTCAGTGCGCACTGGTAAGCCGTTGCTTCGGATGGCGGTTTGCCCTGGTAAACAAACCGCAAGAGTGACTATTCAAGCGCTTTCAACCTATGCGCCCCTGATACCCCTGCTCACTCTCATAGCGTTGGCCGTATTCCTAACGGTGATTATGCGCAAGGTTGCGAGCCTTGTATTACCCCAGTTGGGCGCCTGTCCTAGCCGTTGCCGCTATCGCTTCGTACAGGTAGGGTTGTTGGTATTGTTCCCGTGGTAACCCTATTGGGACACTCAGGCCCCACGACTACGGCACACTTAAACCACAAAACACTATGATCCAATTTAAGCGCTAAAGCCCCGTAACCGTTTATTTAACGAGTGTGTTTATAGCTAAAGCTACCGTAATAGCTTTAGCTATAAACACAAAAACCAGCACTAGGCTGGTTTATGTAATAGGTTAAGGGCTTTAGCTTCTGATTTTAGCTTTAGATACTCCTGGGGCAAGACTTGAAACGAGCCGCAATATTCACCATTGCGTATCCCATAAATTAATTCGACGTCATCTACAAAGTGAAGCTTTTCAAAATACACAGCAGCACCGCCATGTGAAGAAATAATGCCTGTATTTAGGTTAAGGAAAATTTTTGTGCCAAAAGCCGTTTCTAAGCTTAAATTTTTTGATATGTCTGTCATCGCTTCTAATCCATTCAGGGACGTTTAAGTTAGCCATTCATGTCAAATTAAGAGAACGGGGCTAAACTAAAGAATGCGACCCCCTCAGCCGCCCCGCTGACCTGAATGACACCTCTCTCGAGGTATTTTTATAGTATCCGCAATGTCGACTAAGTCAACATCGTGACTACCTTGAAATACGCTGTAATTAGATTATTTTATGCTTCTGCATCTGCGGCCTGAATGAGAAAAGTTATGAAAATACGCAATTCAATCGAACTACTAGATTGGTTTAAAGCCACTGTGGATATTGAGTCTGACTATATGACGGCCAAGCTACTAGGCATATCAAAACAAGCTGTATCTAAAATTAGAGTTGGAAACCGTGAATTTAGCGAGGATAACGCATTGATGATCGCAACAATCGGTAAACATCCCGACCCCTTTAAAGTTGTGGCCGCTATTGAGGTCGCAAAGGCTGAAAAAGCAGGTGACGAAGAAAGAGCTAAATTATGGCGCCAATATGTCGCCTAAGTCATTTGTACCCCCGTCATATTGGCGGGGAAAAAATATACAAACCCTTAAGTCACAAGACCTAGATAGACGCTCATTACCTACCAGAAATGTTATGTTAAATCATGTAAAATAATTAAAAGTGGGAGTTAGGTTGCTAACTAGCCCACTTTTAGAAGGGTTTTAAATTGCTTAATTTAGCTCAGAATCGACCCAAAACTTGGTGCCTTTGAGTACGGCTTGTAGTGCAAGGCCATTTTCGGTTAAAGAATAAACGGTTACTTGGTCGGCAATTGCTTCAGCAACTAAAGCACCACCTTTATCTTCATATTTTGCCGCTGCATCAGCGTTTCCACCGAATGCCCATCCGTGTTCAATAAAGCGATTTACTGCCGCTTGATTATGAAAAACCATCACAACATTAAAGTCTTTAACACCTAAACCTAGGCCCAAACCTGCTTCACCCATATTCATATAAGTTGATTTACCGGTTAAGTTATTTTTTACTACACCATAACCACCACCAAAACTGGCTAAAACAACATTGACGTTGGCATTATCAAAAACCGCGTAACCGGCAGAGTTTGCTATTTGTTGTTTAACATCTGGTTTTTGTGCATAAAGCTTACTTAATGTATTATTTTTCATGCTTTGCACTAAAGCACGTTTTTCATCGGGTGATGCACTACCTGTAGTAGCGCAACCGGTTAAAATTGTCGTGATCAAAACTAAACTAATAGCGATATACTTTTTCATACATATTCCTTGAATATTAGTATGGCAATCTAGTAAATGTTGCAAATACTAAAGATATCTTAAGTCCAATACTAGACAGTATCGGACTTTATGGTAATCTTATAACTAGTTATTTTACAAGAAATTACATCATTATGCTCGTTGCTCTCGTCGATACACTAAAACAACTGCGTTACCAAATTGCCCATCTTGAAGATGATACTCTTGTAACAGAATATCCAGAACTTGATAACTTTATACATCACGTTGGATTGACTGTTGCTGAATCAAAAAATGACTTAGTTTTTCTTTATCAGTTTTTGTATGTGTATGGCCGAAAATCAGAAGCCACATTTAATCGTTTTCGAAATGAGCTTGAGCGTTTTTGTTTATGGTCGTGGTTGGTTGCTGAAAAATCGGTATTTGATCTAAAACGTGACGATATTGAAGCTTATGTTGATTTTATGGTTGAACCAGATTCAGCCTGGTTATCAAATTCAGTGCAATGGCGTTATAAAGATGAACAAGGGATAAGACGACTAAATACAAATTGGCGCCCTTTCATTAATAAAGAAAATATTGCTAGCCAACAAACACTCGCTGCTATGTTTACAGCACTCAATGTTTTTTATAAGTTCGCAATTTTAGAAGAAAAAACATTTGCTAACTTTGTACCCGTTGTTAAAAAGAATAGCCCTTACTTAGTGGTGCAATCGCAAATCAAAATCCCCGATACACTCAGTGATATTCAATGGGAATATGTTTTTGGTGTTACTCGGGATTTATGTGAACAACAACCTGATTTAGAAAGAAATTTATTCACTCTTGCTTGCTTAAAAGGGTTGTACTTACGAATATCTGAGTTATCAGAACGACCTCAGTGGTCACCCGTTATGTCACATTTTTGGCAAGATAATGATGGCTTTTGGTTTTTAAGAATAATGGGGAAAGGTAATAAATTACGTGATGTTACTTTAAGCGAAGATTTTATCACGTATCTAAAACGTTACAGACTTTACCGTGGTCTACCTGCCCTGCCCCGCGTTGATGAAGCTGAACCGCTTGTTCACAAAATTCGTGGTAAAGGGGGAATGACTGTTCGACAAATTCGCCGTTTAGTACAGCAAAGTTTTGATTTAGCAAAACAATCATTATTAGATGACGGCTTTAAAGATGATGCGGAACAACTTGAAGCAGCCACTGCTCACTGGCTAAGACATACCGGTGCAACACACGATGCGCAAACAAGACCTCTTAAGCATTTATCTGAAGATTTAGGTCATGCAAAAATTGCTACGACAGATCAAATTTATATTCAAACTAATATAAAAGAACGCGCAAAGTCTGGAATAAAAAGGAAAATCTAATGGAATATACAATACTTGCATTAGTCGGTTTAGCTTTATTGTTTTACTCACTGACGATTCGGCAATTAGAGAGAACTGAAATTACCGGGCCAATGTTTTTTGTGTTGGTCGGAATTGCAATGTCTTACTTTTTACCAAGTGAGTTCAAATTAGGCGAAGCCGGACTCAGCGACATTTTACCTTTGGTTGAACTCACACTCAGTATTTTTTTATTCACCGATGCAGCAAAATCAAAACTTCCTGTATTAAAACATAGTTATCAGTACCCTAGCCTATTACTTTTTGTCGCTTTACCAATGACATTATTGTTAGGTGTGGCCGGTGCTTTATTTTTCTTTTCTGAATTGTCACTTTTTCAATCTGCTTTGATTGCGGTGATCTTAACGCCAACTGATGCCGCGCTTAGTAAGGGAATTTTAGAATGCACATCGGTTCCAGAAAAAGTTCGCGAAGGAATAAATACAGAAAGTGGTTTGAACGATGGCCTTTGCGTACCGATTTTTTTAGTTTTACTTTTATTAGCTCAAAATCCAGAAAGTGCTGTAACTACCGTTGATACTCTACTTGTTTTTGCAAGAGAGTTAGGAGTAGCACTTGTTATTGCAGGCGTGTCGATGGCCGTCTTTATTCCACTTTTAAAAATTGCATTAGCACGCCATTACTTTGCAAATAATAGCAGTCCATTTTTATTGATTGGTTTAGTCATGGCCATTTTCTCTTTAACACAAAATTTTCATGGCAGTGGTTTTATTGCTGTTTTTGTAGCTGGACTTTTATTTGATTACTTAGCACCTAAAAAAATTCGTTCTACATTAGTTAAAGATTCTGAACATATCGCTGAATTCGTTGCGCTACTGATTTGGTGTTTATTCGGTTTTGTATGTGGTCACTTAATTGTGAATGATATTACCTGGCCAATTGTTTTTTATGCGGTATTAAGTGTGACGATTTTTAGAATTGTGCCGGTACTACTTTCACTCATGTTTACTAATCTAAATTTCAAAGACAAATTTACATTTGCTTGGTTTGGTCCACGAGGTTTGGCGTCTATTGTTTTCACATTAATGGTGATGGATACAGCAATTACAAACAAAGAGCAAATTGCCACCGTAACATTAACAACCATTTTATTTAGTGTGTTTATTCATGGCATGAGTACCAAGCCCATCGCAAAAAGTTACCAATAAAAAAGGCGCGTTAAGCGCCTTTTTATTTTTTAAAACTTACAGTAGCTCTGCAATTAATTGCAGTGGATGCTTTGGCTTAAATTTTTCATAGCGTTTCACTTGGCTACGACAAGAAAACCCAGTTGCTAAAATAGTTTCAGGCTCATTATTAGAAATAATTGGTTGCCAACTCATTTCATAAAGTGCGCGTGAATTTTCTTGGTTTTGTTTTTCATGGCCATAGGTTCCGGCCATACCACAACAACCTGTACTAGTCGTATCTAGTTGTAAATTTAAATCAGCAAAAATAGTTTGCCAAACTTTAGATGCATTTGGCATAGCTGTTGTTTCAGTACAATGACTTAACAATTTAAATGGCGAATTCGATTTTGTGGCAAGAGTAACCTGTTTGAAGTCTTGCGTTTGAAGCCATTCATGCGCAAGTTCAACTTTAAAATCTCCACGGTTCTCTTTTAAAATTGACACATATTCATCTCGGTAACACATAACCAAAGATGCATCGAGCCCAACTAAAGGTGCATTGATTTCACTGAGTGAATTTAAAAACTCAGCTGCATTTTTTGCTGTTGTTTTAAATTCATTTAAAAACCCTTTTACATGCTGTGCTTTACCATTAGGTTTAAATGGTAATAACATTGCTTTTTTGCCTAACGCTTTAATGACTTTAATAAAGCTTTCGACTAATTCGGCTTCGTAAAAACTCGTAAATGGATCTTGAACTATCAATACATATTCAGCTTGTTGTTCTTTGGAAAGTGAATTTAGTAATTCAAAATTGAATTGTTGATCTTTAGAAATACGTTTTGAAAGTTGCGGTACGCTTAAACTTGGTGTATCAACATAACCAATAGTATTTTTAATTAAACCTGAAACAAGTTTTGTATTTACTATTGGATTTACCACTTTAGCAAATTTTGCCATCACCGGCGCAGTTTGTTCGATGCCTGCTACTAAGTAATCTTTTGCTGGGCGTGCATAATAACTATGGTAGAAATTTAAAAAGCGTGAACGGAATGTTGGTACGTCAACTTTAATTGGGCATGCAGTTGTACATGCTTTACAAGCTAAACATTCGTCCATTGATTCTTTCACTTCATGAGAGAAATCATAAACGCCTTTTTTCTTATCGCGACTATGTTGATAGCGCTCCCACCAAGTGATTACTTCACCATTGATCAATTCTTTTTCAACATTGAGTAAATCAATATTTTCAGACTCTTGAAGTCGTAACCATTCGCGCATTAAACTCGCGCGACCTTTTGGTGAATATCGGCGGTCACCTGTTACTTTATAAGACGGACACATTGGTGATTTTTCATCGTAGTTAAAACACAGACCATTACCATTACAGGTCATCGCGTTATTAAATTCTGTTTTAACATCGATAGAAATTTCTTTGTCGAACCAGGCTCGCTTTTGATCGTCAACAGAAACGAGTGAGTCTTTACTTTCAATTGGCGTACAGATTTTGCCAGGGTTTACTCTGTTATTTGGATCAAATGCCGCTTTAATTTTTCGAAGTTGTGTAAATAAATGCTCGCCAAAAAATTCAGGGCCATATTCACTTCGATATCCTTTGCCGTGCTCACCCCACATTAAGCCGCCATATTTGGCAGTCAATTTAACGACTTCATCTGAAATATGACGAAGTAATTTTTCTTGCTCAGGGTCACACATATCTAAAGCAGGTCTTACGTGTAATACGCCAGCATCAACATGACCAAACATACCATATTGAAGATTGTGGTTATCGAGAAGTTCGCGAAACTCAACAATGAAATCTGCTAAGTTTTCTGGAGGTACAGCTGTATCTTCAGCAAAAGCTAATGGTTTTTGATTGCCTTTTACATTCCCTAAAAGACCCACTGACTTTTTACGCATTGCATAAATTTTTAAAATATCAGCCTTGTCATTCGTTAACTGATAACCGATCACGCCATTAGTTTGCTTTGCAACACATTCATCAAGTAACTTACAAAGAGTGTCTACTTTGTCTTTTATGTCTTCTGGTGAAACCGCATTAAACTCAACCATGTTGAGCCCTTGCATATCTTTGTTTTCAACATCGGTTATTAAGTCCGATACTGAATGCCAAATGATATCTTCACGAGCAAGGTTAAGCACTTTACTGTCGACTGTTTCTACCGAAGTTGCATTTGCTGCGACTAGAAAGGGTGAATGACGAAGTGCAGAATCAAAGCTATCGTATTTAATGTTAATTAAAGTCTTAAATTCTGCAATGGGCGTAATGTTAAGTTTCGCTTCTGTAACAATACCTAAAGAACCTTCGGAGCCAGTAATTAATCGGCTCATATCAAAGGTTTGTAAATCATCAGAAAAAATATGTTCTAAATCGTAACCGGTAAGAAAACGGTTTAAACGTGGGAATTTTTCTAAAATAGCATCACGGTTTTCAAGGCCAATATCGATAACTGTTTTATATAATTTACCTACAGTCGTGTTTTGTTCAGCAATTACTTTTGCTTTTTCAATAGGCATAGGGGTTGTTGACATTTCAGTGCCATCAACAAGATAAGTAGTAAGGCCTAAAACGTGATCACTGGTTTTGCCATAAACCAAAGAGCCTTGACCAGAGGCATCTGTATTTATCATGCCACCGATTGTTGCTCGGTTACTTGTTGATAAATCGGGGGCAAAGAAAAAACCATAAGGGCGTAAAAAGTCATTTAATTGATCTTTGATTACACCTGTCTGCACGCGTACCCAGTTTTCTTCGACATTGATTTCTAAGATTTCACGCATATAACGTGATAAATCAACAACTATACCGGGTGTTAGCGATTGGCCATTAGTACCCGTACCGCCACCGCGTGGACCAAAGGTCAGTGATAAAAACGGATCACGTGAAGCAATTTGCATAGCAAGTTGTATGTCTTTTGCAGACTTTGGAAAGATGACACCTTGAGGTACTTGTTGGTAAACGCTGTTATCGGTCGATAAACTTAAACGTGTAGAAAAGCTTGCATCGGTATCACCACTAAAACCTTGTTTTTTAATTGTTTCTAAGTAATTAGATACGAGTTCTGTGGCAGCTTGTTGTTGGCTTATTGTTGCTATCATGACGGTGATAAATTAAGGCATTTTGCAAATTATATCATGCTAATAGCTAAGATAAATTGAAGATTTTACAGTTTGTAACACTCTTTTTATCGATTTAGGGTGCAATACTTTTATACTGTGTAATAAAGCAGCAAATGGAGATAATCAGATGAAAAAAATTGCATTAATCAGTTTAGGTGCCTTGTCCATGTTATTGGGATTAGTTTTTGTCATTATTCCCGGACCGTCGTTGATCTTTTTTATTGCAGGTCTCTTCTGTTTATCTTTTTACTATCCTAAAGCGCGTGATTATTTAACCTTGTGTCAAAAAGCACTCACTAAGTCATGTGCATATATTGATAAAAAACTTGCTCGCTGATTTAAAGGGCGTGTTGTCCTTTGTAGATTAGACTTTGTTCACTCTAGGGGCGATTTTATCGCGGCGCGAGATTTGTAACCTAGTGGGCTAAGTAAAAATCGAGCAAAGCTACCGCGTCCTGCTCACGCCCCTTACCTACATCCATGTAGGTAACAAAGAGTTAATCGCCCCTAGAAAGAACCCGAAGGGCAGCGCGTGTTTGGCATTGATGCTGCGTTATCACCTATTTATGTGGAACAACCACACTACACAGGCTCTGCATTGCCAAAATACCAAACACACTGCTGCAAAATCAATCATAAAAGGACAACACGCCCTTCGAAGTAACAAAAATGCCAGCTAAGTGCTGGCATTTTTTATATTAGAATCTTTATTTTAGTTAAATAAAGTAGTTAGTCGGCTAATTTTTTAGCAAGATATAACCAAGTTTCTAATACTGTATCTGGGTTTAAAGAAACAGAATCAATGCCCTGCTCAACTAACCAAGCTGCAAAGTCTTCGTGATCTGAAGGACCTTGACCACAAATACCTACGTATTTGCCTTTTGCTTTAGCTGTTTGAATAGCCATTGATAATAGTTTCTTGATTGCAGGGTTACGCTCATCAAATAGATGGGCAATTAAACCAGAATCACGGTCAAGACCTAATGTTAACTGAGTTAAGTCGTTTGAACCGATAGAGAAACCATCGAAATACTCTAAGAACTCATCTGCTAGTAAAGCGTTTGATGGTAATTCACACATCATGATTACTTTAAGACCATTTTCGCCACGTTTAAGGCCGTGCTCTTCTAGTAATTCAATAACGCGTTTACCTTCTTCAAGTGTACGAACAAATGGGATCATGATTTCAATATTAGTCATACCCATTTCGTTGCGAACGCGTTTAATTGCTTCACACTCTAGCGCGAAACAGTCACGGAAATCTTCAGAGATATAACGTGCTGCACCACGGAAACCAATCATTGGGTTTTCTTCTTCTGGCTCATATTGCTGACCGCCAACAAGGTTTGCATATTCATTCGACTTGAAGTCAGACATACGAACAATTACACGCTCAGGTGCAAACGCACAACCTAGTGTTGCAATACCTTCAACAAGCTTAGAAATATAGAATTCAACTGGCGATTCATAACCGGCCATCATTTCTGAAATTTCAGCTTTAAGCTCATCAGATTGCGCATCAAAATTAAGAAGCGCTTTAGGGTGAACACCAATCATACGGTTGATAACGAATTCAACACGCGCTAGACCAACACCTGCATGTGGTAAGCGAGCAAAGTCAAATGCACGATCAGGGTTACCCACGTTCATCATGATTTTCATCGGTAATTCTGGCATTTCATCAACACGTGAAGTAAGTACTTCGTAATCTAAAATGCCTTCGTAGATGTAACCTGTGTCACCTTCGGCACACGAAACAGTTACATCTTGACCTGCTTTAATTAAATCAGTTGCGTTACCACAACCAACAACAGCAGGAATACCTAGTTCACGTGCAATGATTGCTGCGTGACAAGTACGGCCACCACGGTTTGTTACAATCGCGGCTGCACGTTTCATGATTGGTTCCCAATCAGGGTCAGTCATGTCAGTAACTAGGATGTCACCTTGTTGTACTTTATCCATCTCATCGATTGAATTAAGTACACGAACAGTACCTGAACCAATTTTGTGACCGATTGCACGACCTTCAACAACTACAGCACTTGTGCCGTTTAGTTGGAAACGTTCCATTACGTTTGCGTCTTCATTTGAACGAACTGTTTCTGGACGCGCTTGAACGATATAAAGTTTACCGTCGTTACCGTCTTTCGCCCATTCAATATCCATTGGACGACCATAATGTTTTTCGATAATCACAGCTTGCTTAGCAAGTTCTTGAACTTCTGCATCTGTGATTGAGAATTTGTTTGAAAGTGAAGAATCTACATCAACAATTTCAACTTGCTTACCGTGTGATTCATCCGCAGAGTAAATCATTTGGATTGCTTTTGAACCAATGTTACGGCGAACTACTGAAGGTTTACCGTTAGCAAGTGTCGGCTTGTGAACATAAAATTCATCTGGGTTTACAGCACCCTGTACAACCATTTCACCAAGACCATAGCTTGAAGTGACAAATACAACATCTTCAAAGCCAGATTCAGTATCAATACTGAACATAACACCTGAAGCTGCTTTATCTGAACGAACCATGCGTTGGATACCAGCTGATAATGCAACACCGCGGTGGTCATAACCTTGGTGAACACGGTAAGAAATAGCGCGGTCATTAAATAGTGAGGCAAACACGTGTTTAATAGCAGTCATTACTGCATCAATACCACGTACGTTTAAAAACGTTTCTTGTTGTCCTGCGAATGAAGCGTCTGGCATGTCTTCTGCTGTAGCAGATGAGCGAACCGCAAATGAAACATCTTGTGATGCGTCGCCATGTAATTGGCTATATGCGTCGCGAATGGCTTGGTCTAGGTTTGGTTGGAATGGTGTGTCGATAATCCATTGGCGGATTTCGGCACCGACTTTAGCGAGTGTATTTACATCATCCACATCCAATGTGTCTAAAATATCGTGGATTTTTGAGTTTAACCCAGATTGCTCTAGGAACTCGTTGAATGCATCAGCGGTTGTAGCGAAACCACCTGGCACTTGAACACCAGCGTTAGCTAGGTTTGAGATCATTTCACCCAGTGAAGCGTTTTTACCGCCAACACGTGGAACATCTTGCATACCAAGCTCTTGATACCAGAGAACGTATTCTTGCACGGATCTTTCTCCATAAACAAATTGTAGTACTAACTGTGAGAGTTAAGAAAGAAAACCTTCTAAAAAGGTCGTAGTCATTCTACACTGGCAACAGACCTCACGTAAACCGTGAAGCCCCTATTTTGCAGATAAAGGTAATAAAAAGGTTAATTATGAGAACTGCATTTTATATCTCTGATGGAACAGCAATCACCTCAGAAGTCTTTGGTCACGCGACCTTATCAATGTTTCCTGTGGAATTTAATCACAAAACAATTCCTTTTGTTGAAACAGAAAAAAAAGCAAATGAAGTTAAGAACTTGATTAATTCAACAGCACAACGTGATGGTGAACAGCCACTTGTGTTCTTTACATTTGTAAATCATGAACTAAGTGGAATCATAAAATCGTCGTGTGCGGTGTGTTATGACTTCTTATCACAATACAGTGATAAAATTGGCGAAGAGTTAAAAGTTGCACCTGTACCTAAGGTTCATAGAACACACTCAATGCATGAAAAAAGTTATGATTTTCGAATTGATGCGGTGAACTATGCGTTAACTAATGATGACGGCGCTAATATTAAGAACTACTCTGAAGCTGACATTATCTTAGTGGGTGTTAGCAGAAGCGGTAAAACACCAACAAGTTTATACTTGGCATTACAATATGGCATTAAAGCGGCTAATTATCCGCTTACTGAAGATGATTTAGAAAGAGGCACCCTGCCTGAATGTTTAAAAGCTTACAAGCATAAACTATTTGGGTTAACGATTGACCCTATTCGCCTTGCTGATATCCGCCAGCGTCGTATGGCTAATTCTAAATATGCGTCTCTAAAACAGTGTCGTATTGAAGTGCGTGAAGTAGAAATGCTTTATAAAAAACAAAAAATACAATATCTGAATTCTACGCATCATTCAGTAGAAGAAATTTCAGCAAAAATTATATCTGATACAGGCCTTGAACGACGTAAGTACTAACTAATTCTAGTATCGGACATTAAAAAAGGCTGCAATGTGCAGCCTTTTTTGGATAACTTAAATGTTACTTACGTGCGTCTTTTAATAAATCAGCAACTAAGAAACCAAGTTCTAAAACTTGATCTGCATTTAAACGCGGGTCGCACTGTGTGCGGTAGCGTTGCGCTAAATCTTCATCTGATAAACCATAAGCACCACCCGTACATTCAGTCACGTGCTGGCCAGTCATTTCTAGGTGAACACCACCTGGGTATGAACCTTCAGCTTTGTGAACTGCAAAGAACTGACTAATTTCACGAAGAATATTATTAAAGCTTCGTGTTTTATAACCTGAGCTCGCTTTCTCAGTATTGCCATGCATTGGATCTGAGCTCCAAATAACTTTACGGCCTTCTTGTTGTACTTTACGTACTAGTGCCGGTAGTTTCTCTGGCAGAACATCAGCGCCCATTCGTGTAATTAACGTTAAGCGACCTGGAATGTTATCTGGGTTAACGGCATCGATAAGTTTGATTAGCTCATCTGGGTCCATACCCGGGCCAACTTTCACACCGATAGGGTTTTTAATCCCTTTGAAGAATTCGATGTGGGCATGATCAAGCTGACGTGTACGCTCACCAATCCAAACAAAGTGTGCAGAACAATCGTACCAGTCACCCGATAAATGGTCACGACGTGTTAGTGCTTCTTCGTAACCTAATAATAATGCTTCGTGTGATGTAAATAAGTCAGTTTCTTTTAAGCTTGGAGCAACGGTTGAGTCGATACCACACACTTCCATAAATTCAAGCGCATCTTGAATTCTGTCTGCTAGCTGTTGATATTTCTCTTTAAGTGGATTTGCAGCAACAAAACCCATGTTCCAACGGTTTACTTGATGTAAATCGGCTAAACCACCTTGCGCGAATGCGCGTAATAAATTTAACGTTGCTGCACTGTGATGATATGCCGTCATTAAACGCTGTGGATCCGGTACTCGCGCTTGCTCAGTAAATTCAAAGTTATTGATGATATCACCACGGTACGAAGGCAGAGATACACCGTCAATTGTTTCATAATCTGATGAACGTGGCTTTGCATACTGACCAGCCATACGCGCAATTTTAACGACAGGGCATTTACCGCCATAAGTTAAAACAACGGCCATTTGTAAAAGCGTTTTAAATGTATCGCGGATATTTGCAGCATTAAAGTCACTGAATGACTCTGCACAATCACCACCCTGTAATAAAAAGGCTCTGCCTTCACATACAGCTTCTAATTGTTTGTATAAGCTACGCGTCTCTTCAGCAAATACTAAAGGTGGTGCGCTTTTTAATTGCCCTTCAACTGATTTTAGGGCTTCTTGATCTGGGTACTCTGGCTGCTGAAGTATCGGCAGTTTTCTCCAGCTGTCTGGGTTCCACGATTGCATGTTCTTTCCTCATTCCTAACATAGACCGTTAACGAAAACTAACTTATTGCACGTACTAAGTTCAAGGACAATATTCAGCTATTTATGATTATTTCGTTATTTGATAAACAGTTTCGATATTAACAATTAGAACTCCATGATTATATTGTTCTATACCAGTAAGTTACAGCTGTTTCACGATGTTTTTCGTTGATGCCCTATAAAAGAACACATCTTACTTTAATCAAGCCATAGTGTAACCTCAGCTTTACATGTATAAAACATCCTTTTTTAAGTCTACATTGATCAAATTAAAAAGTTGTACTAGCAAATACGGTAAAGAACACATCATACTATATTGAATTTGGAATTAGGTCAGCAGTGAAAAAAAATTAACTTTGAATAATCAAGTGATAAGGTTAGAATTGAATTAAATTTAAGTAAGATGTGTTCCTATGAGTTCCAAGTTAGAAATACGTAGTCAGTTTGATTTAGTAAGTGAATTAACTCATTTATTTTGTGAAGAATTAAAGGAAGTGGGTTTTCATAAGGCATCATATTATAAACTGCCAGATATCGATATAAACGACGAAAAGAAAGTTCCTTCTTCAATTAGTGTACATAAAATTGAAGGCGATGATGCTCATAAACTAATTCTAAATTCCTTTGGTGATTTTTATAAAAAGACAGGATTAAGTAGTCGAGTTTTAAAAAGACATCCAGGCTTATTAGTTTTAAAAGATGTCGATAAGCAACATTTCATTGCACGGATAAATCAGTTGAATAAAGCAAAAGCTGATTTTAAAAATAGCGTAATAGCTATCGATAATAATGATGCGCGGTTTGAAGCGGTGCACAATGCAGTTCCTAATCTCATTACACTTGCTGCATATCGTAAGATTCATTTTGAAACTGAATCGCCCTACTCTGTTCGTTTTACTTGGATGCACAAACATGCAACTAAAACGCTAACAAAAAAAATGGCTTTAGCAATGTTGGATAAATCGGCAAGTTATTCAAATCCAAGAATGATCGACCAACACTCTTGGCAAGCGCTAGTTGCACAAGAACAAAGTCGTGTTGCAAGTTTAGGTGATAAAGAAAAATTACGAATTCGCAGGCCAACAAGAGTTAGCCCACAAGTTAATGTAAGATATACCGCTCAAAACCGATATCATGTTAGTGCTGCTTTACCTTTTATTTTGATCAATCCAGAACCTGATGTAAAACTTGGTACATTAACTGATTATCAAAAACCTGAAAGCCACCCTCGTAAAAGAGAATATGATTTCTTAGTAGATAGACTTTACTTAGAACAAGTAACAGATTGATTATGTTAAAAAGGCCACATCAGTGGCCTTTTCTATATAGTAGAGAGTATTAAAGAAATTAGTCTTCGACTATTTCTTCAATTTTGTCTTCATCGATTAATACCGCATTCTCAACGATACGTTTTCCACCTTGAATTTCGATTCGTTTGTTATGCTTATTAAGCGTAAGGATCTCATCACAAAATTGGTCAGACGGATGCATCTCGTAAGTGTAATCAATAATATTACCTGTCTTGTCATCTTTAACATTGGTAATGTTATATTCAGAGATTGCACCTTTCTCTATTAAATCTTTCATTGTTGTCGTCATATCACGACGCAAAGCTTTTAATTTATTTTCTGTAATTTCATCTGTCGAATAGATAGAACCGTATTTTTCCATGATTGATAATAGTCGGAAATGGTAGGTCTTACCCGGTGCCGCGTAACGCCATAAATGATATAAACGAAGCATCATCCAACGTGACAAACCGCGTTTTAATTCTTGCGCACTATTAAAGTAATAACCTTTATATTCAAGGTTATCGATCATGTTATGAACGAAGGCATTTAAACATGCAACACACTTTACGTTTCCGCCTTGTCCTTTTTTACCGCTAAAGTGAAGTGACGACAAAAAGTTCATATTCGATTCGTAAAATGAATCATCAATATCAGAATTGCGAGTGTCGGTTGCTGAGTATCTAAAAGAAAGTTTAGAACCTTGCAAAGCTTCTAATGATTCTTTGATTTGCGGATACGGCATTGACTGGCCAACCGCTTTCAGCTCTTGCGCTAATTCATTCATTGAAAAAACAACCGCGTATTGAATACCCGATTTAAAATTAATTTTTACAATTTTACCTTTAGAGGCTAAACGAATTAAGGCACGCTCGACCTTTTCTTCACGATCAGATGGCCAAACAAGATATTCAACATCTTCGCCATCTTTTCTTGTGCTTACTACCGCTGGCGTAATTTTGATTTCGCCATCATAAAGAATGCCGTCAACTTTTTCAGAGATTCTTCGTGTTACGATGGTTTTCTTTGGTGCTTCTTCAACCGGAAGCTTCTTATGACCAGAACGGACAAAACGTCCCCATAAATCATAATGATTAAAAGTATTTGAGTAAGCTCTCAAACCATGTGCAGCATTTTCAATTGAAACGCGCACATCTTTGTTGTCTGTAAATAGTGCAAGACTTTCATTATCTATTGCACTTTCCACCCCGTGGATCTGCCCGCGTAATGTATCGGGTAAGTTATCTACCGAGATGTTGACCTTTCGGCTCATTGTTCTTATTTCCAATTTTTCTTCGACAGTTAATAACAACACATAAAACTTCAAAAGTTAAATGTTTAAGTTAGTAAAAACTTGATCCGATCTTAATTAATTTCTTAGGATCAGTTTTATACTAACTCATTCGTAAAAGCTAATTTTCAGATCAGATTTTTACTAAGTTATAGTTGATAGGTCGTGATTTTACTAACTCAGTTCAAATTATGTCCTGTGAATCGCCTTGTTAAGGCTAATTAACACGACATAAATCTCCTTTTTTGAAATTGCATGTGGATAAATCAAGTTCAAGTTAGCATAGATCTGATCTGTACCAACTATAGATCAGATCCATACTAACTAAATGCATTAGTTTACCGAGTTCTCAGTGCATAACTTTCTAATTTAGTTAGTAAAATTATGATCTACTCAGGCATATTTGTGAGTAATTTAGTGATTAAACTGTGCATAACTCAAAAGCCTGTTTTTTACTTAGTAATAAGCTGATCTGTGAGTAATAAGAGATCTGATCTTAACCAAGTAAAACTATGATCTGCTATTTTATAAAATATTCAATTAAATCAGCTAGATATTATTCTATTTTAGCATCTTAACCTTATATACCTATATACTTAACCGATATTAAACTTACTTATTTATACTTAGCATCAGTAAAGTTACAAATTTTTATTAAATGTCTTATTAATAAAAGGCATGTCGTCTTAAATACTTGTTTACAGCAATTTGAATGGACATTATACTTAAAGCATAACTTTGAGGAAGAAAGTATGTCTATCAATAATAATGCGCTAGCCACTTATAGGTTACTAAAAGCGACAGCAGAAGTTGCTGAAAAATCGCTAGAAGGACGTATTCAACATTATCGTGCCCACCTTAAGTCTGAAGAAAAAGAACTTCGTACTTACACCCAAAAAGCAGCTGCTGATTTATTAGGCTGTAATAATCGTACTTTAAAAAGACGCCATGATAATGGTGATTTTGACGAACTTAATATCAAACGTGGTGCAAATGGCCACTATGCTTACACATTAGTAAATATTTTTGCTATGGCTGATATCATGGATATTAAGCCTGATCACCGTACTGCTGATGATAAATTGCAAGTAATTGTGATCAATTCACTTAAAGGTGGTTGTGGTAAAACGACTAGTATGGTGAATATTGCAGCTGCCCTAGCAACGACCAATATTAAACGTTACAGAATTGGTATTATTGATCTTGATCCACAAGGTTCTTCATCAAGTTTCTTCCCTCCAAGTGAGCCTGATCCAATTACAGTTGGTGATTTAATGCGTGATTGCATTGAGCTTGAAGAAAATGAAACCTGGGATGAGTTAGTGAGCAACTCTTTCCTACCTACTCATATTCCAAATATTCGTATTTTACCATCTGGTATGGACGACTTTTATTTTGAACATGAAACAGCAACTTTATTAAAAGATAGCTCTAGTTACGATAAAACACGTCATTATCATAAACTGCTAGAAAAAGTTATTGAGCCGGTTAAAGACCAATTTGATATAATTTTAATTGATACAGCTCCATCTCTTAACTTTATGTTTTATAACGCATTAATGGCTTCAACATCGATGCTTATTCCTGTTCATCCAGAGGCTGTTGATTTTGATGCAAACAACAAATATTTAAAACGTTTAGGTGAGATTTACCATACAGTTGCAGCCCTTGGTCACGAAGGCTGGGATTTTATGCAATTCTTAGTGACTAACTATGTTAAAGGTAACCATTCACAGCGCGACATCGTTAAAGATGTACGTAGTGCCTTTGGACGCCAAGTCATGAGCTATCCAATTAATCATAGTTCGGCAATTACTGCCAGCTCATCATCTTTTAATACCATTTTTGATCAAAAAACGTCAGATAGCCTGGCGAGTCGTGAGTCATTACTCCGCGCTCAAGAAAATATCAAAGATGTGGTTGATGAACTTGAAATGCTGATCCGTTCGAATTGGCAATCAACTCAATCGACTCTCAATCCAGCTAAGTAAGGTAATTAATAAAAATGGCTAAAAAACGTAAAAACGATACCAGCTTAGACCCTTTTTCAACGTCTATCGAAAGCAGCAGTTTAGATGCTTTACTAGAGCAAGCTTCTGCTGGTGATGTTATCAGTATGCCTGCTCCAAGCGATCCTAATCGCCAAATAACTTTAGTGTGTAAGGTCATTCCAAGCTCAGAAATCGAAGCTAAAACAAAGGTATATGGTAAAAATCGCCGAGTACAATCATTACTAAATGAAAAGTCAGTTGCTGATATTCTACCTGCAATTGCCGAAGACGGCCGTAACCAGCACCCTGCCCTATGTTGGGATAAAGGTGATGAAATGCTTGTATTAGCAGGCTCTCGTCGTCGTAAAGCATGTATCTTAAGTAACTCTGATTATTTAGTTCTAAGCTCTGAAGATTTTACTGATCAAGATGCTAAAATTCTTGCTGTATCATCAGATCAATACATTGCGCCAAGTCTATGGGAGCTTGGTCAAGCTTATCAACAGACCCGTGATGAGCTTATTGCTGAAGGTAAAAAAGGCTCTTATCGTGAGATTGCTGCAATTGAGGGGGTATCACACACTGCCATTGCTGACGCTATCAAAGCCTACGAGAACCTACCAGCGTCGGTTTTAAGTCTCTACCCTACGGCGAACCATGTTGGCCGTGAAGTGGCTAAAAAGCTTATTAGCGCTAAAGAGCGTGATGAGCAACTGTTCACCAAGCTAGTTAATGACGTAAGTAGTGATGCCGAAATTGCGCAAATGACTAGCGATGATAAACGTGCTCTTGCAATAACTAAGCTATTAACCGCTGAACCAGCAGCCCCTAGCCGTCGTGAAGCGCTTATCGACAGTGAGTTTGTTAGCGTACAACGCAATATTAAAAGCGGTGATTTATCTGTCAAAATCGATAATAAAGTGATGACAGACAAACGCTTAGAGCAGCTAACTAAACTTTTAAATAGCTTTAACTAGTTAGTAAAATAATGATCTATCGCGCTTTTACAGTTAGTAAAAGCGTGATCTACTCTTCCTTTTTGTTAGTAAAATGATGATCTGAAAAAGCAAAATACAGCTCTTTTTGGGTTGTCAGATCAATTTTTTACTAACTTATCGCCCCTTTACAGGCTTTTTTGCACTTTACCCTGCTTGGTTAGTAAAAAAACGATCTGTAAAGCCCCCACCTTGTTATTAACCTGTTTATATCTTGTGCGATTGTTGTTTGTTAAATGCTCAGCCTATCACTTTTTAGCTTTTGCTTTATCTAAATACAGTTTTTTACCAAGTTATCAGCTCCAACCAGTCTAATATTGCTCAATAGTGCTTTAGCTCTGGGCCGATCGATCATATACTGGCAGAATTATTTTTTGTTTATACTGCCAAAAGCGTTATGTCTGCTAACTTATCCAAAAATGACTTATTAGCTATCTTTGAAGAAATCAAACAAGAGCAAGAAACTCAGTTTCCTCTGTCTGAGCGCTTCATTAAACAGCTGTTTAAGCCACATGTGTTAAGTAAAGCGAAAGAGTATCACCAGAACGGCCAAATCAATTGGTTAGAACATAACAGTGATTTTAGTGTTATCGATGCATCTATGTTTGGTAACGAAGGAAATACCTTCACTCAGCATATTGAGATCAGTAAATTACCAAGTGGCTTTTCGGTCGATTCACATTGTACTTGTGGTTCTAAAACCAAGTGCCGTCATATCGCGGCTGTGCTCCTTAAGCTCAAAATAGAACATTCTGGCGATTATGGGGAAGACTACATCATTAACGACTGGTTTAGTGAGCTTAAAACCCTTAAGCAAATTGCCAACGATAATGCCAAACACGTTTTATTATTCGTCCTTGATGTAGAGAAATCTGTTGTCACCCTTACCCCTAAAATTGCTAATTATGATGCTGAGCATAATTATACTCTCGGACGAAACCTAACCGAGCAGCAGTTAAATAGTTTTGTAACCCCCACTGATTTATTAGAAACTGATTTTCGTTTATATAGCTGGATCCGTTCTCAAAATGCCCTTGGTAAATTAGAGCTTAAAGGCCAATGGGGTTTTGCAGCACTGCAGCAATTAATTGCTACCCAGCGTTTGTTTTTAGGTCGCTCTCGCCAAGCAATTAAAGCTGATAGCATGCAAGCATTAGAGTTTGATTGGAAACAAAACAAAGACTTAACATCGTTGAGCATGACGCTTGCTGGCCAAGATAATTGGTTATTGCTTAAAACAACCCCCCCTACTTATCTTGACCCTGAAAAACTAAAGGTAGGTCGTATTCGTACTCCGTTAACGGCAGATGAGATTGCTTTACTTGCCAATATGCCAGCTATTCACACAGAGAACTTTGACCGCGTTTATCAACAACTCAATGATAATTTTGGCGAAGGTGTGATCCCTCATGCATTTAAGCAAAGTAAAAAAAGCCTAGCTAGAACGGTATTCCCAGTCATCAGTATTAATAATGATGAGGGAACAATTCGTTTATCATTGCAGTTTAATTATCAAAACTCTTTGTATGATTTAAGCCAAGCGCCAGCGGATATACTAAATCAGTCATTAGAAAACACCGTTGTAAATGAGTTAACTAACCTTGGCTTTGAATTATGTAAAGGGGCTTTACAATCAGAGTTTGTCTTTAATAAACAATCAGTTATTCATGAGCACTGGTTAAAGTTCGAAATAATTCCAAACTTATTAAAACGTGGTTGGAAAATTAATGATGAGTTAGACGTCGGCAAAGTTCTAAAACAACTTTCACTGCAAGTTGAGCGTGGTAAAGGCCATCAGATAGTTGGTAAAATCGTGATCTCTGGTGTCAAAAGTCAGCAACTATTTGTTACAGATAATAATACTTATCAGTCACTTAACAGACAAAGTGAACGCTTTTATTACTTTACAGTAGGGAAACGCTTTGCGGTGGTAGAAAAGGCCGCGATGATGCAACTTAATGATTATCGTGAACGTTTTGAGCATATTAAAACCCGTGACGAAATTTTAATGCCTTTATCGTTTTTGCCTAAGCTTATCGAGCAAAAAGCAATTAAGGTTAATATTGTCGACGATGCACTCGATGCGTACTTATCTGAACTAAATAGCTCACAACAACTTATTAAAAAGTCCGATATTCAAGGCTTAAACCAAGGTGTGCAATTACGTGAGTACCAACAGCACGGTGTTGATTGGCTTAACTTTTTAAAACGTCATCAACTTGGTGGTATTTTGGCAGATGACATGGGGCTAGGTAAAACCTTACAAGTTATTGCCTTTTTAGCTAATGCCAAGCAATCACCACAAGCAGGCCCTACGTTAATTGTTTGCCCAACCAGCTTGGTCGGTAATTGGCAAAGCGAAATCAATAAGTTTGCGAGCAACTTAAAAATCACCACCGTATTTGGTGCTGCGCGCAGCGACCAATTACAACAGTTGTCGCAAGCAGATTGTATCTTAACAACGTACCCACTGTTGAAACGTGACATTGCCTTTTATTCGCCGCTGTATTTTGAAAACATCATTCTTGATGAAGCGCAATATATCAAAAACGATGCCGCGCAGGTATCGCGGTTAGTTAAGCGCCTTAATGCTGACTTTAAGCTCTGCTTAAGCGGCACGCCTATTGAAAATAACTTATTTGAGCTTAAATCTTTGCTCGACTTTGCAATGCCCTCTTTGCTTGGTTCGCAAACACATTTTAAGAGTTATTTTCAAACGCCTATTGAGCGTGATAACGATGTTGCCCGTGCAGATGAACTTAAATCGTTGATCATGCCATTTATCTTGCGTCGTACTAAAGCTCAGGTAACGCAAGAGCTACCAGAGAAGACTGAGCTAGTTAAAGAGTTTGAATTTGAAAGCAAACAAAAAGAAATCTACACTGGTATCACTGAATCTTTAGAACAGAAATTAGTCGATCTATTTGCGCAGCAAGGTGTGCAAAAAAGTAAGCTAGCCTTTTTAGATGCATTGTTAAAGCTAAGACAAATCTGCTGTCATCCAAAATTGATCGATCCTAGTTCACAGGCTGGCAGCGCTAAGCTTGAGTGGTTATCTAAGCATTTGCCTATCATGCTTAGCGAAGGTCGAAAGGTGATTATATTTAGTCAATTCACCATGGCACTTGATGTGATAGCAGAGCGATTAAATGAATTAGGCATCAGCTTTAGTATGCTCACAGGGCAAACGCGACACCGCGACCGTGTTATCGAAGAGTTTACTCAAGGTGATACATCCGTGTTTTTAATTAGCCTTAAAGCCGGCGGTACAGGGCTAAACCTAACTCAAGCTGATACTGTGATTCATTTTGATCCTTGGTGGAACCCTGCTGTTGAGAAACAAGCGACAGATCGTGCCTATCGAATTGGCCAAACGAACCCAGTGTTTGTTTATAAATTGATTATGGCTAACTCAATTGAACAAAAAGTATTTAAAATGCAGCAGCATAAGCAAGCCCTTGTTGATGCTTTATTTACTGAAAAATCAATGAGTTTCACTCAGTTTGATGAAAAGCAAATGCTCGCACTGATAAAAAATTAAATTTTTTTAAAGTTTTTTTGAACTAATCAAATTTTGGGGCGTCTATTATTATGCTTGTTGTTAAATTGCAGTTTACATAAGCATTATGTTGATTTCCCATTTGGTTACTAAATTTTAGTAATGTTAGAGCCAGCTCACCTTGAGCTGGCTTTTTTTATGCCTAAACCCCCTACTCTGCTGTGCGCTAATTCGTTATGATGATGTGTCTTTAAGTTATTGAGTTTTCGTTATGATTACAGAGCTAATTACACAGATTAATTGGCAAAGTGTAGTGCTTGGTGCTGCTGTAGGTGCTGTTACTAGTGGTGTCATTTTTGCCCTACAAAAAAGTCGCTTAAAAAATCAGTTAACTGATCTGCAAAATAGCCAGCAAATCCTGCAAAATCATTTAGAACAAAAGCAGCTGCAATTGCAAGAAACCCAGCTTACCCTTTCGCAGCTACAGCAAGATTACGCTGAACAACGTGATGAGTCTCAACACTTTAAAACCCGTTTCGTAGAACAAGAAAAACAAGCACAACAATACAACCAATTTTGGCGTCAAGTTGAAGCTGAGCTTGCTGATACAAAAGCTGCACTTAATCAGCGGGATGTTGATTTAAGTACCTTACGAAGCACAGTAGAGCAAAAAGAACTGCATTTTAAAGAGCAGCTTAGTCATATCAAAGAAAGCAAAGAGCAACTCAAAAAAGAGTTTGAAAATCTCGCTAATCAAATCCTTGAAGAAAAATCGCAGCGTTTTAAAACCTTAAACCAAGAAAGTATTGAGCAATTATTAAAACCGGTTCAGGGTGAACTAAAAGGCTTTCGCGATAAAATGGAATTGATCCACGTTGAAGATCTAAAGCAACGTGCAGCACTAAAAACTGAGTTATTGCATTTACAGGCTAAAAGCCAAGCCATCACCGAACAAGCTGATAGGCTGAGCACCGCATTACAAGGGCAAAAGAAAACCCAAGGTAATTGGGGAGAGTTAATGCTTGAAAATGTACTAGACAGCGCAGGGCTGCGTGCTGGAGTAGATTATCAGCGTGAAGTGTCGTTTAACACCGAAGATGGCCGCTTACGCCCAGATGTTGTAGTGTATTTACCTCAACAACGTCATTTAGTTATTGATGCTAAAACCTCTTTAAACGCGTATACACGCTATGTAAATGCCGATACAGAGCTTGAGGCTCAGCAAGCGCTTAAAGAGCATGTTATGGCGGTGCAATCGCGTATAAACGAGTTAGCAAGCAAAGCCTACGACAGACTACCGGGTATTAACTCACCAGAAGTGGTGATCATGTTTGTACCTATAGAGTCGGCTTTTGTTGAAGCGCTTAAGTACCAAAGTGATATTTATCAGCAAGCAATCGAAAAGAACATTTTAGTTGCTACTCCAACGACCTTATTGACTAGTTTGAATATCGTAAAACAACTGTGGCGTTTTGAAGAGCAAACTAAATACTCAAAAGAGCTTGCCGCTCGTGCAGAGCGTTTTACAACAAACTCAATGGTTTCCTAACCAGTATGGAAGGGGTTGGTAAGCAATTAGACCGCGCCAAAGAAAGCTATGATAAAGCATTTTCTCAGCTGTATCGTGGTAAAGGAAACTTGATTAAGCAGGCCTCTGAGTTCAAAGAATTGGGGGTTTCTGTTCAAAAAGAGTTACCCGTGGAAAGTGTTGAAAAAGCCCAATTAGAGTTAGATTAAATGCGATACAAAAAAGCCAACGTCATGTTGGCTTTTTTGTTATACCAATTCGCTTAATTAAGTATTATTGCGGATTGGTATTAGTTAACAAGTTCAGCTGACACGATATCGTTGAGCATCAAAAAGTGGTTAAGTACAGACTCTTCAAGCTCGAATACTTGCGCGATTTTTTCACCACTTGCTGACATCCCCGTTTGCGCACCTGCAAACTCGATATGTAACCCTAAACGTTTCAGGGTTTGGGTATCGTAACTATAAATAGCAGCATCACGTTTCTCGGTAATACCTGGCATCATCCCTATGATAGTAACCGCTTGTTCAACATTGATGATATCGAAAAATTGTCGCTCGGCGGTTTGCCATTTTGCTATATAGCTAGCGACCTCGGGCGGCTGCTCCATTGGCACGTATAGTGGCTGTAATGAGCCGCCATGCCAGCCTATAACGGCTTGCTCTTCAACGAAGACATGTGGACTTGCGGTAACGACATAATTGGCGCAAGACGATGCACAAAGCTCGCGTACCACAACATTGAGTTGATATTCATGAACTAAGCCTCCGAAATGGAGACCTGCCATCACATCACCACCTTCGCTATTAATAATTAAGGTGTTGATTTGCTGATCGCTATTTACTAATAATTGTTCAAACTTTTCAACATTTTGCTTTGATGTTTCGCCCTGAAAATAAATAGTGCCCGGCGATACCTCACTAATTTCAGCAACGCTTTGCTGTGTTGTTTTACAACCAACCAGCAGCACGCTCAATAATAATAAAAAACGCATTAACAATGCCTTGAAGTTTTGTTTGTATACAGTGCGCAATTTAATAATATGTCATTAACGAACTGCAAAAATGGCATAGTACGTTTTTTTACTTGAGAAATAAATCCACATAATAGGAACAATTGTATGAATATTGGAATTTACATCTATGATGATGCCGAAGTGCTCGATTTCTCAGGTCCGTTTGAGGTGTTTAGTACTGCCAAGCGCCTAGCGAATAATGACTGGCAAGTGAGTTTAATTGCCGAAAATGATAGGCCTGTACTTGCCCGTGGTGGTTATAGTGTAAACCCCCATTACAGCTTTGCTGATTGCCCTTTGCTTGATCTCCTTGTTGTGGTTGGTGGCGACCATACACGAGAGCTCGAAAAAGCAGAGGTTATTACTTGGTTAAAACACACAGCCACTAACACCAAGCGTGTTGCGAGTGTTTGTACGGGGGCGTTTTTGCTTGCTAAAACTGGGCTTTTAAACGGTAAAAATGTCACGACTCATTGGCAAGATCAACCTGAGCTGGCTGCTATGTTTTCTGATCTTAACGTGATTGCAGATACTCGTTGGGTCACCGACGGTAAGTTTACCAGCTCAGGGGGGATTTCTGCTGGCATTGATATGAGCCTAGCGTTAGTCGCTGAGTTTATTAGTTACGAACACGCCCTACTGACTGCCAAACAGATGGAATATCAATGGCAGACTTTATAATTGTTCAGCAATATAGTCGGTTATAAACTGCTTTAGACAGGCAGCCTTTTTACTCAGTAAACGTGCGCTTGGCCAGATTGCATAAATGTCGCGGTTTTCTCCTCGCCAGTGTGGCAGTACTTGAACTAGCTGCTGAGATTTTAATTCATCTATAACCTCAAACCGAGGTAACAAAGCGATACCTTGCTCATCACAAACTAAGTATTTTACAAATCCAGTATCGTTAAAAGTACTAGCAAATCGGCACATGTGAGTATAAGTTGCATTCGTTTGAGTATTGGTTAGCTGCCACTTATTTCTCAACGTGGTACCAATTAACCTATGTTGTTTTAAATCACTAGGCTCTTCTATGGCAGATGCCGAATTAAGGTATGCTTTAGTGCTTACAAATAAGGTATCAACACTGCCTAACTTTTTCTGATGGAGCATAGAATCAGCCTGCGGCCCTACTCTTATTGCTATATCAGCTTGGCTTTTACTGAGATCTTCAAGTTGGTTATTAAGCAGTAGCTCAAGTTGAATATCAGGGTACTGTTTAGTGAATGCGAGCCACATCGGCTTTAAGAAACCATGACTAATATTCAGAGGTGCTAAAACTTTAAGCTTTCCTGACAATTGTGCTTTTTGCTCATTAAGCTGGCGGTGAGTTTGTTCAAATTGCTCAATTAATTCAACATAACTTTGAAAATACACCTCCCCTGCTTGCGTTAACGTGCATTGCCTTGCTGAGCGATTTAATAGCTGCTCACCTAAGCGTTGCTCAAGTCGTTGTAAGCGTCTCGACACTGTTGCGGTAGGCAGCGACAAGTTCTTAGCCGCATTACTTAGGCCGCCTTGCTTAACAATCTGTATGAATAGAGCGATATCGTCAATCATGATCTCATTTATGCAATCATAGTTTGTTTATCTTACTATTTTTAGCACTTTTGCAATTAGATATCATGCCTTTTATTAAATCATTTAAGAGCATCTAATAATGAGTGTTAATGATATTTATGTGATAACTTTTGTAGGCATAGCGGCGACTTTGTTCATTGATCTTTATGCTTTTTTGCTGGCTAAAGTGTTTAAGATCCCTTCATTAAACTTTTGTTTAGTTGGCCGTTGGGGCTTGGGGTTATTAGATGGAAAGTTTATGCACCAGAATATAGCAGCTAGCCCTGTTAAGCATTTTGAGTGCGTGTTTGGCTGGTTCGTCCACTACTTTATTGGTGTTTTATTTTCGTTTTTATTTATATTACTGGTCGGTATTGCTTGGCTTGAACAGCCCACCTTAATCGCTGCATGTATATTTGGATTAGCTAGCGTATCTATGCCATTTTTTGTTATGCAGCCCGCTTTAGGGATGGGGATAATGGCTACGAAAACAGCAAACCCACTTCAAGCCCGCTTAAAAAGTGCTGTAACTCACCTACTTTTTGGTGTCGGATTAAATTTATCAGCTCAATTCATTCAATTTATTTAGGAGTAAGTAATGGACGCAAAGCATTGGCATCAACGTTGGGAAAATAACGAAATAGGTTTTCATGAAGGAGACGTTAACCGTTACCTAGATCACTATTTTACTAACTTGAATTTGCAGCAAGGCGATACTGTTTTTGTACCACTGTGCGGAAAAACTCACGACATTCATTATTTGCTAGCGCAAGGTATGCGTGTTGTTGGGGCAGAACTTAGTGAGATAGCCATTAAGCAGTTATTTGATGAGTTAAAGCTAGAACCCGAAATTAGCCAACACGGCGAACTATTACGTTACCAAGGCGCAAATCTAACCGTTTGGGTGGGTGATATTTTTGCACTTACTGCAGCTGATCTTGGCCCTATCAACGCAGTTTATGACCGTGCCGCTTTAGTTGCGCTGCCAAAGCCCATGCGCATTCGCTATACCCAGCATTTACTAGAGTTGACCAATAGAGCTAAACAATTAGTGGTGGTCTTTGAGTATCAGCAAAATGAGTTTTCGGGTCCGCCGTTTAGTGTAGTCGCCGATGAGCTACATCAGCACTACGATGCTTTTTATCAACTAACATTACTGTGTAAAGAGCCTCTCGAAGGTGGCTTGAGAGGGCAAGTGCCCGCCATGAACGTTGCTTGGTATTTAAGTTAGTACTTACAAACTCGTAATGTGTAAATTCACACTCTTGTTGTGCGTTTTTGTGGCTAGTTATTGTACCTCTGTGCGTGCACTATAGAGATAAGCGTATTTAAGGAGCACATTTATGCAAAAGCCACGCGTTTTCTTTGTTTCACATGGCGGCGGTCCTATGCCTTTATTTGGCGATCCAAGTCATGCTGATATGGTTACTTGTTTGCAGTCTATTGCTACAAAAATTCAAAAGCCGTCAGCTATTTTGATGGTGAGTGCACACTGGGAAGCGAACCCAATTAGCATCACTTCGAGCGCTGCTCCAGAGCTAATTTATGATTACTATGGTTTTCCTGAGCCTGCTTACAGTATTGAGTACCCAAGCCCTGGCGAACCAGCCCTTGCCGAAAAAGTACATCAAGCATTGGCAAAGGCTAATATCGATAGCACATTAAACCCATCTCGTGGCTTTGATCACGGTATGTATGTGCCTTTGAAGATTATGTATCCAGAGGCAGATATACCTTGTGTGCAATTGTCGTTACATCCAAGCCTTGAGCCAAGCTTACACCTAGCGATAGGTGAGGCTTTACAACAGCTTGATTACGATAATTTATTGATCATTGGTTCTGGCTTTACTTTTCATAATATGCGCGCATTTTTCACGCCTGAAACTGCTGAAATTAAAGCGCAAAATATCGCTTTTGAGCAATGGTTAGTCGATGTATGTGGCAATACTGAGCTGAGTGAGCAGCAGCGACAAGCTAAGTTCTTAGAGTGGCAAATGGCCCCTGCGGCGCGTTTTAGTCACCCTCGCGAAGAGCACTTATTGCCGTTACATGTTTGCTATGGTGCGGCGATGCGCCCTTGTAGTGATATCTACGAACTACGTATTGCCAACAAGCAAGCCAGTATGTTCTTGTGGGACGATTGAGTTTAAGTTCAACCCCCCTGATAACACGATAAAAGCTCAGATTTTATAAGTTTATTTTGGTACGCTAGGTAAGTTAAAACCTAGGAACAACAAAATGAACTTAATAAAAACATCAACCCTTGCGTTTGCTGTGGTTGCGGGTTTAGGTTTGCAAGCATGCTCAAGTACAGAGCAAGCGAGCACGCCATCAGCAACAGTGAACGCAACGGCTAATCCGCTCTCGCTTGAACAAATTTATAAAGAAAAAGACTTTAAAGCTGAGCGTAGCACCTATTTTACGTGGCTCGATGATGGTACTGGTTATACGGTACTTGAAGAGCGCGAAAGCGATAAAAACAACCAAGACGACAAAGCTAAAGACGATGAGCACGGCGTAAAAGGCAATGATATTGTGTTTTATAACGCCGATGGCACGGGTCGTAAGGTACTTGTTAGCTACGAAAAATTAATTCCCAAAGGTGATAAAGAGCCACTCACCGTTGAAAGCTACCAATGGTCTAAAGATGGTAAATGGCTGATGGTTTTTACCAATGGCGAGCAAGTGTGGCGCTCACGTAGCCGTGGTGATTTTTGGCTTTTAAACCTCGAAACTGATTCGCTATATCAGTTAGGTGGCGAAAACATCGAAGCGAAAAAGCTGATGTTTGCTAAGTTCTCACCTGATAGCTCAAAAGTAGCTTACGTGCGTGATAACAATATCTACATGGAAAAAGTGGGTAGCAAGGCTGTGACTGCCTTAACCACTGATGGTAACGACACCATTGTTAATGGTAATTTTGACTGGGTATACGAAGAAGAATTTACCATTCGTGATGGTTTCCGCTGGAGTCCAGACAACAAATCAATTGCCTATTGGCAGCTTGATACCAGTGGCGTGAAATACTTCACCATGATCAATAACACCGATGATCTCTACCCTACCCTTAAAGAATTTCCGTATCCAAAAGCCGGCGAGATGAACTCTGCGGTTAAAGTCGGTGTGGTAAGTCTTAGCGACAAGAAAACTCGCTGGGCTGAACTAGGTGGCGATAATCGCGATCGTTATATTCCACGTATTAGCTGGGCAGGTACTGGTGAATCTTTGATGATCCAAGATCTTAACCGTCCGCAAAGCCACAACAAGGTTTGGTTATTCGACTGGCAAAAACAGCAGCTGACTAAAATTCTTGAAGATAAAGACGATGCCTTTATTGAGTGGTTTTATAAAGCAAACTGGTCAAAAGACGGTAAGTTCTTTATTTGGCACAGTGAGCGTGATGGTTGGCGTCATCTATACCGTGTATCTCGCGATGGTAAAACGGTTGTTGATTTAACACCGGGCGAGTACGACATCATTGATATGCTAGCGCTCAACGAAGATAAAAACGTTATGTACTTTACTGCATCACCGGATGATCCTGGCCAGCGTTATTTATTCCGTACCTCGCTTGATGGCAGCTCTAAGCCAATGCGTGTAACGCCAGCGTCTTTCGATGGTTCAAACAGCTATTACATGTCTAAAGATACCTCTTGGGCAATGCATACCTTCTCTAAGTTTGGCACGCCACCAATGAAAGAGATCATCAAAGTAAGCGATCACAGCAATGTGAAAACCTTAGTTGAGAACACAGCATTAAAAGAGAAATTAGCGACTGAGCAATTACCGACTCACGAGTTCTTTACGGTTAATGCGCGCGATGGTGTTGAGCTTGATGGCTACATCATGTTCCCTGCGAATATGGATAAAAGCAAAAATTACCCAATCGTTTTCTATGTCTATGGTGAGCCATGGGGATCAACAGTACAAGACCGTTGGGAAGGCGACAGTTACTTATACAAGTCGTATCTAACTCAGCAAGGCTTTATTGTTGCCTCTGTTGATAACCGCGGCACACGCGCACCAAAAGGCAGAGATTGGCGTAAATCTATCTACAAAAAAATAGGCTCTATTACTGTGCGTGACCAAGTTGACGCCCTTGATGCAATGGCAAAACGTTGGGATGTCATTGATTCCGACCGTGTTGGTGTTTGGGGTCACTCAGGTGGCGGTAGTTCAACGCTTAATTTGTTATTCCGCCATGGTGATAAATATAAAGTGGGTATTGCCTCTGCCCCAGTGCCAGATATTCGCTTGTACGATACTATCTACCAAGAGCGCTATGCGGGTAACCCAAATACCGATCCTGAAAGTTACGACAACACGTCTCCGATCACCTTTGCAAAAGACCTGCAAGGTAAGTTGCTACTGATCCACGGTACCGGAGATGATAATGTACACTACCAAGGTTCAGAGCGTTTAATTAACGAATTAGTTAAGCACAATAAACAGTTCGAGTTTTTCTCTTACCCGAACCGTTCTCACAGCCTCCGTGAAGGTGAAGGCACTACCCTACACTATCACACTATGATGGCTAACTTCTTCGAAAAGCATCTACTAAATAAGTAAATATGCTTTATTAAAAAATACCGCAGCTTAGATGTTAAGCTGCGGTTTTTTTATGCAAACTGTAAACCCCCGTTACAAGTAAAATACAGCCTGATACAAGAAATCGGTTGCGCCCTATTTTTGTGAGCTGTATGCACTGTTATGGTGAAAAAAGTGGCTAATAAAAAGCTGATATTTTTTATGTTGCTGATTTTTAATGAGGAAAATTTTTGGCACATAATGTGTATTAGATAACTGCAACTACAAAATCCGGCTGTTTAGTTTTACCTAAATAGCACTACGGCAAAGAAGCCCACTCGATGACAGAACGTGCATTCTGTTATCGAGTGGGTTTTTTTTTGCTCGAAATTTCTGCATGGCATGAATGGCGAGCAATTCAATATTGTTTGGGAAATTTAAGGTGGCGTCTGATGTGACGGCTTGCAAATCAACTAGGAATAATAAGAGTAATAAACCATGAAATTAACTAGAGTTACGTTGTCAATTTTAACCCTTATCGCTGCAAATCAATCTTTTGCAGCTGTTGAAACTGAGTTAGGTACTTTGAATGCTGACTTTCGCTTACGCTATGAGTCGGTTGTTCAAGACAATGCATTGAAAGATGCATCAGCACTAACACTACGCAGTTTAGGGAATTTCAAAACTAAAACGTTTGCAGGGGTTTCTGCTTTCATTGAACTTGAGAATACGCTGGCTGTTATCGATGATTATAATAATGGAATTGGTGATGGCACAGAGTATTCTGTAGTAGCCGATCCTGAATCGACTGAAATTGACCAACTTTACCTTGCTTATAATACCGAGCAATTTTCAGCCAAGTTAGGCCGACAAGTCATTACTCTCGACAACCATCGTTTTGTTGGGCATGTTGGCTGGCGTCAAGATAAACAAACCTTTGATGCCTTTAGTGCGCGCTATGAAAAAGACGCTATTAATGCCAGTTATGCATATATAAACAAACGCAATAGAATCTTCGCAGATGAAAAAGATCTCGACTCTAAAGATCATCTGTTTAATGCATCATTAAAAACAGATTTCGGTAAGTTAATAGCTTATGGCTACTTACTCGAGGTCGACAATAACACTGATAACTCCTTAGATACCTATGGTGTTCGCTTAGTTGGCAAAAAAAACGTTGCTGAGCTGCCCGTTTCGTATTCTGCAGAGTATGCGCTACAAAGTAATGACAGTGGTGCAAATAGCTACGATACCCAGTATTTACTCCTTGAGAGCGGTGTTACTTATCGTGATATCACCTACAAGCTTGGTTACGAATCGCTAGGCTCTGATAAGGGTGAGCAAGCCTTTCAAACTCCTCTGGCAACCTTACACAAATTTAATGGCTGGGCCGATCAGTTTTTAACGACACCCGCTGCGGGTTTGCAAGATCTTTATGCCAGCCTATCGGGTAACGCATTCAGCGGTAAATGGAGCCTTGTTTACCACACATACTCTGCGGATGAATCACTCGCAGGAGATGATGATTTAGGCTCTGAATTCGATGTCGTATATAGCAAATCATTTAATAAACAATACAGCCTTGGAGTGAAGTATGCCGCTTATATGGCTGGTGATGAGGCGTTTGCGAAAGTCGATACAAATAAGCTTTGGGTATGGGTGGGAGCAAAATTTTAACGTTTTGCACGCTAAATAATTGAGGAAAATTTTATGTCTACACCGAAAAAAATAGTTGTTGTTGGTAACGGGATGGTTGGGCATCACTTTGTTGAGCAATTACACAACCTAAATAGTGAAGCTAAGGCCGTTGAAATAACCGTTCTTAGTGGTGAAAGCCGACTTGCTTATGACCGTGTCCATTTATCTGAGTATTTTGCAGGAAAAACTGCAGATGATTTAGCCATGACCAGCGAAATGGTTTATCAGCAATGGGGGATTAATTTCTTTTTAGATGCAAAAGTCACTCATATTAATCGCGAACTGCAAACCGTTACAACTGCCGCCGGTGTTGTTTATAACTATGACAAATTAGTGCTGGCAACAGGCTCATATCCTTTTGTTCCCCCTATTCCGGGTAAAGATCAAGAGCATAGTCTTGTTTATCGTACCATCGATGACTTAGATGCCATTTCAGCCTCGGCGAAGGTGAGTAAAGTGGGGGTTGTAATTGGTGGCGGGTTACTTGGTCTCGAAGCTGCTAATGCCTTAAAGCAGCTTGGCTTAGAAACGCATGTGGTTGAGTTTGCCCCTCAGTTGATGGCGGTACAAATTGATGCTGGCGGCGGAAAATTACTGAAAGATAAAATTGAACAGCTTGGGGTTCAGGTTCATACATCAAAAGCAACACAAGAAATCAAAGCGGGAAAAGAGTGTCGATATCAGCTTTGTTTTAGTGATGGCGAAGTGCTTGAAACCGATCTTATTCTATTCTCCGCAGGTATTCGGCCATACGATAATTTAGCCAAAGAGTTTGGCTTAGAGGTTGGTGAACGCGGAGGCATTGTTGTTAATGACCTATGCCAAACAAGCGGTGAAAATATCTATGCAATTGGTGAGTGCGCACTTTGGAACAATTTCATCTTCGGTCTTGTTGCGCCTGGTTACACTATGGCTCGGGTTGTGGCGAACCATATAATTGCGGGCGATGAGTCTTCAGAGCGATTCACTGGCGCAGATATGAGCACAAAGTTGAAGTTAATGGGAGTGGATGTGGGGTCTATTGGTGATGCCCATGGTCGAACTTCTGGCTGTTTAACTTACACATATGAAAATCAGCCGCTTGGTGTGTATAAAAAAATGGTGGTTAGTCATGATGAATCTAAATTGTTGGGCGCTGTACTCATTGGCGATACATCTGACTACGATAGCTTGTTGCAATATATGCTCAATGGCATTGAGCTGCCAAAAAGCCCTGAATCACTTATTCTTCCTTCTGCAGGAGAGAAACCGAGTTTAGGCGCTGATGCCCTTCCCGAAACCGCAACTATTTGCTCATGCTTGAATGTGACCAAGGGCGATATTATTGCCGCAATCGACACCGGTTCAACAACTGTGTCAGCTGTTAAATCATGCACTAAAGCAGCTTCTGGTTGTGGTGGCTGCGCAAGCTTATTAAAGAATGTTGTAGATAGTGAGCTTGCTGCGCGTGGAGTGGTAATCAACACGGATATTTGCGAACACTTTGCTTATAGCCGCCAAGCGCTTTTCGATATTATTAAGGTTCAAGAAATTAAAAGCTTTACTGAGTTATTAGCGCAGTACGGAAAAGGGAAAGGCTGTGAAATTTGTAAGCCAGCTGTCGGTTCTATTTTGGCCTCAGTTTGGAACGAATATGTGCTTAACCCGCAGCATGTCGCGCTTCAAGACACCAATGACACCTACCTTGCAAATATGCAAAAAGACGGCACTTACTCTGTTGTTCCAAGGGTTCCAGGAGGTGAAATTACCGCTGATAAGCTTATTGCGATTGGTCAAGTCGCTAAACAATTTGGTCTATATACAAAGATAACAGGTGGTCAACGCATTGATTTATTTGGCGCGCGTGTTGATCAGCTACCACTCATTTGGCAGCAACTTATCGATGCGGGCCTTGAAACTGGGCATGCCTATGGTAAATCCCTCAGAACCGTTAAATCGTGTGTTGGCAGCACCTGGTGTCGTTATGGTCAACAAGATAGTGTCACCATGGCTATCGACTTAGAAAATCGCTATAAAGGCCTTCGAGCCCCGCATAAAATCAAGTTTGCCGTTTCAGGCTGTACCCGCGAATGTGCTGAAGCACAAAGTAAAGACATCGGTGTTATCGCAACAGAAAAGGGCTGGAATCTTTATGTTTGTGGTAATGGAGGGATGAAGCCTCGTCATGCTGATTTGTTTGCTACCGATTTAGACAGTACGACTTTGGTTAAATACATCGATCGCATATTAATGTTTTACGTTAAAACAGCAGATCGTCTGCAACGTACCTCAGTGTGGATGGAAAATATGGAAGGTGGCTTAGACTACCTTAAAAAAGTGGTCATAGCGGATGAGTTAGCCATTGCTGATGAGCTAGAAGAGCAGATGGCACGCGTTGTTGATACGTATCAATGTGAGTGGAAAACAACCCTCGAGAATCCTGAATCTTTAAAACGCTTCCGTCAATTTGTGAATAGTGACAAACAGGATATCAACATTCAATTTGTTGAAGAACGGGGTCAGATCCGCCCTGCGCGAGCTGAAGAAAAACTTGAAACGGTATAGGAGAACGATATGAGTAATAGTAATCAAAATTGGCAAACTATCTGTGAAGTAACTGACCTTGTATTGGATTCTGGTGTGTGTGCATTGGTGAGTGATACGCACAAACAAGAGCAACAAATCGCACTGTTCTACGTTCAAGAAGCAAACGAGAAAAAGCAGGTCTATGCGCTAGGAAACTTTGATCCAATAGGAAAAGCTAATGTGTTGTATCGGGGCTTAATTGGCTGCGCAGATGAGCAAATTTTTGTTGCATCGCCTCTCTATAAACAGCGATATGTGCTGAATGATGGTCGTTGTTTAGACGATGACACGATCACCTTACCTGTTTACGACGCACGTATTAATGGCAGTAAAATTGAAGTGTTGTTGTAATCAACGTTTCGATGCATCTAGGAGAATAATGATGGTTTCTCAAATGGTTACCTTCACCAATACTGCATTTAAAACTGTATTAAATGTACAAAATGAATGGCTGCATAAATTGAAATTAGCTATTTCAAATACGCACACCAAACCATTTAAACGCAGTGCTTCGAAAAATGGTCAAGTTTATTTAATAGGTGCAGGTTCTGGCGACCCTGAACTACTGACACTTAAGGCGCATAGAATTCTGCAACACGCAGATGTGGTATTAGTTGATTGGTTAGTAAATAGCGAAATTCAGCAGTATTTTCCTGCTCATGTAGAGGTTATTTTTGTTGGCAAGAGACAAGGCTGCCATAGCATGTCACAAGCGCAAATTTGCCAACTTTTGGTGGCTAAAGCACTTGAAAATAAAACAGTTGTTCGCTTAAAAGGGGGCGACCCATCTCTTTTTGGTCGATTGTCGGAAGAAACTCACGCATTAGCAGAGCATGATATTCCCTTTGCAATAGTCCCAGGCGTGACAGCCGCGAGTACTTGCGCTGCTTATACGGGGATCCCACTGACCGACAGACGATGTTCACAAGCTGTGCAATTCGTGACTGCGCATTGTAAAGATGACGCGCAACAAGCAAATTGGTCACAGCTAGTCGCATCAAAACAAACATTAGTATTTTATATGGGCTTAACCCGTGTTGATAGTATTGCTAAACAATTGATTAAACATAAAATGAGCCCTGATATGCCAATTGCTGTGGTAGATAAAGGTAGCTTAACTGATCAACAACTCTGTTGCCGAACCTTAGCAAGTATTGATGCTGAGCGAGACTTAAAGGACTTTGTTGGCCCAGCTTTAGTGATTGTGGGTGATGTTGTTAACTACCGTCAGCGTGTAGATTTAACATTGTTACAAGCGAATTACTTTGTCGAAGAAACACAATCACCCAGCTGTTTAAAAATAAAAGGCGCGTAAGCCTTTTATAACAGGGTTAATAGGCTCATTCATAGTGATGTTAGCGTCTTCTGTGAGGTTCACATTAGAGTTAAATAGAAAACGAACCTGACCTTTGTATCTACGAGTTTATCATTCATTAAGGGTGAACTCGTTTATGCCCCAAAATGAGTTAGAGTGGATGCCCATATACTTTTGTCATGCAATACTAAACATTATTCACTTTGCGATTCTTGCTTGCTAGCCTAACCATTTAATGTAATTCGCATTGTTCAACAACTAGAATGACGACACTTTATCTGAGCTCTTTTGTATATGATTGGTTTTTAAGTATACTTAAACTAGATTTATGGATTATCCCTTAATTAAAAGTCTGCTCTTATTAGTACACTACATCAAATGCTAAATAAACACTCGTTCACACAATTTACTCTAGAGATAGCTTACTAGAGTCGCAATTTAACCACCACCTCAGATGGCGGTTGCGAGTTCGACAATGCCGACCGCCATTTACATTGGGAAATTCTGACATTAGAGCAAATTTTTGAAACTCGACTAGAGTTTAGGGAAATATATGCCAGCTAAAACTCGCACCAATGATTGGTTAGCATTGCCCGGTCTGGATTGCCGCATCAATGCATTACCACATAACATGCAGTCGGTCATAAAAAAGGCCCATCAACTTAGATTTTTAAATTGCGGTCGTACACCGAAAGACCGAGATTCGGCGATAGCAGCTCTAGAGCGAGGTGTTCCATTCACTTCAGAAGTAACAAAAAGAGTAAATGCGACGTACAGGAGTAAGATGAAAACGATTGATAATGCCGATGCATTTGAAGAGTTTTTGTGTAGCTCACCTCTGCAAATCATCAATGCCCTGCAGCGATACGGACTCAAAGGTTTGGATTATGATTATAGTCGTACTCAGACTACGATAAATCAGACTTCACAGGCAAAGTGGACGGAGCAGCGTGAACGTAAAGTGGCTGATATCTGCCGACGGAAATTTGGTGGGCTGCTGTCTTGTGTGGAATTACATAAGAAGAAAATGCCCGAACTGCGTGGTTTACCTGAGCATATTAGTCCAGCAGGAGCGCGAGCAGCATTCGCCAAAAGACACGGACTAAAGTTGATTAACCTAAAACGCGAGCAAAAGCCGACCAAAGCTGAGCTTAAGGCTGGTTATCAACAATTGTGTTTAGAGCGTGGTGGCTTTATATCGGATAGCTACCTGCGTAATTACGCCCGAGTCTATCTCGAAGGCAATGGCGAAATTGCCGGGAAAACCTTTCAAATCTACATTAAAGAGCACTGGCCATCGGTTATAGACCTGTTTTTAGAGCTAGTGGATGAAGATACTCGATTTAGCACATGGAAATATCAGATTAACTCTCGAATTACAACCGATGGCACCGAACTCGACTCATGGAATGAAGTGGCCTATTACGAGGAAATGCAAAGATTTATTAGACGGCAGAATTTGAAGTGGAGAGTAGTCAAGCATCCAATTATTGGCCCTAAGCCTGACGGTTATAAAAGCGACTTTTTAATCGAAAATTGCGCTAATAACTCAAGAATTTTCATTGAGCTGCTTATGCTTAATTATGAGCAACTCAATAATGAAGATAAATTTTCGTATATGGAAAAGCTGCAGCGACGCCGTGAGGCCTATGATGATTACGGTTATTACTATTTAGAATTAGAACCCTGGTGCCTCCAAGACTTTGATGCATTAAAATCTCATTTCAATGAGATTGAGCAGCACTTAACTGGAGATATGTGTTATTCAAATCAGCATGAATTTCACGTCTCTACTGATAAACCCCGAGGCTATTGGTATAGTATAGAAAATCGCGATGAAGCCTATCAGGATGTGATGAGCCGTCGAACCAAATTTATAGGTGCGTTCGTATCACACCGAGAATTGGAGAAAAGTGGGTATGGTGGCCTCACCTCATACATTAAAGTACACAAAATCGATATGCAGGCAGAAGCCATTCGCAACCACTGCGTGACGGTTACCGCCGGGAATCATTCCACCAAAAAGCGGATGCCTACACGAGAGGAGATGATTCAGGTTGTTACTCATCATTATAAAAAACAACACTGTCTGCGTTTCACCAGAGAGAGGTTGTTTGAGTTGTTTGGACGGACTACTACAGAGTACCTAATTGGTAAAGAACGGTTTTTCCCTACAACGGAGGCTTTGAATCAGTATCTTGAGTCTGTAAGGGTCGATAATGATTGATATGGCAAAAGATTTCGTGAATGCTATCGAGATTTACTATGGTGAGTCGTAATATCGTTCAATGCGGTGTTATTGTAGGAGGGTGATAAACTCTCATAAAAATTGTTAAAGAGGGACTTGTGACGCGTGGTATTTTTAGTATGCATTGGGTTTAGTGTTAAGGTATTGTGCGAAAAGCAATTCATTACGTTGCTGCGCCTCTTAACGAAAAATCAAGGGATCAATATACCTTTCCTAAAGCGATATAAACGCTGTTAGATCTCTAGGTCTAAAACGTTCCTGTCCATTGACGGGTTATAAATATAACTCGACTTTGCCCCAAGATGAGTTAACAAAAGTGCTTAAAATCAATTGTTAATTGCTAAGGCTAGTGGCCTCTATATGTTTAATAATTGCTTTTTAAGGAAAATTTAGGTGTAATGAGTACATAATTAGCGCTGAGCAATGCAGGGAAAGCTTACATAACAGTAGCTAAGCTGATTAAATTAGCTAGGAAAGTGAAAACCACAAAAAGCAAATTCCCATAGCATAAACAACACCAACTCTGACACATCGAGCAGGTAGAGGCTCAGTCCAACAAGCGATTATGCAACACAGACCGCGTGTCGCATAAATACTAAAATGTTATACAGCAATCCACCAATCGCCAGTTGTATTTAAATTGGAAAAATAAAGTAAAGGAATAGATAAATGGCTATAAATCCAATAGTTAAGGCGCAGCTAAATACTTTTAAAAAAATGAACCCTAATGAAAATTTGGATGAGCCTAGCTTATTTGAGGTTATGTCTATATTTTCTATAGAGAATGGTATTCTTGGAGAAAATTTAGATCCTTTTAGAGCTCACCTCAAAGGTGATGAGTTTGGCATTGATGGAGTAGCAATTTCTATACAAGGTGCGCTTTGTACAGACGTCGATGAAGCCGCTGAAGTTCTGGCTATTGGTAAAAATCATAATTCTGAGTTTCATTTCTTTCAATCCAAAACATCAGACAAATTGGATTATGGCAATATTTCTAAATTTTTAGATGGGGTTTATGATTTTTTCACAAGCCAATCATTAGTCACAGGTGAGCAAATAGAGAGTTTGATAGAAGTAAAAGACGCTATCTATTCTACAGCAGCTAAAACAAGCCCTACATTGAGGTGTTACTACTGTACAACTGGTTCTGGTGAAGTTTCGGATTTAATTACTCAATTGATTACAACGAATAAGGCACGCTTAGCTGAATTAAATATATTTGATGAAATACATATTGAATGTGTTGGAGCTAAAGTGATTCAAAATGGCTTCCGTGCAGCAACAAATTCTTCATCTGCAAAGCTAAGCTTTCCAAAAGCCGTCACGATGCCAGCTCATGATAAAGTGGATGAGGCATATATTGGATATGTTTCTGCATCAGAAGTATTAGCGATTGCACTTGGTGAGCCAGATCAAGATGGTGTTACTCATATTAACAGATCTTTATTTTATGATAATGTCAGGGACTTTAATCCAGAATCAGAAATAAATAAGTCCATAATTTCTGAATTAGAGTCAGGGGATGATTCTTCTTTTGTTTTTAAAAATAACGGAATTACAGTTGTTTCAAAAAACATAGAGCGTAAAGGAGATACATTTAATCTAGAAGATTACCAGATAGTAAATGGATGCCAAACTACCAACATACTCGCTCACGTTCGTGATCAAGTTGAAAACATTTTTGTTCCGTTTCGCCTAATAGGTTGCGGTGATACTGAGTTTGTCTCTAGTGTTATCATTGGTACTAATCGTCAAAATGAAGTTAGGGAAGATCAATTTTGGGCATTGCGCCCATTTATGAAAGACTTAGAAGAGTATTGTGCATCTCAAAATAGTGAAGTTCGGATTTACATTGAAAGGCGTGATAATCAGTATAGGGATGTAGGAATTGAGCGCACACGTATTCATCGACCATCAGATCTGATGAAGGTTGCCGCAGCGATGTTTTTTTACCAACCCCATCGTGCTGCACGTGATCATAGAGGTATACGGAAAGAATTTGCTGAACGTATCTTTTCGGATAATCATAATGTAGAGCTTTATCATGTTGCTGCATTAGCATTATATAAGTTTGATTACTTGGTACGCTCAGGAAAAATTGATAGAACAAGGGTTATTTTCCGTTTTTATGCTTTGTATGCGCTAGTGAGAAAATATTGGAAAACCCCAGACATATTGGATGCTCCGATAAAATCACAGAAAAAGGTAACAACTGCCATCATCGCAGTCTTAAAAAATAATGACGAGTTCGCGTCACAAATAGAGGAGACTGCAACACATCTTGAAAATATAATTTCGGATTCAGGTATAACTAGTCGTGAAAAAATCCGAGATTTTATTAGAACAGAAAGTGTAGTAGATGAGTTCACTAAGAGGCTTTTTCCAGTAAAAGCAAATAAGAAATTATCGAAAGCTGTATAACAAATTGCTTAAACGGGCAAAATAGCTGGCTTTTACTCGTTCCTCGCTGATTTTAGCCAGCTATTTAATTGCCGCTTAGCAAAGCGTTACCGAATAAATACTCTGACTTATTTTTGTCCAAAAACGAGTTTGAACTACCCCTTTGTTCGTTCTTTGGCTTTAGTTAATTTGCTTAATCTATATGGTTAAGTTAACTAATAGCATCTGAGGTTAATCAAACGCTTGCTATCTTTTTGGTGCGACTATTTGTTGCTAAGCTTTTGAAACTTTGGCAACAATGCTGTTTGCAACGTCTATTAATGATTGGTTTTGTGACATTGCCGCTTTTTGGAGCAGTTGATGTGCTTGATGCTCACCCACATTAGAGCTTTGCATTAATAATATTTTTGCTCTGCCTATTACCTTTTGCTCGTGCAATGCGCGTTTTACATTTTCTAATTCTGCACTCATTTGGTTAATATGGTTTGCTTGTTCACAAATTAAATCATAAAACGATTTATGCCCAGATTGAACATCATGATGTTGTTCAGCTGCTGATCCTTCTTCACTATGCAGCCCTGAGAAGCGACGATCAAAGAGCATGTTAAAACCCGGGTCAGTTGCATTGTCATCGCTGATTTTTTCCATCAATAGGCTGTGATTCGAAATTTCAGCATCAGCTTCTTTAATCCTTACTTGAACTTGCTCCATTAGCCTAGTAGTCAGCATAGTTTCGATATTTTGAAGGGCATCTATTCGTTTAGTTGCAACTTCATACCAGACTTCACCAAGCTCAGGTGTGTAGCTATTTGATGCTGATAGTGCATTGAACATCGCTCTGAGTTTATTAATATCTTTAGTTAGCTCAGAGAGCTGTATTGCTTGCCAGGCTGTTTGTTCTTGGCTAACCGAAAACTCTAAAAACCGCTCAAATACGTCGTGTTGTGCGCTTTCAAGTTCATGCATTTTCGATAATATTTTTGGCTCATGTTTTTGTTGCGAAAACCCAATGGCTCCTAAAGCACGCTCCTGCCCTGCAAGCTCTTTACCTTGAATGAAATTAAACAGTGCAACTAACATTTTTGTTATCGATGCATCACTTGATACATCCGCTGCTTCAAATATTAGGTTTATGATTTTACTAATTAATCGGCAATACGCATCGGTAGATTTTAAAGGTGTAATCTGTAGTTTTTGAATTTGCTTTCTTAACTTTGGTAGCTGTTCAAGACCTTGAGAAGCTAAAGTGATTGATGTTAATAATCGTGCTTGCGTGTGGATAGCGTCGTTATTTAAGAATTTTGATTTTAATAAAGCACGAAGTTGCTCTTCCGCCTCTGAGGTATGCTTAAATTGCACTGGTAAATTTGTTTTATAGGCAACGCCTTTTGAGCCTAGATAAACATTCGTTGTACCACGCTCTTTTTGTAGCTGATGGATCATCTGTGTTGCTGCCATGACAATTTTACAGTTTGACGATAGCGAATGTAAGCTATTCAGCTCGGCATGCTTTGCAGCAAGTAAGAAGCGTTTGGTACTCGTTGAGGTTGTCGGCATAGATTTTTAATTACTAATATTTCATAGATGCCACTAAGCAATTATTATTCCCTAAAAATTAATAGTCATTTTTAAGCAAGGTAAAATCAGTTTTGCTCGAATATTATTTGCGTTGTGCCACTGTAAATGGGGTTTACAGAAATTTTTAACAAAAGTGAACTCATGATTTATTGCTCAAATTAGTTCAGTCCTTTTTAATTAGTTCAGCGTTTCGCCCCAAAGTGATGCGTGCAATGCGCCAAAGTAAAGCAAATGTTAATTTTTAATATTCTAAGAATAAAATTAAATTTCACAACTTATTGAATATAAGAGTTTTTATTTTTTTATCACTTTTGGCATATAACTTGTTTAATAAATTGTGAACAGTTGAATAGGCTGTGACAATTGGAAATGCAAAGGACAATGGCGTCCGCAACCTGCTCTTAAAAGTAAGAGTCGGTGCGGGCGTTTTTTTTTGCCTGAAAAATGGTCATTTTAACTGTGAAACAGATTAGAGATTAACAATGAAAGGTGAATAACATGGCTTATTTATTACCAAGTGACTTCGTTACAAAAATGGTGGATGCGGGCGAATCAAAAATATATATGTCCACGCGTGACACTATTATTCGTGCATATATGGCAGGTGCTATTTTAGCGTTAGCTGCTGTATTTGCGATTACAGTTGCAGTGCAAACCGGTGTATTTCTGCTCGGTGCGGTACTGTTCCCTGTAGGCTTTTGTATGCTTTATTTAATGGGGTTTGATCTATTAACCGGTGTGTTCATGTTAACACCATTAGCTTGGCTTGCTCGTCGGCCAGGCGTTACTTGGCCACAAATTTTGCGAAACTGGGGATTGGTTTTTGTTGGCAACTTTGCTGGCGCTCTGACCGTTGCTGTCATGATGGCGTTTGTATTTACCATGGGCTTCAATACCGATGGTGGGGCTATTGCAGCTAAGGTCGCTAGTATCGGTGAAGCGCGTACATTAGGTTATGCTAAATACGGTTTTGAAGGATGGATGACCATTTTTATCCGTGGCATGCTATGTAACTGGATGGTATCTATGGGTGTTGTGGGTGCTATGGTGTCAACACATGTTAGCGGTAAAGTGATTGCCATGTGGATGCCTATTATGCTGTTCTTTTTTATGGCGTTTGAACATTCGGTTGTAAACATGTTTTTGTTCCCATTTAGCTTGATCATGGGTGGTGATTTCTCTGTTGTTGATTATTTAATTTGGAATGAAATTCCAACTGCGCTTGGAAACTTGGTAGGTGGTCTAGCATTTACAGGACTGACTTTGTACACAACGCACTATCGTACAAAACCAAAGCGCAAGTTAGCGACAACTGCAGCTCCTATTGGTGACAATGTAATTGCTAAGTAATTAATGCAATCAATGTACAAAAACAACAAAGACGCATTAACTATGACAGCCGATGTAATAGCAGGGTTTTATACATCTCGCGGGAACAAAGCGGTTAATCAGGATAGTGTTAAATGCACTATCCCCGTATTAACAGAGTCTCGCTCAAAAGGGGCTGTAGCTGCTGTTGCAGACGGCATAAGTAGCAGCCAAGTCAGTCAGCATGCAAGTGACTTGGCTGTGATGCTTTTCTGTGATGAATATTTACGTACCAGTGATGTATGGTCTGCAGCCAGAGCTGGCACAAAAGTACTTGAAGTGATTAACCTTCAATTACTAGCAAAAACCCAACATAGCCAATATCAAGATAACTTTGATCAAGGGTTTGTTTGCACTTTCGCAGGGGTAATTTTAGCCAATAAGAAAGCCAATTTATTTAATTGTGGCGATTCAAGTATATTCAGAATTAGAAACAGTAAAATCAGCCATTTTAGCCAACAGCATCGCGTAGCTGATGAATATGGGCAGCAATATTTAAGTAATGCATTGGGTATACGTTCAAACTTACAGTTAGATGTTCAGCAAATCGACCTAGCCATAGGTGATTGCTTTATTTTGGCTACGGATGGTATTACTGAGTTTATTTCAGCTGAGCAATTATTGGGCTTATTTGCCAATTGTGAGAGTGAACAGCAATTGCAACATGCATGTCAAAAGGCTGCTGAACTTGCTTTGGCTAACGCAAGCGATGACAACCTCAGTATTGTCGCGATTAAACAACGTGCCGCTGATCCCAGAGAAACGGTTGAGTACACTTCTGATGGTTTTTTACCTTTGCCTGATGCCTTGAGTGTCGGTGATATCGTTGATAATTTTAAACTTATTAATCAGCTTCACAAAAGCGACAGAAGTTCTTTATTTGAAGTTCACAACACGATCACTGGGGCCACTGCGGTGATGAAAGTGCCCTCTTTATCCTTGCAAGCTGAGCTGTATTACTTAGATGAGCTAGCAAAAGAAGAGTGGTTAATTGCCAAAGTTGACCACCCACACGTTGTTAATAGAGGGCACTGTGAGACTACACGGCATGCCTTTTACACGCTGACAGAGCGAGTGCAAGGAATAACGTTAAGGCAATGGTTAAACGATAATGGTCATGCAAATTTACAGCAAGTAAGAGCATGGCTAACACAACTTGTCTCAGCGTTAGGCGCATTGCATAGCAAAGGTATTTTGCATCAAGATATTCGACCTGAAAATATCATGATTGATCAATACGATAATCTCGTTTTATTGGATTTAGGCTCAGCCAGTTTACATGGTCAGCAATTTAGTAAAAGTGATGATGTTTTGCACATACCGGGCGACATGTTATATAGCGCACCAGAATACTTTTTGGGGTATTGGCCCGAACTGAGCAGTGATATGTTTGCATTAGCTGTGATGACTTATCATGCACTCAGCGGAACCTATCCTTATGATACTTCAGTCGCTAAAGTGTCTAATCTGAAAGAGCTACATCGACTCCAATATAAATCTTTGCTACATAATAATTTACAGATCCCAGTATGGGTTGATGCCGCAATCAACAAAGCCTGTAAACCTGATATGCAAAAACGCTATCTAAGTTTATCTGAGTTTTTGTTTGATATGCATAATCCAAACCCTGCTTATAATAGATTGTTACCGCTCATTGAGCGTAACCCGGTGCTCTTTTGGCAACTTGTTTCTGCTGTTTTAGCGCTGTTATTAATTATAAATTGGGTGAGCAGCTCTGAGTGATAAAGCTAAGCAGATAACCGAAGTTGCTGATGACGTATACCTAATTTTAAAGTGCGAAGTTACTTTTTGACCTTCACTAAATAGGCTTGTTTCGTGAATAAAATTCCATAATTCATTTGGTGATCTACATATTTTCTACACTTTTCAACCTTGCCTCTGTGGTAATTTTTTAAGCAATAATTCATGTAGGGAATTTGGTTATGAAATTAGGTAAAAAGGTGTGGCAATCACTGGCAGTAGTTGCCTTATTGGCAAACTTAGCGGCTTGTGGTGGCAGTGACTCATCGTCGTCATCAGATACAGATACATCGACTAGCGATAGCAGTGGTACTGATAACAGCGGTACTGACAACAGTGGTAGTGACAACAGTGGCTCTTCAAGTAGCTCAGGTTCAATTAGTGTCAGTGACTTCAGTGATATCAGTCTAGGTGACTGTGAGCTCGATACCAGCCTAGAGTCACTCGTGTGTGCTGCAAATGCATTAATCGACACGTTAGATGAAGATGAACTTGCTGATTTACAACTTGATTATTCAGACTCTGAAGCAAGAACTGTGTGGTCAAACTTACCGACGGGCAATGTAAGTCGTAATGGTATTGAACTTGGGGCATTAGACGATGAATCACTTGAAGCGGCGATGATGGTTGCGAAAGCGGCGCTGAGTGATGATGGCTATCAAGATTTCTTAGGTGTTATTGCTGCGGATGATTATTTAAATGAGCTAGGTGGTGGTTCTGCTTACTCATCTGGTAAATATTATCTGGCGTTTTTTGGCGACCCAGATGTGAGCGGCGACTGGATGTTGCAGTTAGGTGGTCACCACTTAGCTTATAACATTACTTACTTAAATGGCGATGGTTACCCTGTGCCAAACCATATTGGTACTGAACCTAAAGTCAGCTTTGAACTAGACTCGGCAAGCTATGCCCCGCTTGCGGATGAAGGTGATGCCCTCGTTGCTATGTTTGACTCGTTAAGTGAGTCTGAGCTTGCTGAGGCTTACTTAAGCGGTGAAAGCTATTCAGATGTATTAATGGGCCCAGATAACGGAAGTGGTACGTTACCAACTGATTACCCTACAGGTGATAATCGCAAAGGGATCCTTGTTTCAAGTTTAACGCAGGATCAACAAGCACTGGTTACAGCAGCAATCGAGCAGTGGATCAACGACTACCCTGAAGAAGTGGTTGAAAACTTAACGCTAAGCTATGTAACGAGTTCTGCTTATGCAGATACCTACATTGCCTGGGCTGGCACTGAATCGGCTGGTGTTGATGTGGATGTTGCCGGGACTTATATGCGTATTGATGGCCCTAACCTTTGGATTGAGGTGGCGTGTCAAAATGGGGTGATTATCAGTGATGAAACTCACTACCATACAATGTTCAGGGATAAGAGCTGGGATTATGGTAATAATTTATAAGCCATGAAAGCAGTAATTAATCTCCTATTTGGGCTGACCTTTTTGGTCAGCCTCTTTTGTACCAAAGCCTTTGCCCATTCTGCTTCAACGAGTTCTGTGTTTATTGATACGCATAAACCACAGATTGAACTCGAAATTTATATACCCCTCGATCAATTACGTTTAGCTGATGAAAGTTTATTTCCTTCACAAAGTGATGATCTAAAGCAGGTTAATTTCTCGGCTTTACAAGACTACATGCAAACACATGTAAGTATCACAACACAAAATTCTCAGTCGTTAACAGCACAAAAGGTTGATGATTTTGCTATCCATGAATTTGATAACGTACTGTTTATGGTAATGAAGATGCAATTTATCAAACCAGATAATTTTGATACCAGTGGTTTTTCTTTGCATTACAATGCCATTTTACACCGAGTTGTTACTCACAAAATTTATGTTTCGTATCGCAACGATATGCATGAAGTACTTAAAGCAAGTCAAGACATAGCAACCATAGGGTTGATCCGCTATCAGCGCGAAACCTTATTTATAGAGCCTGAAAAAATCACTGCATGGTCTCAGTTTAAGCTGATGTTTGTAAATGGTATGAGCCATATTGCAGCGGGTATAGATCATTTGCTATTTTTACTTTGTTTAATTTTGCCCGCCCCTCTAGTTAGTGCCAATAAGCGCTGGCAATCAGTGGCACCTGTGCGCCAATGTGTTATGTCGGTAGCTAAAATTGTCACCTTCTTTACACTCGGACACTCATTAACGCTAGCCCTGACGACGCTTGGTTATATTTCATTTCCTGCAAAGCCAATTGAGATTTTGGTTGCGGCCTCTATTTTAGTTTCGGCGTTGAATGCAATCAGGCCGATCTTTTCGCAGTCAGCTATGTGGATAGCATTTATTTTTGGGCTTATCCATGGTCAAGCATTCGCGATAGAAATGAGCCATATGGGGTTTGATACTCAGGCTATTATCGTTGCATTGGTTGCATTTAATCTGGGTATTGAAACTGTGCAGTTGTTAATCGTTATTTGCGTTGTACCCGTGCTAGCAATGCTTGCCAGAACTTATTTTTATAATGCTATTCGAATTACATTATCAGTGCTGGCAATGGCGGCTGCGAGCTATTGGATTATTGAGCGAAGTGTGTAATGAATATCTTGTATCACAGTTAAGTCGGTGAAAGAGGCTAACTAATACCCTGTTACAATTGTCTTATTAACTAATATTTATAATTGAAGTAGTGTCATTAAGTTATTGATTAAGGATATAAAATGGCATTACTAAAATTTAGATTTCAGTATCTAGCTTGGCTTATTACATTTGTCTTGTTAGCTACAGGCTTGTATATCGCGATGAAATACCAACAGCACTATAGTTCACGCTTTATTGATATAGATATCAAGTCGAATGCGCTTTCAGAAATGCGCCGAGTTTTCATTCGCTTGCCCAAAAACTACAACCCTAACAAAGCTTATCCGCTCATAATTAAAACTGACGGCAATTTTAACCTTGATACTTGGGATGACGCTTTAAGTTTTCTTGAAAGCACCGATGACAAGCATGAGGTTATTCTCGTGGCCATCCCGAACCTGTTTTGGCATGACACACGAAATCGTGATTTAGTGCCACCTTACGCCCGTAAGGATGTGGCGATAGAAGCGCGCCCAATCAATCAAAATCAACGAGAAATATTTGGTAAAGCTGATGTGTTTTTAAAGTTTATTGAAACAGAGCTAATCCCCTATTTAGAGGGAGAGTACCGTATTAGCGGGCAGCGCACGCTAACAGGTTTTTCGGCGGGAGGGAGCTTTGTGTTATATACCATGGTTACTAAACCAGAGTTATTTAATGCATACTTTGCTTTTAGCCCTGCGGCTTGGTATGACGATAATGTTGTCGTAAAACAGTTCAGTAAAAGCTTACCTAATACAGCAGGCAATATTCACTATTTTTATGTCACATTAGGTGGTGATGAGAATCCAATCATAACCGGTGCTTTTAATGGCTTAGTGAATGCTCTTCAAAAGCATGCACCAAACGACCTTACCTGGCAGCACCACATCAACAAAGGAGCTGACCATGAACAAAACGCAAAAAAATCCGTTCGCAGTGCACTAGATGGGGCTTTTAATCATTTCAATATGGCTAAGTAATGGCAAAACAGGGCCTTATTTGGCCCTTCTTACTTTTAAAACAAAGTTACAAATAGGTGTTAAACCAATTAACTAGTTCTGATTCTAGTTGTTCTTTATGGTTCATTAAAAAGTGATTGTCACCGTCATACACCACAAGTTTATGGGGTATATGATGCTTATCTAGTGCTTTGGCAAATTGAATTGAGTTCTCGACCGATACTCGTTTATCGTCACTGCCATGAATAAGTAATATGGGCACTTTAGGCGATAGCTTATCAACCCAGTTCATAACAGAGCGTGCTTCAAGCTCTGCTTGTTTGTTCTCTTTATAATTGGGAATACGACGCACATACACGTTTTTTTCCATATTAGGTCTAAACGTAAGCTCTTTGACTAAATCGGTCGCTCCCGCAATGGTTGCAATGGCTTTAACCTTGTTTGTGTGTTGCATTGCAAGGTGGGTTTGCATGCCGCCTCTACTTACTCCTAACATACCAATACGGTTTTCATCTGCACTTGCTATGTGCGGAATAAAATCAATAAGCGCAAGTACGTCGTTAACGTCTCTGCCACCAAACTCATCTAAATCATCATTTTTAGTTGATGTACCGCGGTATTGGCTGCCGATAACCACAAAGCCTTGCTCTGCTAAAGGAAATAAATTGCGCATCATTGCAGCAAAATAAACACTGCCAAAATTACCGTTACCGCCGCGGTTATAAATTAATACTGGAAGCTTATTCTTGATGACTTTAGGTTTGATGATATAACCAAGCACCTCAACATTATCGACCTGATATTTAAAATTATGGCAGGTTAAATTAGCTTTAAAGTTATCGAACATTTCTTGTGGAAAGATTTCTTCAAAGGCTTTAATGCGCTTTAAGTAGGCTTCTTCGTTTTTAGCTTTGCGTTTATTCTTTTGCGCAATAAATTGGTGCCACGAATCATAGTCAGCAAAGATGCCTGTGAAGCAGTCTGTTTCTTTTGTGACGTGTTCATCATCGATAATTTTCGCTGCGCTGGTAGAAAAAACAGCGAGAGATAGACTGGCAAAGAGTAGTAATTTATACACAACAACATCCTTATTGGTGACTAAAAGTTACGAATCCACAGTAACTTAAATGATGGTTATTTGTATATAACTACTTTTTTACGTATCAAAACTTTTATATTTTGAAAGTTAACTTATTGAATTGGAAGTCATAATGAGCAATAAACCGCCGCATATATTAGAGTTACTACCTAAGCGTTACACCTTGTGGGGGTTATTATGTTTATCCTTGGGGTTCGCTATATTTGTAATTATATGGTCTCGAGCTCCTGAATACCGGCCTTTGGTACAAGATATGCGCTTAGTCAATGCCGTCAAGATAGTCGATGTACTGGACGTTGAAGAGATCCCTTACAAGGCTGATATTAAAAATCATATTTTGTACGTCGATGTTCTTCATTCAGACCAAGCAAGGCTAGCACTTGCTAAAGTAGGTTTCGTCTTTGATTATCCAAATAAAGATACATTTAGTTCAATACCACAAGCATGTGCCTTACTTGAATCACAAGAAGCAAAGGAAAATAGGCCTATTCATCAAACTGAATGGTTTCTCCGATTAGTTCGCATAATAATGGCCGCGATAGTACTTATTACTTTAATCTTGGTCGTTGTACGACCCATTTTAAAGAATCTTATTCTTGAAGATAACAACAAGGATTAATATACCTTTTAGCAAATAAAAAGCCGCAATAAGCGGCTTTATCTGTAATGGGGCTTTACACTAAAATTAGGGTTTGGCGTTATTCAACCGAAATGAATACTTCAACTTCTTCACTGCTTTTATAAAACTCAAAGTCAGTTTTATATGCTCGAATATGCGGGCACTGTTCATTACTAAAGTACTGCCAAACTTGACCCCAAACATCGATAACGGTTTGTGGCATTGCACCTTTGCCACTAAAGCGAAGGTAGTTACCTGTGGCGAGTGTCGTTTGTTCTATCTCTGATGATGTGACTTGCAGATCAGTACACGCAAAGACATCAAACTCCCCTGTGACATCAGATTCATAATGAGTGTACACGCCATAAACTTGGCTAGATGGGGTTAATTTTGGCGCTATGTCTGTGTAAAACTGCTGCCATAAGCCAGCTATTTTGGCACCTTCGCCACTCATTTCATTCATATTGCAGGTGCGAACTTTGAGGCCAAATAAAGTTGTCGGGTTGTCGATATTGATGTGTGTTACTTGCTGATCCATTGCATTTATCCTTGCTTAATTTGTTCCCAGTAAAATACCAGAGCACATGTACTTTAACCTAGCCTTTTTAATTATTTATTTTAAAAAGACTATATTTTGTCAACGGCCTTTACAGCTTAAAAAACAGTCATGGCATCCTTATCTGCATCAGGTTAAGATGGGTAAAATAACAACAAAATCAGCGGGTGTTTAATGAATAAAATCAATGCGCTTATCTACTTTCTAGCCTTTAGTAGCGGTTTTTGTATTATGGGAATTGAGCTTTTAGGCGGGCGAATTTTAGCGCCGTATTTTGGTAGCAGTGTGCATATTTGGGGCAGTATTATCACTGTATTTATGTTGAGCTTATCTATCGGCTATTTACTTGGCGGCAAGCTCTCAACCCGCAATCCTTCGTTAACTAAATATGGACTCATTTTCTTTGTGGCAAGCATTATGGTGGTGCCAATTGTATTGTTTGCAGAGCCAATTATGACCTTTATTTTCACCCATATTGAAGACAGTCGTTACGGCTCGTTGCTGGCATCAACGGCGTTGTTTTTTATCCCTACAACAATACTCGGCATGATCTCACCTTACTCAGTGCGATTATTGGTTACCGATCATGAAAAAAGTGGTCAGGTTGCCGGTGGTTTGTATTTTGTGAGCACCCTAGGTAGTGCGCTTGGTACGATTATTACCTCTTTTTATATGGTGTTAGCGTTTGATGTTAACGACATCATTAAAACCTTTGCAGCGGTATTAGGCGCGCTTGGTTTGCTTGCAATTGCTGTTAGTCAATTAAAAACGAAGGAGCGTGCTGTATGTTTAGAATCTTAATGCTTTGTTTGATCATGACATTGCCTTTTAGCAGCTTAGCCGAAGTAATACATAAAGAGCGCTCGCTTTATCGCAATATTTTAGTGGAGAAGACTGGCGATTTACTGTGTTTAAAATTTAACGAAAAAACCCGTAAAAGTACGCAAAGCTGTATGTATAAAAGTAAGCCTAAAAAGCTGGTGTTTAATTACACCAAAATGACGTTTGCAAGCTTACTATTTATTGATGATCCTAAAAATGTACTGATCATAGGTTTAGGAGGAGGTTCACTCTCTAATACCATTCATGAGCTTTACCCTAGCGCTCATATCGAAAATGTCGAAATTGACCCTGCGGTAATAAAAGTTGCCCGTGATTATTTTAGCTTTGTAGAAACCGATAACGTGACGTCAAAAGTGCAAGATGGCCGTATTTTCATTAAACGCGCCGCACTTAAAAAACAAAAGTACGATTGGATTATTCTTGATGCCTTTAATGGCGATTATATACCTGAACACCTACTCACTAAGGAATTTTTTGCAGAAGTAAAAAGTGTTTTAGCTGATGGCGGAATTGTCGCTGCAAATACCTTTTCATCAAGCAAGTTATACCAGCATGAGTCAGCAACTTACTTCGATGTGTTTGGTGACTTTGTGAATGTTGTGACCGATGAAAATTCTAATCGCATTATTTTAGCTGGCTTCGAGACTATGCCTAGCCAGCAACAGTTAACTGAGCGCGCCAACAAGTTAGCAAATAAGTTAACCCCTTACGATGTTGATTTGCAGTTACTCAGCGAGCATTTGTTTTATACTAAGGGTAATCAAGATTGGCCAGCGGATACCAAGGTGCTCACTGACCAATATTCACCAGCGAACTTGTTAAATTATCAATGATCAAATACGCCTTAATTGCATGTCTTTTATTTACCAGCTCTGCTGCTATGGCAGAGCATCCTTCTCTCCCTCCTTTAGCTGCAAGTCAGCAGCAGCTGTCTCAACTATTGAATCAATACAAAGGGCAAGTTGTGTTACTCGATTTCTGGGCGTCTTGGTGTAGTCCGTGTCGACGCTCGTTTCCTTGGTTTATAGCTATGCAGAGCAAGTATCAACAGCAAGGACTCAAAGTTATTGCTGTAAACATTGATGTTGAGCGCAGTGATGCCGATGCTTTTTTAACTGAGTTTGCAGTGAACTTTAATATTATTTATGACCCAGACGCTGTTATTGGCAGGCAATACCAACTTAAAGGGATGCCGAGCAGCTTTTTAATCGATAAAGAAGGCATAGTACGGTTCCAGCACACAGGATTTGTTGCTGATAAATTAGACCTCTATGAAAGCCATATCAAAGAGTTAATTGCTAAGTAGTGTGATTAGGTAGATAACTTTTGCTGTTGTTCGCTTTTATCGAACACAGCTATCTATTTTATTAATTGCACTAATATTTACTTAGCATGCTAACTACATTAAGATAGTTAGCATGCTAAGTAAATGGAGCGCATCATGTCTTCCACTCCCCCTTTTCACGAAACTCTTGATTTAACATTATGCGGCAGTATGGGCCGTGTGCATCGTTTATGTCGCGATGCTGTCACTTTGGCGGTAGAGCCTTTGGGTCTTACCCAATCTCGCTGGACCGCGATGATGCACCTGTTTCATTTAAACCAAGGTTGCACGCAGCAAGAGTTGGCAAATAGCTTAGGCATTGAAATGCCTTCACTAACTCGCACGATTAAGCAGCTTGAGCAACAAGAGATTATTGCTCGCAAAGCTGACGCTGAAGATAAACGCAGTAAACGTCTGTACTTCACTGAGCAAGGTCTACAATTGTTAGACACATTGCAGGTGATTATTGCCGATGTGAAACAGCATCTTTATGCCGATCTAACCACTGAGCAACTCGATACCATGGCGCATGGTTTAATTCAAATGGAGCAAAACGCCCGTCAGTGTATCCGTCATTATTCAGGAGATAAGTAACGTTATGACACCAGATCAAAAATTTGCCCGTTACGTAAAAATCTCTTTAGCGGGTTTTATTGTTTTATTTTTATATTTTGTGATTGCCGATTTGTATATGCCTGTCACACCGCAGGCTCGTGTGTATCACCCTGTCGTACAAGTGACCCCGCAGGTAAGTGGTCGCGTAACCGACGTGTTAGTGACCAATAATCAAGCCGTCGAAAAACAGCAAGCCTTGTTTAAGATTAACGACGAGCCTTTTGAGCTTGCCGTGCAACAAGCTGAACTTGCATATGATGATGCAAAACTACAAAACCAACGTTTAGATAGCAGTGTGAAGGCTATAGAAGCACAGCTTGCAGCTGCTCAAGCAAAGCTGCATGAACAAACATTATTGTTCGAACGCGGTGAGTCGTTATTGAAAAAACGCTCTATTTCAGAGCAAGAGTACGAAACTATTAATGCGAACTATCAATCAAGCAAAGCCAATGTAGCTGCAATTGAAGCTCAGCTTAGCGAGGCTAAATTAGCGCGTGGTAAAATGGGGGATGATAATTTAGCGCTTCGTCATGCTCAAAACCAGCTTGAACAAGCGAAACTAAACCTGTCGTACACCACAGTGACAGCCGATACCGACGGTAAAACAGCAAACTTACAAGTAACACCAGGTACTTATGCTAATAAGGGCCAGCCGTTAATGGCGATTGTTGCTAATAAGGCTGATTTAGTTGCTGATTTTCGTGAAAAGTCTTTAGTTCACGTGCAAATTGGTAGTACTGCAAAAGTCAGCTTTGATGCGCTACCGGGCAAAGTGTTTACTGGCAAAATTATTAGTTTTGAAGCGGGTGTCAGTGATGGTCAGCTTAACGCGAACGGTTTACTCAGTGCTACTGAAAGCAGCAACCGTTGGGTACGAGATGCACAGCGTCAACGTATCCATATTCAACTAGATGAACACCAGATGCTGGCTAAATTTCCAAGTGGTGCGCGTGCAACTGTGCAACTTCTGCCTGACTCTAGCATCGGTAGCTGGTTTGCAAGCATGCAAATTCGCTTCATTAGTGTTCTGCACTTTATTTACTAAGGCAGGGTGAGTTATGTCAGTATTGCAACTCGATGGCAATGGCTTACGCCAAGCGCTACGCATTGCCACGGGCTCAGCACTAGGGTTTGCACTGGCAAAATTGATGAACTGGCCGAATGGCATCTTTTTTACTGTTTACCCTATGCTATTGCTTGGCTTAGTGCCTGTGCTTAACATGCATATTATTCGTCAGTTCTACGCAGGCGCGGTGTTCAGTGCGCTGTTTGTGCTGGTTGTGCAAGGGTTGTTTGCACACCTGCCTGTGGTAATGACGATGATGAGCTTTATCGCTTTTGCCTTTTTGTTCTATCAAATGAGCCGTGGTGCTAACTTTTTATTTGGCGCCACAACGGTAGTGAGTTTGTCGATTCAATTGCATTTTTCGACTTACACCGGCGGTGGTGTGAGTATTTATCCGTTAATCATTAGTAACGCTGTTGCCGTTGTTGTTACAGTGGTGTTCTCGATGCTAATGCATGGTTTATTCCCTGATGTTGCACCACGCCAAGGTCGGGTAATGCCAGAAAAAGCAAAAGAAAGTGTGCGCCACGAAGTATTACTTTGTTCAACCGTAGCAACCTTGTCATTTGTTGTATTTCAGGTCTTTGATTTACAGGATTCAATTTCAGCTCAAGCAGCCTCGGTACTGATATTGTTTTCGTTGTGCTGGAAAGCAGCTGGTATGGCCGCGTGGCAACGTGCAATAGGCACCCTAATTGGGTGTAACTTAGCGTTAGTGGCACAGTTATTTTTGTATAACCACACCGATATTTTGATATTTCCGGCGTTAATTCTGTGGATTTTGACTTTTATCTTTAGTCGTTATCACATAATTGGTGGCGGTATTCCGGGTGTAGGCTTTGGTATTATCACCACATTTGGTATTTTGTTTGGTCAGTCATTAGGGCCGGGACAAGATCTCGTATACAGCGCGCTGTATCGTTTTTCGTCAGTGTCTGTGGCGATACTATTGAGCTTATGTGCGGTGTATATAATGCATCACATCTTAAATCGCTTTGAAATAACAAGGCATCATACGTTTGATTAAAAATCAAAATGCACAAAAAAGGGAGTTAATCAGACTCCCTTTTTTATTATTTGGTTCGAAAATGGTGGGTAAAGACTTAAGTAAATCGTCTTGTTTTTTTACAACACTCTGTACGCAGGTTTTTGAGGCGACATCTGCAACCCAAGCGCCCCATTGTGAACTACCAGGTTCTTCACCTGGAGTTGCCCACCATCTGGCTTTATAAAGAATTTCGTTATAACAGGTTTCACTACCTTGCGGATACGCGTTTCCGGCTTGCCATGAATCTACAGCAAAGCCCGACATAGGCAAAGCTGACAGCGTTATCATTGCAGCGGCAACAATGCGTGATTTCTGGCCCATACGCGGCTCCTTCATTAGTGGTGAGTTTGTATGACTATTATAGTCGCGGTAGGATTAACCATCAATTAACTTTGTTAACAAGTTACACTTCTTTACAGTTCTGCTTATTTTTGACACGATCTTCTGATGTGAAAGTTAGAATTTTACATTTTTTCTTAATACTTTTGTTTGTCCCCTTTTGGTTTTGCTATCCATGCGTTTTCTCTGAGAACTTTTGCTTGGTTTTGTCGCTCTGCGCGCCTTTTGTACTTGTGTGGCATTAACGATTAATTCTTTCAAACGATTAAGCGCGTCTTCTTTGTTCATCTCTTGCGTGCGATGACTTTGCGACTTAATGACAATAACGCCTTCTTTGGTAATTCGAGAATCATTTAAATTAAGTAAACGCTGTTTGTAAAAGTCAGGTAGTTTTGAGCGCTTAATATCAAAACGAAGATGAATTGCAGTGGCTACTTTATTGACGTTTTGGCCGCCTGCACCTTGCGAGCGGATCGCACTAAAGTCGAGCTCCCATTCATCAATTGTGACGGTATTAGAAATAATTAACATCAGGTTCAGTTAACTGTGGTAAAAAAGGTATTGTAACATTTGTAATTGGCCAAACATAATCGCTCTATCATGTGAGCCAATTGCTAACCATTTTGAAAGAAAGGAGATCACGATGAAAGCACTACTTATTTCTATTAGTCTACTGGCGATGAGCTTTTCTAGTTTCGCAGAAGATATTACTGAAAGCCAGCTACAGCGTTATATAAAAGCCTTACCTGCTGTGGTCAATTGGTCACAAAATCAGTCTGAATTAGATACTGTAAATCTCGGTGGTATGCTAGGTAGTTCTGATGGTGTTGACAGTTCGTCAGTAATGGATGCATTAGGCCACATTAAAGATCACGAGCTTTACACAGAGTTTGAAGCCCTGACCAAGCAATATGGTTTCACACCTGAGCAGTTAGTTACTGTTGGCTCAGAGGTATCAATGGCGTATTTAGAAAACCTTAAAGCGGGTATGTCAGAAGAGAACAAGCAACGTGTAAATCAAGCAATGAGTGGTTTACAAAGCCTTACGGCATCATCATCTGATGCGGGTACTCGCTCAATGGCAGGTGCTTTAGAAGGTGTTAAAGCAAGTACTGCAACAGCAGATGTTAGCGAAAGTAACGTTAACTTAGTTAAGCAGTATATGCCGCAGTTAAAAGAATTGTTCGCAATGTTGCAGTAACAGCACAATAAAATAAAGAAAGCGGCTAAGAAGCCGCTTTTTTTGTGCTTACTCAAATACCATCGCGTTGTTTAGCTGCTGCTTTTGTTCTGCAGTTGGTAAAAATCCAGTTTGTACAAACTCATTAAGGCTTGAGTGACGTTCAAAGTAAAGAATATCAAGGGCAAAACGATTCATGCCGTACAAGCCCCGATGGATCATATTTGCCGAAAATATGAGTAAGTCACCTTTTTTGAGTGCCACACTTTTACCGCGAGTCAGTGAGTCACTATTGCGAGCGCCCTGTTGTTCTAATCTAACTGCTAACTCTTCATCTGAATCCCAGTTTTTATGACTACCCGGTATTAGTTCTATTCCCGGTTCATCTTCAAAAGCAACGCGGCAATGTAATACTTCAGGGCCGCTAAGAGCGGCCTTTTGCGCATCAAGCTCTAAGTGATACTGCATATCGCGATGCCAATAATTTGCTTGTTTAGAGTTGTAAGGGTTAAAGAATAGTTGAGTATTCATAAACTGAGGATCAGCAACAATACCTTTAACCTGTTCCAATAGAGTGTTAGCGCTGACAAACTCAAAAAGAGCAAACTTTTCCTCAACACTTAAACATGCAGCGCCAGTCAAACCTGAGCTATTAATCCCTCTGGATTGGTAAAAAGGTTGGTTTTCTTGCAACCAGTGATGATGAAATTTATCGAGAATTGGCCTTACCTTGCTAAGCTCACTCTCTGTGTAAAGGCCCTTTACATGGTAGTAGCCATTTTCAGCAAAAAAGTTATTTTCCATTTTTTACCTTGCTAAAATTGCACGTATTTTACTACTAAGCTCAGGCAATACTTGTTGCTCAAACCACGGATTTTTCTTTAGCCAGATATTATTGCGAGGGCTTGGGTGAGGCAGTGGCAAGTAATTTGGCCAATATTCACGCCACGATTTTACTAACTCAGTTAAGGGCAGCTGCTTAGTGTCGGGTAAATGATATGCCTGCGCATACTTTCCTAAGATAATGGTGAGCTCAATATTATTTAGTTGCGCTAAGAGCTTTTCACGCCATGCAATCGCGCACTCTTTTCTTGGCGGTAAATCACCTGATTTTCCTTTGCCAGGGTAACAAAAACCCATCGGCAAGATAGCAAAATTGTGCTCATCGTAAAACTCATCGCTTGTTACACCAAGCCAAGAGCGAAGCCTTTGCCCGCTTGCATCATTAAAAGGTTTGCCACTTTCATGTACTTTAATTCCTGGCGCTTGACCGGCAATTAAAATACGAGCTCGAGGATTAAATTGAATAACGGGCCGCGCCCCAAGAGCTAAATGAGGCTCGCAGATCACGCATTTACTAACTTGTTCTATTAGTGTTTGAGTAATCATGAGTTAGTAAAAATATGATCTATGCTTGTTTTGACCAAACTGCTAACTCGTTACCACTTGGCTCTGTGAAGTGAAAACGACAGCCTCCAGGAAAATCAAACAAAGGCTTAATAATTGTGCCACCGTGTTTTTCTACCTGCGCTTGTGTCTCTTTAATATTATTTGAATAAAGCACCAGTAGCGCGCCGCCATTATTGGTTAAGCTAGTTAATGGGGCTTGATAAAAACCGCCATCAAGGCCCGCTGATTCAGCGCTAAAGGCCGTGTATTCAGGGCCATAATCGGTAAATTGCCATTTAAAAACCTGATGAAAAAATGCTTTTGTTGCGGCTAAATCTTTAGCAGCAAATTCAACATAATTTAGGCTATGGTGGTTCGACATGGTGTGCTCCTAATTTAAACTATTCTCAAGCGCCATAGCGCAATGAAGTGCTGTACTATCAAGTAGTGGAATCGATGTATCTGCTTGTTGAACTAACAAGGCTATTTCGGTGCAACCAAGAATAATGGCTTCAGCACCTTGCTGAGTTAGATTATCAATAATGGTTAAATACTCGGCTTTAGATTCTGGGCTGATGATGCCTTTACATAGTTCATCATAAATCACTCGATGCACTGTTTCACGCCCCTGAGCATCAGGAATTAACACCTCTATGGCGAATTTATCTGCTAGGCGTTGCTTGTAAAAGTCTTGTTCCATAGTGAACTGGGTACCCAACAAAGCCACTTTTTTGAAGTTATGTTGGATCAGGTTTTCACCAACTGCATCTGCAATGTGTAACAAAGGAATTGCAACCGCATCTTGTACTTGCTTAGCTAGTTTATGCATGGTGTTGGTACAAATTAATAAATAATCCGCGCCCGCAGCTTCAACTTGCTTAGCGGCTTTAATGAGTATCTCGGCCATCTGTGGCCAATCTTGTTGCTGTTGTAGCACTGCTATTTCTGCAAAATCGAGACTGACGAGTACTATCTTGGCACTGTGCAGACCCCCAAGTTTGTTTTTAACACCTTGATTTAAAAGCTGGTAGTAACTTTGTGTAGACTCCCAACTCATGCCACCGATTAAGCCTATTGTTTTCATTACAACTCCCTTTTTATTTACTTAACACCATATGATATTGCACAAAACAAAGCTAGCAGATCATTATTTTACTAACAGTTCGACCTAGTTGGTTCTGTTTCACTATTTAATACGTGTATGCAAATGATAACTACTATCTTTTCCGTTTGTCGGCGATATAATACGGGGTTTTCTTCTCGTGTTATTTTTTAAGGGATTATCATGCATTCTCAATCATTAGATGCAGTGACAACCAATCGCCCTAAAAATACAGCTAAAAAGCGCTCTGTGAGCCTATCTTATCGTGTTGCTGTGTTTTTGCGTTTCGTTGCGGCCATTATTGGTGGTTACGCCTTTACCAGTGTGCTTATTTCATTACTCGCTGTGTTATTACCACTTAATAAACTCGACAGCGTGCTGTTAACCACGACTCTATCGGTATTTTTTTACTGTTGTGTGTTTATTTGGGTATTTGCCGTTAAGTCTTTAAAGACCATTTGGATCACTATTTTACTAACTACTGGTGGGCAATTACTGGCCCTTTCATTGATTAAGGGATGGCTATGAAAGAGAGCTTTTTCCGCTCAATGACTTGGCTTCATACCTGGGTTGGCCTACTGGTGTGCTGGTTACTGTTCTTAATATTTTTTGCTGGCACCATCAGCTTTTTTAAAGATGAAATCACTATTTGGGCCAAGCCCGAAACACACCATGTGCAGCATCAGGCGCAACGGGTTCAGTCTCAAGCCGATCAAATTAATTATGTGTTTGCGCAATTACAGCAACAGGCACCCAATTCATTATCTTGGCGAATAAACATACCTGAGCCGCGTAACCCTATTTTAAGCTATGGGTTTGCTGAGCCTAAACAGCCTGGTCAGCGCCGTGCGCCTTTCAACTATACGTATCTAGACCCTAATACCTTAGAACAATTGCCTGAGCCTCGGGATACTAAGGGGGGGAATTTTTTCTATCGTTTGCACTTTGATTTACATTACATAGATGTATTTACTGCGCGGATAATTGTTTGTTTAGCTTCATTATTTATGTTGGTTGCGCTTATAACTGGCATCGTGATCCACAAACGTATTTTTAAAGATATGTTTAGCTTTAGAGCAAACAAAGGTAGCCGAAGTTGGCTTGATGCACACAATGTTTCGTCGGTGCTGGCATTACCATTTCATATCATGATCACCTATACGGGAATTATCACGTTGATATTTATGCTGTTCCCCTACCCTGCCGAAACCGTATATGAAAATGGCTTAAGGCAAATGTTTGATGAGGCATTGCCTATTAACAAACGTGCCAAGCCTAGTGAAGAGCAGCGCCCTATGGTGGCAATCAAAGATGTATTAGATCAGATTTATACTAAGTCACCGAATGCTGACATTAGCTATGTGTTTGTAAGAAATGCCAATACAGCGACCTCACAAATTGTGGTTTATTTGGCAACCGGCAAAGAGGTTGTAGATAACGGACCACGCTACTTATTCAATGGTGTAACAGGTGAGCTTGAAGCGAGTTCAGGCGAAGATTGGAGCGCTTCGGCGCAGTTTTATGACTCAATGACAGCATTACATAGCGGTCGCTTAGCGGAGCCTTTACTGCGTTGGTTGTATTTCTTCTGTGGTGTTGCAGGCTGTGCCATGATAGCTACAGGCTGCATGATGTGGGCTAAGCGCTTACGCGAGAGACTCAAAGCAGGCCAAAAACCAAGCTTTGGGCTTAAGCTCGTTGAGACACTAAATTTAGCCACACTGATGGGCTTACCCCTTGCAACCGCAGCGTTCTTCATTGCCAATCGTTTATTACCTTTAGAGTTAGCTGGGCGTGCCGATAAAGAAATACTCGTGTTTTTCTTAGCTTGGCTGGCGATGTTAGTTATCGCTGTGATCGGCCGAGAAAAACGCCACTGGCGCTATAGTGCTTGGCTTAACGCGGCTGCTTGCTTAATAGTACCTGTGGTAAATGCGCTGACAACAGATGGTAATTGGATCACGTATTTACTAACTCAGCAGTGGGCCTTATTCGGTATTGATAGTGTGTTTATTTGTGCTGGGCTGCTGTTTTTACTACAAAGCAAAAAAATACCTAGCCATAAAACCGCTACAAATAAGACTAAATTAAATAAAAACAGGCTGTTAAAGGAGCAACAAGGATGATGGAGTTACTGCAATTTAGTCTCTGCTTTTTAGGGTTTAATTGTTTTGCACTTGCAAAATTCAATCATTTCCGTGATGTATTCAAAAAGAAATTAACCGAAAAACAGCGAAATAGCTTTTTATTAAGCGGCTGGATCAGTATTTTACTAAGTTTAGTGCTTTGCGTGCTGTCAGATGCTGGGTACGGCGCATTGCTGTTTTGCGGTTATATGGCTTTAAGTGTACTTATGCTCATGATTTTATACAGTTTTACTGTTTCATGGGTAAAGCATGTTAGCGTATTAACTATGTCTGTTTTGCTATTGTGTGGCTTTTCGGTGATGATTTTCTAGCTTAGTTAGTAAAAAACTGATCTCATGCCAATTTGCAATAATGCTTAATGGAGCAAATTGTTTAAAAAAAAAATGGGTAGGCAATGCCTACCCAAGCAGGGGATTAAATTGGGGGATCACATGTTGCTTCAATTTAACGACGCTAAGTTTGCCTAGCATCCATTACAGTTGTGTTGCACATTAGTGATAGTTTAAAGACAGTTGTAAAGCCCCTTTACAAGCGACTATGGTCAACATAAATAAGCTCGTCTGTTTTAAAACCATATTCTTTTGCTGTGTTTATAAAGTCCTGCATTTGCTGTTTTGTCACGGTCGGTGTGCGCGACAAAAACCATAAATACTCTTTGTTATAACCTGTGATATAAGCGTATTGATAGTCTTGCTTATCTAATTCAAATACTACATATGAGCTATAGAATGGCCCAAAGAATGAGACTTCTAAGTGGCCTATGTCTTGTTGCTCTGCAAACTTCGCTTTACCTTCAGCTTGCTGCCATTCTTGCTCTTCAGCGCTGTAACCTTTATTGATAACTTTTACACTGCCATCAGGGTTAATTGAGTATTCGGCGGTAATGCCCTCAAGGCCGCGTTCAAATGAATGATCTAAACGTGCAATTTCGTACCAAGTCCCTGTGTATTTGTTTAACTCAAAATTATCGACGGGTTTGATGTTGTCTGGCACGCCTGTACACGCAGTTAAAAAGGCTGTGATACATAAAACCACGATTAACTTTAATGATGTTTGCACGTTTTTACTCCCTTTAAAAATTAAACAAATTAATACGTTAATAGCACTAATTTAGTTCAATTACGGTAAACTATTAATGTCTAAAATTAAAGATTGAGAACAGCATGAAGATTTGGGTTGATGCAGACGCCTGCCCCGTCGTTATTAAAGAAATATTGTTTCGTGCCGCTGAGCGTACGCAAACGTTTACCACATTAGTGGCGAACCATGCGATGCGAGTACCCCCTTCAAAGTATATTAGCCGTTTACAAGTTTCTTCGGGTTTTGATATTGCTGACAACGAAATCGTTAAACGTATCGAGCCGAATGATTTGGTAATTACTGGTGATATTCCTCTAGCTGCTGAAGTTATTGAAAAAGGCGCACAAGCGCTTAACCCTCGCGGTGAATTATATACAACCGAAAATATTCGCTCCCGTTTGAATGTTCGCGACTTTATGGAAACAATGCGTTCGAGTGGTGTTGAAATGGCCGGTGGCCCGCCGCCATTAAGCCAAGCTGACCGTCAAAACTTTGCAAATAACCTAGATCGGATCCTAGCTAAAAAGCCATGAATGTCGTTAATAGTGCATCACTACAGGGGTTTGGTGATGAGGCGTTTAAAGTCGCTGTTTATATTGAAAAGCGCCCGCCGATGCCTGCTTGGCAACAGCTTGACCATTTGCATGCAATGCAACCCGGCCAGATAAACGAAATAAACCAAGCATGTGGAAATGGTTGGCGCAAAGTTTTTAACGTGTATGGCAAAGTGCTGTTTGCACTACCAAGTGAATATTATGATTTCGCTAAAAAAGCAGCTGACTGGCAGAGCTATCGCGATGATCAACTGCTGCAAGCACATAGCCAAACCGCATTACTGTTTAGCCCACCGATATTAGGCAAACCAGAGCAGTTACATATAATTGCAGGGCGAACTCATGCTAAACAACTTATAAATGACGGGCTTTTGCATTGCCAATTAACTTGGCTTGATGATGAATTTGCCATTAGTAAATCAGATAAAGTGATTGTCTGCCCCTATTTTGACTACCGCCAGCTAAGCAATATTAAAATTGCACGACTTAGCCAGCTTGTTGCCGATATTTTTTCTTAGTTTCTGGTTTATTGCGTTATTGAGTTAGCAAACTAAGCTTTAAATACTGTAAAACTTAATAGTACTCTAGATGAAAATACTGGTCGTTGACGATATGCCACTTATGCGCCACGTGTTGATAAACATGTTGCGTAGGCTTGAATATAAGGATATAACGGAGGCGACAGATGGCGCTCAAGCGTTTGATTTACTAGAAAAACATAAATTTGATCTCGTTATCACTGATTTGCACATGCCGAAAATGGATGGCAAATGTTTGCTTAATCATATTCGCGAAACACCTGAACTAAGCGATTTACCCGTACTAATGGTGACCTGCGAAGACAGCAAGCAAACAGTCAATGAGATGATTACAGCAAAAGTGAACGGCTTTATTATCAAACCATTTTGTTTAAATACACTGCAAAAACAGTTAAGTCGAATTGTTAAACCAGAATAACCTGTTAAAAACTGGAGTTAAGAGCGATGTTTAAGCATTTAACAATAGTAAGTTTATTCACTGCCAGCACTGCAATGGCGAGTGCTGAACAATTGACTTTGTATACTGAAGTGTTCCCTCCCTATAACTTTGTGGAGCACAATCAGCTCACCGGTATTAACACCAAAATCATGGAATCTTTGTGCGAAAGAGCCAAGTTGAGCTGTACGTTTAGTGTATTGCCTTGGAAGCGTGCAATGTCACTAACCCTCGCCCAACCGAATGCAGGAATTTTCTCTACTTCACGTACCGCAAAGCGAGAAACTCAATTTTACTGGGTTGGTCCTTTGGTATCTGGGCATTCATGTTTATACCGTTTAAATAATCGCAACGACATTAAAGTAACGAGTACACAGTCGTTGCAAAACTACACCATTGGCGTATCTCGTGGTGATGTATATCAAACCGTTCTTGCTGATTTTAACCTTACTGAAGGCCAGCAATTTTTAACTTACTCAAAAAAGTTCGAAGAGCTTAAAATGTTTAAGCAAGGCAAGCATGATTTGCTTATTGGCTCCTCTCTCACTCTGTCATCACAATTGATGAATGTAGGTATGAGCCCAGATCAAGTAACGCCTGTATTTGAGTTAAAGCACCCTGCTTTAGTGGGTAATTACTTGGCACTTAACAAAAACACATCGCCAGAGGTGGTCACTAAGCTGCAACACGCCCTCGATACCATAAAGCAAGAAAACCTGATTGATCCTCTTGTTGATCAGTTTGTAGAAGAGGATAGGCACTCTCACGGCGAAGCATCGACAGTTGCACAGCAGTGCTTAAATGGTTCTGCAATTTATTAAATTGGAGTGATTTTAGGTAAGTTAGCCGCTATTTTTCTTATTTTAGAAGTCAATCGCGATTTTTCGCGCTCGAACGCAAAGCCATTGCCTGATCTTTAATTGCTTTTTATAGTGATAAATAAAAAGGGCAATAAATATGAAACCAACTCCACTCTTTAAAAGCTTAGTGCTAGCAGTATGCTTAGGCACAACAGGCGCCACTCAAGCTTACGATCGCATCACTGGCCATAACTTTGCTAGTCGTTCTGAAGTCATCGCACAATCAGGGATGGTTGCAACATCACAGCCGTTAGCTACGCAAGTAGGCTTACAAGTATTAAAAGACGGTGGTAATGCCATTGATGCTGCTATTGCGGCAAATGCAGTACTTGGTTTGGTTGAACCGACCGGGTGTGGAATTGGTGGCGATTTATTTGCCATTGTTTGGGATAACAAAAGTAAGCAACTCTACGGTTTAAATGCTTCAGGCCGTTCACCACAAAGCTTGTCTTTTGATACTTTAAAAGCGCAAGGTGATTATATTCCTGCTTATGGGCCCTTGCCTGTGTCGGTACCTGGTGCGGTAGATGGTTGGTTTGAGTTACATAAAAAGTTTGGCAAAACACCAATGAAAGCCTTACTTCAACCTGCAATCGACTACGCTGAAAATGGCTTCCCTGTGTCTGAACTGATTGCCTATTATATGCAAAAAAGTGTGGCTGCTCGTGGTAAATACCCAGGCTTCAAAGATGTATATATGCCTGATGGGGCAATGCCAGAAAAAGGGGAAATCTTTAAGAACCCTGCCCTTGCAAACACCTATCGTAAAATTGCCAAAGGCGGCCGCGATGCCTTTTACAAAGGCGATATTGCTAAAGAAATTGCTCGCTACATGAAAGAAAACGGCGGCTACTTATCCTATGAAGATTTAGCTGCCCATCATAGTGAATGGGTTAAGCCTGTGAGCGCCGATTATAGAGGGTATACGCTTTGGGAATTACCACCAAATGGGCAAGGTATTGCTGCACAGCAAATTCTCAATATTCTTGAAGGTTACGATATCAAAGCAATGGGCTTTGATAGCCCAGAATACGTACATACCTTTGTTGAAGCGAAAAAGCTCGCGTTTGCAGATCGTGCTAAGTACTACGCCGATCCAGCATTTAACACCATTCCCGTACAAACACTGATTTCGCAGCAATATGCTGATGAAAGACGCAAACTGATAGACCCTAATAAAGCCGCAAAACGCGACCATGCAGGCCCAGTAGAAGGCGATACCATTTATATGACGACCGCCGATAAAGACGGCAACATGGTTTCACTTATTCAAAGTAATTACCGAGGCATGGGCTCAGGTATGACACCAGCAAAATTAGGTTTTGTATTGCAAAACCGTGGCGAAATGTTCGCGCTTAAAAAAGGCCACATGAACCAATATGAGCCAGGCAAACGACCATTTCATACAATCATTCCTGCGTTTGTCACCAAAGATGGCAAGCCATATATGAGTTATGGTGTAATGGGCGGTGCCACACAGCCACAAATGCATGCTCAAATACTGATCAATATGATTGATTTTGGCATGAATCTCCAAGAAGCCGGTGATGCACCGCGTATTCTGCACACAGGTTCATCGCAACCAACCGGTGAGATCATGGAAGACGGTGGTTTTGTTAGCTTAGAGTCAGGTTTTTCAATGGAAACCCGCCGCGAGTTAATGAAAAAAGGCCACACCTTACAAGACGCGGTTGGCCCATATGGTGGTTATCAAGCAATATTGAAAGACCCGAAAACCGGCGTTTATTACGGCGCATCTGAAACCCGTAAAGACGGTCAGGCCGCGGGGTATTAGGCTCTCGGAAGTTAGCGAGTTTCAAGGGGAAAGTTAGCGAGTTAAGGGAGTTGTCAGCTATCAGCCGTCAGCTCTCAGACTCAAAACCATTAGCTAATGAGTTTCAAGAGTAAAGAGTAAAGTTACATCGCGTAGGCGTGAAATTTATTTCGCGCGATGCTTCATGGCTCGCTAACTCCCAACCATATACCCTGCAAATATGATCAGAATCAGCGTAGAGCCATTTTTCTTTCTGAATATCTTTAGTACCGATAAAAAATTTATAGTTAGCAATGCATTACGTTATTTGTTAATAATAGAATTATTAAATATATGAGCGTGATACCGGAAGAAAGATGTGCGATGCGCGCGCTATTAAAGTCACATAGGAATCGCAGTGAAGTCTGAAATTGAAGCATGGATTAAGCATATAAGTGATCGTCCCGAGGTTAAGGCAATAAACATAGGATTGTTTCAAGCTGGAAGTGTTTATCAAGCATATTTGATCGGTTCTTTTGAATACGATCCAGAAGATGATGATTGGGCATGTAGTGAAGATTATGTACCAGAATATAGGTATCTTGAGCTACCCGGTACAAGTGAACTTGGTTGGGAAACTTTATTAGATTTAGTTTCAAAGTCCATTTCTGAAATTATTGCTGACAACGCTGATAACATTCTTAATCATGTTCCTGTTGTTACTGTCGGGTTTGATGATGGAAATCTGATCAGGATTAAGTGACTTATAACAAACGTATGAATTCGTTACCTTCGGCCACTCGGACAAAAACACGGCGCTGCCTCGCAATTATAGCGCAGCACCTTCTCCCTTTATGGGGGAGTAGACATACTCTATGATGCAGGTTAATAAAAATAGAATCGAGATAAATGGAAATATTATTGAATTGCCATACTCAATTTTGGAAGCCAAGGAATTAGACCAGAGCATTTTAGTTATTTTCGACTACATGGAGTTTTCTCAAAATTCCGTAGCACGAAATTTCCAATGTATAAATCTAGATGGCTCTGTTTTATGGGTAGCAGAAAACCCTACAACTCAGAGTTCAGATGCTTATGTTAACTTCACAAGTATAGATCTAAACGGTAATCAGGTTGTCGTAAATAATTTTGCAGGCTATACATGCACAATAGATCTAGCTGATGGTAAGTTACTAAAAGGTGTGTTTTCAAAGTAGCGCCTAACAAGAAGCTTGAAATGGGTACGAGCGCTTGGCTTGCGCTCCTTCACCGCTAATTTTAGCCAAGGATTTTGTGCCGCTTAATACGGCGTTATATGTCATGAAGAATAGTTTCCCAATTTTACTTTTGCTGTTTATGTGTCAGGAGTTGTTGATTGTTAGAGTTTATTTCTGAAATTGGGAGCAGTTTTAAGTGGGTCTACCGTGGCTGGCTATATTTTCTATCGTCTTCATATCAGCAAAGAGTTTTCATTGAGTATTCAAAGCGTGGCGCAGTATGGAAGGTTTTTGACATTATTATGAGTGTCGTGTTTATGGGCTTAGAAATACTTCTAGTTTTTTATTTAACTAGGCAGCTTTAGGCATAGTCATATAGCAAACTACTTAAACCGCTTGCGGGTTCGTTGGGGCAGTAACATATGGGGAGTGCCACTTCTCTCCGCATTTTAGCCAAGCATAATCTGCCCGCTATGCTGCGTTATCTCGAAATAAACTTGACTCGAAACTCACCTAATACAACCGACTTCTTAAAACGTACATATTCAGAATTGAGTTGCTTGAATCAAGGCAAGATAAAGTTTGTAAATTCAAAGAGTAAAGTTAGAGCCATCGCGCGAAATAAATTTCACGCCTACGTGTTGTAGCTTTACTCTTTCCCCTTGAGACTCGCTAACTTGTTGGGTTTCGCTGCGCTCTACCCAACCTACAAGCCATCGCGCGAAATAAATTTCACGCCTACGTGTTTTAACTTTACTCTTTCCCCTCGTAGCTCGCTAACTTTACCTAAGTTTGTTGGGTTTCGCTGCGCTCTACCCAACCTACGAGTTGACAGCTCTAGAACGTAGCTAACTCCCAATCACATACCCAGCAAAACCAAGCACTTTAAAATACTGTTTTGGGGTGCTGAAGCGGGTTTCATTCATTAACTCTGAAAAACGAATGCGGTCTAATGGGTAAAACTCGTGCTCAAGGTTGTGGCGCATGCGTTCTACGCCGATTTCGGTTAAACCTAACTGCGTACACAGCTGTAGTTGAGATTCGCGCTCAAAAGCGGTTTCTGGGCGCATTAAATCGGCAATGTATAAGTTGCTCGATTTTTTAAGCTTGCTGTGAATCGCTTTTAACAGCGCTTTTTTATCGCCGTTATCTTCAACAAAGTGCATTACTAGTAAACACAGTGCAGCGTCACATTGAGTGTCGATGTCGTTGATATCACCGCAGTGCACTGTCACGCGGTCGCTGATGTTATGCTGGCCAAACTGTTGCTCGGCAATATCGAGCATGTCTTGTGAAATATCTTGAGCAATAAATTGCCAGCTTGGTTTTAGCGCCGCTAATTCGATGATTTCTTTACCTGTTCCGGCACCAACAACTAAAATGCGCGCATCATCGCTCAGCGTGGTTGCTAATTGGGCTGCGGTTGCTTGATGTAATAGCTCATAACCTGGAACTAGGCGCAAAATACGTTCGTCGTAGTGACTTGCTTCTTCGTGATTAAAAGTTGGCATGCTAATCCTTTAAATAACTGAGATGGTCGAATAACCACCTGGTTTTTTCGCTACATGCACTTGGGTGGCAACGCGTTCGGTCATTTCAGATACGTGAGAAATAACCCCGACTTTGCGGCCTTGTGCTTGCAGAGAATCAAGAGCATCCATCGCGATGCTTAACGTTTCACTGTCCAACGTACCAAACCCTTCGTCGATAAACAAAGAGTTTATTTGTACTTTATTCGACGACAACGAGGCAAGCCCTAATGCCAGTGCTAACGACACTAAAAATGACTCACCGCCCGATAATGTATTAACAGAGCGCTGCTCATCGGCCATGTCTTTATCGATAATTGCGATATCGAGCGTTTGCCCTATTGCTGTTAATTTGTAGCGTTTATTTAGGGTTTGTAAGTGACTATTCGCGTAATGTAGCAGTATTTTTAAGGTTTGTGTTTGCGCTAAGTTACGCATGGTTTTACCGCTGGCATCCCCGAGCACCTTATTGAGTAGATGCCAGTGCTCATAGCTTTTTTGCTGATCAACCAATTGCTTTTGTTTATCTTCAAGCGCTTGGCTATTTTGTTGATGGGTTTTAAGCTCCGTTGCAACTTGCAATAATGCGTTATTCGCTTGTACTTGTTGCTCTGTGGCTTGATTAAGCTGTAATTGCAGCTCATCTTCACCGAGAGCTGGCTTTTCTTTTTGGTGCTGAGCCAATGCCTGTTGTCGTTGTTTTAAAAGCGCCTCTGCGTCTTTTAAGCTACTTTCGCTGGTGTGGTAATCTGCCAGAGTTTGTTTAATTTCAGCGTGGCTTATCGTTAATAGCTGACTAACTGCTTGCTCATCCAAACTTGGGTGCTGCGCTTTAAAATCGTTAAACCACAGACTAAAGCGCTCATTAAGTGCTGCTTGCTCTGCGGTGAGTTCTTTTTCACGCTCGTCAAAATTGGCGATTTGAATGGCTTGTTCGTCACGCGCCTTCACTGCATTACTATGGTTTGTCTGGGCAAGTTGCAGTGCCTGCTGCGCTGAATCTATCGCCTTTTCAAGCTCTGCTATAAACTCATCTACCGATATCGCCGCGTTACTAAATAAGCCCTCGCGCTTTGATTGTATCTGCGTTAATTCGTTTTCAGTTTGGCTTAGTTGCTCGTTGTACTGAGTTAAAGAGGCATGTGCTTCGTTAAGCTGCGGCGTTACATGTGCAAGGTGCTGCTCAATGGCTTTTAAGCTAGTTTTAAGCTCATCCGCCGTTTGCAGCGAAGCTTGATAAGCCTCAACGTGCTCTGCAATGTTCTCTAAAGAAATGCTTTGTGTATTGAGTGCCAGCCACCAAGGTGCACTGGCGAACTGTTGATTCAGTGTCGTATAAAGCTGCTGATGCTCATCATTGAGCTCGTTTAAACGTGTTTGCTGATTATTCAGCTGTTGTTGTAATTCGTTTAACTGCTGCTCTTTGCTATGTAGCGCTTGCCCTTGCTGATTATACTCAGCTTGCTTAGCCGCAAGCGTGTTTTGCAGCTGCTGTTGCTGCTCGAGGGTTTTGTAGTATTGCTGTTTTTGCTGGCTGAGCTGTTGCTGACGCTCGTTTAACTGATCTTCGGTTAAATCATTTAGCTCAGTACGATTAGCTGCCATGGTTTCTTTGAGGCTTTGTTGTTGCGCGCTTAGCTCTGAGATTTGCCCAGTTAACGAGCTTATCTGTTGGCTGCATGCCGCCAGCTCATTACTTTTAGCTTGCTGTAATGCTTGCTGAGCTTTTAAGTGCTGTTTTGCGTTAGTTAACTGGTTGGTAAAGTCGTTAATAAGTTGACTAAATTGCTCGTTTACCATTTCTTCATGCATAAACGGGTGCTCTTTTGAGCCACATACTGCACACGGCTCTCCTGCCTTTAAAGTGGCGCGTAACTGGCTGACCCCTTCACTGGCTCTAAGCTGCACTTGCTGTAAGTTTTGCTCACAAAACGAAACCTGCTGCTGTGCTTGCTCTGCCCCTTGCTGCGCATCTTTTAATGCTGTTTGTAGTTGCTGCTCAGTTTGGCTTAATGTGTTTAGCTGGGTTTGCCAATTTTTTAACTGCTGATGATTAGTTTGCCATACTTGGCGCTTTTCAATCAGGTGTTTAATCGCCTCAAGCCCCGCATCAATATCCGCCATTGATTGGGTGTTTAAACTCGATTTAAAGGCAGTATCTTGCTTATTTAGGCGCTTAATTTCTTGCTCAAGGGCTTGGTATTGAGTTTTACACTGCTGCGCAGCTGCTTGCTGCTCATCAATCTTAGGCTGAAGAGACTTTACGTTTTGCTGTGATTTGCTAATTGTGTGCTGTTGCTGGCTAAAGCGGCTTAACTCACTTTTATAGAATGACCAATCTTTCGCTAATGGTTGCCATTGTGCGTGTGTTTCAAAATAGCCATTGATTTGCGCTTGTTGCTCTAGCTGTTTTTGCTGCTCGGCTTTATGGCTATTTAGTGTATTAGTCAGCTCTTGATGATGGTGTTTCGCTTTATCAGCTTGTACTTTTTGCGCCGCTGCTTGCTGGTTTAATACGGCAAGTTGCTTATCTAACTCACGGGCTTGGTTAATAATAGGTTGCGCGTCTTTTTGTGCTTGCTTTGCTTGGTTTAGTTGCGCGGTTTGCTTTTCAAGCGTTTGCTCAGCGTCTTTGATTAGTGTTTTATGGTCAACGTTTAAAAGCTGCTCACGGTTTTTGATAAGTTGCCCATGTTGAGCAGTAATCGTAGTGACGCGTTCACGGTTATCTTTTATTTCTAGGCATTGCTGAGCTTGTTTCGCTTCAGTGGCTTTTTCAGCAAGCGCGTGCATTTGCTGCTGTAACTCTTGCTTTGCTTGCTCAGCTTGGTTCAGCTGTTGCTGCTGCTGAGATGCTTGCTTGTACCACGCTTGGTACTGTTCAAATTGTTTTATTTGTTTTTGTGAGTCAGCAAGTTTAGCCTCAAGCGCTTTTTGTTCTGTTTGTTTCGTTTCGACCTGTTCAGGACTTAAAACCTGATAGTTACTTAAACTTAACTTTAACTGCTCTAATGCTTGCAGCTGTTCACGATGGCGTTCAAAAATTCGCTGACCAATACGGCTAAATTTATCGGTGCCTGTTAAACACTCAAGTAATTGCGCACGCTCATCCCCAGTTGCTTTTAAAAACGCAGCAAATTCATGTTGCGCAAGCAGCACAGCGCGTGAGAACTGTTCAAAGCTTAAACCGATAATACGCTCGATTTCTTTACTTGCAGCACTCCGATCGGCGATTAAGGTTTCATCGGGTAATGAGTACAGGCTATGTTGCGCAGGCTGTAATTTGCCATCGGCTTTATTACGCGCTCGGCTAAAACTTAACCTTGCTCGGTACTGCTGTTTATCTTGGCCAATGAAGTCAACTTCAGCAAAGCCCTGCCCTGCCCCGCGGCGTAATAAATTACGCGAGTCATTGAGTTTGATATTGTCGCCGTTAAAGTCAATTTTATTGCCAGTATCGCCGCGTAATCTTGCTGTTTTGTTATAAAGCGCTAAGCAAATGGCATCGAGTAATGTGCTTTTACCCGCGCCAGTATCACCCGTAATGGCAAACAGCCCTGCTTCTTTTAAAGGCGAAGCGCTAAAGTCGACTTCGGCGTCTAAGATAGAGGCGAGTTGATGAACACGAATCGCTAAAATTTTCATAGTAGGTCCTCTGCATTCAATTCATCGATCACTTGGCTTAGTAAACCTTCTAGCTCTTTTGGCACCGCCTGCCCTGCCATATCTTTATTGTTTGCAAATGCTTGCTCTAAAAGTGAGTGTGGGTTTAGCGCTTCAATTTGCGAGACATCTTCAAATAGGGTTTGTTCATCGTCTTGCTGGCTGCTCTGCTGACGCACCCTTTCAATACCACAAAACTTAACCTGCTTACCTTCAAGGGCTTGTTCTATTTGCTCTCTAAAAGTGGTGTCAGTGTCATGGGCGCTCAATTTAACCCGCAGGTATGGCGCTAAATCTTCATCCGTTAAATCGAGCTGTTTTATAAGCTCACAGAGTTCGTTCAGTGGTACGCAGTCTTTTTCTGGTAGCAACATAACTTTACAAAAGCTAGGAATGTAAAGGGGGTTTACAGAAGTACCTGAGTCACTAAGCTCGACTAGCACAACTTGATGCTGATAGCGTCTTTCAGAAAATGACATCGGCATAGGCGTGCCACTGTAGCGAATGGTCTCTTTCTTCGCGACGGTTTGAGCCTTATGAAGATGCCCTAGCGCGACATAATCAGGTTGATCAGTAAATATGCTTGCCGATATCGCATCTTCACCACCAATAACTAAGTTACGTTCAGAATCAGATGAGATGTCTCCGCCTTTTGCATGCAGGTGGCCCATAGCAATTAATGGCGCGTTAGGTAATTCGTTTGCTGCTTGTAATGCATCTTTGTAAGCAAGGGCAACGGCTTGGTTGTAACTTAACGGTTGCTCTTGTTGGCGGTTATAGCTGCTTAAATCGCTGCTACGTAAAAATGGCATGGCAACAACATTCGCATCGCCGTTTTTTGTGCTGATTGGCAGTACCACTTCATGAGGAGCATTGCTATCAAAGCGGCCAACAACATAGGTATCAAACTGAGCCAATAAAGGCTTTGCCGCCATAATACGATTTGCTGAATCATGGTTGCCAGCAATAATCACTATGTGTAAGTCAGGGCAATGCTGCTTAGTGGTTTTAATAAATTGGTAGAGTTGGTTTTCTGCGCTGGCAGGAGGTGTTGCCGTATGATAAATGTCACCCGCAACCAGTAGTAAGTCAATCTTCTCTGACACAAGCGTATCGGTTAACCAAGCTAGAAATGCTTGATGCTCATCGAATCGGGAATGCTCGTAGAATTGTTGGCCTAAATGCCAATCAGATGTATGAAGGACTTTCATTAAACGCTCTTATTATTTATTAAGAGCGTCAATATACCTAAGCTGAGCCAAGATGCCCAGCCTGGTTTGTTAACTTAAGCTATACCAAGCAAAAACCACCATTGGCAAAGCTAACAATGCCATTATCATAGGTACTTTAAGCGCTTTCGTTTGCTTAGCTTGTAAAATCTTAAGGGCATTTGTTTCATTACATGCCGCTACTTTGTCGATATAAAAATACCCTGAATCTAGGTACTGTTTACAATTTTGTTCGTCCGCTGGAATTGCAATTAGTTCTTGTTGTTTTTTTAGGATATAGAAATCCATACGCTCACCGAATTCTATGCTGATTACCAAACATTTTGGGGTTTAAATTCATGCTTCGCAGACCCCAAAATCAAAAAAGTGGGCGATTTTAAATACAAATGGCAGTAAATTTCAATAGCAAATGTCGCAAAATTTAATTTATTGCAAAAATAATGGCAATTAAGGATAAAATTACCAGTGTAGTCGGGTAAATTAGCCATTTTTTAGACCCATTTACACCAGGAGATGTACGAGATAATGCATCTGACTCATCGCAGGCTGCAATGACCTCGACAAATTCAAATCCGCGTTCTTTGTACTCGTTTAGAATTGATTCTTGAGCAGGAATGGCTGCTAAACGAGAGTCTTTTTTTACAATATAAAACTTCATCTAATCACCCTTTCATCATTAACTAGAATTTAAGCAGAGTCTATACTTATTAACTGTAATACTTTGGGATGAATTAGTGCTGAACTAAAATTAACCAGTGTTTTGTAAACCCCCTTTACAGGACTTTATTTAAGGCGAATTCACTGAAAAAAATTGGCTCGCTTAGATGTGCTGAATACTACCTGAAAAATCCCGCACTTTATCGTTATTTTATTGCAACTTTGTTAGCAGTTTGCGATGGTACGCTGGCAAATTAATTACAGGATTAACAATGAAAAAAGCAGTTCTTAAGTTGAGTGCTTTGGTATTGCCTTTAGCAGTATCTTCAGCTGTCATGGCGTCATCTGTTGAGCAAACTAAAGGCTCATTCGTTGACAAGTTCCGTCAGCTAGATGAAGCACTTCCAACTCCAAACGTATATCGTAGTGCAGCCGGTGAGCCTGCTGAACATTACTGGCAACAGCAAGTAAACTACGACATTGATGCAAAGCTTGATGAAAAGAAACGCCGCTTAACAGCAAGCCAAACTATCGAATACAAAAATAACTCGCCGCACACGTTAAAGTACCTTTGGTTACAACTAGACCAAAATATCTTTAAATCTGACTCAATTGCTGAAATGACATCTACTTTCAATGGTAAAACATTGCAAGGTGACCCTCAGCCTAAAGAAACTAAATTGAGCTTAGGTCAGTTACGTCGTCAGCAATTCATGGCCGACAACGAGCTGGGTTATCAAATCGCCAATGTTAAAGACGAAGACGGAAAAGAGCTTAAAGTTACAGTCGTTGATACCTTAATGCGTATTGACCTTAACAAGCCACTTAAACCGGGTAAAGACGTTGAGTTCAGCATGGACTTCGCCTTTAACATTGTTGAAGAAGATGCCGTTGGTGCACGTTCAGGTTATGAACACTTTGAAGAAGATGGCAACGATATCTTCTTATTAGCACAGTGGTTCCCACGTCTTGCTGCATACACAGATTATGAAGCATGGACGAACAAAGCCTTCTTAGGCAGTGGTGAGTTTACGCTTGAATTTGGTAACTATGATGTTGAGTTAACCGTACCTGCTGACCACATCGTATCGGCAACGGGTAAACTTGATAACCCAAGCAGCGTTTTGACGAGCACACAGCGTAAGCGCCTTGAGCAAGCTGAAGATGCTAAACGTCCTGTTTTCATCGTGACTGAAGAAGAAGCGTTAGAAAACGAGAAAGAAGGCACAGACAAAACAAAAACATGGCACTTTAAAGCTGAAAACGTACGTGACTTTGCGTGGGCGTCTTCACGTAAATTTATGTGGGATGCAAAAGGCTATCATCAAGGTGGTAAAGATCAGCCGTTAGTAATGGCGATGTCTTTCTACCCGAAAGAAGGTGGCGACCTTTGGAAGAAATATTCGACCGAAGCTGTTGTTCATACAATGCAAGTGTATTCGCGCTTCTCGTTTGACTACCCTTACCCTGTGGCTCAGTCTGTAAATGGCCCTGTAGGTGGTATGGAATACCCAATGATCACCTTCAATGGTCCGCGTACTGACCTACAAGACGATGGTACTCGAACTTATTCTCAAGCAGAAAAACGCTTCTTAATCGGCGTTGTTATCCACGAAGTAGGTCACATTTACTTCCCTATGGTGGTTAACTCTGATGAACGTCAATGGACGTGGATGGATGAAGGTCTAAACAGCTTCTTAGATGGTGTTGCTGGTCGTGAATGGGACCACACAATTCCTTGGGGTGTTGAGCCTCGCGATGTTGTTGATTACATGAAGTCTGAAAACCAAGTGCCAGTTATGACACAGTCAGACAGCGTATTACGTTTAGGTCCGAATGCTTATACTAAGCCAGCTGCTGCACTTAACATTTTACGTGAAGTGATCCTTGGCCGTGAATTATTCGACTTTGCATTCAAAGAATATGCACAGCGTTGGAAGTATAAACGCCCTACTCCTGCAGATTTCTTCCGTACTATGGAAGAAGCGTCAGGTGTTGACCTAGATTGGTTCTGGCGTGGTTGGTTCTACACCACAGATCACGTTGATATCTCGCTAGACAAGGTTTACCAACTGCGTTTAGATACTAAAAACCCTGATATCGACTTTAATCGTTTACGTGATATCGAAGCTGACAAGCCAATGCCGTTATTCGTAAAACGTAATAAAGAAGAAGGTAAAAAACTGTGGGTTGAAGAAAACCCAGATGTAACTGACTTCTATGACGAAAACGACCGCTTTACGGTAACTAATAAAGAGCGCAACGCGTATAACAAATTCCTTAAAGGTTTAGAGCCTTGGGAGCGTAAAACGTTTGAGCGTGCAATTAAAGAAGATAAAAACTACTACGTACTTGAGTTCTCAAACTTAGGTGGCTTAGTCATGCCTATCTTACTTGAGCTTACTTATGAAGATGGCACGAAAGAAGAGCAGTACATTCCTGCTGAAATCTGGCGTCGTAATCACAAGCATGTACAAAAGCTAATTGTTACAGAAAAAGGTAAAAACTTGGTGTCTGTAACCGTCGATCCACGCTGGGAAACAGCGGATGTTGATGTAGAAAACAACAACTACCCGCGTCGTATTATTCCATCGCGTATCGAAGTGTACAAACGTGAGAAGAGTAAAGCGAAAGTCAGCCGAGATATCATGCAAGATATTAAAACTGAACTGAAAAATGACGACGATAAAGATGCCCAGGAGCAAAAATAATGCGCTTTGCAGCGATTATTTTTGCTTTGTTACTGAGTGCGCCAACCATGGCGCACCAGTTAAAAGCATCTGTGACAACGGTGCTGTTTAATAAACGCACCAACAACATAGAGCTGATGCATCGTTTTTATTTACACGATACAGAGCACGCCGTCGACCATTTGTTTGACGGCAACGCTGATATCTTAAGTAATAAAGAAGACCAAAAGCGTTTTGCTGATTATGTTGAGTCACATATTGCTTTGCAAACTTTAGATGGCAAGCCTCTTGAGTTGAAAGAAGTCGGTGCACAAGTTGATGGTAAATTCTTTTGGGTTTATCAAGAGGTCACGATCCCTGAGGGAATTCATGGCATTCGAATGAGCAACGGAGCACTACGTGACCTTTGGCCAACACAAGTGAATATGGTTAATATTGAAGGTAAAGGTAAGGTAAAAACACTGACCTTTAGCCAAGATGATACCTGGCTTGAAGCTAGATTTGAGTCGGTAAATCCAGAGTAATACCAATCCAAAAGGATTAAAAAAGTCACTTTTTTAATCCTTTGATCCTTTAATTAACCCATTTCGTAAACTATCTTATTAATGGGCATCAACATTTTCCCAATTCTCATATACAGGGATTTATATGACTATCCATGACAACAATATTCGTGGCGTAATCTTTGACTTAGATGGTACTTTGGTTTCATCGGAGTTAGACTTTTCACTCATCAAAGCGCAGGTCGGCTGTCCTCTTGAGAGCGATTTACTGGCGCATATTGCTTCGTTACCTTCGCCTTACATGCGCGAAGAAGCGATGAATATCGTTCATCAGCATGAGCTTATTGATGCACAGCACGCTCATTTATTGCCAGGCGTTGCAGAGGCGATTACCAGACTGAAAGAAAATAACATTCCGATGGCGATTGTTACTCGCAACTACGACCGTGCAGCGGCGATTAAATTAAAAAATAACCCCTTACCAATAGAAACTGTACTGACTCGCTCTGATGCGCCAGCTAAGCCTGATCCAAGTGCCCTGAATGCAATTGCAACATTATGGGAGCTTGACCAATCAGAGTTACTTTATGTCGGCGATTACCTATTTGATATTCAGGCTGCGCATAATGCCAATATGCGAGCTTGCTTATATGCACCAGATCAAATTCCTGAATATGCGAATCAAGCTGATTATGTGTTGCACCATTTTTCAGAACTGCCTACTTTAGTTGGCTCTTTTCAAGAAAATAAGGCGTTATGTTAAATAGCTTTGTTTTTTATTTTTCCTGAGATTTATTGTTAGTTTTTTATTTTTCAAAATGTCCTAGTACTAGCCCAAGCGGTCATGAGTTGCTAAAATATCGGCAATTATCAAATGTATTCATAGAGGCATAAGATGGGCAGAGCATTTGAAGTCCGCAAAAACGCCATGGCTAAAACAGCCAATGCAAAAACTAAAGTAAATTCTAAGTACGGTAAAGAAATCTACGTTGTTGCTAAAAATGGCGAACCAGATCCAGAAGTAAACCAAGCGCTAAAGCGTATTATTGAGCGTGCGAAAAGAGATCAAGTTCCAGCACACGTAATCGACAATGCGATTAAAAAAGCGGCCGGTGGAGCAGGGGAAGATTATTCTCCAGCACGTTACGAAGGCTACGGCCCAGGTAACTGTATGGTTATTGTTGACTGTTTAACTGATAACCCTAACCGTACTATCAAAGATGTACGTTTACCGTTCACTAAAACAGATTCAAAAATTGGTACACCGGGTTGTGTAGCGCATATGTTCGACCACTTAGCTGTTTTAGGCTTTGCCGGTGATGACGACGAAGTTGTACTTGAAGCGCTAATGATGGCTGATGTAGACGTAACAGATGTAGAAGTAGAAGACGGCAAAGTGTCTGTATTCGCTCCACATACTGAGTACTACAAAGCAAAAACAGCCCTTGAAGAAGCATTTGAAGGTATTAACTTTGAAGTAGACGAAATTACGTTTGTTCCACAAGTTCATACTGACATCACTGATCCTGATGATATCGCAAACTTTGAAAAGTTTATTTCTATGCTTGATGACTGTGATGACGTGCAAAACGTTTATCACAATGCGATTGTCAAAAACTAATTTTTAAAAAATTAGTACGTAAAAAGGGGCATTTGGTAACAAATGCCCCTTTTTTAATAGATTTTCATTATGCCGTGAATGATGAGTATTCACTGTCGTTATGAGTTCAATTGATATTAGTCAAAAAAAAGCAGCCCTTAGGCTGCTATGAACGACACATGAAACTCGAAGGGGAGTTCAAACCGAGTGGCTAATTAAGCGATTTATACTTTATACGGAACGCATGCAACAATGGTTCAGTATAGCCACTAGGTTGTTTAACTCCCTCTAATACAAGGGCTAATGCAGCTTGATAAGCAACACTTTGTGCTAAGGTCTCGGCTGAATCAGCCATATTTTTGTAAGCCGGATCACCTTCATTTTGTCCATCAACAACTTTCGCCATGCGTGCCATGGTTTTTTGAATTTGCTCTTCAGAGCAAACGCCATGATACAGCCAATTGGCCATGTGTTGGCTTGAAATACGCAGTGTGGCGCGGTCTTCCATTAAGCCAACATGGTTGATGTCTGGTACTTTTGAGCAACCAATACCTTGGTCAATCCAACGTACAACATAGCCCAAAATACCCTGTGCGTTGTTATCAAGTTCGGCTTGAATATCTTCTTTGCTTAAGCTGCTGGCATCTTTCATAAGCGGTGGAGTGAGTAAGCTGGTAAGGCTTGCTTCTTTGCGGTCCATAAGCGCTTTTTGACAGGCAAATACATCAATATCGTGATAATGCATTGCATGCAGCGTTGCAGCGGTAGGAGAGGGCACCCACGCGGTATTTGCCCCACTTTTCGGATGACCACTTTTTTGTTCCATCATTAACGCCATTTTATCTGGCATTGGCCACATACCTTTACCAATTTGTGCTTTACCACTGAGGCCTGTAGCTAAGCCAATATCAACGTTGCGGTCTTCGTATGCGCTGATCCAAGGCTCAAGTTTAATAGCGCCTTTTGGCAATACCACACCTGCTTGCATTGAAGTATGAATTTCGTCACCAGTACGGTCTAAGAAACCGGTATTGATGAATACAACACGGTTTTTAGCCTCGAAAATACAGGCTTTTAAGTTAGCTGAAGTGCGGCGTTCTTCATCCATAATACCCATTTTAATGGTGTTTGCAGGCAAGCCTAGCAGCTGCTCAATGCGGGTAAATAGGGTATTAGTGAATGCCACTTCTTCAGGGCCATGCATTTTGGGCTTAACAATATTAATGCTATTGGCCGTTGAATTTTTAAGGCTGCCTGTGCCTTTTAAGTCATGAAGTGCTGCGGTGCTAGTGATAATGGCGTCCATAATGCCTTCAAACACGTCATTGCCTTCACTATCTTGGATTGCAGGGTTAGTCATTAAGTGGCCAACATTACGCACAAACATCATGCTGCGGCCTTTTAGTGTGATTGTTTCGCCATTTACACCTTGATATTGGCGATCTTCTGCTAAACGACGCTCAATGGTTTTACCTTCTTTGTTAAATGCTTCTACAAGGTTTCCTTGCATTAAACCAAGCCAGTTTTGATAGACGTTTACTTTGTCTTCGGCATCAACGGCAGCAACGGAATCTTCGCAGTCCATAATCGTTGTCAGAGCTGCTTCTAGTAGTACATCTTTAAGACCTGCTTTATCTGCTTGGCCTATTGGGTGGTGATGGTCTATTTGCAGCTCAATATGTAAACCATTATTTTTCAATAAGATAGCGCTTGGATTTTGCGCTTCACCTTGGTAACCAATCAGTTGTTCAGGGTCTGCTAGGCGAACCTGACTACTATCACGTAATGTGATTAAAAGCTCATTATTAACCACTGCATAGCTAGTGCTTTCAATGTGTGAGCCGTTTGCTAAAGGCAGGGCTTTATCAAGGAACTGGCGAGCATAAGCCATAACTTTAAAGCCACGCACAGGGTTGTACGTCGAGCCTTTCTCAGCGCCGTCATCATCGCTTAATACGTCTGTGCCGTATAGCGCATCATACAGTGAGCCCCAGCGAGCATTTGCTGCATTTAAGGCAAAGCGAGCATTGCTTACTGGCACCACGAGCTGCGGCCCTGCAGTGCTTGCGATTTCAGGCTCTACTTGCTCTGTTTCTATACTGAAGCTAGCGGGTTCAGGAACGAGGTAGCCAATCTCTTCAAGGAATGCTTGATAGTTAGTTGCATCCCATACCGGCTGCTGCTTGTGATAGTCATCAATCTTAGCTTGTAGTTGTTCGCGTTTTTCTAAAAGTGCACGATTGATTGGCGTTAGTTCATTGACGATATCAGCAAAACCTTGCCAAAAGGTGTCTGTGCTAATGCCTGTTCCAGGTAAAAGTTGCTGTTCAACAAACTGTGCAAGTTGTTGATCAACGCTTAAACCGTTAAGTGAGAGAGTGGTCATAATAATGTCCTTTAAACGAGCTTAATTTGATCATTCATGGTTCAACCATATCGTAAAAAAGGCTAATAAGCAGGCTATTTACCATTCACTAAAAATATAGTGGCAATAACAACTATAAATTTACTAAATCCAAAAAATCCGCCTAATGTTGAATTAAGCGCTACGAAGCAAACGCCAAGTAGCCACTCTCACTAACAAAAAATAGATAACCCGTTCGAAGGATTTTTATTATGACAACATATCAACGCGAAACAGATAACCTAGCTACTTTATGTCAAACACAAGGCAAAACGTGGCAGTCAATCAACCCAGAATACGCAAGCCGTATGCGCTTACAAAACCGTTTTCGTACGGGTCTAGACATTGCTCAATACACTGCAGACATTATGCGTGCAGACATGGCAGCTTACGATGCTGACCACAGCCAATACACACAATCATTAGGTTGTTGGCATGGTTTCACTGCACAGCAAATGATGATGGCAATTAAACGTCATAACAAAACAACCAAACGCAGCTATGTATACCTAAGTGGCTGGATGGTTGCGGCACTTCGCTCTGAGTTTGGTCCATTACCTGACCAAAGTATGCATGAAAAAACATCTGTTCCAGCGCTAATCGAAGAAATCTACACTTTCTTAAAGCAAGCTGATGCACGTGAACTTGACCACCTTTACAAAGACCTAGACGAAGCGAAAGCAAACGGCGGTGATGTTCAAGCAGTACTAAATAAAATCGATAACTTCGAAAGCCATGTTGTGCCAATTATTGCTGATATCGATGCGGGTTTCGGTAACGAAGAAGCAACTTACCTACTGGCTAAAAAGATGATTGAAGCAGGTGCATGTGCTATCCAAATCGAGAACCAAGTATCTGACGCAAAACAATGTGGTCACCAAGCTGGTAAAGTAACTGTACCGCATGAAGATTTCCTAGCAAAAATTAACGCTGTTCGTTACGCATTCTTAGAGCTTGGCATTGATAACGGTATTATCGTTGCTCGTACTGACTCATTAGGTGCAAGCCTTACTCAAAAAGTGCCTGTATCTAAAACACCTGGCGACCTTGCTAGCCAATACACGTCGTTCCTTGAAACAACACCAGTAAACAGTGTGGATGACTTAAACGAAGGCGACACAGCAATGAAGCTGAATGGTCAGCTGTGCAAACCAACACGTTTAGATAATGGTTTATACCAGTTCCGTGAAGGCACAGAGAAAGACCGCGTAGTTCTAGACTGTGTAACTAGCTTACAATCAGGTGCAGACTTACTGTGGATTGAAACAGAAAAACCAAACGTAAAACAAATCGCTGAGCTTGTTAACCGCGTTAAAGAGCAAGTACCCAATGCTAAGCTGGTATACAACAACTCACCGTCTTTCAACTGGACACTTAAATTCCGTCAGCAAGTATTTGCTGAGTGGCAAGAGCAAGGTAAAGACCTATCAGCTTACCCAAGCATCGATGACAATAAGGCATTAATGGCGCCAGAAATGGATGACACAGAGCTTGCAGCGGCAGCAGACGTACTTGTACAAAACTTCCAAAGAGATGGTGCACGTGAAGCGGGTATCTTCCACCACCTAATCACGCTACCAACTTACCATACAGCGGCCCTAAGCACTGATATTCTATCAGAAGGCTATTTCGGCGACCTAGGTATGCTAGCGTATGTTCGCGACGTACAACGTCAAGAAATTCGCCGTGAGCAAGCATCAGTGAAACACCAAGACCTAGCAGGTTCAAACATTGGTGATACTCATAAAGAGTACTTCTCTGGTGAAAATGCGCTTAAAGCCGGTGGTGAAGCAAATACCATGAACCAGTTCTAACCAAGTTGTAAAATGTAATATTCCTTTATAGCTATTCAATAATGTTGTTAGGGGCCTTCGGGCCCTTTTTCATTTGTAGCCATCAGCTTTCAGCCGTCAGCCATCAGACTCGTTTCACACCTATTTGTAGCAGCGGGTTTACCCCGCGTCATCAGGCGCTAGGCTCTAGATTCTAGGACGTGATGTATAATCTGCTACCTCGTATCTCGTATCTCACTTCTCGTATTTCGCATCTCGCACCTTGTATCTCGCACCTCGCACCTCGCATCTCGCACCTCGCATCTCGCGTCTCGCGTCTCGTATCTCGGATCACTCTTTAACCAAGTCTTGGATCAGCCATTAACTAGCTTTATAAAAATACAGATCACACATTTACCAGCCTAAGAATTTTAGATCAGGATTTAACTACCTCTGCCTTATAAGCCTTAATTTGGGGCTTATTGCCCGATTACAGCCTCTAGAATGGTTAAAATTGGCTCATATAAACGGCAATTTAATGCTGTTTTGTAGAATCTAGCGATTTATAAACCGATTTTTTATTAACTCACTCAAGCCATAAACCGATTTTTTACCAACTCAACACCCTTACAAACCAAAATTTTACTAACTGAAGCTAGGTTTTTAGCGGCACAAACCGATTTTTTACTAACTCAAGTTACTGATTTTGGCTATAAACCGATTTTTTACTAACTGCTTTTGGATTAATGTCCGATATTTGAAAAGTGTATGTAAGGAGTTACTCACATTTTGACTGTAAAGGGGGTTTACAGGGGAGGAGTTAGCGAGAGTAAAGTTAGCGAGGGGAAAGTTAGAAAGGGGAAAGTTAGAAAGGGGAAAGTTGGAAAGGGGAAAGTTAGAAAGTAGCAGCGGGTTTACCCCGCGTTATGGTTCGGATATGGCGCGATATAAAATCGCGCCTACAATGCTTTGCTAACTTGCTAACTTGCTAACTTGCTAACTTGCTAACTTGCTAACTTGCTAACTTGCTAACTTGCAACTCGCAACTACTTACTATGCTTATCAAACCACCATTGAATATAGGCGACTTTGGTCATCAGGTTTGATGGGCGAGCGGTAATACCATGTGAGGCATTAGGAATACGCACCATCGCTGTATCAACACCTTGTAGCTTTAACGCTTGGTAAAATTGCTCGGTTTCAGAAATTGGGGTGCGATAGTCTGATTCGCCGGTTAACAGCATAGTGGGTGTTTTTACATTGCCCACATAGCTAATTGGAGAGCGCTTCATATAATGCTCAATATTGTCCCATGGCTTACCTGGGAACCAATAGTCAGCAAAGAAAGGATAGAAATCAGCAGTTAGTACAAAGCTGATCCAATTGATGACAGGTTTAGCAACAACAGCGGCTGCAAAGCGGTCTGTATGACCCACAATCCATGCAGTTAAAACACCGCCACCTGAACCGCCGGTAACAAACAACTTACTCTCATCAATAAAGCCCTTATTGATGACAGCATCAACACCTGTCATTAAGTCATCAAAGTCATTACTTGGGTAGTTATGATGAATTGTTTGCGCAAATTCTTTGCCGTACGAGTCACTGCCGCGTGGGTTCATATACAGCACAACATTCCCTTTAGCTGCGTATAATTGAACTTCAGGGCTAAAGTGAGGGCCGTAGTTTGCAACAGGACCGCCGTGGATTTCTAAAACAAGTGGGTACTTTTTGTTTTTATCAAAGCCCGGCGGGTAAGCAATCCAACCTTGAATCGCCAAGCCGTCGTGGCTTGATTTAACCCAAATTTCTTCAACCTTAGCCAGTTCTTTGTCGCCCAGCGCATCTTCGTTTAATTGTGTTAAACGCGCCGTTTTACCACGTTTAATTAATGCTACATCAGCTGGACGCTGGGTATCTGCAAGTGTGAATGCAACTTCACCATCTTCGCTCACATCAAAGTCACCACCTGAATATGGGCGACCAAAGGCGACGCTCCCAATCTCTGAGGTAATTACCTTATGTTTACCACTACGCGGCTGGTAAGCTAGGTGTGTTTTACCTTCGCTATCGTAGCTAAAATAAAGGCCGCTACCACTATCATCCCATTTTATATCTTCGACACTACGGTCTAAATCAGCAGTGAGCACTGAGGTTTTTCCTGATTTCAAATCAAGTAAATAAATGTCGTTATTTTCATAGTTAGTCTTTTTGTCGTCGTAGCCTGTGTATGCCAGATAACGACCATTTGGCGAGACTTTAGGGCGTGAATCTGGGCCTTTACGGTCTGTTATTTGGGTAATTGAACGATCCGCTAAGCTAAGTTTATAGATTTCAGATTCAGTTGGGTGTAATTCATTGTCTTCATGACGATTAGCCGAGAAATAAAACGCATCGCCTTGTTCGTTAAAGCTAATAGCACCACCATGATCAAAATCACCAGCGCTTAATTGACGTGCATTGCCGCCCGTTGCACTGATGATAAAAAAGTGATGATAGCCTTTTTCAGAGTAGCCACCGCCATCGGCACGATAATAGGTATCGTCAATATATTTAGCTGGCTCTGCCCACTTAGCGCCTTCTGGCTTACCCGGTAAAGACACTGGGCTTGCTGATTTTGCTGGCACAAACTGGCTAAACACCAATTGTTTGCCATCTGGTGTCCAAGTTAATCCGCCAGGGCTTTGCGTAAGGTTACTAATTTTTGCTACGTTACCGGTTTTTAACCATTTTACATAGATTTGGCTGCTACCATCTCGGGTAGAAATAAACGCTAAACGAGTTTCATCGGGTGACAACACCGGAGAGTAATCCATATGCACGCCAGACGTTAGCGGTAGCATGGTTTTACCATCTGGGTTTACTGACCAAATATTACTGACTTTACGGTCGCTTTTGATATCCATGCGATTACGCACAAAGTAAATTGTATCGCCATTTTTTGTCATTTCTATTTGGTTGGCGTATTCAAGATCAAAAACATTTTCAAGTTGAAAGGTATTGCTAGCTCCTGCATGGCTGTAAAAGCTGGCTGCTGCAAGCAGTGCTAAAGACGTTTTAAACTTCATTATATTTCCTTGTTAGTGAGCAGAAATTAGGGCGTGTTGACCTGTTATAAAGTAACAACCATCAGAAATATAGTCCATTGCGATGAATGGAGAAATCAATAGACAGATGGTCATTTCCCTTTTATGTTGAGTACAGACACTTTTAAACGTAAGGAGCACACAATGATAGGTTACATCATGTTAGGCACTAACAACCTAGCTAAAGCAGTAAAGTATTACGATGAATTGTTCGCTACTCTAAACGCCGAGCGCTTTTTAGAAACTGACCGCTTTGTCGCATGGAGCACAGGCCAAGATAAGCCCGGTTTTGCGGTTACCAAACCTTATAACGATGAAAAAGCCACTGTAGGTAACGGCACCATGATTGCTCTGGCAGTCGAAACCCCAGCTCAAGTAGACGCCTTTTATAAAAAAGCCATAGAATTAGGTGGCACAGACGAAGGCGCCCCCGGTCCACGTGAAATGCCCGGCTTTTATGCGGGATACTTTAGAGACTTAGACGGTAACAAACTTAATGTGTTTTGTTTTACGCATGGGTAAAGAAAGTTAGCAAGGGGAAAGTTAGAAAGAGTAAAGTTAACAGGCGCTAGGCTCTCGGAAACAGGGTCTAGCTTATGTAGCTTTATGCCGCGTAACTCTTAACTTTACTTTGCGCTACGCTTACATGGCATGCCAGTAACATCGCATAACTACCGGCTCTTCGCGCGAAATAAATTTCACGCCTACAAAAATTGTGGGGTTATCGTAAGCAGTGATGAGGCAGCTGTTGTTCGGCGCTAAAGCACCTCCTTCCTCGCACTTCGTTCCTTGCTCCTCGCATTTCGCACCTCGAATCTCGTACTTCGTATCTCGTCCCTCGCATTTCGCACCTCGAATCTCGTACTTCGCATCTCGGCCCTCGCACCTAAAAAACACTCATCACTCCAAAGTTGTATTTATTTTAGGAAATAGTTGTCTTTTTCACTATTTATTGGTGGAAATATCAACTATGCTTTTGCGTGAATACTTTATTGTATTGATTTATATGAGGTTATATTGTTGGTTCGATAATTGCTCCAGTCTTTTACCAACACTTTTAAAGGAAATAAAAATGAAAAATACGCTAACGCTTACCCTTCTTGCTGTACTGCTTTTGGTTCTGTATTCACAGTTCACAGAATTAGCCTATAAATTTGGTTTTGCTGAGCTCAAACTAAATGCGGTTTTGGAAAACAGTGAACATATGAAAGTAAAGTGTGATGCATACTCACTAGGCTTTTTTGATGAAATAAAACTTCAAAATAAATTTCAAAAATGCATCAATGATTATGAAGCTGAAGGCTACGAAATCGTGAGCAGAACAGACCAATAATCGTTTTGAGTAGGCGCCATGCTCGCATGGCGCGCCGCTGCATAGCGCAACTGCCAGCGCTTCACGCGAAATAAATTTCACGTCTAGTTTTTTAACTCGTACGCACCTTTTGCAAATTCGGCGCTAAAGCACCTCCTACTTCTCTCCTCGCATCTCGCACCTCGCATCTCAACCTGATGGCCGACGGCTGAAAGCTGACAGCTAGATTCTCTACCAACTTCCGCTTATTTTCATTACACTGCTCCAATACAAAAATAATTATAAAAATTGAGAATGATCATGACGTCGAAACTGTTTAAACCTCTGTGCTGTGTATTTGCACTAAGCCTTGTGGGCTGTGGTGGAGGTGAGGTGTTTACTGCCCCTGCTAGTAGTGAATTTGCCCATGGCAATGAGCTACTAAGTGCTACGGCGCTAACCGAAGATGCGAGTCACGCGTTAGTGGCAACCCAATCTGAGGTGTGCGTTTGGGATAATCAGTTAAAAGCGCGTCTATACGATTGTATAACAGGGCAGGGCGCTGAACATGTTGAGCTTGCAGGCTTTAGCGCTAACAAATCTCGTTTTTTCATTTCAAATCGATTATCGGTGACTTTATACGATACTCGCACTGGGCGTAGTATTGGTACTTGGCTTACCGGGCAAGAAATCGCTAGAGACATCGCTATTTCAGCCGTAGGCGATACGTTGGTTATTGCTTATCGTAGCGGCAAGGCTGAGGTAATAAATACCCGCACAGGCGATACTAAGCGTTTTGATATTCATCGTTTAGATATTAATAGCGTGGCGTTATCGGCTGATGGTCAGTGGGCGTTTACTGGTTCAAGCGACAAGTACGTAAAGCTTTGGTCAACGAGCGATGGCAGCACTCGTTTTGAAGAGCGTTTAGCGACCAGAGTGAATCACGTTACTTTAAATAAAACAGCAAGCTTGGGCTTTGCAATTGATTCGGTTGATGATCGTGTATTCTTTGATTTAGCCAATCAAAAAGAGCTATCAGAAGTGGCCTCATACTCTAACTTTATTGAATTCACTGCATCGCAATTTATTAATCAAGATAAATGGCTATTAACGGGCTCACCAAAAATGAAGATGCGTTTATATCGCGTTGCAGATGGTGAACTAATCGCAGAATACGAAGCTAAACAACAGCGGCAGCGAACGTCGGTTCTGAGTGTGGCGTACGATGGTAAGCAGCTATATTCAGAAACCAGTGATGGCCTATTACAGGCTTGGCCATTTGATAAAATAAGCACTAAATAACAGCGAAAACAAACGCCTACTTTAAGTAGGCGTTTGTTTTAAACTGCAATTAAATTAGTAATCAAACTTATGCTTGGTAAACAAGCTTTGTACTTGTTGCCATACTGCACCAGGTTTGCCATCGCCAACTAACTTGCCATTTACTTTTACAACTGGCCCAACTTCTTTAGTGGCGCTGGTGATCCATACTTCGTCGGCATCAAGTAATTCTTCTTTACTAATAATGCGTTCTTGCACGTTAAAGTCACTGTAACTGTGAAGAATATTGAGGATTAACCAGCGGGTGATCCCCGGTAAAATTTGGTTATCAAGTGGAGGCGTGCTGATCACACCCTCTTTTACAATAAACACATTACTTGAACTGGCTTCGGTAATTTCTCCTAAGCGGTTAAATAAAATGGTTTCTTTGTTACCCGCTGCTGCACCGTGCTGGTAATGGATAACGTTGCCAAGCAGTGCCGTTGATTTAATATGGCAACGTTGCCAGCGACGGTCTTGTTCAAGCGATACGGTGTAAGTTGTTGCGCTATCTATGTCGCTTTTTGGCTCTGCTGGAATTTCAAACGCAAACGCAAATACGGTCGGGGTAATATTAGTTGGGTAACCGTGGGCACGTTTAGTATCAGCGCCGCGGCTCACGTGTAAATATATCCCTAGGTTATCACCTTGGTTTTTTTCGCATAAATCATTACAGATTTTACGCCACGTATCGGCACTGTAATCGAGCTTAATTTCAAGCTCGTTTAAACCGTTATTCATACGTTCAATATGTGCGTCAAAGCCAAGCATTTTGCCTTGGTATGATGGGATCACTTCGTAGATGCCATCGCCAAATAAGAAGCCGCGATCCATTGGTGAAATCTTTGCTTCATCAGCGCCAAGGTATTCACCGTTTAGGTATACCGTGCCCATTGTTAAACCTCATTCTCTGTCGTAAAGCCGCCAAGTTGGCGAAGCCGAGTTATTAATTGTTGACCATGTATTGCATGCAGGCCGTCTTCGGTGAGCTCATTTTTATGGGTGACGCCATCGACACTACCGCGCTCACTTAGGTAATGCAAAATGTTGAGTGGCTCAATATCAGCCAGCAAATCGCTGTTATGCCAGCGACTTAAAAAGGCAATAAGTCCGTATGCTGCCCAGTTAGATACATCGGCGAGTAACAGCTCATCGCAAGGAGTTAAACAAGGAGTGATGTTTAGCGCTTGCATATGCTGTGCAAGGTTACCCATGCCTATTTCGTTACCGCCATCACCAATCGCTATGGTGGGGCAAGGTGCTTCTGTTACAAAAAAATCAAAGCAGCCGCAATGCTCCGAAATATCAATACCGCGCATATTATAATAACGCTGATGCTCGTTAAGCCCCGGGCGTTCTATTGATAAAACACAATCAGGTTTTAGCTGCTCAAGGGCTTTAATGCTAAAAGAGTGCGCATTATCAATGCTATTAATTGGCAGCTCAAAACAGTTAAAGTCATTTTTCAAGGCACTGTAAAGGGGGTTGCCAGTAACCAAAATGGGCTGTTTATCAAGTCTTTCGAGTACCTTGTAAAGTGCAATTGCACCAACTGGGCCGTCGGTTTCGAAAGTATTGTTAACCGCAAAGCCCGTACCTATCAACACAGTACCTTGTGCTTGATGAAGGTGTTTTGCTGCGCGTAAATATGTACCCGTAAGTTGTTTTGCGTATAAATGCTGCATTCCACGCGGGTTTTGTTCAACCATCATGGTTTCAATTTGTTGGCTGAGCGCAGCGTCGCTTAGGCTTGCTGACATAGTGCTTTGATCTCTTGAATGAGCGCAATACCCGCTTCATTATCGCCATGTACACACAGGCTATCGGCATTAAGTGCCAGCTGCTCACCACTTCGTGTAGTGACTGTGCCATGTGCAACTAACTGTTTAACTTGCGCCATTAGTGCCGCTTTGTCGTGTACGCTGCCCGCTAAAGAACGTGCAACAAGCTTACCTTCGTCTGTGTATTGACGGTCGGCAAATGCTTCTAAAATGAGTTCTAGTTGAAGATCGTTTGCTTGTACTTTGTGTTTGGCTGCTTGGTTGGTAGCTAAAATCATTAATTTTAATGGCTTTGCATAACTTGCAACTGCACGCATAACGATATTCAGCGTTTGCTCGTCACTCATCATATCGTTATACAATGCACCATGTGGCTTAACGTATTCAAGCGTTAAACCATGTACTGCAGCCATACCATCAATTGCAGCAATTTGATAATGCAGGCAATTGGTCAGCTCTTTTTCGCTCATAGCCATTGAGCGGCGACCAAAGCCTTGCTTATCAGGGTAACTTGGGTGCGCGCCAACCATTACTTTATGCTGCTTGGCGAGGGCTAGGGTGTTTGCCATCACATCGGCATCGCCAGCATGAAAGCCACAAGCAATATTTGCCATATCAATATGTGGCATAACTTGCTCGTCTAAGCCCATTTTCCACATGCCAAAGCTTTCGCCAAGGTCACAGTTGAGTTTCATCGTCATTTATAACGCTGCCATTTTACTATTTGGAATATCGGTGATCAGCATATGCCCTGGGCTATGCGTGATACAAAAATCAGGTGCCGCGTTGGCAATCGCAACTTGTGGAGTAACACCACAGGCCCAAAATACTGGTACTTCGCCTTCTTTAATGGTTACCGCATCACCAAACTCAGGTTTGTTGATATCTTTAATGCCAATTGCTGCAGGGTCGCCAAAATGCACTGGCGCACCATGTACACTTGGAAAACGGCTGCAAATTTGGATCGCGCGAATGGCATCGGCAGGTTTCATTGGGCGCATGCTTACAACCATATTGGCGTGAAAAATCCCTGCACTTTGGCAAGCCATATTGGTCACATACATAGGCACATTTTTTTGCTCGCTGATGTTTCGGATCTCAAGACCAGCGGCAATCAGCGCTTCTTCAAATGAGAACGAGCAACCAATTAAAAAGGTGACTAAATCGTCGCGCCAGTGATTAGAAATATCGGTCACTTCTTCAACCATTTGGCCATGTTTAAAGACGCGGTAACGGGGTAAGTCGCTACGAATATCAATGTCTTCACCAACAGTTGGCATATCGGTAACGCCCGGTATACGGCTAGTTGCAATGATTGGGCAAGCTTTCGGGTTTGCTTGGCTAAACTGCAAAAAATCAAACGCGTATTGTTTAGGTAAAATCACTAAATTAGCTTGCACAAAGCCCGGTGCAAAGCCCGATGTATTGCCAGTGTAGTCACCCTCGCGTACCATTTTACGAATAGCCGCTGGAGTGGTTAAAGATGCATTTTTTTGCATGTGACTCTCCTTGAAATTAACACTTGCCCATTGTTGCTACAATAACACTCAGTTCAGGTCATTAATAGTAACGGGCAGCTGCCCTTTAGCAGGGGCTTTCCCTAGTAAAACGTTTGCCAGCGCTGTAAAAGCAGGGCCAGCAATCTTTTCATCTGTATCTACATCTATATTGTAAGCATAGGTGGCAAGTACAGCATCGCCAAATTTTCCAAATTGGGCAATATCGTAAGGGGCTCGTAAGCTGACAAATACGGTCTTTTTATGGGCTAATTTTGCTTGTTTTAACAATGACTCTAATGCCGCTGATTGATCTGCTTTAGCAATTGCAAACTCAGGGTTATCAGCTAAATCATCCATCCCGCCGACTTCAACAGCACTTTGTTTTGGTGACGCATTTGCGGCAATAATTATATCTGCTTCGTTAATTTCTTTTAATGTTGCAAGCGGCTCATAACCTTGCAAACTCGTACAGCTAAAGCTGATTAGCTTATCGGTGTTATCAATTAACGCCTGCTGCAGAGCATAGCATTTGCGGGTGTCTGGCATAATAATATGCACTTTGCTGCCCGATTTAATGCTAAGCGGTAGGGTGTTTTTCTCGTTTTTCACTTCGGTGATAGCAGCTAATGCTAATTCAGCTTCTACTTTTCTATGGCTTTGATCACCCAGTAGAAGCTGCGCTTTTTTGATGGCTGCTTCGTCATCAAGTGAAGAGGTAAGTTTAAACTTTTCTTTAAGTTTTAAAATACGTGTTGCAGAAGCACTCATTTCGTTGGCATTTAACGTGCCACGTTGTACTTCTTGCTCTAATCGCTCAATCAGGGCTTCAAGTACTGCTAAGTCTTTAGGGCTTCTGATTTCGATTGGCATCAGGGCAATATCAACACCCGCTGCAAAGGTATTTACTACCGCTTCGATTGGTTCAAAAAAGTGGCTGATCCCCGCCATATCGAGGGCATCTGTGATCACCACACCTTGATAACCAAGTTCATCACGTAATAAGTCGGTGATGATTTTGCGCGACATCGTTGCAGGTTTGATCATGGTTTTGCCTTCTTTACTGACAAACGTGCTGTCGTCTAGGGCAGGGTATTGAATATGTGCAGTCATGATCATACCCGGTTGTTGGTTTTTAATAATTTCTTTAAAAGGGGGGAGATCTTGCTGCCAAATGGTTTCTTTATCATGCATTACTTTTGGCAGGCCAGTGTGGCTATCTACGTTCGTATCACCATGCCCCGGAAAGTGCTTCAATGATGAAATAACGCCGTTGTTTTCAAACCCTGCCACTTGGGCACCACCTAGTTTTGCAACCAATTGCGGATCTTCACCGTAAGAGCGCACGTTAATAACTGGGTTATCTGGGTTCATGTTTACATCGACCGTGGGTGCATAGTTAACATTAACACCCAGTGCCAATAGCTCGTCGGCAATGATGCGTGCAGATTCAGTTGCGAAGTGGGTACCATGTTCTTTATAGGTCGCGCCAATCGACATGTTACCGGTAAACGACGTACCTACATCACGAGGAATACGGGCAACTCGGCCACCTTCTTGGTCTATCGAAATAAACAGCGGTAAGCCTAACTCTGACTTAGCAGCGGCTTTTTGTAGGTCATTATTAAGTTTGATCACTTGCGGCACGGTATCGATATTTTCTGCAAATAAAATCACCCCACCAATATTATGTTTAGTGATGATATTCGCCAAATCGGCCGGCAGCTCTGTCACCGGTTTACGGCATTTTTGCTCACCTGGGTCTTGCTCGCAGTAATAACGTAGGTCAAGCATGAGCTTTTGCCCTAACTGTTGTTTTAAAGTTAATGCAGACTCAGCAAATGATGATTGTAATGGCATGAAACATCCTAATCCGATAACCAGTGACGATAGTGCAAACTTATTTAACACAGCAAGCTCCAAAGCAAAACGCTTATTTAGTTTTTAGAATAAATTATTCTTGATATTAATGGGTTTTTAAATATAAATACAGTATTTTTTTGCTACCCTAGCGGTTTTTGAGTCCGACTGCAAAAAGCTAAGTTAGATCACCAAATAGGGCTAATAGGCTTAGATAACCAAACCTTTATACTTATGAAAAGCGTGGCAAGTTGATAATTTATCAATTTAATGGGTCGCTTTTTAGTACAATTTAAAGTAATAATATATTCCATAATCATCAGCGTAAATATGACAAGCCTGGGGGCGAGATGGCTTTAACTCGATTACACGCATTTAAACAGCAAATTAAACCTTTTTTACCAGAGTCAGCATTAATAGAAGATTACTCGCGCCGTTATGCGTACGGAACAGACGCCAGCTTTTATCGATTAATCCCTGAGTTAATTGTATTAGTGAGCAATCAAAATCAAGCACGACAAGTGATCATTGCTGCCAACGAGCAACAGGTACCCATCACATTTCGCGCCGCCGGAACGAGTTTATCTGGGCAAGCAATTACCGACTCTGTATTGGTTTTACTTTGCGATAGTTGGAGCAAGTTTGAAATCCTTGATGACGCTGAGGCAATACGCTTACAACCGGCGATCATTGGTGCTCGAGTAAATCAAGTATTAGCCCCGTTTGGTAAAAAGATTGGCCCAGATCCCGCTTCAATTAATAGCTGCAAAATAGCGGGGATGGCGGCAAATAATTCATCAGGCATGTGTTGTGGAGTGGCGCAAAACAGCTACCACACAGTAAAAGATATGACCCTCATTTTTGCCGATGGCACAGTGCTTAATACGGCTGATAGCCAAAGCTGTAATGCCTTTTTGCAAAGCCATAGCCCTTGGGTTGATGAGCTAATGAGCCTAGTTGATAGCATAAAGCAAAACCCTGATTTGAGTGAGCGCATCGCCCATAAATATCGTTTAAAAAATACCACAGGCTATGGTCTAAACGCGCTGCTGGATTTTTCTGATCCAATCGAAATCATTAAGCACCTCATTATTGGCTCTGAAGGTACGTTAGCTTTTATCGCCGATATCACCTACCACACTGTGGTTGAGCATAAGTACAAACACACAGGTTTCTTTATTTTTGACGATATCAGCAAGGTGTGTGAGTTGGTACAAAGGCTGAGTGAGCTTGATGTTGCTGCTGTTGAGCTACTAGATAAACGTGCTCTGATGTCGGTGTCCGAGCATGCCATCATGCCAAAAGAAGTGGCCAGCTACCCTGAGCAATCAGCGGCACTGCTAATTGAGTTAAGAGCTGAAAATGCACAGGCTCTCGATGCGCTCACAAAGAGCACTGAGCAACTTCTTGCCGAGTTTAAGCAAAGTCAACTGGCAGCGATTGAGTTTTCAGCAGACAGCGCCCGTAATGCGGCACTTTGGAATATCCGTAAAGGTACGTTTCCTGCGGTTGGCGCAGTGCGCGAAACTGGCACTACTGTGATAATTGAGGATGTTGCCTTTGCTCTTGATAAATTAGCTGAGGGCGTGAATGCGCTGCATCAATTATTTATTAAATATGCTTATGATGAAGCCATTATTTTTGGCCATGCCCTTGCCGGAAATTTACACTTTGTATTCACCCAAGCTTTTGATACACCAGAGCAAGTAAGCCGATACGAGCAATTTATGGCTGATGTGGCGAACTTAGTGGCGGTTGAACTAAAAGGGTCATTAAAAGCTGAGCATGGTACAGGGCGTAACATGGCGCCGTTTGTTGCCACCGAATGGGGAGACGACGGCTTTGCGGTGATGGTTGCGCTTAAAGCTTTATTCGATAAACAAAATATTCTTAACCCTGGGGTTATTATTAATCACGACAAAAATGCTCACACTCAGCATTTAAAAGTCATGCCAAAAAGTGATGATATTATCGATACTTGTATTGAATGTGGCTTTTGCGAAGTTGTTTGCCCATCAAAAGGACTTAGCTTAACACCGAGGCAGCGTATTACTTTATGGCGACACCGCACAGAGCTACACAATCAATTGCTAACAACCGATGATGTAGCAAGCAAACAGAAGTTAAATCAAAAGCTCAGTGTTATCGAGGCCGACTTTAAATACCTTGGAATTGATACGTGCGCGGCAACGGGTCTTTGCGGTCTTAAATGCCCGGTGGGGATTAACACGGGCGAATTTATAAAATCGCTCAGAGCAAAGCAAGCCTCATCAAGCAAGGTTGCGCGGTCATTATCACGCTTTGCTAGCAAGCATTTTGCGGTTGTTGCTACGGGTGCACGGTTTGGTTTAACCGTGATGCAGGTGCTCGAAAAAGCAATCGGCAGCAGTAACCTAAGAAGCCTGAGTAAACCTGCTAATAAGTTGCTTGGTACACCACTGTATTACTCGGCATGGCCAAGAGCTGAGCAACCAATTAATAGAAAGCTTCAACAACCCCAACAAGCGAAAAAGTTGGTGTATATGCCAAGCTGCGCAAGCCGGATTTTTGCGGCTGATAAACTTGCCGATGATAAGCGCCCACTGTTAGATGTTATTTATTCACTCGCTGCCAAAGCTGGCTATGAAGTGCTACTTCCTAAACAGGCAGATTCACTTTGTTGCGGTATGCCATTTGCTAGCAAAGGCTTTAATAAAGAGTCTAAAAATAAAAGTGAGCAGTTACTTACCGAGCTCGAGGCGCTTTCAAATAATGGCCAATACCCCATTGTTTTTGATGCCAGCCCCTGTGCACTTACTACTCTTAATGCCGCGCAAAATACGGCACTCAAAATTTATGAAAGTGCTGATTTTGCAGCTCTGCATTTACTGCCTAATTTGCAGGTAAGCCCCGTGAATGAGCCTGTGATGCTCCATGTTACTTGTAGTTCTAAGCGATTAGGTAAAGAGCAAAGCCTAGTATCACTTGCCAAGGCATGTAGTAATGAGGTGATTATTCCAGCTGATATTGAGTGCTGTGGTTTTGCCGGTGATAAGGGCTTTAACTTACCAGAACTCAATAGCAACGCGTTAAAAACCCTTAAACAACAAGTACCAAAAAACTGTAATCGCGGCGTGTCTAATAGCCGCAGTTGCGAAATTGGTTTAACTGAACACAGTGGCATTAGTTATCAATCAATTTTGTATCTGCTCGATAAACAAAGCCATGCAATATAACAGAGCTTAATTGCTAATTTGATGAGCCAGTTACTGGCTCATCTATTTCAAAGCCTACACTTTCCAAAAAATGCCTTTCCGGTAGCAGCTGTACATCACACCATAAGACACCACTAAAAACAGCAGTGAAAAGCTAAAAGAAGCGAGGTGATCATTGCTGATCACTAATTGTATTAGGCCATAAATACTGCCTTTTAAACTGCTATCGCCAAGCGGGATCATAATTAGTAGCCGTGCAAACACGCCTGCAAACATAAAAAATAATATCGCATTCGCACCAAATACAATAAACGGAGCGCTCCAGCTACGCAGCTTATAAATATCTAAAATAGCACTGCACAGAGCATAGAAAATCGCTGCAAGCCCTGAACTTAGTAGCACATAGCTCGGCGTCCATAACGCTTTATTGATAGGCGTTATTGGTGCAATCGCATAGCTGGCAATAACGGCAAATGTGCCCAGTAAGATAAGTGTACGGGCTTGTTTATTAAGGTCGGGTTGCTTAGTTAAATAAACCGCAGTCAACATGCCGCTAAGCGCACTTGCAATGGCAGGCAGTGTTGAGAATAGCCCTTCAGGGTCAAATGGCAGTGGCTTAGCATTGGCATAATACAGGTGATGGCTACCAAGTACGGCATTGTCTATGAAGGCACTTAAGTTATTGCCATGTAACCATAAGCCACTGACTACCTCGCCGTTTGGCAAGGTATACGGAATATAAAGCATGGCGGCGCCATAAAATAATAAAAGAGCGATGCAAGTAATGGCTATTTTCTTAGGCGATAAATAGAGATAACAACACAGAGCAACTAAATACACCAAACCGATACGTTGCAGCACGCCCAACACACGCAACTGCAATAACTTGTCATCAAGCCAGCTAAAAGAAGGGTCTCGAAAGTTGTAATAAAACAAGGCTAAAAACCAACCGAGGGCAATGAGTTTAATGGTGCGAATAACCCCCGCTTTTAGTATTTTCTGATCACTGACCCTTTTAGCACGCAAGCTATTTACTGAAAGCGTGATAGACATGCCGACAATAAAAATAAAAAACGGAAAAATTAAGTCGGTGGGCGTCCAACCATGCCACTGTGCATGTTTCAAGGGCCAATACATCGCTCCCCAACTACCTGGGTTATTCACTAATATCATGGCGGTAATAGTCAAGCCCCGCATTACATCTAACGCCATGAGGCGATGTGAAGGGAGTTTATTGATGATTTCAGCACAGTGGTGACGCATAGGAAAACTTTATTGTTATTTTGTTTTTATAGTGTAATAAATTATTACATCAAAGCAAGCTGCTTTTCGAACAATATAAATCGTACGTATTAGCCGTTCTTTTAACTGTCTTAAGTTTATAGTTCATTAAATTCAATATGTTAAACCGCGAAGGTTGTTGGTAAGTGACTTTGATGTTGTTCATATTCAACGAGCGCTTGGTAGCTGAAGTTTTAAACAGAGTTACTTTAATTAATTAGAGTAATTGCACTCATTTGTTTGCGCTAAATCAAATTATGACAAAAGTTCTATAGAGGTACATAGAACATCTTGCTAGTATAAAGGTATTAGATGTACCCGATATGGACTTTGGGCCTGTATGTGAGAAATATCGTGCTTAATAGTCTTAGCCATGGTTTAAACCTACGCCGCTTAATTTTAGTGTTAGCGTTTTCTACAACGCTTATTACCTTTCTAAATAGTTATTACTCGAGCTATCAAGTTCAGAAGCAACAACTAATAGATAAAACCCTAAATAACCATAAAGCATACGCCGCTAAGTTGGTGTCGGCGACCGATAACTTTTTACTGACTGCTCAGCAACAGCTTGCCTATGTAGGTAAAATTCTAGAAGACGATTTTAATAATCAAGGCTTAATTAATTCTGAGGCAGACCGCCTAAGGCTACAAACCAATAGTTTTAATTCGACCATTATTGTTAATGCGCAGGGCGATATTTTAGGGGTATCACCAAAGTCATTGAAGCTACAAAACCGTAAAGTAGATAGCTTTGGCACTAAAGCCGCTTTGTCGTATCGTACTCCAATGATCAGCGAACCTTATATCTCGATGGCGGGCAATTTACTGATCTTTATATCGCAGCCTTTATTCGATAAACAAAGTAACTTCATTGGTTATATTGGCGGCACTTTGTACTTAAAACGTGCCAGTATTTTAAATGAATTGCTGCAAGTTCATTATTATCAAGATGGCTCTTATCTGTATGTGGTTGATGAAAACCATCGCTTACTCTATCACCCAGATAAAAGCCGTATTGGTGAGCAAGTGTTTGATAACCAAGTAATTGAAGAAGTACTAAAAGGAAACGCCGGCACCCAGCTTGTTACCAACAGCAAAGGCGTTGAGATGCTTGCAGGCTACGCTCCTATGACAGTTGCTCCATGGGGAGTCGTCACTCAGCGCCCTCTAGAAAGCACGCTTGCACCGCTTGATAATTTAATGTGGCAAGTGTTTATCAAAACCGCCCCAATAGGTGTACTCACATTTATATTGATTTGGGTGTTAGCACGTTTAATTGCTCAGCCTTTAAGGCAGTTAGCCGAAACTGCAAATACGTTAGATCGCCCTTCAACGTCACTTGAGCTGACACAAATTCGCTCATGGTACTTTGAAAGTAATGAGCTCAGAAAAGCCATGTTAAAAGGGGTCGGGCTATTACAAAGTAAAATAGGGCTATTGCGCCAAGAAGCGCAAACTGATCCCCTCACTTGCCTGCATAATCGCCGTAGCCTCGATATGCAAATTAGCCATTTGATAGCTCAACGTTGCCCTTTTGCTGTATTGGCTATCGACATCGATCACTTTAAACGGGTTAACGACGAGTTCGGTCATGACATTGGTGATGTGGTTCTACAGTCGTTAGCTAAAATTTTGTTAGATGTTACTCGTGATAGTGATGTGGTTGCTCGTACTGGTGGTGAAGAATTCATTGTGATTATGCCAAGAGTGGAAGCAAAACGTGCGTATCAGCTGGCTGAGCGTTTGCGTATGCGGGTGTCAGAAAGCTACATTGACCCGGTTGGCTGCATTAATGTATCAATTGGTATTTCGGGCTGGCCAATTGAGCAATTAAGCATTGATGAAGTATTTAAGCTTGCTGACCAAGCTTTATATCAAGCTAAAAAAACCGGTCGTAACCGCTCAGTTGTCGATGCCACATACAGCCAAGACCTTGCTCCAGTTTCTGAGCCTTCAATCTTGGAATAAGTTATTTAATGTGCAATAGTGGATGCTATTAAGTTATTTATGGAAAATCAAAATGGCATTCACTTTGTTGGCTCGTTTAACTAAATCCACTTCTTTGTTAGGTATTGCGCTTATGAGTGCAAGTACTGCTTATGCCAACCCAAGCGATGATAAACGTAGCGAATTTGTGGATGTAGGTGCTTTGCTACCGAATGCTGTGTTAGATATCCGTTATTTTGGTCATCACAACTTTGTTGGCAAACCAGTTGATGGTTACAACGCACCTAAATGTTTATTGCATAGCACTGCTGCTGCGGCTCTTAAAAATGTGCAAGTAGCAGCGCAAACCCAAGGTTTGAGCTTAAAAATATTTGATTGTTATCGCCCGCAGCGCGCCGTTGATCACTTTGTGCGTTGGGTTAACGATTTAGAAGATACCCGCACCAAAGCTGAGTTTTATCCAAACTTAGGCAAAGACAAGCTGCTTGGTGATTACATCGCCGCTAAGTCGGGTCACAGCCGTGGCTCAACGATTGATTTAACGTTAGTTGATGCAAAAGGCAAAGAGCTCGATATGGGCTCACCGTTTGATATGTTCGACACTCTTTCTAACACCGACGACCCGCGCATTAGTGCAGAGCAAAAAGCCAATCGATATAAACTTAAAAGCCTGATGACAGAGGCCGGTTTCGCCCCTTATTCAATGGAATGGTGGCATTTTACCTACCAACCGCAAGCATACCCCGCCACCTATTTTGATTTTGTGGTGGAGTAGTAAGTTAGCGAGTTACAAGGGGAAAGAGTAAAGTTAGCGAGAGTAAAGTTAGCGAGGTAGCAGCGATTTTACATCGCGTCCTAGAACCTAGGGCCTAGCCCCCAGAACCTGAAGACGCGGGATAAACCCGCTGCTACAAGTAGGCGTGAAACTTGTTTCGCGCGTCTGACGGCTGATAGCTGAAGGCTGACAGCTCCTGCTACAGGCTGACAGCTTCTTTACGTTGGGTTTCGCTGCGCTCTACCCAATCTACATCACCTCTTTTATCGGTGAATAATCAACTTTAATTTCAACAACATCGACGTTGGTATTTTGTTTAAAAGCGTTTTGTACTTTTAATAAATCAGTGTCTTTTTCAGCAAGGTAGCGATAGCTTTTGTTGGTCATTTTTTTCAGCGTATATTGGCTGCTAAGCTCTACTGGTAAGCTGTTTTCTTTTAGCGTTAAGTAAATTGCCCCAGTGGCGATGCCGCGCTCTTGCATTGCGTGATTAAAGACTTCTGTGCCTTTGGTTAAAGTAGGTGCATCAAAGGTAATTTTTTCACCATTATTACTAAAAGCATTCGTCGATTTTTGTTTGTTGATTTCGACTGCTTTTTTAACATCTTTAATTGAAATTTGTTCTTTTTGTGAACTGGTTGTTGGCTGTTGTACTGTATCTTGCTCGCTTATTTCATTTTTTTGACAGCCTGATACTAGTACCAATGCTAGTGTAAGTGCTTGTATCTTAATTGTTTGCTTCATTTTAATCCTGTTTGTCTGTTACTTTTGTTTACAATTAATTCTATTTTTTAATTGCTGTATTGGGTACATTGGACTTGGTTATGATTGTTAACCGAAAATAAAAATATAACAATAGGGAACGTAAGGAATGTCTCAATTCAAAGTAACAGCTGTTGCTACTATGGTAACGGCTATCTTGGCATCATCTCAAGTGCAAGCTAGTGAACAAACTCGCTTCTATAATGCCTCAAGCGTTAGCTCTCAAGTGCAATTCAACCCTCAAGTATCTCAGCAACGTGCATTAGCTGAGCGCAGAACTGTATCGGGTCACAAATCAATTTTCGATGAGCAGTTAGGTAAAGCTACGTTCTTATGGAATGCAGTTGGTCAAGCTAAACCTGATATGGCGATGGTGCTTCCTGAGCAACGCAATGCCTATGCTGCAGATTTTTATTTAAATGCCTTAACGGGTGTTAGCACTGCTAAAAAAGGCGTCTCAAACGCAGTATTAACGGATTTATCTGAGCAAAAGCTTGGTTCAATCACAGCTAAATATAAGCAAAAAGTACATGACATTGAAGTATTCAACCGTGAATACAACCTGATCATGGACAAAGAATATAACCTAGTTGCAGGTTCTGGCTATTTTGCTAACACAAGTTCAAATGCAACGCAGTCGTTCGCACCGCTTGCTGAATTTGTAGGTGCAGAGCAAAGCATTAAACGTGCAATTAAAGAACTTGCTGATATCGACGTGTCACTAACTAAGTCAACAGAACAAGGTGACTATGTTAAATACACTGTGTCTAACCAAAACGGTGACAAAGTTGTATTAGGTCAGCCTCGTGCTAAGAAAGTGTTCTTTGAAGTAGCGGGCGAGCTGCAATCTGCATACTATGTTGAAGTAGAAGTTGCTGATAAAAACAGCTTAGAAAGCGATTACTTCAGCTACGTTATCGGCGCGCAAAATAGCAAAGTTTATTTCAAGAAAGACTTAAAAGCACACGCGGCAGACTTTAACTACCGTGTATGGGCTGACGAAGATGGTTACCCGTGGGAAGGTCCACACGGCGATGTGATCCCAGCTGATGGCCCAGATCAAGTTGATGAAACTGAAATCCTAGATGCGCCACTTGTAAGCCTGTCTTACTACAAAAAATTAAGCACGATGGATCCGTGGCTTGCAGACGATGCAACAACAACATCAGGTAACAACGTATTTGCTTATGCTGATGTAATTGCACCTCAAGGTTACACAGAAGGTGACTTCACTGCTGAAACTACATCAGATTTCACATTCGATTATCCTTACCAAGTTGATCAAGTAGCAAACAGCTACGATAACCGTAAAGCTGCAATCGTAAACTTGTTCTATATGAACAACTTCTTACACGATTTCTTCTATGACCATGGTTTTGATGAAACATCAAATGTTGCGCAGGTATCTAACTACGGTCGTGGTGGTGTAGAAGGCGACCCAATCGAAGCGCAAGCGCAAGATAATAGTGGTTTAAACAACGCAAACATGTCTACGCCTGCTGACGGTGCAAGCCCTCGCATGCAAATGTATCTATACAACTCAAAAGACGCAAAAGTTGGCGTTGATTACGGTGTGGTTGTTACATCTGACGCAACGATTGGTCTTCTTGAATCATCAAAAGTATCTGGCTTTGGTCAAATGCAATTTGCTGATATCGCAGGCGAAGTTGTTCGTTTAGTTGATGGTAATAACGTTGATTCTGGTAGCGTAACAGACGGTTGTGAACCTGCAACAAATGCAGCAGAACTGGCTGGCAAAATTGCGCTAGTCGATCGTGGTTCTTGTAACTTCACAGCAAAAGTACTACACGCTCAAGAAGCGGGTGCAATTGGTGCTATCGTTGTAAACAACAACCCTGATACAGATGAACCAGCGCCAATGGGCGGTGAAGACGATGCAGTTATCATTCCTAACATGGGTCTGAACTATGCTGACGGCCACGCACTTTACGATGGTATCGCTGCAGGCGACACTGTAACTGTGAACATGTTCAATAAAGCAACGTTAAAAGACGGTACGCTAGATAACGGTATTATTGCTCACGAATGGGGTCACTATATCAGTAACCGTTTAGTGGGTAACTCATCAGGTCTTATCAACTTCCAAGGCCGTGCGATGGGCGAAGGTTGGGGTGATTTCCACTCTCTTATGTTTATTGCTAAAGCTGATGACATCAACATCGCAGGTAACGACAAGTTCCAAAAAGCATACGGTAGCGGTACTTTCGTAGAAGATTTCTACTATGGTATTCGTCGTGTTCCATATTCAACAAATATGGAAGTAAACCCGCTGTCTTTCCGTCATATTACCGAAGATGCAGGTGCTGATGTAGGTATTGCACCAACAAGTGTTGCTTCACCACACGCAGCAGGTGAAATTTGGGCAACTATGCTTTGGGAAAGCTATGTAGCACTTATTAACGAGCACGGCTTTGAAGATGCGCAAAACCGCATGGCTAACTACTTAGTTGCTGGTTACAAGCTAACTCCTGTTGCTCCGCTATATACTGAAGCACGTGATGCTATCTTAGCTGCAGCGTACGCAGTTGACCCTGAAGATTACAAACTAATCTTAGGTGCATTCGCTAAGCGTGGTATGGGCTTAGGTGCTAAAGCGCCAGAGCGTTTCAGTGAAGATTTAACAGGCGTTGTTGAATCAGACAAAATGAAACTTGCTAGCTTCACATTCAAAGATGTGGCAATGAATGCAAACTACAACGGTGCTGAATTAGGTTATTGTTCAAACGATAACGTGCTAGATAAAGGCGAAACAGGTACATTAACTGTTAGCATCATGAACACCGGTAGTGAAGTACTAACGGGTACACAAGCACAGTTAACAGTTGTTAGCGGTCACGATGTAACATTCGAAAATGATGGTTTAATCACATTCGACGATACAAATCCGTATGCTTCGCAAACAAGCGCGCCTATCACGTTTACACTAAATGATGCAGGCACTGCTGATACACTTGAAATTGAAGTGTCATTCCCAGAGCTGTCTGCAGATGATGAAATTGTTGAAGCTACAAGCGATACAGTATCTTACCTTGTGAACATGGACTTTGAAGATAAAGCACCAGTGAGCTCACAAACTGCTGACGATATGGAAGTAGCAGGTGCATCATTACGTGATTGGAAAGAAAACGTAATGACAGGTGACGACTTAGCAGTTGGCACACAAAGCATGGCAACGGGCGGTAATATCAACTTCTTTAACAGCTTTGGCTTTGGTCTTGGCGAGCAAACAATGTACCTAAACAACAATGACTTCCAGTCTGATGTTGCAGTTGAGTCAAGAGAGTTTGATATCGGTTTTGCGGGTGACTTTGAAGTTTCATTCTGGCACTTCTACCTAATCGAAAACGAATGGGATGGTGGTGTTGTAGAGATCAGCGTAAACGGCGGTAACTGGGTTGATGTTACTGAAATGGGCGGTACATTTGATGTTGGTTACGATGGCCCGTTAATCGAAAACGACGCGCAAGCACTACAAGATCGCGATACTTTCACAGGTAACAATGTGGATGGCAGCGGTGCTTACGGTAACTACGAAACAATTCGTTTCGGTACTGAACTAAACGGTAACCGTGCAAAATTACGTTTCCGTATGTCATCAGATAGTGCAGTACGTGAGTTCGGCTGGTGGATTGATAACGTAACTGTTAGCAATGTAACATCACCAATCTTCTCAAATGTAATTGCAGGTGATGCATTAGCATGTGATAACGCACTTCCATTAGTGTCTGTATCGGGTGATGCGTCTGTTTCTGAGTCTGCTTCAGGCACATTAACGGCAACAGCGTCAGACCGTAACAGTGATGACATGCTAAGCTACACCTGGACGCAACTAAGCGGCACAACAGCAACACTTACAGGTGCTGACACTGCAACTCTAGGCTTCACGCCAGGTGCTATCTCAAGCGATGACGAGTTAGTATTTGAAGTAACAGTAAGCGATGGTACAGACTCTGTATCAGAGCAGTTCACTGTTGCCGTAACTAACGAAGCTGAGCCAGTAGAAGAGAAGAAAGTAACTAAATCTAGCAACGGTAGCTTTGGTTTCTTAACACTACTACTTGCACCACTAGCGCTTATCGGCCGTCGCCGTAAACGTAAATAAGACTTTTAAATAGTGATAACAAAGCCCTTGCAGCTCGCTGCAAGGGCTTTTTTGTTTTTAAGTTAGCGAGGGAAAGTTAGCGAGGGAAAGTTAGCAAGGGGAAAGGGGAAAGGGGAAAGGGGAAAGGGNATAGGAGGTAGCAGCGATTTTACATCGCGTCCTAGAGCCTAGTACCTAGCGCCTGATGTTTCCCGCGTAGGACTGGCTTTAGCCGGGAATGGCTTAAGTTAGCGAGTTTCGAGATGCGAGGTACGAGATGCGAGATGCGAGGTACGAGATGCGAGATGCGAGGTAGCAGCGATTTTATATCGCGTCCTAGAGCCTAGTACCTAGCGCCGCGTGAAACGTGTTTCGCGCGTCTGACGGCTGATAGCTGAAGGCTGACAGCTCCTTTGCTATTGTTGTGGGGTTATCAACACTCGATAACCCCACATTTCTGACTTACAGCTTAGAGCTCAGAACTTAAAGCTTAAAGCTTAAGGTAAGCTATTGAACCGTTGCTTTAAGGCCGCGGCGTTTTAATAACGCTGACGTGTCTGGCTCTTGACCTCGGAATGCTTTGAACGATTCCATTAAGTCACGTGAGTTACCCACTTCTAAAATTTCTTTACGGTATTTTTCACCCATTTCGCGGGTTAAACCACCTTGCTCTTGAACATATGCAAAGGCGTCTGCCGCTAAGATTTCACTCCACATGTAAGCATAGTAACCCGCTGAGTAACCGCCGCCCATTGAGTGCGAGAAGAAGGCTGATTTATAGCGAGGTGGTACAAATGGTACATCAACACCATGTTTTGCAAGCGCTTGTTGCTCAAACTTTTCAATGTCTTGTAATGGTGCATCAGCAGAAAGTGAATGCCACTCCATATCAAGTAATGCAGCTGCAACGTATTCTAGAGTATCAAAACCTTGGTTGAAGCTACGTGATTGAATTACTTTTTTCAGTAGCTCATCAGGAATTGGCTCGCCAGTTTTATGGTGTTTTGCATAGTTAGCGATAACTTCAGGGTACATTGCCCAATCTTCTTCAAAAGTTGATGGGAACTCAACGAAGTCACGTGATACTGAGGTGCCAGATAGAGTCGGGTACTTCACGTTTGAGAACATGCCGTGTAAGCCATGACCTAGCTCGTGGAAAATCGTTGTTGCTTCATCATAGCTGATAAGCGTAGGTTCGCCATTCGCGCCTTTTTGAATGTTCATAACGTTTACGACAACTGGCTTTTGTTCTTTAAGGCCAGATTGTTTAACGAATGAGCTCATCCATGCACCGCCACGCTTACCTTCACGAGCGAAGTAGTCAGCAAAGAAAATGGCTAAGCTTTTACCATTTTCATCAAACAACTCATAGGCTTTGACATCAGGGTGGTAAACCGGAATATCGTTACGTGGTTTAAAGGTGATGCCGTATAAACGGTTCATGGTGAAGAATACGCCGTCTTCAAGAACACGGTTGAACTCGAAATATTCTTTCACTGCATTTTCATCAAGGTTATATTTATCTTTACGCACTTGCTCTGCGTAGAATAACCAATCCCATGGCTGTAATTTGAATTGCTCACCTGACTCATCAATCTTAGCTTGAATAGCCGCCGCTTCTGCGTTTACGTTCTGCATTAATGCAGGGATCATGCTTGCAAACATATCAAATACAGCTTGTGGTTTTTTCGCCATTTGCGACTCTAAACCAAAATCAGCCCAGCTGTCGTAACCTAATAGTTTCGCTTTTTGAGCACGTAAGTGAGCAAGTTCTGCCACGATATCACGGTTACTATTTTCGCCCGATAATGCACGCTCAGCCGATGCACGCCATACTTTTTCACGTAAATCGCGGTTTTTCAGTGTTGCCAGAATAGGCTGACGCGTGGTGTTTGTGATCTTAATTAGGTATTTGCCTGGATGGCCAGCTTCTGCAGCGGCATTGGCAAGCTGCTCAATTTGACCTGCAGGTAAGCCCTCAAGCTCTGCTTTGTCATCCACTAAAACAACATTTGTTTTAGTCAGCGCTAATAAGTTTTGTGAGAACTGAGTTGTTAAGCTCGAGTGCTTTGTATTGATATCACGAATTTGTTGTTTTTGCTCTGCACTTAATTTTGCACCAGCACGCACAAAACGTTTGTAGTAAACGTCTAATAAACGCTTTTCTTCAGCAGTTAAGGCAAGGCTGTCAGCTTCGCTGTGAATAGCCGCTACTTTCTCAAAAAGTGCTTTATTTAAGAAAATGTTGTCGCTATGAGCCGCTAGTTTTGGTGCTAACTCTTTTTGTAATTCACGACGTGCCGGATTTGAATCCGTACCCGCTAAGTTATAAAAAATACTGCGCGTGCGTGTTAATAGCTCACCACTTTTCTCGAGCGCAACAATCGTATTGGCAAAATCAGGCTTTGCTGGATTGTTGATAATAGCTTGCACTTCAGCCATTTGCTCAGACATGCCTTTATTAAATGCCGGCATGAAATGTTCATCTTTAATCGCACTGAAATCAGGCGTCTCGTATTGTAATACGCTTTTCACAAACAGTGGGTTAGCTTGCTCATTTGCAGCAACAGGGGCTGATTGCTCTGATTTAGGCGTTGATGTTGTTGTTTGCGGTTCTGAACAGGCTGTAAGTAACAGCGCAGAACTGATCGCGGTTGCGATTAGGTGTTTCATAGTTTTTCTCTTGTCATTTTTAAAATTAAATTGTGTCGATATAACCTTGCACATACGTTTTATAAGCTCTTGATTTGCATAGCGGTTAAAACGGATTACAAAAAGATGCTAAAAAAGCACTTATATGAGGCAGGTATCACCATGTGATCAATGAGCCCAGCATACTGTGTCTTATTACAATTGACCTCATACGTTGCGATAAGGTGATTATTGGCTGCGATAAGCCGTTAAAATTCTCTAAGATCGGAAAGCCACTTATAACTTTACAGCTTAAATAGCCCGACCCAATTGATCTTTTTGACTCATAACAGTGTCCAAATAAAAACTTTATGGTATGTTATATTGTAACAATTTAGTCTGCAATCAATCTTGCCATGGAGTGCATTTTTTTACGATAAGTTGCAAATGTTGCTGAATAAGCAAGGAGTCATATGGCTATCATAATCAAACACGCCTGCGTTGTTAATGAAGGGCAGCGCGCATTAAATGATGTAAGAATTGTTGGTGATCGAATCGCTGAAATTGCTGCAGATATCAGCGCTAAGGCCAATGATAAGGTAATTGATGCAAGCGGCCTGTTGCTATTACCAGGCATGATCGACGATCAAGTACATTTTAGAGAGCCAGGTTTAACCCACAAAGGTACGATCGCCAGTGAATCCGCCGCCGCAGTGGCTGGTGGCATTACAAGTTTTATGGAAATGCCCAATGTTTCACCATCGACTACCACGGCAAAAGCACTTGCAGATAAATACGCGATAGCGGCGCAAACGAGCGCTGCGAATTATGCGTTTTATTTTGGCGCAACCCCAGACAACCTCAATGAAATTAAAGCCCTTGATGCCAAAAGTGTATGTGGTGTTAAAGTGTTTATGGGGGCATCAACAGGCGATTTACTGGTTGAGCACCCTCATGCTCTAGAGGCCATTTTTCGGGAAAGCCCAGTACTCATTGCCACCCATTGTGAGCAAGGCGAAGTTATTCAACAAAATCAGCGCCGTTTAGCAAAGCGCTATGGTGAGTTACGTATCGAACATCACCCATTTATTCGCGATGAGTTAGCGTGTTATGCATCATCATCGTATGCCGTATCGCTGGCAAAACGCTATGGCTCACAGTTACATGTTTTACACCTTACAACAGCAAAAGAGCTAGAGCTATTTAGTAACGCACCCATAGAGCAAAAGCACATAACTGCCGAAGCTTGCGTGCATCATTTATGGTTTAACCAAGATGATTACGCAAACTATGGCAATCAAATTAAATGTAACCCTGCCATAAAATCAGAGCAAGACCGCCAAGCGCTACTCGCAGCAGTACGCGATGGTCGCATTGATATTATTGCTACCGATCATGCCCCTCATACTTGGCAAGAAAAACAGCAACAATACAGCGCTGCACCTGCTGGGCTCCCATTAGTCGAGCATGCACTACTGTCGTTACTTGAGCAGGTAAAACGTGGTGCGTTGAGCCTTGAGCAAGTCGTTGAAAAAACAGCGCATAACGTGGCAAAGCGATTTGCTATCGAAGAGCGGGGGTTTATCAGAGAAGGTTATTTTGCTGATTTAGTCCTGGTTGACCCAAATGCAGAAAAGCACGTTGAGCATACAAACACACATTACTTATGCCAATGGACTCCTTTCAATGGCACCACTTTTTCACACCGAATAACACATACCTTTGTAAATGGTGAGTGTGTCTTTGATGGGCAACAAGTGACCCCGCACAAACAGGCCGCTAAGGCCTTAACATTCAATCGTTAAAAGAAGTGGATATGCAATTACCCGATATTACCTCACACTCAAATGTAGATTTTCAGTCACCTTTAAAATGGGTCGGCATGGAAAAAATAGCATTGCCTTTGAAGCTTGCACAAACTCATGTTGATGTGCACTTGAATACCAAAGCTGATGTGTTCGTTAGCCTTGATAGCGATGCAAAAGGCATTCATATGTCACGTCTTTATTTATTACTTAATCAGCAGTTGGCTAAACAAAGCTTAACGAGTCAACGTGTTAGTGAGTTTATGGAGGCCGTTTTAAGATCACAAAAAGGCTTAAGTAAAGGCGCAAAATTGGTGCTGCATTTTGATTTACCACAGCTAAAACCAGCGCTGCTTAGCGACAACGCAGGTTACAATGCTTACCCTGTCGTTTTAACGATTACAAAGCAGCAATCACTCACCATTAACTTAAAAGCCGATATTGCCTACAGTAGCACCTGCCCATGTTCAGCGGCATTATCGAGGCAGCTTTTGAGCGAGGCAGTCAATAAGCAATTTAGTGATCAGCATATAGATAAAGCCTCTTTACTCAATTGGCTTGCAAGTGAACAGGGCTCAATTGCAACTCCCCATAGCCAGCGCTCTTATGCGTATGTCAATGTCACTTTTAGTAGTGAAAAGCTACCTGATATTAGCGGCTTTATCTCAGTATGCGAGCAAGCCATTGGCACCCCAGTGCAAACCGCCGTGAAGCGTGAAGATGAACAAGCATTTGCTGCCCTTAACGCAAAAAACTTACTGTTTTGCGAAGATGCAGCAAGGCGATTAAAGCTGTGTTTCGAAACCATGCCGGGTATTGCTGATTACCAATTTAAGGTTGAGCACCAAGAAAGCTTACATGGCCACAATGCGGTCGTTTATGAGTCTAAATATTAGGTTCATGAACCTTAAGTGGTTTACAAACTTTGACATTTGCGGTCGCAAATTATTGCTATTGGCTAGCATAATGACAATGATACGAGCGCTAAAAAGATAAACATAACAAATATAAAGGACGACTATGCGATTTAAATTTATTGCTGCTGCAGTGGGTCTCGCTGTAGCAAATGTTGCTGTTGCCGACGAAGGCATGTGGCAACCTCACCAGTTACCAGAACTTGAATCTATCCTAAAAGCGAAAGGCTTGAGCATTGATGTAGAGTCAATTTCAAAACTGACTGAGTTTCCGATGAATGCGGTAATTAGCCTTGGTGGCTGTACCGCTTCGTTTGTTTCACCAAAAGGCTTAGTTGTAACAAACCATCACTGTGCCTATGGTTCGATTCAATATAACTCAACGACCGAGAACAATATTTTAGAAAATGGCTTTTTAGCTAAAACAACGGGCGAAGAAGTGCCTGCATCCCCAGGTTCTCGCGTTTATGTAACAGAGCAAGTGACCGACGTTACAGCAAAAGTAAATAAAGGGACTGAACAGCTAACCGGAAAAGCACGCTTTGATGCTATTGCAGCAAATGAAAAAGCACTTGTTAGTGAGTGTGAGCAAGACAAGAGCTATCGCTGTAATGTGTATACTTTCCACGGTGGTCTTGAGTACTACCTTATTAAATCGCTTGAAATAAAAGATGTACGTTTAGCCTATGCCCCAGCGATGGGCGTCGGTAAATACGGCGGTGATATCGACAACTGGATGTGGCCGCGCCACACAGGTGATTTCTCGTTCTATCGCGCGTATGTTGGCAAAGATGGCAAGCCAGCTGAATATTCAGAAGACAACGTGCCGTACCAAAGTGATGCGTTTTTAAAAGTAAGTGCTAAAGGCGTACAAGAAGGCGATTTTGTGATGGTTACCGGTTATCCGGGCAGCACAAACCGTTACCGCATTTCGCCTGAAGTTGACTATGTGTTTAATACAGCCTATCCATTAGCGCGTAAATATAACTCTAAATATGTCTCGTTAATTGAAGAAAATGCCCCGGATGGTTCAGAGGCACGTATCGCTTATGAAAGCACTATTGCGGGTTACAACAACTACATTAAAAACTACGGCTCAATGATTGAGAGCTTCAATAAAGGGTCAATGTATAGCCGTAAGCAACAATTCGAAAGAGATCTTACTGCTTGGATCAATCAAGATAGCAACCGCAAAGCTAAATACGGACAAGTACTTGCTGATTTAACGGCGTTAGTTACACAGTCACAAAAGCATAACCAGCGCGACCGTATGTTAGGGTATGTACACCGTTCACAAATGATGTCATCGGCACGCATGCTATATCGTTTAGCTTATGAAAAACAAAAGCCAGACGCTGAGCGCGAAAGCGGTTATCAAGAGCGTGATATGCCACGCATTAAATCACGTTTAGAAAGCATGAGTCGTCGTTATGATGAAACCGTTGATAAAGCCATTTTACTGTACTTTATTGAGCAGTATGCAGCCTTACCAAGCGATGAGCGCGTTGCTGAGGTTGATAAAGCACTTGGCCTAACAAACGGTTTTGATAAACAAAAACAGCAAGCCTTGCTTGATGATATGTATGCTAAATCGGTTCTTGCAGATGAAAGCAAACGTTTATGGATGACAGAACTTGACCTTGCACAGTTAAAGCAAAGTAGCGATCCATTCATTCAGTATGCTCATGCAATCTTTGCAGTCACAAAAGATATTGAAGATGCGAAAAAAGAACTTGCTGGTAAACAGCAAGCTGCTCGCCCTGCATTAATGGAAGCAATCATCGCTTATAACAAGGCACTTAATAAACCTGTTTATGCAGATGCTAATAGCACCTTACGTGTAACTTACGGTACGGTAGGCGGCTATTCACCGCAAGATGGCTTAGTGGCAACCCCCTTTACATCGTTAGAAGGCCTGCTTGCTAAAAATACTGGTGTTGAACCATTCAACTCACCAGAAAAGCAAAATCAGTTAATTAAGCAAAAGCTTTATGGCGATTACACAGGCGGTATGAATACTGTTCCGGTTAACTTCTTATCGAACGTAGATACCACAGGTGGTAACTCAGGCTCTCCAACATTAAACGGTAATGCTGAGCTCGTTGGTTTGTTATTTGATGGTGTGTACGAAAGCATTATTGGTGATTGGGATTATGATGAAAACTTAAATCGCTCAATTCACGTTGATTCACGATACATGTTGTGGGTGATGGATAAAGTTGATAATGCTCAAAACCTACTTAAAGAGATGACTATCGTTAAGTAATCTAAGTTTAACGTTAATTTAAGCATTAAAATGCCAGTCTAACAGACTGGCATTTTTGTTTTTAATAAAATAAAAGCATTAAATTTCATGAGGTTGAAAAATATTTATAAAAATTAATTTTTCTTAAGTTTTATTTAAGTTTCGCTCGATAAATTTTACACATAACCTAAGTGGAGCGAACAATTATGCTTTCAGTTCAACAATCACATCAAACTCAAGTTCAAGAGCCGGCCTTTGTTTGCACTCGTGAAGGAGGTCAATTCCGTGACCGTCTCGAGAGTAATATCAAGCAAGGTTTTGCTGCAGCTTATGATGCGAAAATTTCGCAGTTCATGCCGCTACTGTGTGAGCTTAATGTTGATGATGAAGTATGTACGTTAGGTCTTCGCTCTGCATCACAACCTTTGTTTATTGAACAATACCTCCCTGCGTCTATTGAGCACTTTGTCGGTGCCAAGCGTGAGCACATTTTTGAGCTAGGTAATTTATGCTCAACGCATCGAAAAGCCACCTTGGCACATTTTGTTTTAATGAACGAAGCACTCTATCAAGCAGGGGCAAAATATTTAGTGTTTTGTGCAACCCGTAAAGTGAGAGCGCTATTAAAAATGCTGGGTGTAAATTGCAAAGAAATCGGTGTTGCCAATGCACAAGCACTACAAGATCCAGCAAGCTGGGGGAGCTATTACGATAATCAACCAACCATTTGTGTGGTTGACCTAAACGAAGCACATCAACGTGTATTAAATACCCCCGTTTTATTCAATATCAAACAGCAGTGTTTACAGTCATCCCTTGAATTGGCTGTCTATTTGGAGGCGTTATGAGCTGGTTAACACAGTTACCGCATAAGGATAGCGACACCTTGATAGTTTGCCATCAAAGTGAAGGTGTGCGCTCACTAACTAAACAAGAATTTACAGAACAAGTGGCTCGTTTGCTTCCTACCTTGGCTGAATTTGATGCCCAAGGTGTTGCTTACCAATTAGATAACACACCCGCTTGGTGTGTATTAGAAGCTGCGCTTAGCGAGCTTCAAAGAGTGGCGATTCCACTACCAACGTTTTTTACTGCCCAGCAAATTGCGTTTGGTTTGCAAAACAGTGGGGCAGGGTTATTTGTATGTGACCGCGCTTATGAAGGTGAGCATGCAAAATTAGTGGCGCTAGTGGATGTATGTAAGCATTACCCTTTATATGTTTATCAATTGAGTAATACACAGTCTGTACCTTATTTTGCAAACACGCAAAAGATTACCTTTACGTCGGGCTCAACGGGCACACCTAAAGGGGTGTGTTTATCGCTTGAGAGTCAAATGCAGGTAGCGACATCACTTTATCAAAGCATTGGTTTAGAAAAACCAAACCATTTATGTTTACTGCCGCTACCGGTTTTACTTGAGAATTTAGCGGGTGTTTATGCGCCGCTATTAGCAGGTGGCACAGTTAACTTAGTGCCTTTAGCGGAACTTGGCTTTTCTGGTGCACAGTTACTTGAACCACGCAAATTGATAGCAGCAATTGAACGCACTGAGCCAAATACCCTTATTTTAGTGCCTGAGTTACTGACTTGTTTAGTGGCTTTTGCAAAGCAAGGCTGGCAAGTACCTACAAGCTTAAAGTTTATTGCTGTAGGTGGCGCGGTTGTAAGCCAAGCGCTTATTAAGCAAGCTCGTGAGCTCGGTTTACCCGTTTATCAAGGCTATGGTTTATCTGAATCTTCATCGGTGGTGAGCCTAAATACACAGACTGATGATGACATTGACACCGCAGGGCGAGTGCTAAAGCACATTCAATACAAAATTGAAAATGGCCAGCTTTATATCAAAGGCTCATTGTTTTTGGGGTACTTAGGTCAAGCAGCGCAAAATGCTGACGATTGGTATGCAACCGGCGATCTCGTTACTGAGCAAGCAGGTCGCTTGATTATACAAGGCCGCTTGAAAAATCAGCTTATCACCAGCTTTGGGCGCAATATCAGTGCCGAGTGGCCAGAATCGTTATTGCTTAGCCACAGCCAAGTACAACAAGCTGTGGTGATTGGCGAAGGCCAGGCATTTTTAGCCGCGCTTATCTATGCAAACCAAGCGATGAGTGACGCTGAACTTGCTGCCCATATTACGGCACAAAACGCGCAACTACCCGAATACGCACAGATCAGAAAATGGCATCGAATGGCAGAGCCTATGAGCCACACGCAAGGTTTATTAACCAGCAATAATCGCCCTAAACGCGATGTTATTAATCAATTTTTTGCTACAGAGATTTCAGCACTTTATCAAGAGGCGACGAGCATGAGTCAATTTTTCAATACATTACAAGCCGAAACACAGAAAGAACGTGACTACCTTTTAGCTGCGCCGATTATCGGCCGCGTTTTTAAAGGTGAAGTAAGCCTAAGTGAATATGCATCGTTCTTAACGCAAGCTTATCACCATGTTAAGCATACAGTACCACTGCTGATGGCAGTCGGTGCAAAGCTGAGCGATAAACAAGAGTGGCTGCGCGAAGCTGTTGCAGAATATATCGAAGAAGAGTTAGGCCACCAAGAATGGGTGCTAAACGATATTGCAGCATGCGGTTTTGATAAAGAGCTAGTACGTCATTCTCGTCCACAGTTTTCGACCGAATTAATGGTGTCGTACGCCTACGATGCAATTAATCGCGGTAACCCATTAGCATTCTTTGGCATGGTTCATGTGCTTGAAGGCACTTCGATTGCATTAGCCGATAATGCAGCAGGGCAAATCCGTGAGGTTGTAGGTTTACCTAAAAAGGCGTTTACCTACCTTACTTCGCACGGTGCACTTGATATTGAACATGTGAAGTTTTTCGAAAATCTTATGAACAAAATTGATAACGAGGACGACCAGCAAGCCATCATTCACGCCGCAAAATGTTTTTATAAACTGTACGGCAATATTTTCCGTGACCTCGATTCAGAACCTTTCTTTAGCGAGGCTGACTTGGAGCAAAGCGCATGAGTAGCCCAGTTTGTGTGCTAACCGGTGCAACAGGGGGGATTGGCCGTGCTATTGCCCTTCGCCTTGCAAAAGAAGGTTGGCGTTTATTACTTGTTGGTCGAAATGTGAAGCAACTTGCTGCACTGCAATTGGAATGTGGCAATGATGCTGAGTATTTTCAGGCTGACCTAAGTAACAGCGAATCTCGCGACGATCTTGCTAAGTTTGCTCAGCAAATTGGCGGGGCAACGTTACTAATCAATAACGCAGGCGTTAATGTAATGCAGGGGTTTAGTGAAATTAGCGAACAGCAAATTGATCACCTGTTAAATATTAATCTGCATGTGCCTATTAAATTGTGTCAGCTGTTTTTACCTCAAGTGACCCGCAATAAAGGCACGATTGTCAATATTGGTTCATCGTTTGGCAGCATTGGTTATCCGTATCAAACCTTGTACTGCGCAAGCAAGTTTGGCCTAAGAGGGATGACCGAAGCCCTTGCCAGAGAGCTCAGCCATAGCGATGTCAAAGTATTGTATTTAGCGCCTCGTGCCACCGATACCGCGATTAATTCGCCGCAAGTACGCGCGATGAACAAAGAACTAGGTAACACCATGGATCCGCCAGAAAAAGTGGCTGATGCATTAATAGATTTAATTAAATCAAAAAAACGTCGTCGTTTTATTGGTTTTCCAGAAACATTATTTGCCCGTATTAACGGTGCATTTCCATCACTCGTTGATAACGCAATAGCAAAACAACTTCCTAAAATTAAAAGTTTTTTTGCCAACTAAATTGATTAAGGTGAATGATTATGACTAAACTAAATTTTAAAGCCCTAATGATGTTAGGTGTTATCATGGCTGCGCCTGCAAAAGCCGACTTTAATAGCGATTTAAGTTCGGTGCAAAAACAGTGGGCAGTGGTGAATTACGAATTAGTTGAAGATGCGCAGTTAGATGCATTCGAAAAGTTAGCGAGCGAAACCGCAGAGTTTACCAAAGCCAACGACCAGCAAGCAGCTAGCCATATTTGGTACGGTATTGTGTTATCGAGCTATGCAGGTGCAAAGGGGGGTTTAGGTGCGCTAGGTCTTGCAAAAGATGCGAAAGCACAATTTGAAAAAGCGCTAAGCCTAGATCCAAAAGCGCTTGATGGCTCAGCATACACGAGCCTTGCAACCTTATACGGTAAAGTACCTGGTTGGCCAATTGGTTTTGGTGATGACGATGAAGCGAAAAAATTGTTTAAGCAAGCGCTTGAGCTAAACCCGCGTGGTATCGATAGCAACTATTTATATGCGTCATTCCTGTATGACGAGCGCAAGTATAAATCAGCTAGAGAGTTTTTATTGGTTGCACAGCAAGCGCCAGCGCGCCCTGATAGACCAAAAGCAGATCTTTACCGCCAACAAGAAATTACTAAACTATTGGCTAAGGTAGAGAAAAAAATAAAGAGATAAACTATGCATTTATTGCTCGTTGAAGACGACCATTTAGTGGCAGAAGGCCTGTGTCGTTCTTTACGTCAACAAGGATACAGTGTTGAACATAGTTCGACCGTTAAGTCAGCGATGCAATGGCTGCAAAATGATGAAATTGAGCTGGTAGTCCTTGATTTAGGACTACCAGACGGTGATGGCATCGACATTTTAAAACACATCAAAAAGCATCGTAAAAACCTGCCCGTGGTGATTTTAACGGCTCGGGGCAGTATTGATGATAAAGTCATGGGGCTAGATTTAGGTGCTGATGATTACCTTGCAAAGCCTTTTGATCCCGCAGAGTTATTTGCCCGTCTTCGGGTTGCCAGCAGGCGTGTGACCCAAGCTCAGACCAGCACTTTAAAAGTCGGTGATGTTGAAATGGACACCGCCGCTTTTACCGTGAGTTTTCAAGGTGAGCCAGTAAACTTGCCACGTAAAGAGTTTATGCTCCTTAAAGCCTTGCTAGAAAACCAAGGCCGCGTGCAATCAAAGCAGCAGTTAGAGAATAAACTCTATGAATGGGGCGAAGAGGTGGGGTCAAATACCATCGAAGTGCACATTCATCACTTGCGTAAAAAATTCCCAAAAGAGTTTATTAAAACCTTACGCGGCATTGGTTATGTGGTGGGTAAACGCTAGTGTCAATTCGTAAGAGGCTGACTCTACTTATATTGTCTATGGTGATCTTAACCTGCTTTTTGGCATTTACTAAAGGTTACCGTGAAAGTATGAATCAGGCTGAAGCACTGCTTGATAACGAGCTGGTAACGCTGGCGCATGTGTTACTCGAGCAGCCACTCAATAAAGAAGCTCCGGCCTATACGAGTGATCTACCGCAGTTATTATTTCAAGTTTGGGTTGATGACAGCTTGGCCTCAAGCTCAAAATCATTGCAGCATAACTCTAGCAATCAAAGTCAGTGGCAAACCGGGTTTAGTGTTGAGAACTTGGCTGGGCAACGCGTCAAAGTGTATCGCTTAAGCGAAGGTAATAAGCGCGTGCTTATTGCTGAGCCTTTGAGTAAACGTGTGGCGCTAACCGAAACCGTGATTCTATCGGCCATGACGCCGCTGTTATGGAGTGTGCCTATCCTTGCTCTCCTTATTAGTGTGTTTGTAAAACAAGGGCTTGCGCCACTAACTCGGTTATCAAATCAACTTAAACATCGTCAAGCAAATGACTTTACTGCAATCCCTTGGCAAACCCCAGAGCAAGAAATAAAACCCGTAATTAGCCGCTTAAACGATCTATTCAAACGGGTTGAAAGTGCCTATTTACGAGAGCGCTTTTTTGCTTCTGATGCGGCCCACGAACTGCGTACCCCGCTCAGTAGTTTAAAAATCAATGTGCATAATTTAGTGGCTCAAGGTGTTGAGAGTGTTGAGCTTGATGCGATGGAAAAAGGCGTTGATAAACTGAGTAATATCGTTGAGCAAATGCTGATTTTGGGGCGTACTTATCCAGAGCAATGGCAAGCGCAATTTAGCCCCGTGTCGGTGTTAGAAATTAGCCAACAAGTTGTTGCACAACTTTATGATCGTATTGACGAAAAAGAGCATACCATTAGCATTGATGGCGATGATTTTATCATTGCCGGTGACGAATTCACCTTAGTTACTTTGTTTGGCAATTTACTGAGTAACGCCATAAAATATACCCCAGCTGTGGGAGAAATTTGTATTACGCTGAAAACCGAAAATAATCGTTTTATTTGGCAAATAGATGACTCGGGCCCAGGTATTGATGAAGCTCAAAAACAGCGCATTTTTAACCGTTTTTACCGTGTGGGTGGTGATAAACATCCATCAGGTGAACAAGGAGCCGGGCTTGGTATGGCCATTGTTGAACACATAGTCTCGATTTATAACGCTGATATTGCTTTAGCAGATAGTCACCTTGGTGGCTTGCGAGTGAGTGTCTCTTTTAGCAAGGAGATGTCAGTGAATAAATGGATTTTAGCGCTTTCTATGCTGCTACTATGTATGTCGTCTTGGCTTGCCTATGCCAAAGAGTACAAGCTGATTTTAAAAGATCATTTGTTTTACCCCGCTGAAATAAACGTACCTGCCAATAAAAAGTTGCGATTAGTTATCGAAAACCAAGATGACACCCCAGAAGAGTTCGATAGCTTTGACTTAAACCGTGAAAAAGTGCTCTACCCTGGTCGTACGAGTGTCATTTATATCGGACCGCTCAGCCCTGGACGTTATGACTTTTTTGGAGAATTTTCGCCTAATACGGCGCGAGGTACTGTCGTGGCTACGGAGGTGAATGATGCTGATAACTAGTTTATTAATGAGCATTAATCAGCTTTTACCTGTGGTTATTTTAGCTGTGCTTTTGAGTTTGATCGTGCCTTTAAGTCAGCGCCAGCTGAGTATTTATGCCGTTATTGGTACCCTGATGAGCTTAGTATTTGTACAAGCCGCTGCTTGGGTGAGTCAGTTATTTGATCACCGAGGCTTAGAGTTCATACAAATGCTGCTGTGTATAATGATTTTTGTCGCTGCACTGATGAGTTGTCAGCAACGAAAAATGGCGGCTGCACTGGCCTTGATTGCAACCATGACCTTGTATTTAAGCCATTACATGATTTATTTGGTCAGCTTTTGGCACAGTAAAGATACCGCTGAGCCATTGATACTCGGTTCATGTTTAGGTGTGGGCATTTGTATTAGTTTTGGTGTGTTATTGTTCTTTTTACTGGAAAGTATTGTCAGACGTGCAGGTGTGCAGCCTTTAGTCGTGCTGCTTGCCTTTAATGCAACAGCAAAGTTATTGATATTTCTTGATTTAGCAAGCCAGGTCGACTTACTTGACGTGACCTCAAATTATTTAGATTGGCGTGGGTTTTTAGTTGAAAACTCAGAGCTTGGGCGCGTATTAAAAGCCTTAGTGGGCTACGAAGCCACGCCGAGTAAAACAGCGCTCTGGGTGTATGTTATTGCTGCTGTAGTATTTATTGCCTTAGCGCGCGTTTTAAAAATTAAAAAGACAGAGGAGCCAGTATGCGGTTCTTAATAATTAGCTTAAGTTGCTTGTTGTTAGCAAGTGTCAGCCAAGTCGCGCAGGCAGATGGCATGGTGGTTGATAAAGTATATCACCCTTATGTGATGCCGTTTGAACGTGAGGTTGAGTGGCGTTTAGTGTCTCGGCAAACCGATAACGGTAATGTACTGGCGCAGCGAGGAGGCTTTGGTGGCGCAATTAACGACACCATGAGTCTTGAGGGCTACTTAGTTGGCGAACGAGATGATAACGGTGATTTTGGCTTATCTTCGTATGAGCTTGAGTTACGTTGGCAGCTAGTTGAGCAAGGCCGTTTATGGGCCGATTGGGGAGCGTTATTTGAGCTTGAAAAACAGCATAATATCGATGCATACGAAGCAACAACTGGGTTTTTATGGGAAAAAGAGTTTGGCCGTACAAGCCTGACTATGAACGCATTTTTAGTGTATGAATGGGGCGCTGATATTGCAAACGAGTGGGAGAGCGAGTTTCGCTTACAATACCGTTATCGCTATCGTTCGGCCTTTCAACCATCGATAGAAATCTATGCGGGAGAGGACTTTTTTGGGGTTGGTCCAGGCTTTATTGGGCTACACAGATTTAGCCCTAAACGCCAGTTAAAATGGGAAGCAGGTTTTATTAGTGAGCTTAGCCAATCAGGCAAAGATCATAGCTTTCGCTTGGCTTTAGAGTTTGAATTTTAATGTCGATAGTGTTTGACTTATCAAACTAACTCTATATAGTGGGCACCAGCTAGAAAGAAAGCGTGTAATTAATAAATCTTTATTTCGTTGTTGTATAAGTAATACTTGTAGTACCGTCCTGAAGTTTTTAAGTACCATCTCATTTTTTGCTACACCCGCCCACTAGGGCATGTTTAATTTTTTATATCAGGAATAATACTATGTCTAACATCGTATCAGGTACAGTTAAGTGGTTTAACGAATCTAAAGGTTTTGGTTTCATCGAGCAAGAAAATGGTCCAGACGTTTTCGCTCACTTCAGCGCTATCCAATCTGAAGGTTTCAAAACCTTAGCTGAAGGCCAACGTGTAGAGTTCACTCTTTCACAAGGTCAAAAAGGCCCTCAAGCGGACAACATCAAGCCGCTATAATTTTACTGAAAAGTAAAGTTGAGAAGAAGCAAGCTACGGCTTGCTTTTTTTATGCCTAAAAATTGACTGAGTTAATGAATATTTCTATATTTAATTCAGCTGTGTCATTAGAGTGTATTAATTATTTTAAAATATTTGTTGTTAGCGTGCCTAAGCTTTGCACCTGTAGTACTGGCAAAAGACAGTGTCATCATCTACACCGAGCAATTCCCGCCATATAATTTTTCGAACAAAGGGCACTTAGAGGGCATAAACCTCGAGTTTGTCAAAGCGATGTGTGTTGATGCAGACATTGAATGTCAATTCGAGCTCTTGCCTTGGTCTCGGGCATATCACTTAGCCCAGCAAAAGCCGCAATCAGGTCTTGTTTCTACGGCTCGTATACCCGATCGTGAAGCGCTGTTTAACTGGGTTGGTCCACTGGCTTCATCAAGTAACTTCTTTTATCGCTTACAATCAAATGACCGTATTAATCCCATCGATTTATCGCAAGTGAAAGATCATAGTCTGTGCGTGGTAAGAGACAGTATTTACGAAAAATTTGTTGAGAGTATTGGTTTTCGCAGTGAAAAAAATCTTCTCAAAGTGAGTCACTATTACGAGTGCATTAATTTATTTTTCAAAAATAAAATAGAGCTCATTATTGGCTCGGAGCTGTCGTTTAATTACCAATTAATGCAGTACGGTCACCAAGGGCGAGAAGTGGTTAAGTTGGTTGAGTTGCCACTAAATGGCACGATAGGTAACTTTCTAGCCTTAAATAAGGCTTTACCCGAAGAGCTTGTAAGCCGATTACAGGCAAGTTATGACAAGCTCAGTAAGCAAGGGTTATTAGAGACTTATATTGAGCAATACAAAGCGAATTAAGGTCGCTGTGCGAGCATCATCACCGCATTGTATCTTGGTGTCATGACCACCTCATTAAACGCTGCTTTTAAAGCATCGACGTAACGTTGGTCGGTATTAATATTTGCGGCAAGATAGCCTTTCATGGTTAAAAAGTCGATTGCATGGGCAAAGCTGAAACGAGCTTCATCCAGTGCTAACTGCTCAGCCATCGCCGCTATATAATTTTTATCATCAATAATTAAATCAACCTTGCCCGACATCAACAACTGATACGACTTATTGATATCAGAGGTATAAACCAGCGTATAACCACGCTCAGTTAAGCGTTGTGCCGCTAGGTCATGACGCTGAACCGCAATCTTATATTGCTTAGCTTGCTCGTTTGTAGTGATGTTTATATCGCTGCGAGTGGCTAATTTTACAAAGCCCATTTGATAGGTTGCCACTTCACCAATCCAATGAAAGTGCTGCTCGCGCTCAGCGGTTTTCGCCATACTGTAAATGAAAATGTTCGGTTTCTTCAGTGCCATATTGTAGGCACGGGCCCAAGGGTAGAGCTCTATATTCGCGTTCAAATTAGCTTTGGCAAAAATCGCTTTTACTAATTCGGTGCTCTCACCGGCAACTTGGTTATTGATTAAGGTCTGATTGGGTGGCGACAGTTCAGTCACAACGGTTAGAGTCGGCGTGCACAGTGCTGGCCAACTAAAGAAAATGATTAGTAAATAAAGTCGTAAATAGTTCATTTATGTACTTAAAAGGACTTAGTAATTAAATCTTAGCACATAAAACGATAAAAGGGCCTTGCGGCCCTTGGTGAAGTATCGTTCAAGTCAGATAGACCTTTAACCCCTTAAAGTCCTATCCTATTGTTTTGCAACTACGGCTCATCTCATTAAGTTTCTAAGCTAGCGAGAGGAAAAAACCTGCAATTGCTGCACTCATGAGGTTAGCCATAGATCCTGCTAACACTGCTCTGAGCCCTAAGCGTGCGATATCCTTTCGCCGACTAGGCGCCATACCGCCTAATCCACCTAGTAAAATTGCTATCGATGATAAGTTAGCAAACCCACATAACGCGAATGTGACAATCGCTTGTGTGTGCGCACTTAACGTATCGCGATAATTAATAAAGTCGAGGTAAGCAACAAATTCGTTAACGACTACCTTCTGACCTATAAAACTGCCTGCGATTACTGCCTCGCTCCACGGTACACCTAACAACCATGCAACCGGTGCGAATACATAACCTAAAATTTCTTGTAGCGTTAATGTTGGGTGATCAAACCAACCACCAATACCGCCTAATAACCCATTTAGAAGTGCAATAAGTGCTACGAAAGCCAGTAACATCGCACCTACGTTCAGTGCTAGTTGCATACCGTTTGCGGCACCTGATGCGGCTGCATCAATTACGTTAACCGGTTTTTCTTCTTGTACGTCTAAATCAGCTAAATCTTCTTTTGGTGTTTCGGTCTCTGGCACAATCATTTTTGCCATTAAGAAACCACCTGGTGCCGCCATAAAGCTGGCTGCAATTAAGTATTTTAGCTCTACACCAATTGTTACGTAACCTGCCATAACAGAACCGGCTACGGTAGCAAGGCCACCTACCATTACCGCAAATAGCTCTGACTTAGTCATGCTGGCGATAAATGGTTTAACAATCAATGGTGCTTCTGTTTGGCCAACGAAAATATTGGCGGTTGCAGAAAGCGATTCAGGGCGAGAGGTTTTCAATAGCTTTTGTAAGCCACCGCCTAGAATCTTGATTATCCAATCCATTACCCCGATGTGATACAACACAGCAACGAGTGCTGAGAAGAACACGATAACGGGCAATACTTGTATCGCAAAAATAAACCCTAAAGTATCTTGCGATGCCAGTGAGCCAAATAAGAAGCTAATCCCGTCATTGGCATAACCGATAACTGATGAGACTCCTCGAGACATACTTGCCAGTACGTTTTTGCCCACTTCAAAGAACAAGACAAAGCCACCAATTAACACTTGAAGTAAAAAGGCGATGCCCACAGTTCTTAAATTAATTGCTTTACGGTTCGTTGAAGCCGCAAAAGCAATGCCTAGTAGCACAACAATGCCTACTAAGCTCATAAATGTTGTCATACTGACTATTTCCCGTTGTTATTGTTGCAGTAAATATTTTATTTTACTTTTAATTATATCAATGGCAACGCGATTCATACCGCCGCGTGTGACTACGAGATCAGCTTTGTGCTTTGATGGCTCAATAAACTGATAAAACATAGGTCGCACTGTCGCTTGATATTGATCAACAACGGACTGTAATGTTCTGCCACGCTGCTCCATATCTCGTTGCATACGGCGCATAAGGCAGATATCTAACGGTGTATCAATGAACACCTTAATATCAAATTCTTTTCGAAGTGCCGGATCACTCAATAGCAAAATACCCTCAACGATAAGTACTTTTGCAGGTGCCACTCGACGCGTTTCATCGCTACGGGTATGCATTGCATAGTCATAAGTTGGTACGTCTACTGATTTTCCAGCGCGCAATTGAAGTAAGTGCTCATGCAAAAGCTCATGCTCGAAAGCATCAGGATGGTCGTAATTGGTTTGCGTTCGATGGTCAAACGGCAAATGCGACTGGTCTTTGTAATAAGCATCTTCTTCGATCACTGCGATCGCGCCCGGTTCAAGCTCATTGACTAATTCGTTATAAATCGTCTTGCTAAAAAGAGACTTGCCCGACGCAGATGCGCCAGCAATAGCTATAATTGTTCGTGTCACTAAAGTTCTCGCCCACACAGAAGGAAACATTGTTAGGTAGATCACAATAGCAAAAAAGACACGATTAATCTCTTTTGCTTCGCTTAGAGATGCAAATTTATAATGTTTCTGTTTTATGAAACAGGACTTATGTCCTGTACCAAAAATTCGAAGAGCATATAAAGTATTCACATATTGATAACGAGGTACCCATGGCAAGAGCACTCATCTTAATGGCAGATAGCCTAGGAATTGGCGCAGCACCTGACGCAGAGCAGTTTGGTGATGTAGGCGCAAATACCTTTGCTCATTTACTTAAAGCCTATGCAGAAGAAACAGGTGAGCACTTATCGCTACCTAATCTTACCCGTTTAGGTTTAGCTGATGCATGCGAAGCCGCAGGTAAAAAACCTTGTTTAGTCAGTGACCGCCAAGCACCTATTGGCGCATGGGGTTACGCTAAAGAGTTATCAAGTGGTAAAGACACGCCTTCAGGGCACTGGGAAATGGCCGGTGTACCTGTGTTATTTGATTGGGGTTACTTCCCTAATACACAGCCGTGTTTTCCCCAAGAATTTGTTGACGAGCTAATTGCTCGCGCTGAGATTCCTGGCATTTTAGGTAACTGTTATGCCTCAGGAACTACTATTTTAGAACAGCTAGGTGAAGAACATATGCAAACCGGCATGCCGATTTGCTACACCTCAGTTGATAGCGTGTTTCAAATAGCCGCGCACGAAGAATCATTTGGACTGGAGAAACTTTATCAGGTTTGCGAAATCGCACGGGCGCTGCTTGATGAAATGAACATAGGAAGAGTGATTGCGCGGCCATTTTTGGGTTCGAGCCGTGACGATTTTGCCCGTACAGGTAATCGTCGTGACTATTCGGTGTTGCCACCGTCGCCAACCTTGCTTGATAAATTATCGCAAGACGGCGGTGAAGTGATCAGTATTGGTAAAATTGCCGATATCTATGCGCACCAAGGCATCACCCAAAAACACAAAGCGCCAGGGCTAATGAACTTGCTTGAGAAAACCTCAGAAGTGATTGCAAGCGCACCTGACCATAGTTTGATTTTTACAAACTTAGTTGATTTTGATGAAAAGTACGGTCATCGCCGTAATGCAGTTGGCTATGCTAAAGCATTAAAAGAGTTTGATGATTACCTACCGACCATCTTAAATCAGCTAAATAGTGATGATGTGTTAATTATCACGGCCGATCACGGATGTGATCCAACAGCAGCAGGCACTGACCATACACGTGAATACGTGCCAGTACTTGCATACCAACCGGGAATGACAAACACCCCGCTTGGAGAACGAGCTAGTTTTGCAGACATAGGTCAAACCCTTGCCCAGTGGTTTAATCTTCCTGCACTTGAATACGGTGATAGCTTTAACGACAAGCTATTAGCGAACAAAAAAGGAAACCAATAATGAGTACTCCTCATATCAGCGCCAATGTAGGCGAATTTGCAGAAACGGTATTAATGCCGGGTGATCCGCTTCGCGCTCAATACATTGCTGAAAACTTTTTAGATGACGCAAAACAAGTAACAGGCGTTCGTAATATGTATGGTTTTACCGGTACCTACAAAGGTAAGCCAGTTAGTATTATGGGTTCTGGGATGGGTATTCCATCAATGTCAATTTATGCCCGTGAATTGATCGTTAGTTACGGCGTTAAAAATCTAATTCGTATTGGTACCTGTGGCGGTATTGGTAGCGATATCAAAATCCGTGACGTAATCTTTGCACAAGGTGCAAGCACAGATTCAAACGTAAACCGTGCGCGCGTACGTGGTTACGACTTTGCCGCAATTGCTGATTTTGGTTTACTACTTAACGGCGTAAACGCAGCAAAAGAATTAGGCATTGAAGCGAAAGTAGGTAATGTATTTACAACAGATACATTCTACCAAGCAGATAACACATTCTATCAAGAATTAGACAAGCTAGGCGTACTTGCTGTTGATATGGAAACAGCTGGCATGTACGGCGTAGCCGCTGAATACGGCGCAAAAGCGATGGCACTATTTACAGTGAGTGACCACGTAATCACTGGTGAAGCAACACCAAGTGAAGAGCGCCAAAGCACTTTTAACGAAATGGTTAAAATTGCTTTAGAATCAATTTAAATAAGTTCCTTGGTAACGTATTCACTGAAATTTGGAAACACGCCCAAAGTGAAGTGAGACTAACCTCAAAGCCGCATTTATGCGGCTTTTTTTATGACTACTTATTTACCTCGCGTAAAATCCTGCCCGCATCTCGCATCTCGCATCTCGCATCCGACCCTTAAAACTTGAAAATTCAAGCAATTGTTGCCACCTTTAATAGAGGAACAACAATTGAGGATGTGTATGTCTAATTGGGTTGAAGCTAAGGTTAAAGATATTAAATGGTGGACTGAGTCATTATTTAGCTTAATCGTTAATGCTGATGTCGAACCATTCACGGCTGGACAGTTTACAAAGCTTGCAATGCAAGTGGGTGATAAACGTGTCGCACGTGCATATTCTTATGTGAATGCGCCGAATAATCCCGATCTCGAGTTTTATCTTATCAATGTGAAAGACGGGCAACTTTCTCAACAACTTGCGCAATTAAAGCCGGGTGACTCAGTGACTATAGAGCGCCGCGCGACTGGCTTTTTTACCCTTGATGAAGTGCCAAGCAGTGAGCAGCTCTATATGCTGAGTACAGGCACTGCGCTTGGGCCTTTTATATCAATATTAGAGCAGGGCGAAGTGTGGCAAAAGTTTGAGCATGTTCATTTAGTGCATGGAGTTCGTCTTAATGAGGACTTAAGTTATCAGGAGCGCATTAAAGCGCTACAGCAGCAGTACCCAAATCTTTACTATTCGCCTGTAGTCAGCCGAGAGTCAGCCACAATCGGTTTTAATGGCCGGATCACAGACGTAATTAAAGACCATCGTTTATTTGATGTAATTGGGCGCCCGACTGTACCTGATACCGCACAATTTATGATTTGCGGTAACCCACAAATGGTAAAAGATACCACGGCTATTTTGTTAGAGCTTGGTTTTAGCCGCAACAGACGCCGCGAACCTGGGCAGATCACAGTAGAGCAATATTGGTAAAAAACTATGCCAAACAGCTAGAATTTGCTACCTTAGCGCCTCAAATCAGGAATGATGCATTTAGGAAAAGTATGAAACCGTTATTTTTTGCAATCAGTTTATTATTCTCTTGGCAGTCAATTGCAAGTGACGAAACCACCGAACAAACCGAGCCTCAAACGAGCAATGAACAAAAAGCTGAAAAGAAGGACGTACCAAGTTTAGAGTTTATTGAAGAAAAGCCAGCAACAGAGCAAAAATCAGCGGCGGAAGCTGAAAAAACCACAGCAGAAGAAAAAGCGAAAGCTGAAGAAGCAGCTAAAACAACGACTGATACCACAACAAGCAGTGATGAACAAAAAGCCACTGCCGAAGCGTTAAAAGCGGTTGCAGAAGTCGATGACAGTAAAGTACTCGGTACACAAACCCCAGCACCTGCTGAGCAACCAAAAACAGTTGCCGAAAAACAGCAAGCAGTCGCAGAAGCAGAAAAAGCCGTCAACCAAGCTAAAGAAGCACTAACAGCTAAGCAGCAAGAAAAAGCGCGCCAGTCACGTGAATCAATGGCAGTGATTGAACAAGTTATCGCTGCGTACAACGCTCGCAACATTGATGCTTTTATTAAGATGTATGATGAAAACGTTGAGTTTTATACATTCCCGAATGAGCTTATGTTCACTGGTAAAGAAAAGCTTATTGCACGATACGGTATCATGTTCAAAAAGTTAAAGTGCATTAAGTCATCGCCAATTAAACGCATCGTACTTGGCAACATCGTGATTGATCATGAACTCTCTGAAACTTGTACACAAGACCCAAAAGTCGTCGACAAGCGCTCAGAGTTCGTCACCAGCTACAAAATAGAGAATGGCAAAATAACCAAAGTGTTATTCTTCCGATAGAAAAAAGAGCAGCTTAGCTGCTCTTTTTTTATGGGTGAAAGTTAGTGGGTTCAAGTTAGCAAGAGTAAAGTTAGCAAGAGTAAAGTTAGCAAGAGTAAAGTTAGCAAGAGTAAAGTTAGCGAGTTACAAGGGAAAGGTGCGAGAAACGAGATGCGAGGTAGCAGCGATTTTACATCGCGTTCTAGAACCTAAATCCTAGCGCCTATAACGCGGGATAAACCCGCTGCTACACGTAGGCGTGAAACTTGTTTCGCTCGTCTGACTGACCGCGTTTTTCTACGTTCAATTCGGTACTAAAGTACCTCCTACAATGCCTCGAACAAGGCTTTCATTGCAGAGATAAACACTCGAACTAACCACCCCCGCAGTTCGGCTGATATCTAATATCTGACCTCTAACGGCTAAAAGCCAGGGATTTTACATCGCGTCTTAGAGCCTAGAACCTAAACCCTAGCGCCTATGACGCGGGATAAAACGTAGGCGTGAAACTTGTTTCGCACTATTACTCTTCATTTATTTCAGGAATTACACCTTTTAAGCGAGTGATATCTTCATCACTAACGTCGGCAAAATGTTTAAAGTGAGTCGGCCAATCTTTGCAATATTCTTCAATCTCTTTGATGATGTTTTTTGCTGCAGAATTTGCTAATCCAAATCGCTTAGCCTGAGATAAAAAATTGCTTTTACTTGCATAACGACCATCATCGCCAAAGCCAAGACCATGTTGTTTTGAGTTGTTGATTGGAGTGATGTCATAAGCTGGACTTAATCGCCAATTTTTTTGTGAAAATGAATATAGGAATGCATGATTGCGAGTGTGATCATCTGTATTACCAATATACGCATTGAACACCATTCGCTTAAACAACTCTTCAGCATCACCTGCATTTTGCATTGTTTGATGCCTTATAAATTCAGCTAATTGACCATATGAGTAGTCACTTGAAAGATCACTCATAGCAACTTTAGGTTTTTGAAGTAAGCTATTCGCACTTAAAAAGTGGTGTGTTGGTAACCCATTACTAACATCAAACCGCTCAACAAGTAGCACATCACCGGTATGTGTTTTATGAATAAAGGTAGGAGCCGTTCGAATACCAAGCTGTTCCGCCATTTTCATTGCAGCATGTTCAGCTCTGACTAGATTGAATAAATCATCTTGGCGATTGAATTTTGCTAAGTAGAGTTTGTTGTCAATTTGTATAGAGGTCTTTGGTCTAGCTCCCCCCATGCTTTGGCCAAACTCAAATGCTTTCTTAGCTTCATCAGAAATTGTTTTATTCGCCAGCAAGTCATCTTTAGCTTGGTCTAGCAAGGCTAAATCAGACAAGGTGTTTTTGTTAGTTTTATGCTTTGAGGCACTTCGCGAGAGACTAAAAACAAGAGCTCCTACGCCATACCCAGACCCAGCTAATAAAAATTCTAACTCGTTTTTGGGTTTTGTAGTATGAAGCGAAAGAATTAACTTGCGCCCCCACGAGTCAGCTCCTGCATCACTCAATACGCCAAATAGACCTCTGTTTGCGCTGTAACTGAAAATCCCCGATTTTAATGGCAGATGTACTGGATCTAGAGCAAAGGCATCGCTTCGGGCTAAATAGCTCTTACCATAGTTGAACTCACCGCGACCTGATTGATTATCTAATTTAAAGTAACCACAAATAACGGGTTTTTCTTCTAAACCATCTATAAAGACATAGCACTCAGAAGTCATCATTAATTTCCTGTGGTGAATTTCGTTTGCGTTGGCGCGTATTGTAGCCACCTACGTCTGCAGCTAATTCATTTATTTCGTCAAGCAGTGCTCCTTGTAAGTTTAGTACAACCAGCGCTTCAAAAAGAATGTCACTTTTCACAACATCACCTTGCTCCAACTTTTGTACAGTTGAACGTGATACCCCAATCATTTTCGCAAATGTACTTTGCGTATAATGAAGTGTTCGGTGCTGGCGTATCAAATCGCCCAGCTTTTGTGCCATTTTTGCTGCCTGTTCAGAACGCATATTGATTGCTTTTATAATCATTAGGTATTTAATGATTAGTTTAGCGGTATTTGGTGTTTTTGCAATAGAGGGGGATTAAGTTAGCAAGAGTAAAGTTAGCGAGAGTAAAGTTAGCAAGAGTAAAGTTAGCGAGAGTAAAGTTAGCGAGAGTAAAGTTAGCGAGAGTAAAGTTAGCGAGAGTAAAGTTAGCGAGAGTAAAGTTAGCGAGAGTAAAGGTACGAGTAACGAGATGCGAGATATGAGATGCGAGATATGAGGTAGCAGCGATTTTACATCGCGTCCTAGCGCCTAGGACCTAGAACCCAGAGCCTAACGCTTATTACGCGGGATAAACCCGCTGCTACATGTAGGCGTGAAACTTGTTTCGCGCGTCTGACTGACCACTCTTTTCTAAGTTCAATTCGGCACTAAAGTACCTCCTACAATGCCTCGAACAAGGTTTTCATTGCAGAGAAAAACACTCGAACTAACCAACCCCGCAGTTCGGCTGATATCTAATATCTGACCTCTAACGGCTAAAAGTCAGCGATTTCACATCGCGTCCTAGGCTCTAGGACCTAGAGCCTAAATCCTAGAGCCTAGAACCTAAATCCTAGTGCCTAGGACCTAAATCCTAACGCCTATGACGCGGGATAAACCCGCTGCTACATGGGTTTAAACCGTTTCGTTTAACAACGAATTAAAGCTGTCGTTGTCGTGCAGGCTGGCAAACGCGCTCTCGTGTAATAGCTCGTTACGCAAGTTAGGAGAATACTCAAGGGCCATGCGAATATCAGCCATAGCATCGGCGTGTTTGTGCAGTAATGCATACGCACAAGCACGTTGCCAGTATGCATAGCCGTAATCGCTATCGATTTCTAATGCTTGATTACAAAGTGCAATAGCTTCTGTGGTTTGATTCTTTTCAAGTAACGCATCGGCTTTATAGGCAATCGCTTCTACATCTTCTGGCTTACGTTTTAAGATCTCATCGAAAATTTCAATCTTATTGGCAACATCGCTTTCTAAATTGGCACGCATCCATAAAGAGTGAACCTCATTCGTAATTGAGATCTTTTTCTGATTCGTTAAGATCTCTTCAGATCGCTCACGTAGTTTTTCTTCTAGTACTTTTAAGCGCTCTTCGTATTCTTTGGTGATTGCACTCACGCGTGTATTAACAATGTCTTCTACTTTGTTTTTAACATCACGCAGCGAATTCCAGCCAACTAGAACTAAAATTGAAGCGGTAATGGTAATAATAAAAAACACATTATTAATGGTGTCGGTTGTATAAGTTAATGCGCGGTCGGCAGTATCAAGTTGTGTGTGAGCAACTTGTTTGGTCACATCTTCACGCAGTTTCTGTTGGTCTTGGCGCACTGCTTTTAATTCATCAAGAATATAACGCTCTAACAATGGCTTATACATAGGTTCTTGAAGTTTATCGAGTGCTTGTTGTTGTTCTGCTTCATTCAGTGCAGGGCGGTTTTCAGGTTCATTTTGAGCTGCTGCAAACGTGCTAAAGCTCATTAAAAAAGTAATTAAAATTAAGGTATAACGCATGATCTTTTCATTTTTAGTGAGTTCTAGAGTAACTGTAACATGCGTGAGCACTGTGGACTAGGCAAAAAAAAACCAGCTCGGGGGAGAGCTGGCCAAACTGCTTAAACAACATAAAGTCGTAAGGGGTATCAACAGGAGTTAGGTACAATATACCCCTGTTTATCTGAACAACTACTTAATACTAAATGAGTTTTTAAAAACTTATATTCGTTCTGTCAGAATCATAATGTTCGTCTAGACTTAAGGAGTCGTAAAACTAAAAGGTGAGAGTATGCGCCAACAACTAGTCCAACTGCTGTATGGAGTATCAATTTCTTCCGATCTTGATAGTGGCAATGTTGAATTAGCTGAACGCTTAATTCTAAATGCTGTTCTTGATGGCCTTGAAATTGGCCGAGCTGGGATTTGGCTTTTAAATGCCGAAAACACGGCGATTGAGTGTCGTTTGTTACTTGATAGAGAAAACGGCAAAGAAATTCAAATGTTAGTGCTCCCTCGTGATGCATACCCAGCCTACTTCAAAGCGCTCGACACCCAACGTACGATTACCGCAGTAGATGCTCATACCGACCCTGCCACCTATGAATTTAGCGAAAGTTATTTAACCCCTCTTAATATCGGTGCAATGCTTGATGCACCAATTCGCTATAAAGGAAAAATGATCGGGATTTTTTGCTGTGAGCATATTGGTGGCAAGCGGCATTGGACAGAAGATGAATGTTCATTTATTGGTGCATTGGCAGATCTTTATGGCAGAGCCCTGTCTGCACAAGAGAATGAACGTATCAATGCAGAACTTGAGCGCGCCAATCAGCATCTAGAGCAACGTGTAGCTGAACGTACGCGTACACTTGAAAAAACCTTATCAGAACTCACCGCAATGCAAGAAAAACTCATAGAAGCCGAGAAAATGGCTTCACTGGGTAATCTTGTTGCGGGCATTGCACATGAAGTCAACACGCCTATTGGCATTGCAGTAACCGCGAATAGTTCGGCAAAAGATAAACTCAGTGCCCTTAACAAACATATAGAGGCAAATACCTTAACAAAAACGGCCTTACTCGAAGGTATGAATCACTTAAACGAGTGCATCAAAATATCATTTACCAACCTTGAGCGGGCTGCAAAACTGATTAGCGACTTTAAGCAAACCGCAGTTGATCAGTCATCGCTTAATTTACTAGATACCAATATTAAAGATTATCTTGAAAATATATTGCACAGTCTTATGCCGCTAACGCGAAGCCATAGTGTCGAAGTAAACATCGACTGCGTCGAAGACTTTTCGTTGATCACCGTACCAGGGGCGCTTAGCCAAATAATTCTAAACTTAGTTAATAACAGCTGCGTGCATGGCTTTATTGGCCGAGAGCAAAACCGCATAGATATTGCTGTGAGCATAGATAATGACAATCACAGCTACACTGTCACCTACAAAGATAATGGTCATGGCATGACTGAAGATGTGATGTACAAGGTGTTTGAGCCATTTTTTACCACCAAACGAGGGAGTGGCGGCAGTGGGTTGGGTATGTCGATCGTTTATAACCTTGCAACGCAAGCGCTGCAAGGTGAAGTGAGCATCGATAGTAAACCCGATAACGGTGTTACTGTCACCTTCAAACTACCTATGAAACTCGCATAACTAATTAATTTTTAAACAAGTTGCAGGCTAAATAATCTGGTGACTGGGTAATAAAATTAAAAATTAATCAGTTTGCTTGGCAAGACAAGAAATATCTGAGCATTTGTTGTCTTTGCAAAACTGTTTTATGCGTTTTTTAGAATATAAATAATTAATGCTTAAAGGTGTGATTAACAACGCCAGCCAAAACAATACTGAGCTTCTAAAGGTTAGCCCGACAAGCGAAGCAACTACCAGCCCCGTTAACATCAAAATAGGTAAATTGGCGATAAAAAAGTTAATGCTTAGTTGTCTAGCAACATCAGGATTAATAGTTTTCATAAGGGCTACTCGCTGTTAAAAAATACCCTTATAAAATGGACGGTTTTACAAAATGAATCAAATCAGATTTTTCTATCGGTGCAATCGATTTAAAACCATGATCTAGATCTAGCTTTATTTATATACAACTCCTATAGTTTTAAACAACAGGAACTTATTTGCTATTAGTTATTCATAACTATTAGAAAATCTCTCTTTATGACGAAAGGGATAAAAGCGACTTTTTAGCGTTTCGTCATATTTTTAGCTTATGAGGAGCATATAATGAGTAATGGAAAAACGGGCCAGTGCCCGGTAATGCATGGTAGTAACACTGTCACCGCTCAATCAAATACCGACTGGTGGCCAAACGCACTCAATTTCGACATTCTTCATCAACACGACAGCAAAACGAATCCTTACGGCAAAGACTTTAATTATGCAGAAGCATTCAAATCTCTTGACCTTGAAGCCGTTAAAACCGATTTAAAAAACTTAATGACCGAAAGCCAAGAATGGTGGCCAGCTGACTGGGGCCATTACGGTGGTTTAATGATCCGTATGGCGTGGCACTCAGCAGGTTCATACCGTTTAGAAGATGGCCGCGGTGGCGGTGGTACGGGTAATCAACGCTTTGCGCCATTAAACTCATGGCCAGATAACGCTAACTTAGATAAAGCACGCCGTTTACTTTGGCCAATTAAAAAGAAATACGGTAACAAACTTTCTTGGGCTGATTTAATGATCTTAGCCGGTAATATGGCATACGAATCAATGGGTTTAAAAACTTTTGGTTTTGCAGGTGGCCGCGAAGATATTTGGCATCCAGAAAAAGACGTTTACTGGGGCGCTGAAAAAGAGTGGTTAGCACCTAGTGATGAGCGTTATACAAATGTAGCTAAACCAGACACCATGGAAAACCCATTAGCAGCGGTACAAATGGGCTTAATTTATGTTAACCCAGAAGGGGTGAATGGTAATCCTGATCCACTTAAAACGGCTGAACAAGTTCGCGAAACCTTTGCCCGTATGGCAATGGATGACGAAGAAACTGCAGCGCTTACAGTCGGTGGCCACACTGTGGGTAAAACCCATGGTAATGGTAGCGAAGAAAACGTTGGCCCTGAGCCAGAAGCGGCTGATGTGTTTGAGCAAGGCCTTGGCTGGAACAACCATAACTCACGCGGTATTGGCCGCGATACCATGACATCAGGCATCGAAGGCGCGTGGACCACTCACCCAACTAAATGGGATAACGGTTATTGCTACTTACTGCTTAACTACGAGTGGGAACTTAAGAAGAGCCCAGCAGGTGCGTGGCAGTGGGAACCAATCGATATTAAAGAAGAAGACAAACCAGTTGATGTAGAAGATCCATCAATTCGTTTAAATCCTATTATGACCGACGCCGATATGGCGATGAAGATGGACCCAACCTATCGTAAGATTATCGAACGTTTTAACGATGATTTTGAATACTTTAGTGATGTGTTTGCACGTGCATGGTTCAAACTAACGCACCGTGACTTAGGCCCTAAATCACGTTATTTAGGTGCCGATGTACCAAGCGAAGATCTGATCTGGCAAGATCCGATCCCAGCGGTGGATTACACCTTATCAGACAGCGAAATTAGCGAGCTTAAAAGCAAGCTACTTAACTGTGGTGTAAGTCAAGCAGACTTAATTGCAACAGCATGGGACAGCGCCCGTACTTACCGTGGTTCAGACCATCGCGGTGGTGCAAATGGTGCACGTATTCGCCTAGCACCGCAAAAAGATTGGCAAGGTAACGAGCCTGAGCGTTTAGCTAAAGTATTAAGCGCACTTGAATCAGTACAAGCGGGTTTAAGCAAACCAGTAAGCTTCGCTGATTTAATTGTACTTGGTGGCTCTGCTGCGGTTGAACAAGCTGCAAAAGCAGCGGGTGTTGACGTCACCGTACCATTTGCGCCGGGTCGTGGTGATGCCACAGACGAGATGACAGATGCAGACTCGTTCGACGTACTTGAGCCAATTCACGATGGTTTCCGTAACTGGTTGAAGAAAGATTACGTGGTTTCAGCAGAAGAGCTAATGCTAGAGCGTACGCAATTAATGGGCTTAACAGCACCAGAAATGACCGCTCTTGTTGGTGGTATGCGTGTACTTGGCACTAACCACGGCGGCTCTAAGCATGGCGTGTTTACAGATAATGTAGGCACACTTAGCACAGACTTTTTTGTAAACCTAACTGACATGGCTTACACATGGAAGCCAACAAGCAATGGTCTTTACGATATTGTTGAGCGCAGCACAGGTGCAACTAAATGGACAGCAACACGCGTTGATTTAGTGTTTGGTTCAAACTCAATCCTACGCTCATACGCAGAGTTTTACGCACAAGACGACAACAACGAACGTTTTGTAAAAGACTTTGTCGACGCATGGGTGAAAGTAATGAACGCCGACCGTTTCGATATTTAACTTAAAATTCCGTTAAGTACAAAGGCCACACAGTTAAACTGTGTGGCCTTTTTTATTTAAAGAAGTTAGCGAGTTTCAAGGGGAAAGGGGAAAGGGGAAAGGGGAAAGGGGAAAGGGGAAAGGGGAAAGTTACGAGGGGAAAGGGGAAAGTTACGAGGGGAAAGGGGAAAGTTACGAGATGCGAAATACGAGATACGAAATACGAGATACGAAATACGAGATGCGAAATACGAGATGCGAAATACGAGATACGAGATACGAGGTAGCAGCGATTTTACATCGCGTCCTAGCGCCTAGAACCTAAAGCCTAGCGCCAAGGACGCGGGATAAACCCGCTGCTACACGTAGGCGTGAAACTTGTTTCGCGCGTCTGACTAACCGCTCTTTTCGACGTCCGATTCGGCACTAAAGTACCTCCTACAATGTTGCATAAGAGGCATTTTTGTTGCGAAAAACTCTCGAACTAACCAACCCCACAGCTCGACTGACATCTAACATCTGACCTCTAACGACTAGAAACCAGCGATTTTACATCGCGTCCCAGCGCCCAGAGCCTAGGACCTAGCGCCTAGAACCTAAATCCTAGAGCCTAGCGCCTAGAACCTAAATCCCAGCGCCAAGAACCTCGCCAAGGACGCGGGATAAACCCGCTGCTACACGTAGTCTGACCGCTGCAAGCTCCTTTACTTTTCAATCCCTAACCAATAACTGTTTTGGTATATGTTTTCTTCAACTTCTTTATCGCTGTAGTTATAGATACGCTGCCAAAACAGGCGGTCGAAAATGAATTTATCTGCTTCTTTATGAATAATTTTAAAATTAATTAAAGAGGCATATAAAATTTCATCATCGCCTAACACTTCATCCTTACAGCTAGCATAATCAACTGCGCCTGGGCACTGAGACATCATTGCAAAACTAATACTATTATCAGCTTCAAATTGCCAATAGGTATTTGGCGTAAAGTTAGCTCTGTTTTCAAGGCCATATTGATCAGCATAATAGAAGCTGCCTTTACCATCATCATTTATAAACCAGTATGTTTTCAGGTTGCCGCTGGTGTAGTCTTGACGTAAGTAGCTAAATAGATGCTTATAGTCATCAAGAGTGATGGTTGAATCATCAATCACTTCCAAAAATTCATACCCTAAGCGAGCCTGACGCTCTTCTTTATTTCGCTCGCGCACCATGAGAGTTTTACCATCAGGTTGAGTGAAAAATTGTAAGCTGGTATCTAGGCCATTGCCGGTTACCTTAACGGTGTCGCCATTATTGTCTAAGTTGTAATGCCACTTGAACGAGTCGGTACTTATTGGCGTATTGAATGTTACCGTTGCAGTGTCGGCGGCAGTGATAGTGAAAAATGATGGTAAATAGCGAAGCGTTAATCCTTCACCTGTATCTGAATTTTTATTATTTAAGCGGCCAGTATACGTTTTACCCACTTTAAGCTCAGGAACCGCAATCGGTGTCAGTTTTTGTAATGCAACAACCGATGTTTGCACTTTCATAGCTTCAGTTAGCTCTTCTGACTCAACAATATTCGCAGCGTCAGCTTCATCATGATAGCTAAGAACATGTTGCAGTTTTAGAACCGCAAAATCATCGAACTGCGCAACTACTTCGGCATTAACGAGGTTAAGGTCAAACTCTACATTCACCTCGTAGCCTTCTTTATTTAGCTGATTTGCATAGCTGTTCGTAATAAATTTGTCGCCATTAATCGCTAACGATTTACCTTCTAAGGTCGCCGAAAACTCTGCATAAGGGAATGATGTGGTACTGCCTGAAGCTGTTGGAATATAGCTTGCTATCGATACTTCAAAATAGCTTTCTTCACCTTCGGTGTTTACATGATTCACCATGTGAAAAGTATTGTCATCCATATCAACATAATACGCAGAGCTAAGCTCTGTATTTGATTTATAAAGGGTAACTACTTCGCCTTTATCGGTTGATACATTAAAAAGCTCAACACGAATAGCGTCATTGCGCTTAGCTAACACTTCCATTTCAAGAAGGGCTTGTTGATTACACTCATGCAAACAATCAATTGCTTGGGTATTTAACGCAATAACATCAGGATTTGACCATCTAAAACGGCTTAACTCACCGTTTTGAGCAATCACACCGGTGTCTTCAGAGGCAAACGAAAGCTGCACGCTGCTATCGCTTGACTGCCAATTCCCCATCACTTCGCTGTTGCTAAGCTCAATTGGTTGCCATGCGGCACGGTTTTCAGCGACATTAACGGTTAGGGTATATTGGTTACTTGCTTTACCATCAGAGACTTCCACAGTAAAAGCGTGGTTAGCAACGTCGAATAGGCTTGGCTCAGCACTAAAAGTTACTTGATTACTGCTGGTGGTTACAGTCAGCCATTCTGGCTTATCAATAATCGTTGTTGTCACACTGTCGTTTTGCTCATCTTTTAAATCAACAACTAAATTAGCTGATTCAAGCGCTTTAATAGAAAGGGCCAGTGAGCCTGAGAGGGTAGGCGCAGTATTTTGCTCAACTTTTACATCTGGTTTTTTGTCTGTTGATGAACCGCCACCACACGCTGTTAATGCCAGTGTTAATGCCGATATGCTAAGAAGCTTTTTCATTTACATCCTTTAAAGTTTATTTTTCTTTGTAAAAGAGATGCAAATTACCTAAATTGGGTAAGTCAGTCAAAGGTATTATGTAACTGAACGTAAACAAAAAAGGTGAGCTAACTTGCTCACCTTTTCGAAGAAGGGGTTACTGCGCTTGTTGCGCAACATGGTCCATATATTCGTCAAACGTGCCCTGAAAATCGATAAGCTGTTGATCTTTAATATCGATGATACGAGTCGCCAATGACGATACAAACTCACGGTCGTGGCTCACAAAAATCAGTGTGCCTTGGTAATCTTTTAATGCATTATTGAGTGCTTCAATGGCTTCCATATCCATGTGGTTGGTTGGCTCGTCCATAATAAGCACGTTGATGTCTTGCATCATGAGCTTACCAAACAATAGGCGGTTCTTTTCACCACCCGAGCAGTTACGTGCTTTTTTGTTAGCGTCATCTGCGGTGAATAATAAACGGCCTAACATAGCACGAACCATTAAATCGTTGTGCTTAGCGGTGCGCCACTGCGACATCCAATCAAATAGAGTTAAGTCGTTATCAAACTCTTTGCTGCTGTCTTGCGGGCAATAACCAATACTGGCATTTTCAGACCACTTAACCACACCTTCGTTGCTTTGTAATTCATTCACTAGGCAGCGTAATAGGGTGGTTTTACCAACACCGTTTTCACCAATAACCGCAAGCTTAGCGCCGGCTTCTAGTAATAAGTCACCACCGCTAAACAGGGTTTCACCCTCAAAGCCATGACCTAGCTTGGTAAGCTCTAATGCTTGGCGATACATCTTTTTGCCCTCCTCAAAACGAAGTGATGGGCTTATACGGCTCGATGCTTTTACTTCATCAAGCTTAATTTTATCCATGCGCTTAGCACGAGAGCTCGCTAGTTTTGCTTTTGATGCGTTAGCACCAAAGCGGTTTACGAACTCTTGTAGCTCGTCAATTTCGGCGCTCTTCTTTGCGTTTTCAGCAAGCAGCTGTTCGCGTTGCAAGCTTGAAGCTTCGATCCACTTTTCGTAGTTACCAGGGTAAATTCGTAGCTCACCGTAATCGATATCGGCCATGTGTGTACATACCGAGTTTAAGAAGTGACGGTCGTGAGAGATAATAATCATCGTACACTTACGCTGGTTAAGCTCGTTAGCTAGCCAAGTAATGGTGTGAATATCAAGGTTATTGGTTGGCTCATCAAGCAGCAAAATATCAGGGTTTGCAAACAGCGCTTGTGCTAAAAGCACACGAAGCTTCCAGCCCGGCGCAACGTTTGCCATTAAGCCGTAATGAAACTCTTGCTCAATACCCGCTTGGATCAAAATTTCTTCCGCACGGCTTTCTGCTGTGTAGCCATCCATTTCGGCAAAAATGCTTTCAAGCTCAGCGACTTTCATGCCGTCTTCTTCACTCATTTCTGGTAGTGAGTAGATACGGTCGCGCTCTTGTTTAACTTTCCAAAGTTCTGCATCACCCATGATCACCGCATCAACCACAGTGTATTGCTCAAACGCAAACTGATCTTGGCTTAGTGTACCTAGCTTTAAACCCGGCGCAATCGACACATTGCCAGACGTTGGCACAAGCGCACCACTTAGAATTTTCATAAAGGTCGATTTGCCGCAGCCATTCGCGCCAATTAAACCATAGCGGTTACCGTTACCAAACTTAGCTGAAATGTTCTCAAACAGAGGCTCTGCACCAAACTGCATGGTGATATTAGCGGTTGAAATCAACGAATTATTCCTAGAAAAATACTGACAGGGTTATGGGCGCAGCAACTGCGAAAATAAACAAGCAATAGGGTAAATAATAGGCCGCGGATTATACAGATCAGCCCCAAAGAACGCTATTAAAAAAGAGAAAGATTCAAGGGGAAAGTTAGCGAGTTAGAAAGAGTAAAGGGGAAAGGTGCGAGTAAGCGATTTTACATCGCGTCCTAGCGCCCAGAACCTAGCGCCTGATGTTTCCCGCGTAGGACTGGCTTTAGCCGGGAAATGTATTAAATTAGCGAGTTTCAAGTTACGAGGGGAAAGGTGCGAGATGCGAGTCTGTAGCAGCGATTTAACATCGCGTCCTAGCGCCTAGATCCTAGCGCCTATGTTTCCCGCGTAGGACTGGCTTTAGCCGGGAAGTGTCTTAAGTTAGCGAGTTTCAAGTTACGAGGGGAAAGGTGCGAGATGCGAGTCTGTAGCAGCGATTTTACATCGCGTCCTAGGGCCTAGAACCCAGAACCCAGAACCCAGAACCCAGGTCCTAGCGCCTATGTTTCATTCGTAGGCGTGAAACTTGTTTCGCGCGTCTAAGAGCTGAAAGCTCTTATTTATGTTTGATTCTATTCGGCACTAAAGTACCTCCTACTAGACTTCCCACAAACGGCACAAAATAAGAAAAAAACCTGAAAATATATAAATATAGTTAATACTTTAGGGAAATCGGGCGATAATACTAAGTAATATGACAGCAAAGGTGGATTCAATGTCTGCAAGTATTTCATTCAATAACTTGAGCATCACAAAAAAAATACACGCCATAACATGCATTGCCATAACGGCATTCGTGATCATAGTAGTAACCAATTTTATAGCCATGAATGACAACAAGATCTCGCTCGACGAGCTAGAAAAGTCGTCATATCAAGTCGTTAAACTCACTTCAGCAAACGTTGCGCTACTCGAAAAACTAGATGAGTTATACACTCAAGCAGTAACATTTGGTGAGTCAGACTTAGTGGATAGTGCTGCACAAACATATAAAACAATTAACGAAAATCTACAAAATATCATCAGTATCAACGACAGCTATGTGCATGCCGATACCAAAAAACAATTAGAGCTTTATGCACAAACCTCGTCGAGTATTGCAACCTCAATGATCGACGGCACCGCTGACTTTAGTAAAATTCAACAGCAAGCACAGCAAAAAACACAGCAATACGAGGCTGTTTTAGCGGGATTTAAACGTGCACAAACCCGCGCAGACGACCGCTTTTTTGAACTTGTACAAGCAACCAAAGCGCGTTCAGACAACGCACTACACTTAATGCTTATTGTGTCTGTTGTATCACTTATTTTATTGGTGGTTACCTCAATTTGGATTGCCCGTGGAATTGGCTCATCAGCTAGTGCTGCGGCAGATAACTTACGTCTATTAGCCGACGGTAAAGGCTCACTAAGCACACAACTTGAAGTACACGCTAAAGACGAAATTGGTCAGGTATCAATTAACTTCAATGCGTTTATTCAGCTATTAAAAGGCTCGGTACTTGAGGTAATAGCTGTGTGTGAACCATTAATGGAGAACTCAACGCGACTTGTGCAAGGTATGGAACGTGCTGAGCGTGCTACAACGAAACAAACATCCGATGCTGAAATCGTTAAGCAGTCGATGGAAGAAATGCGTCAAAGTGTTGCTGATATTTCACATTCAGCGGCAAACGCATCGCAAGCTGCGCAAACAGCTGAGCGCGAAGTTGAGCAAAGCAGAACGCAAATACAGCGCTCTGTTACTGAGTCAAAAACATTAAGTGAAGAAATAAACCAAGCGGCATCAACAATTAACCAGCTGGCAAATGACACTAAAAATGTGACTCAGATCTTAAACGTCATTACCTCGATTGCAGAGCAAACCAATTTGCTGGCATTAAACGCGGCTATTGAGGCTGCGCGTGCAGGTGAACAAGGCCGTGGCTTTGCGGTTGTAGCAGATGAAGTACGTGAGCTTGCATCAAGAACATCGCACTCAACCAACGAAATCAGAGAGCTGCTTTCAACGTTGACAACCGCAGCAAGCCATGCGGTAAATGCAATGAACTCAGCCCGAGATATGGCCACAAACAATGCCGAAGCAGCAGAAAATACAGGGCAGTCGATTGATAAAATCTCTGAGCAGATTTTAGAAATTAACGGTATGAATTCGCAAATCGCCGCGGCTACCGAAGAGCAAACATCAGTTGCCAGTATGGTGGTTGATAACGTGTCGAATATGCATATGTCGTTTGAAGAAACAATGGACTCATTGTCGGCGGTACGTGATGTCGCGAAGAACCTTCATTACCTGTCTGATTCGTTACTCGACGCCACAGCTAAATTTAAAGTCGAGTAATTTAAGCGCATAAAAAAACCAGGCATTGCCTGGTTTTTTATTAGCCGTAGTAATGACTTAAAAAGTACCTACTACTTTAACTTTATCAGTTACTTTTGCTGCATCGATATAACCAATGGCGTCGCCGTTGGCTGCAACAAAATCAATAACAGCTTGATCGTTTGCTAGTTTCTCAGGCGGAGTACCTTTACCAGTAAATACCAATTTCGACCAATAAGCGTTAAGCTGGCTGCTCGACTTACCAACAACCTTATCGTTAAACTCATCGCTTACGCTGTTGCCGTCTTGGTTTACCGGGTTTACTTTTGTGCCATCATCAAACGACTTGGCCTTACCAAGGTAAATCTTTTTGATTGTCCCTTCATCAATAGCATTGCCATTTGCAGGGTTCACAATCACAGCAACATCAGCAAATGCAGCGTGCGAGCAAAGAGTCATTGCTGTAGCGATTAATAATTTTTTCATTATGAACTCCAATTAAAAAACTAAATCAACAGCAACAGCAACAACGTCGGTTTCTGTATCTGAAATGTCATCTTTAAAGCGGCTGAAATCTACTTTCAATGCAGCTGATGGGTGGAAGTCATAACGCGTACCAATGGTATACACGTTGCTCTTTGCTCTAACGCCTTCAAGCACCTGATTAATACCTGCGTTTAAAGCTGGTACTGCAGGTAGCGCGTTGTAGCGGTTGCTATCGTGTTTGTCGTCGTTATTTTCGTAAGTTAAGTGCACAATCCACTCATCCATACGGTAACCAACAGACGTGTAGTATTGAGTTTGTTTAGCAAGAGCACTGTTTTCTACTTCGAACTCAGTGTATTCAGCATCAAATAGAATGTCGTTGTAATCAATTGAAAAGCCCACTGCGAAGAAAGAACCGTCATCTTCGTTTACAGCAATATCATCTGCTTGATCAACAAATCCCGCAGCGCGAAGAGTTTGCTCAAGACCATTAAGTGCAACACCTGCATCGGTGTCGTTTTCAATTGCAATTGTTGTATCAGCTACAAAGTACGCAGCACGAGCGCTGAACCAGTCATAGCTCATCGTCCAGTTGATACCAGCAATATCATTAAGCTCTGTATCGCCATTAACCGATACCACAGCAATGTTGCCATCGAAGCTACCGTAAATAACTTGAACGGTTGAATCCCAATCACCTAATTGCGTGTTATGTAACAGGCTTAGGCCTTCATACGTTGAAAACGGGAGGTTATAAACAGATTGCGGTGGACGAACCCAACGGTAAGTGTAACCAACGTCTAAGAAGTCTGAATAACGGTAAAAAGGCACGCGCATTTTACCAGCACTCACTTGTAGCTCATCACTGAACTCATAAGTTAAATAAGCCCATTCAAACTCAGCATCAAAATCATCACTACCACGCGCCACAATTTGTGCCGTAGCGCTTAGCTTTTCTTGTAAATCTGCAGAAAGCTGTAATGCGAACATACTTTCGTTTTTAAACGAAATATCGTCATCGTAACCGTAAAGGGTTGCGTCGTCGTCAAGGGCTTTACCGCCAACAATAGAAGCAAAGCCATTTATGCGAACCTCTGCCATTGTGTTTGCAGACACAAAAGCAGCACATAGAGCCAATGCAATAGGAAGTTTTTTCATTGTGTATCCCTAGTATTTAGTATGAAAATGTTGATTTCGCTTAATATTATAGTCGTGCGTAGCGAAATGGGCGACACAAGTTACAGATAAATTGTAACTACATCAACGAATAAGTTGTTATTTTTCACAAAAACGGTACTAAAAGTGGGGAAAGTTGCGAGTTATGAGTTTCGAGGGGAAAGAGTAAAGTTACGAGATGCGAGATGCGAGATGCGAGATGCGAGATGCGAGATGTAGGAGGCGTTTTAACGCCGAACAAGTAGCAGCGATTTTACATCGCGTCCAAGAGCCTAGCACCTAATGTTTCCCGTGTAGGACTGGCTTTAGCAAGGAAGTGTCTTAAGTTAGCGAGTTACAAGGGGAAAGAGTAAAGGGGAAAGGAACGAGATGCGAGATACGAGATACGAGATGCGAGATGTAGGGGGCGTTTTAACGCCGAACAAGTAGCAGCGATTTTACATCGCGTCCTAGAACCCAGAACCTAGCACCTAGCACCTAATGTCTTCATGCGTCTGAGGGCTTACAGCTGAAAGCTCTTGTTTTGTCGCAACTCGATTCTCGTTACTCGTACTTACCCCAACTTACTAAAATCAACCTCTGGCAGGCTCTCAAACCCTGGGCGGGCGAAGAAATACCCTTGCATTAAACTTACGCCGGCTTGGCGTAACCATTGATACTCTTCAACTGTTTCAATGCCTTCGGCAAGGGCGGTGATGTTGAGCTCTTCAAACATAGCAATGCAATGATTCACTATGATTTGGCGGGCTTTATTTAAATGAATATCGCGTATCAGCTCCATATCGAGCTTGATTATATTGCTCTGAAAATCAGCCAATAAATTTAATCCCGAATACCCAGAGCCAAAGTCGTCGGTTGCGGTAATAAATCCGAGTGATTGGTAATATTCGATCACACGTTTGATGTGCGTACTGTCTTCAACCTGTTCTACCTCGGTAAACTCAAACATAATCTGCTCTACCGGAAAACCATATTGCTTTGCAGCTTCAAGGGTTGTTTTAATACAGCGCTCAGGCTTGTAAATTGCATTAGGTAAAAAATTGATACTAAGCACAGAATCAAGCTTCAGCTCAGCGGCAAGCGAAATAGCTTTAATACGACAAAGCTGGTCGAAGGTATAGCGGTTCTCATCGTTCACTTGTGAGATAACAGAATAAGCCGACTCGTTATTAGGCCCTCTAACCAAAGCCTCATAGCCAAAAATGTGTTTATCGGTGCAATCAATGATTGGCTGAAAAGCCATTGTAAAATCAAAGCCTAGTGCCAAATGGTCTTCACACTGTTTGCAACCTGTTGGCTGGCAATGAGTTTGCTTGTCGTTCATGCTTACCTCAGACTAAAGTCTTCTTAATACATAATAGTGCTAGCAAATTGCCAATTGTGCAATGTTGTTGAGTTAAAAGTATATAATCTCGCATCTCGTCCTTCGCATCTCGCATCTCGTCCCTCGCACCTCGTAACTACTCCCTCCAATCCCCCTCCAACTAACTTCTAATACCTACTCTAAAGCCGTTGATTTTTAGCATCTAAAATCACATTTCATCCTTTGCGTTACCTAGCTTTAATGGTATTTTAGCGCCAAGCAATCTTGCCCCTATAAAGGAAGTAAAATGGCATCCAAAACCGTCGAATACTACAACCAAAATGCGCAAGCATTTGTAGATGCCACACTCGATGTAGACCTCAATGAACTTTACGACGAATTCTTACCGCTGATCCCAAAAAAAGGCGCTTTACTCGATGCCGGTTGTGGCTCTGGCCGCGACGCTTTCATCTTTAAAGAGCGTGGTTATAGCGTAGATGCATTCGATATCAGCCCAGTTATGGCAAAGCTGGCGTCAGAATACTTAAACCAAGACGTAGCAGTAAGCAACTTTCTAGAGCTAAACGACGTTGCCAAATACGACGGCATTTGGTGCTGCGCAAGCCTTATTCACGTAGCAAAAAACGACTTAACCGACGCATTCAATAACCTTGCCCGCGCATTAAAGCCACAAGGCATCGTGTATGTATCGTTTAAATACGGCGACGGCGAGCGCGAACACAACGGTCGCGAATTTACCGACCTAAACGAACAAGCCCTTGAAAGCATTATCAAAGGCACCGACCTATTTATCCTCAAGTCATGGCAAAGCGCCGACCAACGCCCTGAGCGCGCCACAGAAACATGGCTAAACGCCATTTTGCACAGAAGAACGATGAAGTAGCTTGGCTGCTTAACTCTAGCGCAAATAACAAAAAAGGTCGGCAATTGCCGACCTTTTAGCTTTAGTAATTAAACTCTTTTGTATCAAGTTCACTTCTGCGTTCTTGCAGCGTTAATTGATGTTTTTTTGAATTCCATTTATTGTTTCTTGGGTTTGAGCTAAGTGCCGAAGAAATGCACTTTGCAGTGTTAGCATAAAAACCAATTTTGTTTTTAAGTGCACAACGCCAATCGTTTTTGCTATGACCAAAGTAAGTTTGGTTTACAACTTTATTTTTTAATCTAGCGTAATGATGACGCCTTAGTGAGCGCGATTTTTTCATATTTTATCTCCACGTTGGAAGTGGCTACTGCTTCCAGTAACCGCCTAATCGGGAGATGAAATTCAATATTAGGTATTTGCATAGAGCTTGATATCCTTAAAAGCTCAATAACACTTGGTTATCATAAAAAGAGTTAAAGTTTTAGATAGTTCTTTAGTCTTATAAAACAAAACTTGAAAATTGATTGTAACCCGTTGCAGTGCATTTCTGCATTAAAATCCTCTTCGATAAATTAGAGTTATTATTTCAATCATCGAAAAAACCTATATTTTTCATGGTTATTCATGCTAGATTGTTCCTAAACTTAATGCTGGCTTAACGGCTCGTCATTTAGTATCAAGAAATAACCATGGAGCGGTTTATTCATTTTAAGCCGCAGTAATAGGATTTAGTTTATGCGCTTAAAAGAAGCCCTCAGCGTTTTATCAAAGTCTGTAGTAAAGGTATAGTTTGGATATGGCTATGCAACTACAGCTCGACTTTATCGCATATATTCAACGCATGTTGGTGGATGGGGACTTCAGTGCCACTTATAAGTTTGCCCTGTTGCATGCGTTAGCTGATATAAGTATTGAGAAACAGCAATTAGATCCGAATTCGCAATTACAAATAACTTTTGACGAATTAGTCGAAAAGTTTATTACGTTGTATTGGCATCAAGCATCTCCATTTGGTGCCATTGGTAATAATAGAGACCAGCTACTTTTACAAAATACCAACTCCAAAAAACAAGCCAAAATAATCACCACACTGCACGATGCAAAATTAAATAACATTAATTCAGTTAGCCAATTAAAAAAGTGCAGTGATTGGAAAAACATACGCAGAACAACGTTACAAACCATTAAAGATGGACCGCTATGGTTATTACAAAAGCTAAATGGCAAGGAAGAGTGCTTCTTATACCCTCATGTTAAAGGGCTGCAATACATCACCTTAAATGCAGGTATTGCTAGTTGCTTTAGGCGCTTTTACGATTTAGTTGTCTATTTAGCTAAAAATGCATGGCTACAAAAAATTCAAAGCATTAAATACAACCAAGCGCTAATCGGCCCACAGAGCCAACTTCATGACTTTTTATTTGGCTTTGATCGCAATGCACTCAATAAAGCAAAACCTGTATTAATAGAACTACAACGTGGTCACTGTTTTTATTGTCAAAAGGCATTAAACAGCAAAACTGAGGTTGATCACTTTATTCCGTTTACGCGTTACGCCAATGATCTCGGCCACAACTTTGTGGCAGCTCATAGTAAATGCAATAACAGTAAACGTGACTTTTTAGCCGCGCAAGAGCACCGCGAGCGTTGGCAAGAGCAAAACCTAGTTGTTCATAATCAGCATATAACAAATGAGTTAAGCGATTATTTTAATTGTGATGCTGAAAAGTCTCGCTCAGTGAGCGACTGGGCATATCAGGTTGCACAGGCAAACAGCGCCAAATTGTGGGTAGGCATCAATAGTTTTGAGTTTGCAGAAAGTGCTGTTTATCAACAGCAAAATAATGAGCTTGGTTTAGTGGCGGAAAGTAAGCCAAGTTATAACGTGTAGATAGTGAAGTTTAACGTACAGACCTAGAGTTTGCGTGCAGGATTTTTAAGGGATTAAAAACCTCTATTTGAGGTTTTATCGCGTTGGCGATGGCAACAAAGAGAGGCTGCCGCCGACCTCTCTCTGGACTCTCTCGGCGCACCCGAGGATCACACTTGATCTTCAACTTACGTTAATGATGTGAACGTAACCAGCGTAGATAGGCCATCCATGGCCAAGCTACGCTTTGTACAGCATCCATGCTGTAAATTACTCATCATTAACTTAGTTTCAGGTGTGATCACGGGGAATAGGATTATACGGATAGGTTTTTTTAATATTTCGCTATGTTTTTTGAGAAACATTTAAATTGCTTTATTAAGGTAAGGCTAAAATACTTAAAATAAGATATTGGAAATAGCATGGTGGTTTATGTTAAGCATATATGATGATGGGTTGGCTGAGGCTTTATTATATTCAAAGAAGGATGTGGCAGTTCTTTATGGCTCTCCTTTATCTACGTATAAATGTTCTAGTGGAACGGTTGGGGTGGAAAATGTTAGTGGGATAGTTTCTTTAATAGAAAGTTTTGTAAAAAAAGAATACCCTGATTTGTTTGATAAATATAAAGAGACATGTTTAATTGAAGGTTTTAATGATATAGAAAAATATCAAAGTTCATTTGAGTTTTTGCATCAATATACAGATCCTGTTATTCCGAATGAGATAATTAAACAGGCCGTTTTGAATGCGTACAAAGGTGAAGTTTCTGATTATAAAAGTAAATCTATACTAAGGGAATGTGAGAAAGATTTTTTAAATTGGGAAATACCTCCAGCTATTGAAAGTTTAGCAAGTATTTTAAAATTAAATAGTAAGTTTTCAGGTCCAGTAATAACTACTAATTTTGATCCATTATTAAGAGTAGCACTTGGTAGAATTAATGAAGAGCCATCATTGTTGGTTTTTCATAATGATGGTTCTCTTGAAAAGCAAATAGATGATAGACTCAAAATAGTCCATATTCATGGGCATTGGCTTGAGTCAGATACATTGCATACATATAATCAGTTGAACTTTAAAAGAGTACAATTAATAAACTCATTAAAAAAAATATTAAGAAATAAAACTCTCTTCGTTATTGGCTATGGGGGCTGGGAAGATGTTTTTATTAATGCTTTAAAAGAAGTCGCAGAAGACGACGATGTAGATCTAAATATAATATGGGCATTCTTTGAAAACTGCCAAACTACAATAAATTCGAAATATAAAAAATTGATAGAAATTATAAATCCTGTTATCACAAGAGGAAGGTTTCGGGCATACAGCGGAATAGATGGTCATACTTTCTTAAAAAAGTTTAACTCAAAACTAAACGAAACTTTAGAAAGCAAGAATGGGTTAGAAGTTGACAACGAGATAGAAAATCATGAAGTAGAAATTATTAAAGATAACATTAATAATGGTTTAAGTAAGTGGTATGTTAATGTTGATCCTGTAAATTATGTAATAAGAACTACAGAAAGAGAGCTTCTAAAAGAATATATTGATAAAAATAGGATTATTAATTTAGTTTCTGATTGGGGGGTTTCAAAGGATGAGTTTATATTTTCATCATTTAATAAAGAAAATGAACACGATATAAACTTTTATAAAGTAGACCTATCAAGTGTGGATTCTGTAGATGATTTCCTAGATACATTCAAAGATAATTTTGGTGTTGAAGTTCAACAGTTTATTACAAAACTTCCAAAAGGGAAAAATGTTGTTGTATTAGATAATTTTTCATCGAAAAATGATTATGTTATAAAGAAAGTAATTGACATAACCCAAGCCATGATGGACTACAATCCGTTTACAAATATTATAGTATGTAGCGATGTAGTAATCGGCGAAAATTTTATTAAATTTTTTAAACTTGGTCGGTTAGAAGAGTTTGATTGCATTAAATATATTAACTTCTTTTTAGGTGATTCAATTTCAGAAGATGAACAGGATTCATTAGTGGAATTATCTTTAGGTGTTCCACAATACTTAAAAAAACTAATTGAAGATTTAGATTATGGAAATATAGAAGAGGTTATAAGGAATAATTCAAAACCAGCTGAAATAATAGAGTGTAGTGAAGATAATATACCAAAAGAAATAATTAGAAGAGTTGAAGGTTTAGCGGCTTTAAAAGATTCACATAGCCAAAGAGCCTATACATTACTTAAAAATCTTTGCTTACTAAAATATGGTGATGTTTATTCAAACTTAAAGAAAATGGGTCAAGGTTATAACTTTAAAATTTCACATCTAAAAGAACTAGATAAACTCGGGTTGATTAAAAAAAGTGCTATTGGCACAAGTATAGAGATAAAAAGTAAAAGTGCCAGTGAAGATAAAATTCACGAAGTTAAAGAGTTAGTTCGGGAATATTTATTCACGAAAATGACAGAGCGTGAGATCGAGAAATTTTTAAAGATCATAGCTGATTCTCATTTTGGTTCTGACTGGAAGTTTGGATCCATATCGTTATCCCCACAAAACAAAAAGTTGTTAGGTTTATCTAGTAAGTTTGCACTTAGTCTTAAGTATGTTGCAGTTTCATTACTAAGATTTCTGCTAATTCTAATAACTCAAGTTTATTAAATGAAAGTTTAAAACTTTGCCTATCCTTTGGTGCTTTATTGATGAAGGAGGATAGATTTAAACAGTATTTGTCATTTTTTAGAGAAATAAAAAATATAACTAATGATTATGGAAATGTTTCCAGTGTAGAAATGATTACCCTTTTTAAAAATGAGATTGTGGCATTGAGAATGTTATCTAGGCCTGATGAAGCATTACTAATATATTCTTCTATAAAAGATAAAGTCTCGGTTCTTAAAAGAGTTGATAGGTTGTCATTATATTTAAATATTGCTTTTATTTATAATAAAAAGAGAAAAATTGTTGAGGCTGAAAAATTTGCGAGGGAAGTCCAATATTTGTCTTCTAAGGGGCAACCCAAATATGAGCAGGCACAACTCATTATTGAATCAAGTAGTTCAAAGGTTTCGGATTTAAAAAAAGCAGAAATGAAAAATAGAGATGCTGGTAATATCGGTGTATCTAATAATGTTGCCTTAGATATCTATTACAAAACTAAAGATAGTAAAATGAAGTTAAAGTATCTAAATCGAGTCATAAGTTCGCATGGATGCAGTAAAGATCGATATAATATATATCGTGCAATTGTTAAGAAAGTTATTCTTTTAGAAGGGGCCATTGACTTTAAGTCGTCTGAAGGTATTTTGTTATCTGAAGCTTACTCTTATAGCTTCGGTCAGAGAATGAAAGTGATGTTCAAAGAAGCACATGAGGCTATATGGCTTCACTTTTACTCAAAGAATGACTTGGAAAAGTTAAATGTTCTGTTTAGACAAAGCTCTATTTACTGGAGAATATATGATGATGAAGAGTCGGAGAGAAAATATGCATTATTGCTAGAGCTTTTAAATAATGGCATTAATTTTTCTAAATTAGATCCTTATACAAGAATAAGATTAAAAGCTTTGAAGGCTTGTAACTCTGTTTAGAAAGATGAATTTATTAAAATAAGCTAGCGCCAAATAACTTCTATGCCAAATTTAGATTAGCATAGAGCTTATTAATTCTCAGTTATGTTTATTGGTTGGCTGCCATTTATAAGCTCATCATAGTTAAGCCGTTTTAATTTATTATACTGACAAACGGCTTACACCAATCTGCTGCATAAATCTCATCTCTTTGGTTGCCATCACCAACGCGATATAACTAAATAAATAGTTAAAAGGCCACTTTTTCCTTACCCTAAATTTGGTACAATGTCGCCTACAAAATTACACAGATGTAATGTTATGAATAAATGGATTTTATTTCTCGCTACTTTGCTAGCGAGTTTCAACACGGTTGCTGAAGAGCAATATTCAAAAAGCCGCTGCGAAAACATTGAGGCTGAGCGCGAGAGCATTCGTAAAAGAATGAATCGTAGCTATACGGCTAGGGAAGGTGAACGTTGGAATCAACGTTTAGATGAGCTTTTTACGCTGCTGGCGAGACACTGCAAACACCCAAAAAGAAGGTCTGGTAATGGCGGTAATTATACGTATCGCTCGAACCCTACCGGACTTTTAAACACCAAAGTACATAATTCTACGGTGTATTCAAATTCATATAATGATGATAAAAAGCGCCATGCTTGGGGACAATTTTATCAATTACCTGATCGTTGTAGAGCGAAAGATATGGAGCAAGCTGATTTTGTATGGTGTAGCGAAAATAAAGCTGAGCAAAAGGCGCTATTTGAATCGGCTTGGAGCGGTAAAGCTAAAGCAGACTATAAAGATATTGTTATTACAGTAAAGCCAACCATTACAGAAATTAATGCAAATAAAACTACAAGCCAAGCCGTGATAAAGAATTCGATAATCGAAGCACCCGTTAAACAAGCTTCAACTCCTTTAAATGAGAGTGTTGCTCCGCAATTAACAAAGTTGAATGACCTTAAAATTTGGCAATTAGCCTTGGCTGGCATTGCGGCCATGTTGTTTGTGTTTGGCCTTTATCGTTGGTTTAAAGATTGAGTTATTTGACGGGCTAAAGCCCGAACTACAATGCCTCGCATCTCGCATCTCGCATCTCGCATCTCGCATCTCGCATCTCGCAACTCGCAACTCGCAACTCGCAACTACAGCCTTAACACTTCTCCTTGTAAACTCGGTGAGTTTGCAATACTGGTTTGGAGTTGTTCTAACAACAACTGGGCATTCGCTGATGGTGTGCGTGAATGTGGCCAGAGGGCGTAAATTGGCCTTGCGGGAATACTGTGGGGGGAGTCGATATAACTAAAGTCGCTGGTGTCGTCTATACAGCAAATTTCGCTCATGGGTAGCAAGCCAACGCCATAGCCTGCTTCAACCATTTTTCTGGCGATTGTAATATCAAAACAAAAGCTTATATGTTCATACTCGGTTTTTAATTTGTTTAGCAAACCGCTGGGGAGTTGTGACTCTGAATAGGGCAGTATCAGCCTTGATGTTGGGGCATCTTTCTTTGTAATTAGTTTTATAGCAATCATGCCTAAGCGCTTTTGAAAATAACTTGAATCTTGTTGTTCGCCGATGCGAATGGCTAAGTCAAAACGTTTTTGGCTTAGTTGGCTGTTGGCATTACTTGGGTAAATGTGGAGGTTTAGCGTAGGGTTTGCCATCGCAAATTGATTAACGGCCCCCATCAGTGGGCCTGCAATGATGTTTTGTGGGCACAACAGGTAAAACTCTTTTGCGGCGGGTGAGTCATTTAGTTGCTCAAGCTGGCTGTTAAGAGCAAGCACTTGCTCGCCTAACTCGTTATACAGTGATTCACCTTTGGCGGTTAACACAATACCTCGGGCTGTGCGTTGCAGTAATGGCTCAGCGAGTTTTTCTTCTAACGCCTGAATACGCCTTGATAGGGTCGATAGATTCAGTCCTAAATCTTTTGCTGTTTGGCTCATGCTTTTACGGCGCGCTATTTCAATAAATAAATGCAGATCATCCAGCATACGACTCCCTCAATCTTAGTTTGCATTTTCGTGACTGTTGCCACTTGGCCAGTGCAAATATAGTAACGCCAAGGAGGACATATGAAAATTCATTTTACTTTTACTGCGGCATTTTCGTTTTTAATGTCGTTTTTACTTTCGGCATGGGTCACTTATGTCAACTTAGGGCTGAGCGATACATTTTTTCTAAGTTGGATGAAGGCATTTGCCAATGCATGGCCTGCTGCGTTTGTGGTGGCTTTTACGGTTGCCCCGCCAATTAGGGCATTGGTTTTAAAGTTATTTAGTAAGGAGTCAGTATGATTAATATCGTGGCAAAAATTACCCCAAAGGCGGCATTATTTGACGACTGTAAAGGGCGTTTACAGAGCATATTAGCAGTCACTCGTGCAGAGCCTGGTTGTAATCGTTTTGAGTTGTTTGCAAGCAAAGAGCAGCGTTGTTTATTTTTAGTTGAGCAGTTCGCATCGCAAGCCGCCCTTGATGAGCATTATGCTCAGCCTTATACCAAAGCTGTGTTCGCGTTTTATGAAAATGCCTTGGCAGAGCCGGTTGAGGTAGAGAAGGTGGAGGTGTGTTGAAAAAGTTAGCGAGATACGAGGGGAAAGGAGCTAGGCTCTAGGCACTAGGTGTCAGTCGAACTGTTGGGTTGTTAAGGTCGAGCGTTCTTCTGTGCAATAACAATCTTGTAGGAGGTATTGTAGGAGGTACTTTAGTGCCGAATGAAACATAAAAGAGCGATCAGCCGCCAGCTAAAAAAAACTAGGCTACTGGGGAAGTACTGCTATTCGTAGCCTAGTTTCACGAGGTTGAAATGGTTACAGCATATGCAGGATTTGCTTAGCTTTTTCGCGGGTTAAACACGCGGCCATTGGGCGTTTTGCAAATAGCTTGGCTGAGACTGTTTGTTCTTTGCCCATGTATTGGTTGTGCAGTGTTTGCACATTGACTTTGCAGGTCACCGAATGGCTGTTTTCTACATAGCGAATTTCTACTCGCTCTACTTTTTTAATTAAGTTTTTATAAGGGTAGCCTTCATCGGTATCAAGCTGAGTAATTACTGGTTGGTTGGCATAACTAAAGCTTGTGGCAACTATAAGTAATAAAATAAGTAAGTATTTCATGGTGTTTGTCCTTGTCTTGTCGCGGTTGGCAGTATGAGTATTACTCGTGTCACCACTACTGACAAACGATTAAAAATTGCCTATGCTTAAGTTTTTATTAACCATTAAAGCGTATGCAGTTACCTCCATTAAAAAGCCTTTGGTATTTTAAGCACGCGGCAGAGTTAGGTAGTTTTAAGCTTGCGGCAGAGCAGTTGTTTGTTAGCCAAGCTGCGGTTAGCCAACAAATTCGCTTGTTAGAACAACAGCTTGATTGCAGCTTGTTTACTCGTCATACCCGTTATGTTGAGCTGACTCGCCAAGGCGAACAGCTGTTACCCCATGTACTTAAGGGATTTAGTCATTTACAAGCAGGTGTGCAGGCTGTTAGCCAAGATAGCCACCCGAATACGTTAAACTTAACTGTGCTGCCTTCGTTCGCCAGTGGCTGGTTACTGGGCCGTATTAGCGACTTTCAAAACAAATACCCCAATATCAAAGTGCGTATTGAACCAAGCGATCAACTTGCCGACTTTTCAGCGGGGCAAGTTGATTTAGGCATTCGGTTTGGTCAAGGAAACTACCCAGGTTTGCACAGTGAGCTTATCAGCGACGACAGCCTATTTTTGGCTTATAAACCCGGTGCCATTGATGTTAATAAACCCCTTAAACCGCAGATTCTGGCACAAAAACTAATTAAAGATGTGTGCCCAGACGCAGAGCGCGGTTGGTTAACTTTGGCTCAGCAATTAGCTGTAAGCCCAGATGCGCTCCCCGCACTTGAAATTGATAACGCTGCACTGGTTATTCAAGCCACGTTAGCAGGGCAAGGTATTGCAATGGTAAGGCGGCGGTTAATCGAAACTCAACTGCAACTTGGTCAGCTAGAGATTTATCCAAACTATGAGTATCACTGCCAATATAAGTACTACCTTGCTGCGCCGCCCGAACATTTTAAATGGCAAAAAGTGCAGCTGTTTAAAGATTGGTTGCTTGCTCAGTTTGCTTTAGATGATCAGCAATTTTATCAACTTCATCAGTAACATTTGCGTTAAATCATTTTAAAGTTTTTAAGCACCAGCTATGCTTATTTAAGTCGCTTACTAAAGGAGCTAGTAATGCTTAACTTTAAAGTTATTTTTTGTGGCGTTTGTGTGGCTGCAAGCCTAACGGCCAATGCTGATATTTCCCGTGTAAAAGCAAGTATTGAGCGTGTTGAGAGCGCGAATAAAAAGCACGAGTCTTTAGTGCTTCCCTACTTATTTAGCACCGATACCATGGGGCTTAACTTTGGTGTGGGTGGCATGATCAAAGGTTACCATCAACCACAAATGACCGTTGGCGCCACTGCATTTAAAGGTGATGTGAGCGAAGGCGCGTGGGCAGGCCTGTTTAACTATAAGGTGTTAGATTCAGAACGCTGGTATTTTAGTGCCAGTGGCATGGCTGCATATTTTCCTGATCAGCGCGCTTATACCGGAGGCCATAAAGTGCCCATTGCTGACAACGCCGTGTTCCCCGGTAGTAATGACTCTTCAAACGAGGTTTATTTAGAAGCCGATGGTAGCTCTAATTGGTTTGATGCTCGCATCGAATACGCTTTACCGTTTGGCGCAACATCGCAAACAGGTATGGTGCGTTACCAACTAAAAAACGGCTTGTTGGTTTCTGAACCATCGGGTGGGGCACAGTGGAACCCGTTGGAATCGGGTGTAATGGTTGCAACTGCACGCTATTTTAGACGCTCGCAAAGCTTTGAATTTAATGAGGGTACACAAGATGGCAGTATTTCAGCAATGGAATTTGGCCTGCTCTATGACAACACCGATTTTGCAACTAACCCAAGTTACGGAAGCAGGCAGTATCTTGCCTATAGCCAATCAATGCCAGGGAGTGACGATATTTATGATTGGGATTTGTGGCAGTTTAATGGCAGTAAGTTTATTTCTTTAGGGGCAAGTGAGTTTGCTCATCAGCGTATTTTAGCATTTAATTTTTGGGCTGCTTATTCACCCAGCTGGCAAGTAAATCACACTCTTGATGGCACTAAGTTTATCTCTGATGCTGCACCGTATAACGAAGGCGCTACATTAGGAGGATTTAAGCGTTTACGGGGTTATGACTTTTATCGGTTTCATGACAAAGCCGCTATTTATGGGGCATTCGAATATCGCTATACCCTTAAATATAACCCAATAGCAGATGTAAATTGGTTAAAGTTTTTGAAGCTGGATTGGTTTCAGTTAGTTGGCTTTGTAGAAGCGGGTCGTGTGTCGCCTCATTTAACCTTGGGTACATTATGGCAAGACTACCATTATGACTATGGTGTTTCGTTAAGAGCTATGATGTCGGGATTAGTCGTTCGAACAGAGCTTGCTAATTCAAAAGAAGGGGCCAATTTTTGGGTAATGATAGATCAGCCTTTTTAGTGAATTTGGCGCAGATTTGTTGCAGTTTTACTAGAAACTGCTAATCTGTACCCCTAACTTTTACAGTGACGTAAATTAATGATTAAACGGATTTTAATGACAACAGCCTTGTTGTTGCCCGCTTTTGCTTGGGCGCAGCAAAGTGCTCCTTCAGAAGCATGTCAAAGCATGCAAGCCGAACGTATCGAGCTACAAATAGCCCTGCGTAAAACCAATCTTCTCGACAAAATTGAAGCCTATAAACAGCGCATTCAAAGCTTGTCGGCGCGTATATCCGAAACCTGTTTTAGTGAAGAGCAAATTGCTGAGCTTAAATCGTCGTTGTATAACCCTGACATTGCAGAGCTCGAAAACAGCTTGGCAAAGCCATTAACAGAGCAAGCCTACATCAGCAAACAAGCTGCATGGGACCGCTTTTATGTGATGCCGCCACGTTGTACAGCTCGTTCATTGCAGCTGCAAAACCTTGAATCGTGCCTTGAAAATAAGCAAGTTCAGTTTCAGCAATTTGATATGTTATGGCAGCAAAAAAGTGCGCAACTTGCCCGAACTGAAGCAAAACCAACAGACTCGTTTCATGAGTTTGTTTTACCTAGCAAAGCCGAACGAGCTAAGTTAACCGCCGAGCAAGAATTAAAGCGCTACAGCTACAGCACCGATTCGTTTTTACCAACCAACATTATTGTGTTGTGTGTTTTAGCCGTGTCGGTGTTTTTTGGTTTGATATTTATTTTCCATTGGTTAATGCGCCCACGGCCAGTGGTTAAGTGAGTGTTTAGTTAGCGAGTTTCGAGGTACGAGATGCGAGGGGGAAGTTAGAAAGGAGCTAGGTGCTGGGTATTAGGCGCTAGGCTCTAGGCGCTAGGGCGCGATGTAAAATCGCTGCTTTAGTCGTTAGAGGTCAGATGTTAGATATCAGTCGAACTGTGGGGTTGGTTAGATCGTGCGTTCTTCTCTGCATTTGAACTGCTCGTTTTAGGGTAGGTTGGGTCGAGCGGAGCGATACCCAACATAATCCATATAAACCTTTTCATTCAGACGCGCGAAACAAGTTTCACGCCTACGGTGAAGACATTAGGGGCTAGGCTCTAGGTTTTGGGCGCTAGGCGTTAGGACGCGATGTAAAATCGCTGCTACAGACTCGCACCTCGTTTCTTTACCCTTGTAACTCGCTAACTCAAACCATTCCCGGCTAAAGCCAGTCCTACGGGGAAACACAGGCGCTGGGTTTAGGTTCTAGGACGCGATGTAAAATCGCTGCAACAGACTCGCACCTCGTTTCTCGTACCTTACTCAAACCATTCCCGGCTAAAGCCAGTCCTACGGGGGAAACATTAGGCGCTGGGACTTGAGTGCTGGGACGCGATGTAAAATCGCTGCTACAAACTCGCACCTCGAATCTCGCACCTTTCCCCTCGAAACTCGTACCTCGTACCTCGTAACTTAATCACTCATCCGTTTTAAACTGTTTGGCGCGCTCTTCTGCGTCAATCAAGGCTTGTGATTTTGGCTGTTTGGTTTTGCTTTCTATCACAGGCTTTTCGTCAGAGTTTGGATCCCAGCTTGGATCAAGCGATAAGTTCGCAAATGGATTATGCGGCTTATCATCTTGTTGCTCAGACTCTTTATCAGCGTCGCTATCAATCTCTTCAAGCTTATCGTCGTTTCTCAGTTCGTCAGACAAATCAACAGTTTCTACCGCTGGCTGTGACGGCTCTTCTACATTAATGGAAGCTGGTTCATCTTGTAGTTCTTGTTCTAGTGCTTGTAAGGCTTTAGCTAAATCATCATCGTTAATGTCGTCGTGTTCTTCTGCTGGGTTTGGAGCAGTGACTGTTTGTTTATCTTCAGCGAAATGATCAGCAAACGATAAATCATCACTCATCAATGACGATAAGTCATATTCAGGCACTTCATCTTTATACGGTTCATCCTCAGTAATAGGCTCTTTTGTTGTGTATTCATCAAAGCCGAATGATGACGAACTCGTGAAGCTTAGCTCTTCAATTTCAGGCTTCTCAAGTTTATCTATGTCAGGTTTATCAAGCTCATCGATTTCAGGCTTTTCAAGTTCTTCGATTTCAGCTAAAACAGGCTCATCGTCAGCAATAGGCTCTTTAGTTGCGTATTCATCAAAGCCGAATGATGACGAACTCATAAAGCTTGGTTCTTCAATTTCTGGCTGCTCCAGCTCATCAATTTCCGGCTTTTCAAGTTCTTCGATTTCAGCTAACACTGGCTCATCGTCAGCGATTGGCTCTTTTGTTGCGTATTCATCAAAGCCGAATGATGATGAACTCGTAAAGCTTGGCTCTTCAATTTCTGGCTGCTCCAGCTCATCGATTTCAGCAGCCTCAAATGGCTCAGGCTCTGTCATTGGTGGCTCATCGTCAGCAACGAGCTCTTTCGTTGTGTATTCATCAAAACCAAACGATGAAGAAGCGGTATAACTCGGTTCTTCTAATTCAGGTTCGTCTAGCTCAACCTCTTCGGCTTGTGGCTCCGCGTCTTCGTTGATGCTATAGGATGAAGCAAGGCTTGCTAGTTTGAGCTCTTGCTCAAGGCCGCGTTGCTCATCTAAGAAGTCGTCATCAGCGTCAATTGTATTTTTTTCGTCGTAACCAAGTTCTAGATCATTAAATTGATGGGCGTTAGCAAATTCTTCATCTGCTTGTTCAGATGAACTCTCAGATTCTTGCTCTTCTTTGTCACGCTGAGCACTAAAATGCATAAGCTCAGAAAGCTCGTCATTATTATCTGTTTCGGTTGCAGTAAATGTCTCATCGGCGAGTGGGTAGCTGTCTTCATGTGGGTGCTCTTGTTCTTCGGCAAGCACTGCTGCTGTTGCTGCTTTGAGTTCATCAGCTTCTTTTTCTGCGGCAGCTTGCGCTTCTGCTGCAGCTTTAAGGGCTTTTGCTTGTAATAAACTTTGTTCAAGTTCTGAATTTGCGTCAGCTTTTTTGCTTTGGCGAATACGCACAATCACTAAGCCTGCAACAAGTAATACCAACAACACAATTAAGCTTGGCATGAGTAATGAACTTGAAGAGCCATCATTATTTGCCGGAATAGGTTCTGGTATAGGATCTGGAATAGGTGCTGGTGTTGGCAAAGATTTCGGTGCTGGTTCTGCTTGTGGTGCTGGGTCTGCTGGTTTTTCAGCCACAGCTATTTCAGCGTCAGCACTTTGGGTTTCAACCTCAACAACTTGCTCTTGAACTGCAGGGCTTGAAGCCGGTTCAGCCTGAGGTTTTGGTGCATCTGAAATCGTAATTCTGTCAACTTTCCCAGGCATCTCAGTTTGCTCTGGCTGCTGAACTTCCGGCTCCATTTGCGGCATTGGTTGTTCGATAAGTTCAGACGTTTGCTCAGCAACAGGTGCAATAACTTCTTCTGGCTCTGCTGGAATTGCGCCAGAGTGCACAGCAGGATTAGCCGCAGTGGCTGAATTTACTGGTGCTGTTTCTTGTGTTTGTTGTTCTAGTTTTTCAAAAGCAGCGGCATTATTTACCGGCGTTGGATTTTTGCAGTTTTTCTCATAGTTTCTGGCAGCTGAGCGATAATTTTTATTGCTGGTGTTAAAGCGATACTCGTGCATTTGCTGCTTTAACAAAATACACATGGCTTCGTTGTACTGCGCTTTACTCGTAAAGCTTAAGCTTAGGAGTAATAAGAGAAAAGTTGTTTTTATAATTGGCATATGTTCCAGACCAGTAAGGTTTAATCGATGACCCAACAGTTAATTAATTCTAAGCTGAGACGGGTAATTTATCCACATTTGGTTAACAAATTAAGCGTATTCATCGCGGTTAGTCTATTACCATCAGTGCGCGGTACTCGTCGTAAGCAAATTGGTCGGTCATTCCGCTTATGTAATCTTGAATTAATCGGCAGCGATAATAGAACTCGTAGGCGGCAAAATGATCCGGTTCGGCTTTTAGGGCATCAATGGCTTTTTGATAGCTATTCAAATGTTTATTCGAAAGTTTTTTAACAAGACGAGTTTCAATTAAGTAGTTTTGATCGCCTTTTAAAACGCGTTTAAATGCATCAGCATCAAGGGCAAGCAAAGGCTTGTAGCAATCAAGTAAACCACTAATAATTCGATAACCTTGTAGCTCTAAACGCTCTACTTCTTTGTGGCAAAATACATGCTTTAACGCCACTTGTTTTAAGGTGAGCGTAACGGCGTGCAGGTGACTTCGATCTTCTAATAAAGCCTGATTAAAATCACCGTGGTAAATGGCTTCTATATTGCTGATAAAGCGCTCTGCTGCGTAGCTTACTAACGGGTGTAGCAAGGTCACGCGTAGGTAGATAAAAAATTCGCTGTTAAAATTGTAAGGCTGCTCTTGAGCCTTACTTAACGCATAATCAATAGCTTTTTCGGCAAAGTCGCTGTGTTTTGTATCGTCAATTGTTAGGTTTGTGAGTGTGCGGGTGTATTGCTCTTTTAGCTTTTCACATAGTGACTCAACACTAATTATGCCTTTTTCTACCGCATCTTCTATATCGGCCAAACAATACGAAATATCATCAGCGGCTTCCATTATGTAGCTTGCTGGGTGGCGGCAGTATTGTTCAATTTCGAGTTCAGTTTGCAGTGCTTCTACAAAGGGTTTTTCGCTGAAGTAGTAGCCCACTTTTTTCATTAAGTAGTTTTTATCTTGCGGGCTGTCTTTTTTCGCCATGCTGGCTGGGCGCGTATATTTTAAAATTCCGGCACTTTGGCTGTAGGTTAAGTTTAGAGAAAGTAATGAATGAATTATGCGAATACCTTGGGCATTACCTTCAAAGCTTTTTATATCTTGGGCAAGGTGTTTAAAGATCACACTAATACCAATGCCTTTACAGCGCTCAGGGGTTAGTGCGTCTAAGTGTTTTTCAAACCATTGGTTGATGGCTGCCTCGCCAAAATGACCAAATGGAGGGTTGCCGATATCGTGCATTAGGCACGCCATTTCTACTAGGCTCTCTAGCGGTCGCTCAAGCCCTGCCAAGCCATATTCTTTTTGCTTTGCATCACTGAGCTTATTAAAAATGGTTTGCACAATAAACCGGCCCACTTGTTGTACTTCAAGAGAGTGGGTAAGTCTTGATCGCACTGCGGCATTGCGTTCAAGCGGAAAAACTTGGGTTTTTTGTTGCAAACGGCGAATTGCAGCACTGTTAATAATGCGTCCCCGATCACTTTCAAGCGCAGTGTGTAAATTATTGGTAGAGCGCATTTCGCGCGCTGGCGTAATTTTTTTACCAAAATCGATCATTTTTCATTCCCACAAAGCGGTAAAAATCGGGTTTTTGCATGTTGTTAGCAAAACATTGCTAGTTATTAAATTTAATCTAACAGCTTGTATCTTAAATTAAAATATTCATTTTTATTAAAGTTATTACTTTAAATCGAGACCTTTATTCATATATTATTCAGTTTTACGCACTTCTTCATTATCTTGAATTAGAAAGGAAAGCCTTTTGGCTGTATAGCAATGATGCAAATTTTGTCTCAAAAACCACGGCTACTAGCCAGTATTCTTCTGTGTTGTATTGGTTTAACTGCTTGTAAAAGTACCCCTGAGCCAAGCGCTGAAAACACCTTAATGGTGGCCGAAAAAAATGCCATTAAGGCCAAACAGGATGCACTGCGTGCAAGAGGTTTTTATGAAAGCCAACTCGGCAATATTAATTACCTTTCGACAAGGCAATGCAGTAACTTTAATTTGCAAAGCCACCGCGGCTCAATTCGCTATGCCGAAAACTCACTTAACGCGGTGATAGATGCCATCGACAACAACTTTGATGTTGTTGAAATTGATGTGCGAATTACCCGTGACGATGTGTGGGTTGTGCATCATGATGCCCGTACTGGTCGAGAAACTGGCACCGTTGATAACCAGCGCCGCAAAATTGAGTCGATGAGCTATAAAAAAGAGTGGGGTTATTTACGTCATCGTAACCAAGATACCGGGTTACTTACCGATGATATGCCACCTTCATTCAGAGAGCTTGCTGCCACGTTTGCGCGCTATCGCAAACCCCATCAAAAATTGAATATAGAAATAAAATCAAATGCCTCAGTAAATGATTTAAAAATGCTTGATTACTTAGCATATGAATTTGTTGGCGGCGGTAACTACTTTTTTAGCAGTTTAGAAATGCGCAATCTGACCCGTATGCGTGACATTAATCCGGATATTTACTTGGCATTTATTCAATCACCGGCAAAAGCCTCGATGAATAAGTTAGCAAGCGATCTTAAGCGTGGTGCCGGTAGCGACCCCATTTACGAGCGTAACAAAGAAGAACTTGAGAGCCTACAAGCACTAGGTAATCGCCATCATCGTGAAAAACGTTACGACAGCCCAGTTAAGCTCGATAAATTAGCCAAGCAGCTCAAACGTAATTTTGGTTATGTGCTTGATATTCGTCATTACAAGCAAAGTGCAGCACGCTTAAAACCAGTCGCTAAAGCGCGCGGTATTATGATTGCCACTTATTCTATTAACGGCCACGACTACCATGAGCGCAGCTTATTAGCGCAGTCACGTTCACTTCGCCCTGATTCTGTGATCATGGATGACACCGTTTATGGCTTTTGTTCTGTATTCGAATTACCAAAAATGCAGCCGTTTTTTAGCGATGAAGCAGACGCTAAGTTAATTGCCAGCATGCCCGCAGACCTTGATTTAGAACGCCTAGATGAGCTGTATGCTTATAAAGGGAACCAGCTTTATCCAGCGGTGGGCGGCACACTTAAGTCAACCCAAGCACAGACTTATATTCCCAAAGTAACATCGGCTCCTTCAGCACCTAATTTAGAAATAGGGACTCGCCAAGCCGATGAAGATTTTAGCCTAGAAACAGATCCTGCTGTTGAACTAGAACTGCGTAAAAAACAATAAGAACAAGACTATGACTGATTTAATAAAGCCGTTTTGGTGGCGCTGTTTGCTACTTGTTTTAGCTACTTTATATTTAATACCCGAGGCAATTTTTAATGCCCAGTTAGTCTCTTTAGTCGGTTTAGGAACGCCTTCTGCTGAAGACCTTGAACACCTCGAAATTTATGGCCGAGCTGTATCTGGAGTAGGTGTTGCACTGCTGTTAGCTGACTTTTTACCTAAAGCCATGGTTGCCAAAGTAGGCCGTGGCATTATCTCGTTTATCGCTTTATTGTGCTTAGTTTGGCCGGTGGTGTTTTTTGGTCAAAAGTATGCCATTGAAAAAACTTTAATTGAGCCTTCAACCGCAGAGCAGCGCCAGTTTGCTACCTACAGTGCAGCACTTAGAGATGCACTGGCGATTAACTCAATTAAAGTGAATGATCTTGATTACAACACTGAGCAATTACATAGCTCAGAAAACCTGACCTTTTTGGCGCTGTTTGGTGGTTTACTGTATAGCGATGCCGCCCTTTCAGACAACCTAGAGCAAGATAAGCGAAAGATTATTGCTGCGTTTGTACAGAAAAAAGCGTATCAAGATTTTGATAAACATTATAAAAACTACAGCCAGTTATATGATGAGCTGGTGGTTAAATACAAAGCTTATGCTGATGGCAGTAAAAAGTACAACAGCACTTTGGCAAGTATCGGTGAGCGCGAGCAAGGTTATTGGCAGCAAGTTGAACAAGAGATCAATAGTGGCTGGAGCAAATACCAACAAGCGCAAAAAGCCCATATTGCAAAAGCGTCAGCGCGCGCACAAAAGTATGGCCCGAAGATTTATGATTACCACCACAGCATTGCCAAATGCCGTGAGCGTTATGACAAAAGCAGTGAAAAAGACCGTCGCAATCGTTGTTATGAACGCGAAGCAGCAGACTACCGAAGCACTATTTTAAAAGCGGGTATTGGCTACATTGAGCCTGATTACTGGCTTATTGAAGAAGATGTTTCGGTTGCTGAAAATGCTGCTGGCACGATTTTGATGGGGGTGCTCACTGGTGGTGTTTATACCGCACTACAAGCTGCTAGTTTAGCAACCGGTGGCGATGGCGGCTTTAAAGATAAGCGCTACAAATACACCGATGACCCTGATCACTATCAGCTGCGTTTTTTACAACATCCAAACTTTCATAAGATGTTTGTGAGTGAAACGGGCTACCCATTTACAATCGAAAACTTAATGGCGTTTCGTGCTCACGAAACAACGCAAAAGAAGCTTAGAGCACATTTTGCGAGCAAAGGGCTAGAGCTTGATAGCAACTGGAATGTGGATCAACGCCAAGCATTTGCCAATGCTGTAGCAACAAAGGTAACCAACGAAGCAAATGCGCAATGGCAAAGCGAAATGCGCAAGCGCGGCATGAGTTTAGAGCCAAATTTAAGCTGGGTTGCGTTTCAGTTACACCCGCAAATTCAAGCAAAAATTGCCGATAGAATGGGCGACTTATACGTAAAAAACATACGCGCCGATTGGAACAAAAAGAACTTTAAGGACAAGGTGCTTGATCCAAACATTGCAAAACGCACCGACAAATACCTTGCCATGCTCAATAGCTCAGAAGGTAAATTTGCTGATGGTGGCGAGTATGCCGAATACGGTAAACAAGCATTGCGTTCGGTGATTATTCCGCCTATTTCGATGTCGTTGTCACTGTTTTTGATTTGCTTAACCTTTAGCAAGCTGCCGTTAAAACTATGGCAATTGATTAAACCTAAGCAAGAAAAGCAACCAACCACTGCTGTATCTGTTTTGCAAAAGCTGATTATGCCAGCGCTGATTTTGATAGTGCCAGTAATGTTTGTGCATAACACCTTTACCGAAAACGACCAAAGCCCTGTTAACTACTTTTTAGACAAGGTCGATGAGTCGAGCAATCCGGTGTTTAGTTATGCGATTCGTTGGACTTTGCATGCCCAGCCTTTACTGCATCCTCTTGGTTTAAAGTTTGAAGAGAAACTGCATATTTACGAGAACTTTAGCCCTATGAGCCATGCTTTAGCTAAGGTTGATATTTTGCGCCACGGCGATGCCAACTTAACTGAAGAGCAACAACAGCGTAGACAATATCTGGTTGAGCAAAAAACTAAACTTACCATTACTACAAACCCGGCGAACGCCACTATTCGCATTATGAATATCGGCCCTAAATATCGCCCCGGCATGACATTAAAAACTGGCGCTTATGATATTCAAGTGTCGGCGCCTGGGTATAAAACGTATCGACGTTGGCACCAAGTAGATGCTGGCGAACAAACATTAACCATTGATTTAAGCAATTAATTAAGCAAGGAATGAAAATGCAACATTGCCAAACTACGGTGTATGCCACCGATCTTCACTGTTGTGATTGTGGAGAAGCTCTTGAGCAAAAAAGACAAATGCACACGGTTGAAGAACTCAGCCCTGACTTGCTGGTTGATGTAAAAAACTATGCGCCACAAGCGAGTACGATCACAGGCGTTGTGAAATCAATGTATTACTATAAGCGCCGCTATAAAACCAATAACGACAACATGCTATATGGTTATTGGTGGTTAGAAGTTGAAGACAAAGACGGCATTATTCATGAATTTAGTGTTGATGCAGAAAAAGATGTGATTGCGAACCTACAAAAGGGTAATGTGATCACCGCATTTCAAGAAACACCGTTAACGCTTAATTATCGCATTGCTGATGGCAATGCTAGGCGGGTAGTTAAAAATGACCGCTTTATGCCAGTTGTGATTGTGCATTTTGCTGACCAACAATATCGCAGCTGGGACAAAACCATTAGCCGAAACTACACTGGCGGAACCATACTGTGGCTGGTGCTAAGTGTTATTACATTCTTAATCATGTTGTTTGCTGCAAAGCTTGAGTTTTTGCCTGCGCTACTTGCGTCATTGCCTGTGGCAATAGGGGTATTTATGGCAGAGCACAACTACCATAAAAAAGCTAAAGCCAAACAAGAAGCAAAGTATGATGCGATTTTAGCAGCAACAGATGTGATGCTATCGACCACCCTAAATCAATTGGGTTATAACATGCTGGCAAGAACGCCGAGTAAGTCAGATGTTATTTGTATCTCTTGCCAGCAGCGTATTAGCCAAGATGCTGCGCATTGTTATTGCTGTGGCGCTAAGCAACACGTTGAAGCGATTGCTGAAAAAGAACAATCACTTGCAAAAGATGATGAGCAAGCCATTAGCATTCAAAAAGCGTTAGAGCCAAGCATAACAAAACCAACCAGTATTGCTCAGCTTGAGCATGCCATTATGGATGAGTATAGCCTTGCTTATGAAAACGATTATGTGCATAAAAATGTTTGGGCACGTAACGAAAAAGGCACTATTCATCACCGTGCAGTGCTTGGCAAAGTATTAGAAAAAGAGCAAAGCGCACATGCTAATGAAACCCGCCAAACCGTGACCACCACAGAAACCACAACCACCTATCGAGGTGGCATGTATGTTGGTAGCGATGTAAAAGAGCGCGTTGAGGTTTATCGTAATCGTAGCACCACTTTAAAAGGTGAAATCATGCTCGAAACCGCATCGGGTGAGCCGTTTATTTTTAAAGCGGGTGAAGATTTACTAGGCTCTGTCGATATTGGTGATTGGGTGTATTACGCCTTCAGCAGTGTCGATACAAAGCGCTATTCTGAGTATTACCGTGAGTATGCGGTTAATGTGAGTAAAGACATTAAGTACAACAACTCTTCTGTCAGAAACTTTGGTATGGTGCATGGTTTTAACCGTATGGTATTGCTTGGCCTAACGTCAGTAGGGCTAGCGTGGTACTTTGATGCTCAAGATTTTTACCCATTAGTAAATACACTTGTGCCAGATGCTGGCATTGATTTACTCAATAATTACCCGCAAGTGGTTGAGCACTTAGATGGCCTACCCGTTGCTGTGTTTATTGTGTTAAGTGTGGTTACGGGCGTTTGGGGCTTTATTTATAGCCAAATAAACGGCTCACGTTTAAAACGTAGTGTGAAAAAGCTAGAAAGCATGATCACAAAATTTTCAAAACAGTTTGATAAAGTTTCTGAGCAAATTAACAAATTGAACTAAAAAGGGTTTCGCATGCGTATTTGGCAATTAGTTTTAGCGGGTTTATTAGCATTCAGCTCTCTTGTAAAAGCGGAGCAAGAGCAATCGGTCGTGCTTATTTCGATAGATGGATTTCGCTGGGATTACATTGAAAAACACCATGCAAAACACTTAAAAGCAATCAGTGAACAGGGCGTGAGAGCAAGTAAAATGCGCCCTGTTTATCCGACCAAAACCTTCCCGAATCATTTGTCGATTATTACCGGGTTATTGCCAGTTAATCATGGCATTGTCGAGAACCGCTTTTGCGATACTGAGCGCAACGACTGTTACAAAATGGGTAAAGGGAAAGACGATAGCACTTGGGTGAATGGCATTCCGCTTTGGAACCTTGCACAAATGCAAGGCTTAAAAGCCGCCACTTATTTTTGGCCTGAATCAGATGCGCGCTTTAATGGCATGCTGCCTGATTACTTTTATCATTATTCAAAACACAGCGACTACCAAAAGCGTGTTGATCAAATTATTCAGTGGTTGAGCTTACCAAAAGCGCAGCGCCCGCGTTTAGTGGTTAGCTACTTTTCGCTGGTTGATAGCATGGGGCACGAGTTTGGCCCTGATGCCAAAGAGACGTATGACGCAGTGCAAAAGCTCGATAGTTTAATGGCTGATTTATCGAGCCGTTTAAAAGCGCTTGATGAAAACATTAACTTAGTGATTGTGTCTGATCACGGTATGGCTTCTGTTGATCCAAGCCTTAGCATTAAAATTGATAGCTTGCCGCAAGATGAAAACTTCATGGTGCAAAACACCGGTCCTCGGGTTTTATATTATGCAAAACCAGATAGCAAAGCAGACATCAGCGGATTCAGTAAAAAGCTCGCTAATGCTGCTGATGGTCGTTATATCGTGCTAAGCGAGCAGCAAAAGCGTGATTATCACTACGATAAAGGCCCACGCGTTGGCGATATTATTTTACAAACCGACGCCCCTCGGGTGTTTACCGACAGCAAAATGGCCGGTTATTTAGGCACTCACGGTTACGCTTATAGCGAAGATATGGCTGCAACCTTTATCGCCACCGGCCCCGCCTTTAAACAAGGCCTCCGTTTAGACGAAGTTAGTAATTTAGATGTGTACCCGCTGATCGCCAAAATTCTAGGCCTTGAGATTTTAAGCCCAATTGACAGCGACGGCGCAAGTTTATGGCCAGCGGTTGAGGAGTAGGTGTGAGTTAGTGAGGGGAAGGGGAAAGTTAGAAAGGGGAAAGGCGCTAGGCACTAGGTTCTAGGTGCTAGGACGCGATGTAAAATCGCTGGCTTTTAGTCGTTAGAGGTCAGATATTAGATGTCAGTCGATCAGTGGGGTTGATTAGGTCGTGTGCTTTTCTCTGCATTTGAACTGCACATTTTTAGGGTAGGTTGGGTCGAGCGGAGCGATACCCAACATAATCCATGTAAACCTTTTTATTTTGAAAGATAAACCAATCAATCAAACGCGATATAAAATCTGCTACAGACTCGCACCTCGCATCTCGAAACTCGTAACTTTACCCTTGTATCCTATAACTCGCTAACTTTCCCCTTTCCCCTAGAAACTAGCAACTCGTACCTCCTCACCTACAACTTCGTTACCCACCCGTACTCACCATGGCTTTGAAACTTGTAGCTTTGCTTACCGGCGTCAAATTGGCCTTGTAGGGTGTTTTCTGTGAGGGTCATCACGGCTTGATGGCCTGCTTTAGCATGATCATTGACCTTGCCAAATACACTTCTATCGCCATTACTGGCTTCGATAATGTTACTAATTTCGACGGTGTAACTGAGATATTCATCAATTACTAAAATAAAGTGATCGCCGGGTTGTAGGGTTTTTAGGGTGTCTAAATCAAATTCGCTGAATGCGGTGTTTGCTAATTGGTCAGGCAATCGACCTTGTTTATATAGATAATCGTGGGCGCGGTTAGATAACTGATTAAGCGGCGCAGTTAAGTTCACAATGGGTTGTGGGGCTATTTGGTCGGCTTCTGCTTTGTAAGAGGCAACAAACTGCTGTGTGCTGGGTTTTGTTTTAAAACCATCACTTTGAATGTGCCATTCATTCAGTGCAAATGCTGTAAGTGGCAGAATGAAGATTAATGCAAGCGTCCTGTTCACACGTTTCTCTTACGGGGTTTTATGTTAACTCATTGTTATTTTTTACCTCAAGTTAACAACTCGGTCAATAGTTAATCTCTAAGTAGTGGTTTTTGTCATCGTCACGATAAAATTAATTTGTTTTACTCAGCTCTGAATGCTGAGCATAATCCGCGTTTTTTTGTCACCGAAACTCCAAGACTAGAGGTACCGACTATGCGCGGGTGGATCATTTATAAAGATAGCCAAGGCTTGTTAAAGCAAGAAACCTATGAAGTTGAGCGCTTACTTGCTGCAGCCAAAGAAGAGGGCATAGATTTACAAGTTTATTCGCCTGATCAATTTGATCTCACTATTACCCGTGAAGACGGTAAAAGTATTTTAATTGATGGCCAATCTGTTGAGCTACCAGACTTTGTTATTCCTCGCATGGGTGCAAGTACAACCTATTTTGCGCTGGCGATTATTCGCCACCTTGAGCGTTTAGGCGTTTACTGTGTTAATAGCTCGCAATCAATCGAAACAGTGAAAGACAAACTGTTTGCACAGCAAATTCTAGCTGAATGTAATTTACCAACGCCGAATACCATGTTGGTTAAGTTTCCGGTGAATATTGATTTGGTTGAAAAGCAGATTGGCTTTCCTGTGGTTATTAAAACGTTATCGGGCTCGCAGGGCAGTGGCGTGTTCTTATCAAAATCAAAAGAAGAGTTTGATGACTTAATGCAGCTGATAGAGGCGGCAAACCCACAAGCAAACATCATTTTACAGCAGTTTGTTAAGTCGAGTCATGGACGTGATTTGCGAGTACTTACTATCGGTGGCCGTGCTGTTGCATGTATGGAGCGTAACTCACAGGGTAAAAACTTTAAAGCCAACGTCAGTGCAGGTGGCACAGGTAAGTCATTTCCTATCACGCCAGAAATCGAATGGCTTGCAACCCAAACTGCAAACGTACTTAACCTTGATGTGGCTGGCATTGATTTATTGTTTGATGAGCAGCACTTTAAAATTTGTGAAGCAAACTCAAGCCCAGGCTTTGAAGGCTTAGAAGGTGCGTTGGGTATTGATGTCGCTAAAGAAATTTTACACTTCATTCGCATTCGTTTAGGCATTTTTGATAAGCCAGAAGTGGCCGAGGAGCCTTGTTTAGAGGCTGTTTAAACTTTACAAAGGCGTGTTTATAACTCGCCTTTTTTGTGTCATCTGTATAGTAAATAAATCTTAAAATACTACAAAAGTGTACAGTGCCATCTGGCAAATCATAGGATATGGTAGATTTTTAATTGCCAAGGAGTGTGTGTACATGAGTCAGCTCATCAGTCGAGCAACTGCGGGGTTAGTGGCCGTTATTATTGGCTTTACTAGTTCAATCGCGCTTATTTATCAGGTTGTTATGGTGTTAGGTGGCACACCTGATTTAGTTGCCAGCTGGGTGTTAATGCTTGGTCTTGCGATGGGCGTTAGCTCAATTGCGTTGTCTTATTATTACAAAGTTCCCATTCTTATCGCGTGGTCAACAACTGGAGCGGCACTGCTTATTTCAAGTGCCCAAGGGTATAGCTTAAACCAAGCTGTTGGCGCGTTTATATTCTCTGCGGCGCTGGTGTTTTTGTCTGGTATTACCGGCGTGTTCGAAAAAATGATGAACAAGATCCCAAGCCAATTGGCTTGTGCCATGCTTGCAGGCGTGCTGGTGAATTTTGGTATTGATGTGTTCAACTTTATGAGTGAGCTACCTTTAGTCATTGGTTTAATGGTGGCTGTTTATTTATGTGGAAAGCGCTATTTTCCTCGCTTTGCTATGCTTGCAGTGGTTGTTGCGGGCTTTTTAATGGCTGGTGTGACTGGGCAGATTGATACCTCTAGCTGGCAGTGGAAAATGAGCGAGTTTGCTTACATTGCGCCTGAGTTTGACTTAAACGCCATGATAAGTGTTGGTTTGCCGCTGTTTATTGTCACCATGACGTCGCAAAACTTACCGGGTATTGCTGTTTTAAAAGCGCACCAATACAAAGCTCCGGTGTCTGCAGCGCTAAATGTAACCGGGCTACTAAATGTGTTTATTGCGCCTTTTGGTGGCTATGCCATTAACCTAGCGGCTATCACCGCTGCCATTTGTATGAGCCCTGAGGCTGATAAAGATCCAAACAAACGTTATTGGGTAAGCATTGCTGGTGGCGTGTTTTACATTATTATGGCACTCCTCGCGGCAACGCTAGTTGGCTTGGTTGCAAGCTTGCCACAGGCATTGATTTTGGCGTTGGCAGGCATTGCACTCTTCGCCACCATTGCGAGTAGCTTACAACAAGCATTAACTGAGGCGTATTATACCGAAGCTGCGATCGTGACCTTTTTGGTCACAGCCTCTAACCTAACCTTATTCTCGGTCGGTTCTGCGTTTTGGGGGATTGTTGCTGGCACGGTGACTTTGGTTATGACACGTAAGGATTAATGACACGCTTCAATATTAAAAAAGGCCCTAACTAGGGCCTTTCGTTATTTAAGTAATGGTTTTATCACTTCAAACATCGCATTGATATGGTCATCGCGGGTATTCAATGCAGGAATGTAACGGTACTTTTCACCGCCAGCATGTTCAAAGTTTTCGCGGTTTTCGCCTTCGAGTTCTTCTAACGTTTCTAAACAGTCGGCACTAAATGCAGGGCTTAGAATTGCAACGTCTTTAATTCCTTCAGCAGGGTAGCTTTCAAGGGTCGCATCTGTGTATGGCTTCAACCACTCAGCTTTACCAAAACGGCTTTGGAAGGTTGTTACAGCAAAGTCTTTCTCAAAGCCAAGTTTCTCTGCCACTAAACGGGTGGTTTGCATACAAAAACAATAGTATGGATCGCCGTTATCTAAAAACAATTTGGGTGTACCATGGTACGAAAACACCAACTTTTGCGGCATGCCATGGGCATTTAGATCTTCGCTAATGCTAGCAGCTAGGGCATCAATGTATGTCGGGTTGTCGTGATAGCCATTAATAAAGTGCAGCTCTGGCACCCAGCGCCACTTACGAAGAACATTCGATACCGCATCGAACGTTGAACCAATCGTGGTGCTTGAATATTGCGGGTACATTGGCAGCACAATCACGCGAGTGATGCCTTTTTCGCGCAGCTCTTCAAGGCCTGCTTCAATCGAAGGATTACCGTAGCGCATGGCCATAACCACTTCAGTGTCATGGTGTCCTTTGTCTTTTAGAAGGGCTGCCAATTTTTTGCTTTGCTCTCGGGTAATATGCGTAAGTGGAGAGCCGTTTTCAGTCCAGATGCTTTTATAAAGTGCTGCTGAGCGTTTTGGGCGTAACGTAAGTACAAAGCAATAAAGGATGATCATCCAAATAAAACGTGGGATCTCGACAATTCGAGGGTCTGATAAAAACTCGCGTAAATAAGTTCTAAGTGCCGCGGTAGTAGGGGCGTCAGGGCTCCCTAAGTTAGTCAGTAAAATGCCCGTTTTTTTGTTGAATCGGCCGTCATGCGGCTTATCGGTAATGGCGGAAAATCGCGACACTGAGTGCTCCTATATGAAGTAATCGTAATATAAATCACATTGTAACGAAGTAAGCTGATTATGTGATCACTTTATTCGCTAATTTTTGATCATGATCCTGAAAGGATTCGGTTTTCTTGCTTCAAGCTGCTGCAGTTTTGCAATTGATTTTGCGCCAAATACATGTCCTTTAGGTAATAACAAAATACCGTCGTAGCTTCTTAGTGCATGTCCAAGTACCATGCCGTTTTTAAGATCTTGAGCCGAGATAATTTTCATGGTGCCGACTTTTTGATCGCTAGCACAGCTTATTTTAATGCTATCTAATACGTCTAAAATTTTTGGGTGATAGTGAGTGCCGCTGTATAGCCGTAGCTGATCAAGTGCGCTTTCGTAACGGCTGTTATCTTGCACTGTGATGTGCGCAATTGCCTGCCAGAAATCGCGGGCTACCGCTAAAATCATCGCCGTAATTGGTATTTCTTTGCCCTTTAAGCCCTTCGGCGTGCCTGAGCCATTGTAGTGTTCAAATTGGTAATAAATAGCCTCAGAGACATCATGTAAATGGGTCGCTGGCATGAGCATCAGCTGAGCGGTACTTGGGTGGGTGTAAAAAATCTTTTTTTGATTTTCTGTGAGTTCCCTGGTTGGTTTTTTATACAGCTCAGGCTCCATGGCGAGCAAGCCAATTTGTGCAAGGTAACCTGCCATTTCAGCCATATCGATATGTTGTTTGTCTAAGCCAAGTTGTTCTGCAATCTGCTTGCTGGTAGCGGCGATGTTTTGCGCTTGCATACCATCCAGGTAAGGGTTGGCATTAATAAAGTTATATAAAATTTCGAACGTGGCACGGTGTTCGTGTTTTTCACGCTCGTTGACTTCTTCAAGTTGTTTGAGCACTTTTCGAATTTGTAGAGTGCGCTTTTCTACCATTTGCTCAAGGTTGTTGTTTAGCTCTTTTAACTGGCTGTTTTGCGCTTTTATTTTTTGCTCTAACTGCTTGTTTTGGCGCTTTAATGAGGTTTTTTCTATGCCATCACTAATGTTGCGCAGCAGCAACTCGTTCTGCCAAGGCTTTTGAATATAGGCATGAATTTTACCTTTATTGACCGCAGCGATGGTGTTGTCGATATCTGAGTAACCGGTTAGCAAAATTCGGTGTGGTTCTGGGTCAATATTAAGTGCTTGCGCAAAGAAGTCGGCGCCATCCATGTTTGGCATTCGCATGTCGCAAATGATCACATCGAAGCTAAAAGTGGCCAAAACTTTTAGCCCTTCGAGTGGATCTGAGCAGGCTTTTGCCGTGATGTTGTTTGCTGCTAATAAGCGTAACAATGTGCGCAGCACGATTTCGTCATCATCGATGCATAAAACCTGAATATGTTGTTTGCTAACTTGTTCTGCCATACCGTTTTAGAGTGAATCATCGTTAATCAATAACATAGCCTTAAATCAAGCCTTGTGCTAGGTTTTAAAAGAGACAAACAATGTTTGAGACGAAAATGGATGACTTTAAGCAAGCCTATTTGTTAGAAAAAGCGGCCAGAGAAGAAGCTGAACAATTGCTCGCTGATAAAAGCCGTATTCTAGTGGCATTAAACAGTGAGCTTGAACAAAAAATTGCTGACTTAGAGCATCATCAAGCTATGTTCATTCAAGCCGAAAAAATGGCCACGTTAGGCACACTTTGCGCTGGGGTTGCCCATGAAATAAATAACCCGCTTGCTTATAGCATCAGTAATGTGGATTGTTTAAAAACCTACTGTAATTACTTTAGCGAATTACTTGCTGTATGTGATGAATTTGCCTGTAGTGATACCGATAAGGCTGCGTTTTGTAGGGAGCTAACAGAGCTTAATAAAGTGCACTCGTTTCGCTTTGTGGCTGATGATTTACCTGAATTAATAAGCGACACGTCGCAAGGGCTGCAAAGGATAAGCAAAATTGTGGCTAATTTACTGGATTTTTCGCGGCCTAAAAGTCACGACAAGCAATTTGCCGATATGACCGAGGCAGTAAAAAGCGCCGTTAAACTACTTGCCAATCAACTTCGTAATTGCCATTTACATACCCAATACAGCCCGATATCACAAAGTTGGTGTAACTTACCCGCCATAAGCCAAGTAATCGTTAATATCTTAATTAATGCCAAACAAGCTTGTGATAATTTAAGCGCAAAAGCTGAAATATCCGTTGCTGTGTATGAGCTTGAACAGCATATTTATATCGATGTTGAAGACAATGGCGCCGGTATGTCAGAAGAAACCATTGCAAAAATATACGATCCCTTTTACACCACTAAACCCGTGGGAGAAGGCACCGGTATGGGCATGACCATGGTGTATGCCATAGTGCATGAGCACCAAGGTCGGATTGATATTCAAAGTACAGAAGGAATGGGCACACGAATTAGCTGCGTGTTCCCGGTACAAAGTCAGGTCAGAAAAACTGTAACTAGCTGACAGCATTTCAGTTGTTGCAAAAATTTGTGAATTCGCTAGTGTAGGAAATACACCCTTACCAAAACAACATGTAAAGGCTCAATATGCTTAACCAACAAAGTTCGGATGTATTTAAAAATTACCTCGCTAGTCAAAGCGAAACTAATCAAGTTAGTTTAGATCAAGTGATTGGCTATATGTCTGGTTTGTTAGCCTGCTCAGAGTTTTTTGGTGAGTCAGAGTTAGCAAATTATATAGCCGATAATGATGAAGCGGTATTCAACACCTTAATGACTGAATCAGAGCCGCGCGATGCAATGATTGAACTGCTCGATAACGTAACCGAAGCACAAGTTGAACAAAAGAAAATCTTAGCCGAATTATACCCAAATGAAGTTAACAGCAATGAGCCAAGTCAAGCATTGCAAGACTTTTGTAGCGGTTACATTGCGGCGTATATCGTGAACCAAGATATTTGGCACAGCGATTTACAATTTTTACTCAAGGCTGATGATCAGCAAGAAAACGAAAGCGAAGATGGTCAGTTGTTTATTGATAATTTTGAAGCAACACTCGATTTACTAACCACGTTTGCAATGTGGGATCAGGCGCTGGCAAATCATCCTGAACCAGAAAAACTAGGCGAAGGGTTTGTCACCTTCTTTAATGCGCTAGACGAGAGCTTATCTGAGATTGCCACTATGGCGTTAATGCTTGAAGATGAAAAGCTGGCGATGCTTGAGCAAGATCAGTAAACATTTTCCTCCTCAGTAGAGATAAGCTGATAGTTGCATTAATTTGCTTGTTTCTACTGAAAAACGAATAATTCCAACCGTAAAAATTCCATTAATACTACAAATGGAAAAATTTATACCTAAGTCGTACCTGATTTTTCTTTCATTTTGTGTATTTGTTGATAGGATGTTTTGCAAGAGTTAACTCGCAGGCTTGAGTTAACTTTCAAAAATCGTGATTTCTAAAATCAACAACACGTGCTTAGTGCTTTTCTTAATTTCTCCAAAAGGGGCGTCTTTTTGTTTTAAGGAAAGCCTGAATATCAACAGGATACACATGACAACACATTCTTTAAGTATGCTGGCCGTTGCGGTTAGTGTGGCTGTTTCTGCGACTTCAGTGCAGGCAGCAGAGCAAGCATCTGCTGCTAAAGCAGATAAAAACATCGAACAAATCTCAGTATTAGGCTCACGAGTTGCCAATCGTACGGCTACCGAATCAACATCGCCGGTTGATTTGATTGATGCTGACGACTTAAACAAAGGTGGTTTCACTGAACTGGGCCAAAGTCTGCAAGCGACGGCTCCTTCATTTAACTTTTCTCGTACGCAAGTGTCAGATGGCTCTGACTTATTTAGACCTGCGACTCTTCGTGGTTTACAGCCAGACCAAACATTAGTACTTATCAATGGTAAACGCCGTCATAACCAATCTATTTTTGGCTTAAATGGTACTGTAGGTGCCGGAGCTGCAGGTACCGATATGAACGCGATTCCGCTTACCGCTTTAAAAGGCGTTGAAGTACTTCGTGATGGTGCTGCTGCGCAATATGGTTCTGATGCGATAGCCGGTGTTATCAACTTATCGTTAAACGATTCAACCGGTGTTACAACGGGCTATGTGCAAGCAGGTAGCACTGGTGAAGGCGATGGTGACACTATTTCAATGGGTTTAAACCGTGGCTTTGATTTAGGTGATGAAGGCGGCTTCATTAACTTTTCTTTAGAATATCGTGATGCTGATGGCACCAACCGCGCACAACGTGATACTGGTGGCTCAGTTGATGTACCCGCTGGTACGCTGTCTGACGAAGTTCGTTGGGGACAGGGTAATGCTGATAGCGAATTTACCTCTGTGTTCTATAACATGGCGTTACCATTTGGTGAGACCGAACTTTACTCATTTGGCGGATACTCAAACCGTACTGCGCTAGGTAATGGTTTTTACCGTAACTTTGACCAAGCAGCGAAGAACGTGGTGCAAGTATATGGCGATGGCTTTTTACCTCGTATCGATAACGAAGCCGAAGATATTTCGTTTACACTTGGTTTGCGCGGAGAGTTAAATCCAGATTGGAGCTATGACGTATCTGCCGTATATGGTGAAAATAGCTATGACTTTACGTCAAAAAACACCCTAAATGCGTCGTATGCTGCTGAATATGTAGCGAACAACCCAGATGCAAGCGATGCTGATATTGCTGCCAATGCAGGCCCTACAGGCGGATACTCAGGTGGCTTTAGATTTGATCAAACAACCGTTAATGCAGACCTTAATGGTATTGTTGATATTGGTCGCAGCGAGCCATTATACGTATCTGTGGGGGCTGAATACCGTAAAGAAAATTATGAAATCGTGCCGGGCGAAGAAGCTTCTTATGCGTGTGGTTTAGCTAATTCAGATAGCTCATACCCTGCGGTAAACGACAGCAGCGTATTTGCTGAGTGCGGTTTCCAAGCTTATAACGGTTTACGCCCTGAAGCGTCAAACAAAGAGAGCCGTCACAGCTATGCATTTTATGTAAATGCCGAAACGCTGATCACGGACGCATGGCAAGTAAGCACAGCGCTTCGTTATGAAGACTTCTCTGATGCTGGTGATGACATCATTGGTAAGCTCGCAACTCGCTATGAAGTTACCGATGACTTTGCCGTGCGTGGTGCTATTTCTTCTGGCTTTAGAGCACCATCACTGCAACAAAGTGCCTATACAGCTTACACCACCAACTTAGGTGCTGGTGGCGTGTTATTGCAATCATTCACAGCAACAGCCGGCTCTGATTTCCCATCAGCACTTGGCGTTGATAGCCTTGGCCTTGAAAGCTCAGAAAACTTAAGTGCAGGTTTTGTTTATAACGTAACCAGCGATTTATCACTAACCGTTGATTTTTATCATGTTGCTATCAAAGACAGAATTACCCTTGGCAGCTTAATGTCGGCGGACGATGTGGCATTTAGTGCTGAGGCCGTGGCTGCGCTTAATGCAACAGGGGCACAGCAAGCTAACTACTTCTCAAACTCAGTTGATTCAACCACCAAAGGGGTTGATATTATTGCTTCGTACCGCACTGATTTGTACGAAGGTAATTTCTCAGCAACCTTTGCGGGTAACATTAACGAAACTGAAATTGATGATGTAAATGCACCTGAGGGGATTCCTGAGTCAATCGCCCTTGATGACTTACAGCGTAGTTTCTTAACAGACGGTCAACCAGGTGAGCGTGCAACACTAACGTTTGAATACGATCGTGGCGATTTCAACAGCATGCTACGCTTTAACTACTATGGTGAAACAGACGTTAAGTACTTTGGTAATGACCACATTGGCTTGCCTGATGAGTTATCACCTACCGGTGAGTTTAAAGACACAAGCACGGTAGAGTCTGCGGTATTAGTGGATGTTAACGTGGGCTATCAGCTAACCGATGAACTCATGCTATCGGCGGGTATTGATAATATCTTTGATGTAACGCCAGACGAGCTAGGCGAAGATGAAGCGCTTGATTTTATTACGAATAAAGCATTCAAATACCCTGTTCGAGCACTACCTTATGGTTTTGATGGTATGACCTACTACGCAAAACTAAGTTTTAGTTTTTAATTCCTAAGTTGATATGAAACTTAAATAGCGCCTAACGGCGCTATTTTTTTGCTTAATTGTAGTGTCCGACATTTGTCGCTCTAATTAATGACAGCTGTCTTTAATTAGAGAGTTGAAAGGGGAAAGTTAGCGAGTTTCGAGATACGAGACACGAGTCTGTAGCAGCGATTTTATATCGCGTTTCTCTCGAACCTAGCCATGTAGGCGTTATGCTTGCATGGCGCGCGAAATAAATTTCACGCCTACGTCGAGTAGTTTTACATTTGTGTGGTGTTTGAGAGTTCATGGCTGAAGCCATTCCTACAAACGCATCAAATTTATATCGCGTTTACTCTCGTATCTCGCACCTCGCATCTTGTATTAGGATATCCACCTTCATTTAAACACTCCAAAATCTGTCTAGTAGAATGCTCCCAAATAACAAAATCCAACCTGCAACTATAATTGTGAAATAGATAGTTGAATTAATTATTGGCTCTAAAGTGAAGTTTGGTGAAAATAATTTTTTTACCGGTTTAAAGAATAGCTTTGGGTTTAAGCTACCCGCTAAAATTATAAGTGAAATTGCTAGACAACTAATGAATTCGATCCAGTCTAGATCTTGTAATATAAGCGAATAAATACCGACAGTTAAATTAATAATTGCTGCCAATCCGAACAAAATAGATAGCAGCTTTTCCTTTTTATTAAGCGTTTCCATACTGTAATACTCCTTATTACATTATTTAATACCTTTATATTTCGGTAAGTTACGAGAGTAAAGTTGCAAGGGGAAAGTTTGCGAGTTTCGAGGTGCGAGATACGAGCCTGTAGCAGCGATTTTATATCGCGTTTCTCTCGAACCTAGCTACGTAGGCGTTATGCTTGCATGGCGCGCGAAATAAATTTCACGCCTACGTCTACTAGTTTTACATTTGTGTGGTGTTTAAGAGCTCATGGCTGAAGCCATTCCTACAAACGACATCAAATTCGTAGCAGCGATTTTATATCGCGTTTATTCTCGAACCTAGAACCTAGAACCTAGAACCTAGAACCTAGAACCTAGAACCTAGAACCTAGAACCTAGAACCTAGAACCTAGCACCTAGCACCTAGCACCTAGAACCTCGTATCTCGCCCCTAGTTACTTTTAACTCGCTCGCATATCTCGCGCATTTGTTGTTTTATTTCGGGTTCTTTTTCATCGAATAATTTGGTGATACGTTCGATATAGGCATGGTTTTCTTCGAATGGCACGCCGATTTCGTAGACATCGGCAGCTTCTCGTAGCATTTCTTTATCAAACTCACTGAAAATATCGACCATCTCTTGGGCTTTTTCTCGCTCAATACCAAGTGCTTCAAAGGCTGAACGGCCCATACGCATGGTGCTGTCGTAAGTTTCGCGAATAATATCTCGACAACCGTAGGCCCATAAATCGTATACATGATGGCGGTCTACAGCGCGGGCAACCACATGTAAATGCGGGTAATTTTGCATCGCATAGCGAACTAATTTAGTGATTTGTTCGGCATCATCAAGCGCAACAACCAGCAATTTTGCATCTTCAATGCCTGCAGCACTGAGTAGATCTGGTCGAGTGGCATCACCAAAAAAGTTACGAATACCAACACGCTCAAGGGCCTCAAGTTGTTTGTAGTTGTAATCAATCACGGTGGTTTTATAGCCGCCAGCTTGTAAAATACGGTCAACAAGTCCACCCATTCTGCCTGAGCCTGCGATGATCACATGGCTATCATCAGGGAACTCTTCTTCATCTCGTTTGGCTTGCTCACAAATAAAGCGTGGTGCTATCACACGTTGATAGAGAATAAATAGCCCCGGCGAAAGCAGCATTGATAAGGTCACAACCAGTAATAGTTGGTCGGCAACGGCAGCAGCTAAAACATTATTAGACACACTGTAAGCAAGTAGTACAAAACCAAACTCACCAGCTTGTGCCAGCCCCAGTGCTAGCAACCAGAGTGAGGCGCCTCTAAGGCCAAAAATACGACCTAAAATTAACAGCACAACTGTTTTAGTTACAATCAGTGCGCCGGTTAATAGCACGATGGTAGCAAGGTTATCTGCGAGTAATTGAAAGTTGATACTCGCGCCAACGGTGATAAAGAATAATCCTAGTAATAGTCCTTTGAAGGGATCAATATTACTTTCGAGCTCATGTTTATAAGGTGAATTTGCAAGCACAACACCCGCTAAAAAGGTGCCAAGCGCGGGTGATAAGCCAACTAATGACATCATTAGAGCGATGCCAATCACGAAGAATAAAGCAGTTGCGGTGAAGAGCTCACGAAGCCGTGCTTGTGCGACAAATCTAAAAATGGGGGCGGTTAAGTAGTTACCGCCAAAAACGACGAGCGCAATCATACCTAAAGTAACTAGCGCTGCTTGCCAGCTCTCAAGGTTTGCTACCAAACTCAAACCACCATGACCGTTTTCGCTTGCATGGGCTGTATCTGCAATGGCGGGTGCTAATTCAGGTAAAGCAAGCAAGGGAATAAACGCAAGCATAGGAATAACGGCTATGTCTTGAGTGAGTAATACGCTAAATGAGGCTTGGCCACCATCTGATTTTAATAGCCCGCGCTCTGAAAGCGTTTGCAGTACAATCGCGGTCGATGAAAGCGATAAAATTAAGCCTATTGTGAGTGCGGATTGCCAAGCATGACCAAATGCTAAACCAATCCCAGTAAACGCGGCAGCTGATAAAACCACCTGTCCGCCACCAAGGCCAATAAGCTGTTTTCGCATTGACCAAAGCGCTTTGGGTTCAAGTTCTAAGCCAACAATAAACAGCATCATTACCACACCAAACTCAGCAAAATGCTGGATAGCAATCACATCAACATTTAAAAATGTCAGTGTCGGCCCAATAACAATACCTGCGAGTAAGTAGCCAAGCACAGAGCCAAGTCCAAATTTGCTGGCAATAGGCACGGCGATAATGCCTGCAATGAGGAATATATAGGCGATTAAGAGAAAGTCAGTCATCGTAATCCTGTTTGTTTTTAATTAACTATGGTTGTTTTCGCTAGTTTTGCCAGCAGTTAGGTAGTGAATGCAATCAAAATACGAATTTAGTCAGTAAAATGACAACAAGGCATGGTGTTTAGTCAAAGCGAGTAAGACAAAATAAGGGGTAAAAAATCATCGTTTTTTTATTAAAAATCGCTTGCGTAGCGCTAGGCTAGGTATATACTCGCAACACGTTTAATAGGAGCAAAAAATGAGCAAAAAGAAACAACGCACACAAGGCCAAGTTGATACTGGTCGCGGTGTCATTAACGATAATGTGTACGCCGCAATGGTGACATCTAAGCTGTTCACAGCAAAAGTAGAGAAGCCTAAAAAAGGTAAAGGTGCATATCAACGTAAGGCAAAACATGGAGGACGAGAGTCCTATTTAATCGCTGCTTAATTAAGTTGTGATCAAATAGGATTTTTGTGAAAAGCAAACACTGAGTGTTTGCTTTTTTTATGACTAAAATTCGTGTTAAGAATAATTTTCACTCAATTTTTATAGAAATTTTTACCTGAAAACTAATTTATTCGTTATATACCCATAATCGATACGATAATTATTATCGTCTACCCTCATACAATTGCTGCTGTTTTTTATACAGACCAGAAGCGCCGCGCTTTGCGTGGTTAAAATATTGTTAATTTTATGTTCATTTTTACTCGGTAGAATCACTCTCGTTTTTGCTTTTTGATAAAAATAATTAATTCTTTTTTAGTGTTTTTGAGTGAAACAAACATCAAAAAGTGTGTTTATTTTACCCTTTATAGGTAAATGCAAGCTTGACGTAATAGCGCTTTGTGTTACTTTAAAGTTGGGTTTGTAAAATAAATGTTATTAAAACTTTGGGCGGAGGGAGCGAATGAGCTCGCATAAATTAATAAAAAATGCCTTTAAACTGAGTGCGCTGTCACTAGGTTTATACGGCTTTACAGCACAGGCTGCGATTGATTGCAGCAACTTAGAAGTGTGGCAACAAGGGCAAACTCATGTTGGTGGTGATCAGGTTCAGGCACAAGGTAGCGCTTATGAAGCGAAGTGGTGGACGCAAACCAACCCTGTGGAGACTTCTGGTGTCGATCAAGAGTGGCGTTTATTGGGTGTTTGTGACAGCGTTGTCAATGAGAATCAAGCACCTCAAATTAGCAGCTTAACACCCGCAGAGGGTTCTTTATTTACCACTAGTGACAGCGTTGTCATAAATGCGGTCGCTGCTGATCCTGATGGTAGCGTGGCAAGTGTAGAGTTTTTTGTTGATGGTACATCGCTGAGTGTAGTGACAAGCGCACCTTATTCAGCGAGCTGGCAAGCAACGCAAGGCAACCATGTGATAAGCGCGGTCGCAACGGATGATTTAGGGCTAACCTCTACAGCGGTTGCACATTCAGTGAGTGTGTCTGATGACGTTGAGCCGGTTAACCAAGCGCCAGTGGCAAGCATTGAATTTAGCTCGCTGCCATCACAAGTTACGGTGGGTGACAGTGTGGTGTTTGCGCTTTCTGGCACTGATAGCGATGGCCAAGTGACTGCGTTATCGTTAACTGAAAACAGCACCGAAGTACATCAAGCAAGTGCTGCTTCTTCAAGTTACACGTGGCAGGCTCCAGCACTTGGGCAATTTTCATTTACCTTAACGGTGACCGATAACGAAGGCGCGACGGATACACAAAGCAAAGTTGTGAATGTTGTTGAAGCAACAGAATCTGGTAGTGATTGTAAACCGCAAGGCTTATACCAAACACCGGGTGTGAATACCCCATACTGTAGCGTGTATGATACAAATGGCCGCGAGAAAATGGGCGCTGATCATCCTCGCCGCGTTATTGGTTATTTTACGAGTTGGCGAAATGGTGCCAATGGTCAGCCAAGCTACTTAGTGAATGATATTCCTTGGGACAAGATCACCCATATTAACTATGCCTTTGCGCATGTTGATGGCAATAACAAGGTCTCGATTGGTGATCCAAATGCTGCTGGCAACCCAGCGACAAACATGACTTGGCCGGGCGTAACAGGCGCTGAAATGGATCCAAGCTTTAGTTACACAGGTCACTTTAACTTACTCAATAAATTCAAAAAACAACACCCAGATGTAAAAACCTTAATTTCTGTAGGTGGCTGGGCTGAAACCGGTGGTTATTTTGGTGAAGACGGTACTCGCGTAAACAGCGGTGGTTTCTACACGATGACAACCAATGCTGATGGCTCAGTAAACCAAGCGGGGATTGATGCTTTTGCGAAAAGCGCCGTTGAATTTATTGAAACTTACGGTTTTGATGGTGTCGATATTGATTACGAATACCCATCGTCAATGAATGACTCAGGCCACCCTGATGATTTTCCTATCTCTAATGCACGTCGCGCAGGTCTTAATGCCTCGTATCGTGTATTGATGCAAAAACTACGTGAAGAACTTGATATTGCAGGTGAAAAGGCTGGTAAGCATTATTTGTTAACGATTGCTTCACCCTCTTCAGGTTACTTATTACGTGGCATGGAAACATTCCAAAGCGTGAAGTATCTCGATTACGTTAACATTATGTCTTATGACTTACATGGTGCATGGAATTCACATGTAGGCCACAACGCAGCCTTGTTTGATACCGGTCTTGATTCTGAATTAGCGCAATGGGGCGTTTATACCACCGCTGAGTTTGAAGGAATTGGTTACTTAAATACGGATTGGGCTGTGCGTTATTTCCGCGGCGCGGTTTCTGCGGGTCGAATCAATATTGGTATTCCATATTACACCCGTGGCTTTAAAGATGTATCGGGTGGTACTAATGGTTTATGGGGCCAAGCAGCGCTGCCAGATCAATCAAAATGTGCGAAAGGGACTGGGGTTGGTGAGAAAAACCAATGCGGTAATGGTGCACTTGGCATAGATAACTTATGGCACGATAAGAACGATGTGGGTGAAGAAATGCCAGCAGGTTCGAACCCACTATGGCATGCGAAAAATCTCGAAAACGGCATTAACCCTTCTTACCTTGAAATCTATGGTCTAACGCCAGAAACCGATGCAGATGATGTGTTAACGGGTACTTATACACGTTTTTACGATGATGTAGCAGTTGCTCCATGGCTTTGGAATGCAGAGAAAAAGGTATTCTTATCAATTGAAGATGAGCAATCAATGGCAACCAAAGTTGATTATGTTATCAACAATGGCCTTGGTGGCATCATGTTCTGGGAGCTTGCTGGTGACTATGATTATGACTCAGCGAAAGGTGAGTACTTCATGGGCTCAAGCTTAACCACACTTGCTTACGATAAATTTAACCAAAGTGGTGTGGCTTACAACACTCATCAAGGCAATGTCGATTTTACCCTGCCAAGCGAAGCGGTTGACGTAAGCTTTACAGTGAAAGACTTCCCAATTGGTGATGATAACTACCCAATTTCACCTACATTCGCATTCACGAATAACTCAGATATCGACTTAAGCGGCGCGAAAATCAGCTTTGATGTGCCTGTTTCTACCTCTGCAATTTTCAAATCAAATTGGAATGCACAAGAAAAGCTCGGCATGGCTGTTGAAGCGAATGGCTCGAATGCAGCTGGCGATAATATCGGCGGCTTTGAAAATGAGTTCCATCGTTTTTCAATCACCTTAGTGAATGAGTGGGGCGGTATCGAAAAGTCATTTAACACAGGTGAAACCGTTGAGGCACAAGTTATGTACTACATGCCAATTACGGGGCCAACTAACTTCACGATTGAGAAAAATGGCAAAACCTACGCCTTCAAATACGAATACCCAATGCTACCAGATGGCACTGCTGGCAGTGGTGATACTGGCGGTGACACCGGTGGTGATACGGGTGGCGAGGGAAGCTGTAATGGTGTTGATGTAGCAAGCATCCCTGTGTATCCAAATTGGCCGCAAACTGATTGGGCTGGTAATCCAAGCCATGCTGTTGGCGGCGACCTAATGAATCACAACAACGTGATTTACGAAGCAAAGTGGTGGACGAGCACAGAGCCAGGCACATCTGCTGACTGGACGGTGAGTTGCACGCTTTAACCAACTAAGCGGAGCAAGGACTTTGCTCCGCATTTCTACAGCGAGAACAACAATGAAAGTAATGAAATCAAAGGCATTGTCTTTATCGGCAGTGGCAACCAGCATGCTGCTTGCCTGTGCATCAAGCCATGTGAATGCCCACGGATTCTTAGAAAGCCCGAAGGCACGCCAAGCATTTTGTAATGCCGATGGCGGGTACTGGTGGCCTGCTGATGGTACAGGGATCCCTAACCTTGCTTGCCGCGCAGCATTTGTTGAAGCAGGACATGTGCAGTTTGTGCAAGACATTGAATACTCGGCAAATACGGTTAACTACACTGACCTTGAAGCAGTAAAACAAAGTGTACCTGATGGCCGATTATGTGCCGCAGGCGACCCAGAAAAACGCGGTATGGATTTACCTTCAGCGCATTGGCAACGCAGTGAGGTTATTCCTAATGCAAATGGCGATATTTTAGTGCGCTTTTTGGCGAGTACGCCGCATAACCCGAGTTTTTGGCAGTTTTATTTAACAAAACCGGGCTTTGATAGTGCGACTCAAGTGCTTACGTGGGATGACCTAGAGCTTGTTGAAGAGTACGGCAATCTTGATTTTAGCATTGATGCTAACAATGACCGTTACTATGAAATGAGCGTGTCGATTCCACAAGGACGCAGTGGCGATGCCATTTTATACACGCGCTGGCAACGAGATGATGCCGGTGGCGAAGGCTTCTACAACTGTAGCGATATTAATATCGTCAACGATGCGACCCCGACAGAGCCAAGCGATTGGACAGCAATCAGCTACTTTGTTCGTCAAGGGCAAAACGGCGAGGTTGGCGGTAGTGTGTCAGCTCGGTTATTTGATGAAAATGGTCAAGAGTTACTTACTCAACAAATGCAGATCACAACTGATAATCAAGCTAATTGGCAGGCTGAATTTGCAGCGCTGTTAAACCTTAATTACGCGCACTTAGTTAATATTGGCGTGCAAAATAGCGCTGGAGATATTGCCTTTGATGCTACAGATTTAATGACTAATCAGGTCTTTACAACGAATGCAAACTACAGCTTTGCACTAAGCGTACAAGCTGCACCTGACAATACCGCGCCGATAATTCATCAACCAGATGACCTTCAAGTCGAAGAAGAGAGCAGCACCGCGATACACCTGCACGCCTTTGATGATCAACAAAGCAACTTAACTTATAGCTGGGATGTACCTGCACCACTGAGTTTTACGGGTAGCGATGCCAACATCACGCTAAACGCCCCCGCTGTAGATGCTGATACAAGTTACACCGTAAGTGTATCGGTGTCAGATGGCGAGCTCACAAGCCAAGTAAGTTTTACCGTGACTGTGCTTAATAGCACTGTTGTCGACCCTGACCCTGTTGATCCGAGCGTGCCTGCTTGGAATAGCACAAGCCAATACAACACGGGCGATAAAGTGAGTTTCAACGGCGGCGTTTACAGCGCGAAATGGTGGAACCAAGGCGCACAACCAGACAGTAGTGATGCATGGCAGCTTGAATCTGGCAGTGCATCAATCGAGTGGAACAGCGGCAAAGCCTATCAAGGCGGCGACGAAGTAACCTATCAAGGACAGCGCTATCGAGCGCAGTGGTGGACCCAAGGAGATGTACCGGGTGCCAGCCAAGTATGGACAGAAATCTAAAGTTTTGTAGTTCAAACTTTATCAATAACAGCGTAACGCTATATAAAAACAGATAAGAGAGAATCATGAATATAAAACAATTAAGCGCAGCCATTGGTGTTGCACTCTTTGCAAGTGCAGCGAATGCGGCACCATCAACACCGACCATTATTTGGGAACCACAAGAGTACTCATTTGTTGAGGTCGATCTTGAAGGTACAGGCTCATACAAGAGCTTGGTGAACCGCGTTGATGAAGTCACTATCAGCATTGAATGGAACGCATGGAGTGGTGACGGCGGCGACAGCTATAAAGTGTACTTCGATGATATGTTGGTTAATGAAGGCTCGCTGGCAGCAGGCACTAAAAGTGGTGTTATTAGCTTCCCGTATGATAAAGCAGGTCGTCACACATTATATGTAGAACTATGTGAAGGCGGTACCACCTGTGCGCGCAGTGAAGGTAAGCCAATTGTTATTGCCGATACAGATGGCGGTCACTTAGCGCCATTGCCGATGGATTATGATCCAAATAACCAAGATATTGGCACTAAAGATGGCCTTGTAACCGGTGCCTACTTTGTAGAATGGGGTATTTATGGCCGTGACTATGATGTCACTAATATTCCAGCGCAAAACCTCAGTCATATTTTATATGGATTTATTCCAATTTGTGGACCTAATGACTCATTAACAGGCGGTCCTAAAAACGCGCTAAATACGGCGTGTGCAGGCTCGCAAGATTTTGAAGTTGTGATCCACGACCCATGGGCAGCGATTCAAAAAGCGCTACCAGGTGTTGATAGTAATGACCCAATTCGTGGTACGTATTCGCAGTTAATGGCGTTAAAGCAGCGTTTTCCTGATCTGAAAATCTTACCATCAGTGGGTGGTTGGACTTTATCAGACCCATTTGCTTACTTTACCGATAAAGCAAACCGCGACACGTTTGTGGCATCAATGGAAGAGTTTTTAAGAACGTGGAAGTTCTACGATGGTGTTGATATTGACTGGGAATACCCGGGTGGTCAGGGGGCTAATCCAAACTTAGGCGACCCAGTTGCTGACGGCCCAGCATACGTAGCGCTGATGCAAGAGCTGCGCGCGATGCTTGATAAGCTTGAAGCCGAGACAGGTCGTGAGTATGAGTTAACATCAGCGATTGGTGCAGGTTACGACAAAATTGAAGATGTCGACTACTCACAAGCTCAACAATATATGGATTACATTTTCTTAATGAGCTACGACTATTATGGTGCATGGAGCAATGTAACAGGCCATCAGGCTGCGCTTTATTGTTCATCGCATTTCCGTGTTGGTCAGTGTGATGGCACAGGTGTTGATGAAGAAGGCGTTCCATATAAAGGCCCTGCTTATACAACTGATAATGCAGTGCAAACTCTACTCGCGCAAAACGTACCATCGAAGAAAATCGTGGTGGGTACTGCTATGTATGGCCGTGGCTGGGAAGGGGTTTATCCAGAAAACGCGACTATCGCTGATAACCCAATGACAGCCCCTGGTAATGGCAAACTTAAAGGCACTACAGCGCAAGGCGTATGGGAAGACGGTGTTATTGATTATAAAGGCATCAAAACTTACATGTTGGGCGCTGCTGAAAATGGCATCAATGGGTTTGAAACAGGTTATGACGAACAAGCCGAAGCTGCTTATGTATGGAATCGTAGCAACGGTAAATTAATTACATACGATAACCGTCGTTCAGTTTTGGCAAAAGGTGCTTATGTTAATCAATATAACCTAGGTGGCCTATTTGCATGGGAAATTGATGCTGATAATGGCGATATTCTTAATGCCATGCACGAGGCACTTGGCGGCACAGTCACTGAGCCTAGCAATAGAGCGCCCGTACTTTCTGTATCAAGCACAGTATCTGTAAACTCTGGCGAAAGTGTATCTGTTAGTGCATCGGCAACTGACGCAGATAACGATCCACTAAGCTTTAGCTGGACAGCTGACAGCGCATTAACAGTAAGCGGCGAAAATTCAAATACCCTTGTTATCACAGCGCCATCAGTGAGTGCTGATACGCAATACACGGTTACTGTCAGTGTGAGCGATGGCGAGGCAATTGTAAGCCGTAACGTTACAGTGAATGTAGTAGCACCAACGACAGGCGAGAACCAAGCACCAGTCGTTACGGCAATTGCTGATAAAACAGTGACAGAAGACGCGAGTGTGGCTGTAGCGGTTTCGGCATCTGATGCTGATGGCGATGCGCTTTCATACAGCTGGACAGTGCCAGCAGGCTTAACGTTAGTAGGCTCTGGTGCTGATGTGAGTTTACAAGCGGGCAGCGTTGATGCAGATACAAGTTATGTTGTGTCGGTTTCAGTAAGCGATGGTCAAACTGCAACAGCAGTGAGCTTTAATGTCACCGTGACAGATTCTGGTACAACAACTCCGCCAGATGGTGAAACCACATGGGATGCAGCGGCGACTTATGTTGGTGGTGATACGGTGATTTATAACGGCGTAGAGTACACAGCTAAGTGGTGGACACAAGGTGAGCGCCCTGATTTAGGTGGCCCATGGGAAGCAACTTCACAACCAACCGATGGTAATGGTGATGTTGTGTGGCAAGCTGCGGGTATCTATAACGGTGGTGACCAAGTCACTCACCAAGGTAATAAATACGAAGCGAAATGGTGGACTCAAGGAGACGAGCCAGGTGTCGCGGATGTATGGAAAGCACTTTAAGTGTAATAACCACATTTAATGCCCATCATTAAAATGTGATTTCCCTTCAAAGCAGCCTTATGGCTGCTTTTTTGTGGGGGGAAGT
>NZ_PQBX01000036.1:0-455 GCF_002964625.1 Pseudoalteromonas sp. T1lg21
ATTTCTCGCTTGCCGTTATCATGACTATCGCCCTTACCTGCCATAATTAAGATGCGGCGATGTTTAGCGCTACGGGTTCTTACCCAATGATAGACAGAGTGGTTCGTAGAGCCGTCTGATGAATCGATAGTTACTGCGCTTAAATGTAAGTTTGCAAATGACTCATGCTGAAAACCACTAAATAAGATCCCGTCCAATTCTTTCCAAACAGGGTCATTCTTATCTGCAGTATCGCCGGCTATTTCTCGCCAAAGCATTAGCCAGCTTTCTTCATTCCTGCCAAATGCCCTGATGATAATAGCAAGTCTGTCATGCTGAACATCGATACCAGCAGTAACAATCAGCCCACCTCTTGGGCAAACTAACTCAGGGTAGTCTTCCGCCTTTTCTTGCAACTCTTCATGGTTAAGTGAGTCTTTATCCTTGTACTCATAAGGCTTACCAAGCTTTGAGTT
>NZ_PQBX01000037.1:0-473 GCF_002964625.1 Pseudoalteromonas sp. T1lg21
TGTAAAAATTGATAGGCTTCTGTTTGCTGAAATTCACCTGACTTTTCTTGCCATACACCCGCAAAACCTTCTTCATATTCTGATTCATAAAAACTCGATGCATTCTCAGGGTTAAAGGAATCACCAATCTCAGTTTCAGAAATGGATTTAAGGATTTCAGCTGTGTTTTCAGATGCGCCTAATGTGTTATTTGCTGTCTTAGCGGTATTGGATGCAATGGCAGCCAATGAGCCATTCCCTTTAATTTGCTCTTTAGTCATGCCCTCGATACCCGTTTTAATCCCCGTTAATCGAGAGTTGCCAACGCCTAACTTTTTATCCAAGCCATAAAGAAGGTTATTCGTTTTAGTTGAATCGGGTGTTTCATCATTCGGGTCGTTTGGGTCTTTTGTATCAGAACCTTTTTCGGGGTCTTGGTTTTGGTCTGGAATACCGTCACCATTTGAATCAGGATAAGCACATACATACTGACC
>NZ_PQBX01000038.1:0-814 GCF_002964625.1 Pseudoalteromonas sp. T1lg21
CTCCTTACTTGTCGTTCACTTACTCCGAGTTCTTTAGCTCCTTTTGCGTAGTCATATCCGAATAGCGTAACGAACTGCAATTTAAAGTTGCCCATTGTGATTTACTCCTTTTTTAAAAATCACAATGCACACTCGGTATCGGTGTAAGTGGTTTCGCTCCCCCCCTATTAGTATATGGGGGGAGGGTGTTTCCCTCGGCTGCTGTGCCGTCCTTAACTCAGCTTGGTTTATCAGAAGGCAATCAACTTTTATTGAAAACAGACTAGGGCAGTGAGTGCGATTGGCTATTTCACTGAATTGATACCCGACCCTAATAAACTGTATTGAAAATGGAAACGCTTTCGCGATGAAATGTGAATTTTCTGGAATGTATGACATGGCTACGCCATCCTCCAAGAACTGGAGATACAAAGGTGAGTGGTACGTAATAATTTTGTTCATTATTACGTACCGATACGAATATTACGTAAAAAATTACGTACCACTAAATGGCCTTTTTCATACGGCCTGTTCTGACATTTCTTGCCATAAAAGGTATATGGTCTGGGTTATCAATCAGAAACTCTATCATCTGTTTTATTTCAACTTCTGATTCGTCAGGTATCCAAAGGGTTACTTTCTTTAATCCTTTAGCTTTTTGTTTCTGCTCGTATTTTTGGTTTCTAGTCATAGTGTCACCAGTGACAAGTTATGTATGGCTACAGAATAGCCAAGCCCCTCCCGCGTTGCGGGTCCCTCCCAGCTATTCTGTTAGCTCTGATGGTGCTTCATCGAACACACCAACTTTTGGAGAGTCACACGTAATGAAATCATG
>NZ_PQBX01000007.1:0-1997 GCF_002964625.1 Pseudoalteromonas sp. T1lg21
TCCGCTTAGAGAGCAAGTCTCATCACAGATAGGAGCGTACCTTCTCCCGAAGTTACGGTACAATTTTGCCTAGTTCCTTCACCCGAGTTCTCTCAAGCGCCTTAGTATTCTCTACCTGACCACCTGTGTCGGTTTGGGGTACGATTCGGTATAATCTGAAGCTTAGAGGCTTTTCCTGGAAGTATGGCATCAACAACTTCACCACCTTGGTGGCTCGTCTCGTATCTCAGTCTTAGCAACCCGGATTTTCCTAAGTCACCAACCTACTTACTTTCACATGGACAACCAACGCCATGCTTGTTTAGCCTGCTCCGTCCCCCCATCGCAATTATACCAAGTACGGGAATATTAACCCGTTTCCCATCGACTACGCCTTTCGGCCTCGCCTTAGGGGTCGACTTACCCTACCCTGATTAACATGGGATAGGAACCCTTGGTCTTCCGGCGTGCGGGTTTTTCACCCGCATTATCGTTACTCATGTCAGCATTCGCACTTCTGATACCTCCAGCATACCTCCCGGTACACCTTCAACGGCTTACAGAACGCTCCCCTACCACTCAAACATAGTTTGAATCCGCAGCTTCGGTGCATAGTTTAGCCCCGTTACATCTTCCGCGCAGACCGACTCGACCAGTGAGCTATTACGCTTTCTTTAAAGGATGGCTGCTTCTAAGCCAACCTCCTGGCTGTCTGGGCCTTTCCACATCGTTTCCCACTTAACTATGACTTTGGGACCTTAGCTGGCGGTCTGGGTTGTTTCCCTCTTCACGACGGACGTTAGCACCCGCCGTGTGTCTCCCGGATAGTACTTTACGGTATTCGGAGTTTGCAAAGGGTTGGTAAGTCGGGATGACCCCCTAGCCTTAACAGTGCTCTACCCCCGTAAGTATTCGTCCGAGGCTCTACCTAAATAGATTTCGGGGAGAACCAGCTATCTCCCGGTTTGATTAGCCTTTCACTCCTAGCCACAGGTCATCCCCTAACTTTTCAACGTTAGTGGGGTTCGGTCCTCCAGTTGATGTTACTCAACCTTCAACCTGCCCATGGCTAGATCACCGGGTTTCGGGTCTATACCTTGCAACTCAACGCCCAGTTAAGACTCGGTTTCCCTACGGCTACCCTATTCGGTTAACCTCGCTACAAAATATAAGTCGCTGACCCATTATACAAAAGGTACGCAGTCACCCTCGAAGGGCTCCTACTGCTTGTACGTACACGGTTTCAGGTTCTATTTCACTCCCCTCACAGGGGTTCTTTTCGCCTTTCCCTCACGGTACTGGTTCACTATCGGTCAGTTGGGAGTATTTAGCCTTAGATGATGGTCCACCTATATTCAGTCAAAGTTTCACGTGCTCCGACCTACTCGATTTCACTTAAGATGCATTTTCGTGTACGGGACTATCACCCTGTATCGTCAAACTTTCCAGAATGTTCCACTAACACATAATAAGCTTAAGGGCTGGTCCGGTTTCGCTCGCCGCTACTTCCGGAATCTCGGTTGATTTCTGTTCCTACGGGTACTTAGATGTTTCAGTTCTCCGCGTTCGCCTCTTACACCTATGTATTCAGTGTAAGATACCTGCAAGCAGGTGGGTTTCCCCATTCGGAAATCCTAGTCTCAAGCGCTTTTTACTAGCTTGACTAGGCTTATCGCAAGTTAATACGTCCTTCATCGCCTCCAACTGCCAAGGCATCCACCGTGTACGCTTAGTCACTTAACCATACAACCCAAACGGGTCTTTGTTAGTGACAGCTGTTAACTTCGCCAGAAGTTAATTCATCAAATAATGATGAGAATACTAAAGTAGATACCTTTTTGAAACCGAAGTTTCGTGCTCAATGAATTCTGTATAAATCGACTATATAGTCACTCATAAGAAATTGAGACTCTAAATTTGTTTGCGTTACTTAGTAAACTAAGCTTCGCTGTTAGAACTCAATCTGTACGAGTGCCCACACAGATGATTGCTTTATATTGTTAAAGAACGTTGCGACG
>NZ_PQBX01000039.1:0-271317 GCF_002964625.1 Pseudoalteromonas sp. T1lg21
CAACTTTAAATTGCAGTTCGTTACGCTATTCGGATATGACTACGCAAAAGGAGCTAAAGAACTCGGAGTAAGTGAACGACAAGTAAGGAGGTATTTAAAAGCTAACAAAGCAACTAAGCCAATAGAAAAGTTGGTTGAAATTATGTATCGCGGCTACATGCCACTTACTGGCCCGTGGTCAGAGTGTAGAATTTCAAGGGAGGATAATCTATTGCTTACACCTTGGGGAAAAGTTAAACCCTCTGATGTGCAACTGGTACATCGTTACAAATGGTCAGCTAGAAAATCAGAAAAAATGTATCAACAATTGAAAGAAGAGCATTCTAATATCGATGAATATATGAATGCCCTACAGGATAAGCTTTTGGATCTTGTTAACGATATATCAAATAAAAAATATGGTTAATGTAATCTTTTTTGAGATTCTATTAAAAAAATAATTGTCGAAGCTGTTGTGTGAATTATATAGCCGACCAGCTCTTCAGGAGCTTGTTCTTGGAGAGCATCTTGGCCATGAGAATACTTATTTCTTATAGTTGGAATTCCAGAACTAAGCATCGAATTTAAACTTGATAATTGTGTTTGCCAATAATCTGGTATTAATTTATTTTTCAAACATGCAGCTATTAACTTACTAGCTGATTCATTACCTTTAAGCTCCCATTTTTGATTCATACATATGATTTTCATAGTGCTTTCGAAAGCTTTGTTACATTCAACAATGGCTTCGTTATATTTTTTATGCCTGTAATGCTCATAAGCATTTAAGAAGTAGTCTTGTGTTACTTCATACTCTTTCATATTTAGAAGTTTAAGTGCAGGTTTTATAACTTCCTCATGCATTAGCATTGAATCTACTCTTATAATATGACTCTCTTCAAAAGCAAAACCTACTCCATTTTCCCTAAATCTTAGATTAAGAGTTTTTAAACTCTCCTCCATTTTATCTTCTAAGTTTTTGTTCCTAAATTCATATTCACTAGTGTAAATTTCTGCCAATATAAATGCATACTCTACATACGACAAAACAAGTTCTATGTTTTTTTCATTAATCAAAAACGTATTCAGTTCTACATATGCGTTGGCGTTGTACTTCTCAATTTTTGAATTTTGGTTGTTTAAATCAAACCTTCCCAACTCTTCCCTAAGAAAGTTATAAATTTGTGTGTAAACCTCTCGAACGTTCGGCTCATAATTATAATTAGATTCATCACCTAAGAGACCATCAAGTAAAAACTTAATTTGTATTCTTAAGCTTTGAGGTAACAAATGATATTGGAAAACATCATGAACTTCCCCTCTAAGTTCCTTTTGTCTTTTTGAATAAATTTTATATTCCATTACACCTTCCCTACAACAAATCAAAAAGACAATATGGCATAAAAAAAACTAGATAACCAACTGTTAGATATCTAGTTTTTACTATGTTATTGATAATAATTAATATAAATTATAAGCAAAGCTTTAGTAGTACAACCATAAGAAACTAGTGCTAAAACTCTTTTACCTTCCCCAATCAAACGCCCTAGCAACACCTAACCCAATTTCATGCAGTACGACAAAACCCGCGCCGTATAAGGTGGCCCAAACTGGGATGATGATAAAATCGAGGGTTGAGGTAGATGATGAATCGGCGACTTCTTGATAATTTGTAAGCCAAGGATAAAAGCCAAAGCCGTAAAGAATAACGATTGGGGCTGCAAACAGTATTAAACGCAGTTTTCGCTGTTTAAAGAATGGGATAAATGACGTACCCAGCATCAGTAATAACGGCACGAACACGTAGATAACCGAGGTAAAATCATTGAGCGTCATACCTAAACCTATGGTTACTATCAGCATGAATAAAGCAGTAAAAATGCGGTAAGCGGCTGTAAAATTCATAGTCATTCCTTGTAATATACCTACAACCACCCTAGCACGCTAATATATAAATGGCTATTTTATAATACAATTTGCTTATTGCAGCTGATACTTTCTACAAAGTATTTATCATGGCTTACGAGTATAAACCCGCCTTTAAAGCCCCGTAATGACTGCGCCAAGAGCTGTTTTGATTCTAGGTCGAGATGATTATCGGGCTCATCGAGTAACAAAAATGCGGTGCTTTCAATATTACTGACGATACACATAGCGAGCTTCATTTTCTCGCCACCACTCAAAAGTGCGGCATATTTAAAAACAGCGTCTTTTCTAAAGCCAATACTGGCAAGTAGAGTACGTGCGATGCTTTCATCTAGGTTTTTACAGTAAGTCATCACGTTTTCAAGCAGGGTTAGCTCGTTGTGTATTAATGTAAAATGTTGGTCTAAATAATAGAGTGCTTGATTGCAATTTAACTGCCCTGCTTTTACTGGTATGTCGTATGTCAGAGTTTTAAGTAAGGTTGATTTACCAGTGCCATTAGCGCCCGCTAAATGAATTTTATCATTACTGAAAACCTGTAAATTTAGCGGCTTTTGTGTCCCGTGTGCTAATACAACGCCCTCCAGGCTAAGTATTTTTTGGTGCTTAGCTTCATCTGATTGCGCTAAATAAAATTGCTGCGCTTTAGTTTGTTCAAGCTGGCTAGAGAGCTCATGTTTATTTCGAGTGAGTCCACCCTCTCGCTTAGCGCTATTTTTACTTTGTGATGATAAATTAGCGCTGGCTTTATCTTTTTTAGCATCCATCAGCACTTTAGGCTGGCTGCCTGATTTTCTCAGCGCTGCGCCCTGGCCTGCTCGTTTTTGTGCTTTTTGCTTTTGTAGTTGCTGTGCTGCCTTGAGCTTACTTTGCTGTTTAACAACGTGATTTAATTTGTTTTCAAGCGCAGCAACTTGCTGCTGTTTTAGGGTTTGGTACTCAGAAAAACGCATACCATATTGTGTTAACCCAAGGGTTGTTAGCTCCCATATTTCATGAGCCTGCTCTATTAATTCTTGATCGTGACTTATTATTAATAATTGCCCTTTAAAGTTGTGTATTTGCTTTATCAGCCAGCTTTTACCTTTTGCATCTAGGTGGTTTGATGGCTCATCCAGTATTAAAATATCGGGCTTTATGCAGGTAAATAGTGCCCAAAGCTTTAATTGGCTAAGCTGACCGCCACTTAAATGTTTGCTTAAGGAGTAAGGGGTTTTGCTCTTTACACCAAGCCTTACAAGTTCTGCGTTAAAGCGATCTGCTAAGTCCCAATTGCCTTCAAGCAAAGTTAAATTTTGCTCTGTAAATTGCCCTTGATTAATCGCATCGAGAGCATTAAACACAGGCTCTAGCCCAATAGCCTCTTTAATAGTTTGGTTATCAGCCTGATTTACATCGTTCATTTGCTCATAAAAACCAAGGGTTAAATGGCAAACAACTGTGCCTGAGCTTGGCTCTCTTTGCTTAGCAAGTATTAACGCTAATATAGATTTACCACAGCCGTTCCTGCCGACTAGTGCGGTGACTTTAGCAGTAAGTGAAAATGAAAGGTCGTTAAATACAACATCGCCATTGCCATGTTGATAACATAAATTAAAAGCTTGAAGTTGTGGCATCGTGCCTCCTGTATTACAGGGGCATAAGCGTTTGATCACACGATACGTAACATAATAAAAGTGATAGTGAGCAACGCCTACTAACCCTGTTGGTCCAAAAAGATAAAAATGAAATTGGATAACAGGTTTAGTTGTTCATGTTGGCGGTAACTCCTAAAAGGTGAGGCTAGATAATAACCACCCTGTGCTCAAATAGCAAAGAGTTATGATAGTCTTGAGCTACACACTGCTTAAAGGAATGTATTTTGAATTTAGTTAAAAGCCCACTTGCGTCACAAAACCCAATTCAAGTTAAGATGCAACTTGAACAAAGCAAGCGTGTATTTGTTATTGGCGATTTAGATGCAGACTTAACTAAATTTGAACAAGCGCTCTGCTCTGTTAATTTCAACCCCAGCGAAGATATCTTGTTTTCATTGGGTGATGTGATTGACCGGGGTGAGCGCAGTATTGAGTTACTTGCGCGTTTTCAAGAGCTTGGTGTTCATATGTGCCTTGGTAACCACGAGCATATGTTGCTTGAGTCTTTACTTGCAAAGGATAAAGGTTACTACCGTTTATGGGTTAAGAATGGCGGACGATGGCATCTAGAAGCAACCAATGAAGAGCTCGCGTTTGCTTGTAAGCAGCTACTTAGATGCCCGCTTTCTTACTATGTTGAATACGGTGCATTAAAAATTGGTTTATCGCATACCACTTGTGCTGATTGGGATTGGCAAAACCCTGCACAAGATATACAACAAGCGACTGGCGCTTTACTTTGGGACAGAAGCTTAACCAAAGCGAAAAAGCCGGTAATAAACCCAAGTATCGATTTCTCGGTGCATGGCCATAACACAACCAATCAGCCCTATTGGCTTGGCAATAGTTTTCACCTTGATACCAATTATCTCAGCGGTAAGCCCACCATTGTTGAGCTTAACACGCTGATCAAGCAGTTTTTATCAATGTAAACTTGCCAGTCGTTCGACTGTTTGCTCTTCAAGGTACTTTTTGTAGGTAAGCCTTGCATGCCACAATTGCTCATCAGTCTCTTGAATATAGATAATTGGGCCAGCAATTTTACTCGCTAAACTTGTTAGTTTACTGTACTCACGGGTATCAATTTTTCCATCGCTAAAGTAGCTTTGTGCGGTATTTAAAAACTGATCATCTTTATAAATATCACTATGCCAAATAAGTGAGCGATACATACTAGCGGTTATTTCGGTTGGCTTATCGTTGGAACGAAAGATTTTAACTTCGGTGTAAATTGAATTACCGGTAATTACAATCCCTATTAACGACAGCGTCGTAAGAGTCATCATCCATTTCATGCTCTATTCCTCACAGTTAGGTACTAATTTAACTATAGGAGAGAAAGATGAATGTATGCTGTTTATTTAATCAATTAGGATTGGCAAAACTATTTTCTAGAGACTTAATTATTGTTTTTAGTCCCTAATTTACTGCTTTGGGGTAAAACATTAATTTGTGTATTAGGCTAAAAGGCCTAATACACAAGCATCTCACTAGTGAAGCGCTGCTGTAAACGGAATATTTTTACAGATTTCGGCTTCTGCGATGAGGATCTCTTCAAGGCGTGTATCAACATCTTGCTTATCGAAATACTCGTAGGCAAGTTCAACGAATAAGTTTTTATGTTTTTCTTCTGATTTTGCAATCGCGACATAAAACTCTTTTTCTTTGCCTGCTGGTAAAGCTTCTGCAACAAGAGAAAAGCGCTCGTGTCCGCGTGCTTCAATAACGCCTGCTACTAATAAACGGTCCATTAAAAATTCATCACGGCCATTTCTAAATACCGCACGAATTTGTTTGATGTAAGGATCTTTTTGGTCATTACCAAGAGATACATCACGTTCCATTAATAGCTTTAAAACTTGCTTAAAGTGGATCATTTCTTCCAGTGCTAAGTCTGTCATGGCTCTAACAAGCTTACGACGGTCTGGGTAATGAGAAAGCATAGACATAGCCATACCAGAGGCTTTTTTCTCTGCTGCAGCATGATCTTGTAAAAAGGTATCGAAGTCAGCTAAGACACCTTCTGTCCATTCAAATGGCGTGTGGTATTTCAATTCAAACATGATAAGGAACAACTTAACTTATAATGGCGGCGATTTTACCGTATTTTACGTGTGATTATAACCAAGAGATTTATCAATTTTACCACTTCGCGTCGATGACACTTTATCTGGATGCTTTATGTCATTCCACGCTGTGACCTTACCGCCCATATTGAGCTGTTTAAAGTTAATTGGTTGCTGAGTGTTTAAAAACTGTTGAAGTAATTGCGGGCTGTTTGGATCGGCTACATCCAGTGTTAATAACTGCTGTTCACGGCCTTTAAAATAATCTTTCACTTGCTGTTGGTGGCGGTTATAACACGCAGTTAGATATTCATCAGATTCTAACTCTGCCAAGCTATACTGGCCAAACACATCTAGATAACAGCGCTTTAAATGGCTATTAAAGCCACCATCTGGGCGCATTAAATTAGTATGCATACGTGCTAATAATTGCCTAATCGATGGTAGCCACTTAGGTAAATCGCGCTCAAGGTTGATAAAGCGGCTATTTGCAAAGTGCTTATCAAGTAAGGTGTATTCACTAAATACCGGGGTATCGGCAATAACATCCGCAGTTGTAATTGCTTGTTGGGTATAGGCTGTGTGGGCGGTTTTATATCCGAGTTGTAAAAAGCTGTTACAGATACTGGTTGTGCCGGTTCGTGGTAAACCGATTATAAAAATTTTAGAGCTCATGGCACCTTATCAAATGATAACCACAGCGATTTGTCGTTGACTGGGGTTAACCTTGGTAAATCATAATTGCGCAATTCTATAACAATTTTGTCGTGTAGGTTGGCGTTTTTAATTATTTCGCCGTTGTACTGATAAAAAAGCTCATCAAACTCCCCCGTCTCACGCATGATTTTTAAGCCCTTATTTACTGCTTTTGCTATTTCAGGGTCGTTCTTATTAAAGAAAAAATAGATTGGGCTTTTATATTTAAGCATTAACTGAGGCAGTACCGCCAGCGGCATCTGGTTTTTGAATACTGCATATTCGTCTTTGATTTCGAGGATAGAACGAGGAAATAAATCGCCGCGACCTCTATCGAGCATGACAAACAGAAACTCTAAATCTAACGAGGTAGAAACAACCAAGCCGTTATCACGCAATATTTTGGTATCAGGCCAATCTTGCCCTTGTAAAAAGTAGATATGTTTTAAATCGTCTAAGGTTTTTAGCTGACTCAAATGCGCTAGATTTTGCTCATTGATAAACATCATGCGCCAACCAAACAAGCCTTTGAAAAGCGGCACGCGTATTGGTAATAAACGTTCTTCTCGTTCTTTATCTGTCATGGTCCAGGTAACATCAATGGTGCCTTTTTCAATTTCTTTTAAAACACGATTTTGCCCTAACACTTCTGCCGCCGGTGTAAGTGTATATTTATAACCACTTCTTTTTAATGCTGTTTTAAGCAAAAGTAACGGGTAGTAATTATCCTCAATGAGGCTTGGCATGGTTTTAGGGTAAATAATGTTGAGTGTTGATGGTGGAATAGTGACTTCTTTTTTGCCATTGATTGTTTTTACTTCAGCTACGCCTGAAACCGAAAATATCAAAAGTAGTAAAGTAAAAACAATCTTCAGCATATTAGAATACCTGTGTAACTAATAACATCACTGCGCTGATTAAAATTGTTAAGAAAGTTAGCATCATCCCTAATACACGTAATTTCATCAGATTATCAGCGAGTGCATAACTATGACAAAAACGGCCAGCAACCAGCATTGCCCCTAAAATATAGCAAAAATGGCTTGGAAGACCTTGGTACTCTAATAAAAATAGCAGAATCAGCGAGAATGGCACATATTCAATAAAATTTGCATGGGTTCGAATAGCCGCTTGTAGGCTAGCATCACCGCCATCGCCAAGTGAGATACGCTTTGCTTTACGCAGTTTAATGACACGAAAGCTAAGTTGAATGTATAAAATCGCCAAAATGGCAGCAAACGTTGAAACAATCACAGTTTTTCCAATTTTTATTTAAAGTTAGACGCTTAGCACTGTTTATTGCTAGGCTGTTAAGTAAGTAGTTAGGTTAGCTCAGTATGATATTTAATGTCTAACAGTTCTTAAGGAAGTGCATGTTTACGCCAAGAAAAATTGCCGATAACTACCGAGAAATGATCAGTAGTATCGGATTTTACCCATCAATGCTCTCTGTGGTGTTTTTAGTATTTGGATTAATTACCACAGCGGTCGAGTATTCATCATTATCAATGGAATTTAAAAAGCTGATTGGCGTGTTATTGGTCGATAGCGAAGAGAATGCCCGAACCATCCTCAGTACCCTTGCAGGCAGTATTATCTCATTAACGGTTTTTAGTTTTTCTATGGTTATGGTGGTGCTTAATAGCGCCAGTGCCAGCCTTTCACCGCGTGTATTACCGGGGCTTATTACCCGCAAGTCGCACCAATTAGTACTGGGCTTTTATCTTGGCAGTATTATCTACACCATATTAATGCTGATAAACATACGCACCATTGGTGATGGCGATATGGGTATCCCATCGCTCGGTATCTTCTTTTCATTGGTGTTTGGGTTAATTTCGCTGGGCTTTTTTGTGTATTTTATTCACTCAATTTCAAAAGCAATTCAGGTCGATAATGTACTCAATGACCTGTTTAAAAATACCAAAGGCGAGCTTAAATGCATAATTGAAATGCAACATGAAAACCCTGTCGAGGATTTTCCTGAGTTTGATGATTGGCATAGTATTAAAAGTAAAACCGAAGGCTACTTTAAAGGAACTCACACCGATAAATTGTGTGTTCTGTGCCAAGAGCACGGCATAAAGATTTATATTTCGGTTAAACAAGGCTTCTTTACGGTTAAAGGTTACCCGTTTTTAAAGTGTGATACTGATTTAACGGATAAACCAGAGCTTGTAGAGCAACTACTTGGCTGCTTTATCTTTTATATTGAAGAATACATCAGAGATCATTATCGCTACGGTATGACGCAAATTTCAGAAATCGCAGTTAAAGCCATGAGCCCGGGTATTAACGATCCTGGTACTGCGGTAAAAGCCATTGATATGTTGAGTATCTTACTGATCTTGCGATTAGATATTTACGATGTGAACTACTCGCTTAAACGATGCGAGAACAATCAACCGCACCTGTTTATACACGAAACATCATTCGATGAGCTGCTGCACGATAACTTCACGCCAATTCGTAACTATGCGAAAAATGACGCCTATGTAATGGTGAATGTGTTAGAGGCCTTTAAAAACATATTGTTTAGAGCATCTGATAACGTAAAAGCAACAAACAGTTTATTTGTTTACTTAGGAGCGATTATTGAAGATATAGATACGCATATTAGTAATGAGTACGACCGTGAGCAAATTACTAATATGCTAAAAGCGATTGCTCGTATTTCAGAGCAACAAGGTGAAAAATTGCTGGTAAAGTTTACCAGCAATCAATAATTTAACTTAGTTTTCGATTAGATATACCGCATAGCTGCTTGCGGTAATAGTAAGCTCACCACCGTTGTATGCATCAGGTACATAGTTATCTGGTGCAGCTTCGGCCATAACCATTTTGCTGGCACGCATATAAGGTTGGCTACCTGTATCGAGTGGGCTGCTTGAAGCCGTATAAAGGCCTTTAAGTTCAACCCCATAATCATTAGCAAACTCTTTAGCAGCAGCACGCGCGTCTTTAATAGCTAGCTTTTGCGCTTGCTTTTGTAGCTCTTCATAGCGGCTTGATACAAATTGCGTTTGGTTGATTTCATTGATACCCGAATTGACTAGTTGCTGAAGCATAATTGGGTACTTTTTAATATCCGTTAACGTAACCGACAGACTACGTGTTACTCTATAACCTACAAAGTCCTGCTTACCTGTTTCACGGTTGTATTCTGTTTGGCGATGAATTGAGATATTAGAGGCATAAATGCCCTTTTCTTCTACGCCTTGGCTTTTTGCAAGCTTAATTGCTTTCGCCATGGTTGCATCTGCTTTGTTTTTCGCAGCAATTAAATCTTTATCTACTTCAACAATACCTACCGTCAGTTTGACGTTATCAGGAATTGCTTTAACAGTTGCGTTACCTTGAATATAAATATGCGGCGCATCTGGTGTTGCTTCTGCTAACACATTAAAACTTAGCGCGGCGGCCATAGCGGTAAAAACTAACTTACGCATAATACTGTTCCTTAATTAAAAACTCCGTTCATTATCACCTTAAAGGGTTAATTGAATCTGAACAAGACTCTATTATCCAGATATAAAAAAACAGGCTTTTAAAGCCTGTTTTTTCAATTACTCAACGCCTTATAGCTTAGATGCTACGACGCTTGTAGTTACGGTATTCTGGAAGCCAGTAGTTTTTCTCGATTGCTGCCCATAGCGCTTCATCGCTCAGCTCTAGTGCCACACCTTCTTCCATCGCTTTTTTCGCTACTGCAAATGCAATACGTTTACTTAGTGCTTGGATTTCAGTCAGTGCTGGTAATAAGCTGCCCTTACCTGTGTTAGCTCTAGGTGAAGACTCAGCCAGCGTTTCACTTGATACAATCAGCATTGCATCAGTGATGCGTGTTGCTTTAGCAGCGATAACACCTAAACCAATACCCGGGAAAATGTAGCTGTTGTTACATTGTGGGATTGGGAAAGTTTGACCGTTATACTCAACCGGATCAAATGGGCTACCAGAGGCAACAATCGCTTGACCGTCTGTCCATTCGATAACATCTGAAGGAAGTGCTTCAACTTGCTTAGACGGATTACTTAGCGGGAAGATAATCGGTTGTGGGCAAGATGTATGCATTGCACGAATAACTTGTTCAGTGAATAAACCAGGTTGACCAGATACACCAATTAAGATGTCTGGTTGAGCACAATGCATAACATCTAATAGTGATGCGTACTCACCGCTGTATGTCCATTCAGCAAGATTGTCTTTAGATTGGCAAAGCGCTTGTTGGAAATCACGTAAGCCTTCCATACCATCAGTAAGTAGACCAAAGCGGTCAACCATAAAGATTTGAGAACGCGCTTGCTCATCGCTAATGCCTTCAGCAACCATGGTACTGATAATTTGCTCAGCAATACCACAACCCGCAGAGCCTGCACCAACAAACACCACTTTTTGCTCAGAAAGCTTAGCACCTTTAACGCGACATGCAGCCAATAATGAACCTACAGTAACCGCAGCAGTACCTTGAATGTCATCGTTAAAACTACAGATTTCATCGCGGTAGCGTTTAAGTAATGGCATGGCATTTGGTTGTGCAAAGTCTTCGAACTGAAGTAACACACTTGGCCAACGACGTTTCACCGCTTTAATGAAAAGATCTAAGAATTCGTCGTACTCGTCTTGTGAAATACGCTTATGACGCGCACCCATGTACATAGGGTCGTTAAGTAGTTTTTCGTTGTTAGTACCAACATCTATCATCACTGGTAATGTATAAGCCGGGCTAATACCACCACATGCTGTGTAAAGTGATAATTTACCGATTGGAATACCCATACCACCAATACCTTGGTCACCTAAACCAAGAATACGCTCACCGTCTGTTACAACGATAACTTTTACTTTGCCTTTAGTCGCGTTACGTAAAATATCATCAATTTGGAAACGATCTTCGTAAGAAATAAATAGACCACGGGCACTGCGGTAAATGTCTGAGAATTTTTCACAGGCATCACCTACTGTCGGTGTATAGATAATTGGCATCATTTCTTCAAGATGATCACGCACTAAACGGTAGTAAAGTGTTTCGTTGTTATCTTGAATTGCACGAAGGTAAATGTGCTTGTTTAAATTATCATTAAAGCTTGAATACTGTTGGTAACAACGCTCAACTTGCTCTTCAATCGTTTCATAACGCGGTGGCAGTAAACCGGCTAAGTTGAAACTTTCCCTTTCTTTTTGTGAAAAAGCACTGCCTTTATTTAATAGTGGCGTTTCGATCAGACCTGGGCCTGAGTAAGGAATATAAAGATAATTCGGATCGGTATTTGTAGTCATATTTCCAAGCTTTGATGCGTCATAATTATGACCTGACATTATTACTCTTGAAGGTGAAATTGCAATGACAATTCACCTTGTCAGACCATTGAAGAAAATGAATTTTATGCTCTAAATAGCATAGCAGGTAGTATACATGAAAACTCAGCAGCTTTAAGGCTGCTGAGCTTGTTTTTAGTGGCTTTTATCACTTAAAGCGATGCCTTCGCGGCGCGGATCGGCAGCACCGTAGAGTTTACCGTCTTTAACTTCAACAGCATGTAAACCAGAGTTTAAATCTAGGATACGAACTGTGTGTCCGCGGTTAACAAAATCAGCTTCTGCCTCAGCAAGTTCAGTGCCCTTTTCAAGGCTTGTATAATTATTACGATTAGTAATACGTGGCAAGTTAATAGCTGTTTGTGCATCAAGATTCCAATCAAGTACACCTACAACCACTTGTGCAACGTAATCAATAATACGGCTACCACCTGGTGAACCAACCACTAAGCGTAAGCTGCCGTCTTTGTTAAACACCATAACTGGCGACATTGAACTACGCGGGCGTTTACCTGCTTCAACACGATTAGCCAATGGCTTACCATCTTTGGTTGGCGATAAAGCAAAGTCTGTTAGTTGATTGTTCAAAATATACCCGTTCACCATTACGGTTGAGCCAAACGCCATTTCGATAGAGCTTGTCATAGACACCGCATTACCTTGGCTATCAACAATCGATACATGCGTTGTTGAAGGAAGCTCGTAAGCATCATCTTGTGCGTACGCAAGTGAGTTTGGTGGTGTGCCAGCTTCTGCGTGAGCATCTTTTTCAGAAATAAGCTTTGCACGACCTGCAAGGTAGTTTTTATCTAATAAACCTTGGGTTGGGATTGGCATAAAGTCAGGGTCGCCCATATACACGTTACGATCCGCAAATGCTAAACGCGATGCTTGTGTAAAGTAATGCAGCGCCTGTACTGAGTTTGGTTTAAGTTTAGCCATGTCTTTATGTTCAAGTAAGGCTAAAATCTGTAACACAGCTACACCACCACTACTTGGTGGTGCCATTGAGCACACTTCATACTGGCGATAATCAACGCACACAGGTGTGCGCTCTTTGCTTTTATAATTCGCTAAGTCATCAACCGTTAAAGTACCCGGTGCAACTGCTGAGTTTTGCACTGCATGCACAAGCTCTTTGGCGTTATCACCTTTATAGAAAGCATCAATGCCTTGTTTCGCAATATCTTTATAAAGCGCGGCAAGTTCAGGGTTCTTTTTCACCGTGCCAACAGCTAATGCTTTGCCATCTGGAAAGAAGTAATCACGAATAACAGGCAGCTTAGTAACCCCAGGGTTTAATTCTTTAACCAGTAATTGATGTAAACGCGGCGATACAACAAAGCCTTGCTCAGCTAATTCAATAGCAGGGCCAAACAAAGTTTGCCACTCTAACTTACCGTAACGCTTATGGGCAGTGGCAAAGGCATCTAAAATACCCGGTACACCAACAGAGCGACCACCTACTACAGCTTCAATCCATTTCACTGCTTTACCGTGTTTATCTAAAAACAATGTTTCGTCAGCATGGCTTGGTGCAGTTTCGCGGCCATCAAAGCTGGTTAGGCTTTTTGTTTTGTTGTCGAAGTACATCATAAATGTACCCCCACCGAGCCCCGACGATTGTGGCTCTACCAGTGTCAGTACTAATTGGGTTGCAATGGCAGCGTCAACCGCTGAGCCACCTAATTCAAGCATTTTTTGACCCGCTTTTACTGCATAAGGGTTTGCTGCAGCGACCATGTATTTATCGCCTTCAACAACCTGTTTATGAGCAAAGCCCGTTGCGGCTTCAGGTTCGCGGGTTTCAACTTTTGCAGGAGTCGCGAAAAGAGCGGTTGAATAAATTAATGAGGTGGATAGAGCTAATAGCGCTTTGGTTTTGAATAACATAAATAAACTTAATCCCGTAGTGTATTTGGCATCTTAAAATTAAACGTGCACAATAGGCGACAATCTCAGATACAACAAAAATAACATGATAAACCTGCCCCTGAAACTAGAATATATTCTGCCTCCTTTGTGTTTAGTACTACTTAGTTCCTTGTTTGCACTATTCAACTTAAATGAATATCTTGAATTTAACCGTGAGTTAGTTGCAAATGGTGAGTTTTGGCGTATTTTTACCAGTCAATTCGTACACGCTAATTGGCCTCATTTAGGCTTAAATTGTGCCGGAATTTTATTAATTTGGGCTCTGCACGCTGAGCATACAAGCCCACCTCGTTATGCGTTTAATATTGCCATTCTTGCATTATGGTGTGGATTAGGTGTGTGGTTATTTTGCCCAGATATCCATATTTACACCGGATTAAGTGCCCTACTGCATGGTGTTATTATTTGGGGAGCAGTAAAAGATGTACAAGCAGGCATGTTTTCAGGCTGGTTATTGTTTGCTGGTACTTGGGCTAAAGTGATTTGGGAGCAAATTGCCGGCCCGAGTGAATCGGTGAGTCAGTTAATCGCCTCTAATGTTGCCATTGACGCCCACTTTATCGGAGCAGTTGGTGGCACTCTACTCGCTTTGCCTGTCTTTATAAAAATAATAAGAGCTCGCGAGTAACCTTACTCGAGATTTAATTATCTGTTTATTATTCCTTGCCATTTAATCTGTTTCATAAAAAATTGGTTATGATTTATCTCCTATATCAGATATTACAAAGCCCCGGCTAACGAGGCTTTAAATTCAAAATCAACCCAATCGTTCCCAAACTAAATCAGCTATCTTAGCTTCTTTCTCTATGTCAAATTGAGACTCATGTAGAAAATACTTTATGAATGAACGGATAGTACTTTTTTGATTCAAAGATAACTTTACGAATTCAGACTCATACTCTGAGGCCCCTTGTACACTTAAGCTCAAAACAGAAAAAATGGAATCTGATAAAACATCAATCTCATCAAAATTAGATAAACAAAGAGACATGAAAGAAGGTAAATAATAAACGAAATATACTGGATTGAGTCGGTAGACTATTGCTGTCAAATCTACTTCACAACTTTTTATCACATCGATTCCAAAGTCTTCCCAAGATTTACCACTCAAAATTCTTATAACCTCTTTGTCTTCCCAATCTAAATTAGGCCTATCTATCAAAGGGCAACTGGGTTGCTTTGTACTGCCAAATGCATATGACAAACTATCTAATAGCGCTAATTTATTCATTGAACTAACTTCTCACTTATTTTTGTAAAGATTGACATTTAGCCATACTTTTCCAAGCATCAATAGCTTGGTTTCTATGATTTGCATCTCCTCCCATCAAACACTTTTTATTTATTGTGTCTCTCGCTATTGCACACCTCTGGTTGGCGACCTCCCGAAGGAATAAATCACCTCTAGACATGGATTGGGAACATCTTCTTGGTCGTTTGCATTCTTGGTTTACGTTTTGCTGTAGTTTTTGCTGTTCAGATGGGGAGCATTGACCGGGAGGTTCAATGTTATGTGCCGCAGGGCTAATTTTCAGACCCGCATTATCAACTTCACAACTTTCGTTATCCTCATTTCCAAACAAATCAGAAATCTGAATAACAGAATCGACAAAAGCCATATTTTCTTTTGTACCCGATAAAAATACCGGATGAGCAGCAGGAGTGGGACCAGGCCCAACAATTGGAATCGCTGTTAAGCCGTTAGGGTCATAATTATTTACAGGGTTATTTCCAACATATCCATAAGTATTAATCCCACCCGCTAAACCAATCGGATCTGACTGAATGTAGCGTCCCAATTCAGGATCGTAACCTCTGATATAGTTGTACACAAAATTGGTTTTGATCTATCGAGTTAGAACCTAGATAGTTATAACCTAGCTTCATCCTATTTCCATTTGTATAGTTCTAACCAAAAGCCTCGATTAAAGAGGCTTTAAATTAATAGCTAATTCCAATATTTATTAATAATCTTAGGTATAATTATAAACCACTGAAAATATCCACCGATAAAGCAACAGATACTAATAACAAACACTTCTAAACCAAAACTGCTTTGATAATCTATAGTTGGTAAAGCTGTAACTAGATACAATAAAAACGGACCTAATGGAAAACTTAAAATTCCAAGTAAAACTAGTATGAACACTCCTAACTCGTGAGTTTGGCTTACATATTGAACAGATTCTAAAACAGAAAGAATGACTAAAGTAAAACAGGTTATCCATACTAATTTCAATATCTGGATTTTTTTTATATTCATACTATTTCACCTGACATAATCTTAAACATTTATCCGCTAAACTATCACTGTACTCTTGACAATCGATACCATTTGGACCTATCGAATACCAAGGTCTCTCTGCTTTAAACTCAGAGTTAATGCAACTTTCGACACAACTATCATCTTTTCTAATTTCATCACATTGTTTTGAGTCATAAATGTCACCATCAGCTTCAGTTGTTGCGCGGCCTAAACTACCTTTACCAAAAGGCCAAGTGTTATCAAGAGCACTCCCACTTGAAGGCGTATTACTAGAGCAAACCTTATTTATACCTGAACCAACACAGATATACTGATGATAAATTTTTAAAGGTTTTATCTCAAAAGCCGAGCCATTCAAAGGGCGTGTACACATATATGTCGCTAAACCAAAAGGGTCGATGTAGTTAACAGGATTCCCTTCAACATACCCATACGTATTTATGCCACCCGCTAAACCAATCGGGTCAGACTGAATGTAGCGTCCTAATTCAGGATCGTAATCCCTAAAGTAGTTGTAATGTAAACCAGTTTCAGCATCGGCATATTGGCCTGGAAAGCGTAATGCCATTTCTACTGTTAGCTCATTTTTAGTCTCAATTAATTTACCAAAAGGTGTGTAGTAACCACTCCAAATAACTTCTGCAGCGCTATTCGTTATTGCAATGGGCGCATCTAGATGATTTGAATGTATAAAAAAAACTTCGTTTGCGACAACAAATGCGATACGTTGACTATTTAAGTAAATATACTCTACCAGAGTTTCACCATTGCCATCCAACTCCGCAATCAGCATACCTAACGAATCATATTGATAGTAACGTTCATGGCGATTATTTATTTCATCCAAAACAGTATAATAGCTATGAACAAAACTTAATTCAGCGTCATACCAGAAACTAAGCCAACTACCGTGGATACTGTTTAACACCCATACAGAGCCTTCTGGTGCTGTACCAACTGTATCAGAGTTACTAGTGTCACTTGCTCTAACATTAACATTACCTGTTCGTGTATTTGCAATTTTAAAACATTGTCCTGTAGATGCCTTTAAATATCCCGTTCCGTAGACCCAACGTTGCCTATTTTGATACCAAATTTGTCGCCAATTTCCTTGCTGCCCAGTTTCAACGTACTTTTGCCCTACCTGTAAATACCCAACTTTTGTACTGTATTTATCAGGCTCAGAACGAACATTCACATTTTTAATAACCTCAACTACTTTGCAGTTATCATTTTGATTTGACTCGGTTGATTGCCACTGTTTGTGAGTTCTTTGGCCTAAAAAGTTGTACTGATAGTTGTATTCAACAGTAGATGATTGGGTGTTAATTAAACGCCCAGCTTGGTTGTACTGATAGCTTCTAGTACCATCATTAAGTGTATTTCCTACACTATCGTATGATCTAGATACACCATTCACACTGTTTAACACGCCATCACTATAACTATAAGGAATCTCTGCCGAGTTAACTGCCTTGCTAGTACGATTACCAATATTGTCGTAGGAGTATCTTAAATCACCGTAACGGCCTTGTGAGTTTGTTAATCTATCAATCAAATCATACTCAAAGCTTTGCGATAGACTCGAATTCAAGAGATCATCAATTGACTGAATATTAAGGTAGTTATAACTGTATTCTTTATCATAAGTATCAGTAACTTTTTTATTGGTCAGCCGATAAGCTCTATCAAAACTTTGCTCAAGAACAAGGCCATTTCCGTATTCTAGATAATTTAAAGGGCCATAGGGTAAGTAATCAAGATTAGTTGCAATAACAGTGCTCATGCTATTTTTTTGAGCAGAAATACTAATTACATTGCCATTAGAGTCATGGCTGTAATTGACAACCATCCCACTCGGGTATGTTTGCTGTGATAAATTACCAACATTGTTAAAGTTATATTTAACGCTTTGTACAAACCCAGCACCAATAGGCATGAATTTTGTTTCTTTTATTTCACCATGGGGTGTATAAAAAAACTCTGTCACTCCTGTTGGTTCAGTAACTTTTGTTAATAGACCGATACCATTTCGACTTTCAGTAACATCATCATATTCAAAAGTGACATTTTCGCTTTCATCTGGGTACTTAATAGAAGTGATACGGTTTAAATTATCATAGTTGTATTGGACGAGTATGCCTCTAGCATCTTGCTTAGCAATAAGGTTACCAGCTTCATCATACTGAAATGTTGTTTCACCTGTATCAGGGCTAATTGTACGAGTAACATCTCCAAAACCGTTATATTCGTACATTGTTTCTCGACCAAGAGCATCTGTAACGGATATTAATTTGCCATTACTATAATTGTAGCTAGTTTCGTTTTCTGCTTGGTCTACACTTTTAATTTTTTCGTTGAGCTGATTATATACATCAATCAGTGAATTGATTGTAGGATCGATTGTCTCTATTAGGTTGTCATAGGCGTCATATTTATAATCTATAGAGTTACTTTCATCTAAAGTTACACGCGAGACCCTACCCACGGCATCATACAAATACCGAAGCGTATAAAGCAACTCGCCACTCTTATCTTCGTTTTTAATACTTAATAGATTATTTGCTGTATCGTATTCGTAGTCAATTTTGTTTTCATTATCATCTTTGATCGTGATGAGTCTATTTGCACTATCATATAGATAATAAACTGCTCCAAGGCCATTGTTTACTTCTATTAGGTTGCCAACAGCATCGTAGCTATAGGTATATGTTCGACCTTCTTGTGAGAACGTAGTTATTTTACCCATAATATCATAAGCGAACGAGCTAACTTTGCCATTTTCATCAACAAACTCAGTAACTCTACCTGCTGTATCGTATTGGTTGAAAATAATTTTATGGCCTAATGCATTTTCAATTTGTTTTAGGTTGCCATTCTCATAATACTGATAAGTAGTAATATCGTTCACATCACTCCTTGGTCCATCAACTAGTAGTAACATTCCCTTATCGTCATATTCAAATATGGTTGTTCGTACCTCGCTGCTTGTTTTTACACTCCGACTTAATAAAAGCCCTAAATCTGAGTATTGACTCTCAATGACAGTTCCATTTTCTAGGGTAATTTTTGTGGGTTCAACAATATTGTCATTTTCATATAAAAATGAGGTCGTTTTGGCCAAATCAGTACCATACAATTTGGTTATTGAAGCGCGCAAACCTCGGGTGTTATATGTGTAATGTGTTTTGATACTATTTTGGTCTACTTTCTCTATTACTCTGCCATAGCTATCATAACTATAATTTATAACACTATCGTTCCCTTCAGAGTCACAACTGCTACCTTCAATACTATTAATTTGATTTGGAATTTCACTATCAAACAGTAACACTCGCTGCTTGCCATTTGCATCTATTGAAATTGATTGATTGCTACTGTAGCTTACCGTTCCTGCATCAACCCCATCAGCGTGAGCCGAATAAACCGCTCTGCCATCTTGATCATATTTCCATGTTGCTGACCTAACACCGTTTTCATCTGTAATACCTGTTAGGTTAAAAGGAAAGGAATCGTTTTCGTAGTGGAATTCTTTAACAGTACCATTTGGATATGTTATGGACTTCAGATTGTTTAGAGCATCATACCCTAAGACATAGTTTTCAACTTCATTAGCTGTGATTGATACAAGTAAATCATTGTCGTAGGTGAGCTCTATTTTATTACCAATTAAATTTTCAATTACTGTTAGTTTTCTCTGTTCATTATAATTTAATTGATACCATTGTGAGTTTGAATAAAATACTTTTATTAAGTACCCATCTGAATCAAAATTGTAGCGCACATTTTCCAAAGAGGTATAAAGCCAACCTCCATTGTCAGCTTTAATTAATAGCTCACCTTTTTTTACGGCTTCAGTATATAGATCATCATTTTTACTAAACCGTGTAATAATATTACCTGGACTCCTAATGTATATATTATGTCCATCCACTTCATATAAACGGTAGTCAAATTGATTGGACCAAAAATAATTTCCTCTTTGATTTATTTGATCACTAACATTTTCGTATAGAATGCTTTTATATTGAGGACCTTTATAGCCATCGGGTTGTTTAATGATATTCCAACCTTTCTCACCATCATCAGCATTTACCTTGTAGCGCCTTCTAACTTCTTCATTTTTTGTTAAAACATCGTTAGCTGTTGAGTAATTCAATTTAAATTTTAAAGGCACAGTGCCATTTAAATCGATAACAGATACATCCTGCTCTTTTCCACTAGTTAATGCATCAATAGGATTTAAAACATTAACCAAACATTTATTAGGTTCTACTCTTTCAGATACGCACGATCCTGACATTGAGTCAAAACTTGAACCAACTGGGCATTTTACAATACAACCATCAGCATCGTCATAATAAAAAGGGTTATAGCATTCAGAATCTTCATCCTCACTATTTAGTAGTGTTATTATTTTACTTTCTCTTGAATATACTCTCCCCCCCCTTTCTAAAGAAACGATTAGATTTAACTTTACCTCTTCGCCATTAAAAGAAACTAAAGGTGACGAAGTCAAGCTTATACTCGTCAGGTCTTGCTCCCCTAAATATAAGTCTAACGTGGCAAGTGACGAGAAATCAGTCTGTTCATTATAATGTGGTAACTTTGCTGAAAAAATAGGGGAAGTAAGTTTGGTTGAATTTTCGATTTCAAGTTTTATTAAAAAATCACTTTGCACAAATTGATCTAATTTAATATTTATATCAAGAGTTTCATTTTGTTCAAATGTATTTCGCCCTGTAATCGATAATTGAGGGGCAGGCTCATCATCATTAATAATAAACTCTATTTCAGGGATATTGATTGATAACTTCAAGTTTGGAGGGTAAATTTCTGGATAAAGTTGAGTTGTTTTTAAAATAAATTTCTTTTGTTCTCCTGTAAAATAGGAGTTATCAGGGTAAAACACTTTAAATTCATTAGTACTACTGGTATCTTTTGCAGTCCATGTCCCCGCATCAACATATGAAAAGTTATACGCTACAACCCTAAGCCCACTGTCTGGACCCTCCGTTCTAGTTTCAAAGAATATGATGTTTTCACAGGCGTCTGGCCACCTTTGTAATGTGGAATCAATTGCATAAATATAATAGTCACTTCCTTCATTTAGAATTACTTGTGATGTTCCTGTATAGCTAATATCTATCTGGCGATTTTGACACCACTCTGCAATAACACCTTCATAGTCACCATCCTGATATAGTTCACAACCGCCATTAGCTATAGGAATGGTAGATAGCTCTTCAATATCAGCCCAATGGTCACAGACTTCTTGAGCACTCCCCCCAGATACCCAGCCAAAAGGGTCATCATATAATCCATAGCCAAGATAGTCTGTTGCAATTACATGATAAGATGTAAAAACAAATATTAGGAATATCAGCTTACGTAAGATCAATATTTTCATTATCATACCATCCTTAGTACCTTATTATCCTTAGTACCTTATTATCCTTAGTACCTTATTATCCTTAGTACCTTATTATCCTTAGTACCTTATTATCCTTAGTACCTTAGTACCTTATTATCCTTAGTACCTTATTATCCTTATTATCCTTATCATCCTTATCATCCTTATTATCCTTATCATCCTTATTATCCTTATTATCCTTATTATCCTTATTATCCTTATTATCCTTATTATCCTTATTATCCTTATTATCCTTATTATCCTTATTATCCTTATTATCCTCATACAAATTATATGACACACATCCCGCGCTAGGTCAACTTATAAATTTAAAAAACACCATTATAATACAGCCATGGGCGGCCTTGATAAACTGATGGATACTCTCAAGCAGCGCCTTGAAGAGCAGCAAAAGCACCATGCTGGAGGCAATAAGTGGATAGGTACCGGTGGCACTTCGCCATTTGGTGCCTATGGTTACAACCCTAAAGGTGTGCGCATTGACCAACACGGTAACCGACATCGCCGTGCGGTAAAAGTGTGATAAGCGCAGCTACCGAAACCTTGATAGCGACCGTGAAATTGGCTCGCGCATTATTAAACTCGCCCTAAATAACTTCGTAAATTTGCCCGTACTGGCGCCAGCGACAGTCTCGATTTAACCGTAACCATCCGCGCAACACAAAGCAAAGTGGCATGCTCGATGTAAAAATGGCACCAGAGCGACGCAATGCAATAAAAGTATTGATGTTGTTTGATATCTGCGGTTCAATAGATGATTACATTCATACCTGCGAAGAGCTTTTTAGCGCCGCCAACAGCGAGTTTAAACATCTCGAGTTTTTCTATTTTCATAACTGTTTGTATGAGCATGTTTGGCAAGATAACGAGCATCATGACTCTAACGTCATTGATACCATGACCTTGATTAAAAAGTTTACCAGTGACTACAAGGTGATCTTTGTTTGCGATGCCACCATGGGACCTTACGAAATCTTCTCCCCCGTGGCAGCGTTGAGCATTGTAATGAAGAACCCGGCAGCGCTTGACCCATCGCACAACCCGTTAAACACTGGCACTATAATTAATCAATTGATTTTATAAAGTAGTTAATGGACAACCGCATGTCCCCACTCACACTAGATCGGATTAGTAACTCAATTAGTTTACGTAATACTTACCATTAATAAATTTTTTAAACTTTTACTCATTAGGTTGGTCTTTTTTCGGTTTAAAAGCTGACTACTTTGAACAGGAGTTTATATAACATAATCATCTTCAATATCAGCGGGTAATAAAGTGGATGATTGCACGAAAGATTGTCTCAACTTATTAGAGAGGTTAGAGGCTAACACAATCAATCGCTTTACTCTGCGAATATCACCTAACTTTGCTCGAGAAAATGTTTCTGATACCTATTGCTCTGATCTTGTAGAAACTCAGTAACTGACCTTGAAGTTATATCAAAACAGATCAGATCGAAATTAATCTGCTAAGTTCAAAAAATCCCCCGATTTTCATCGAGGGGTTTGTGTATGAAAGACAGCGACTAGCTAGGCTTTACATGCAAAATTAATGAAGCTTCAAACCTTACCCAGTAACCATTAAGTGCTTGATAGGATTCCTTTCAACTTACCCATACGTATTAATCCCACCCGCTAAACCAATCGGATCTGACTGAATGTAGCGTCCCAATTCAGGAACACAATCCCTAAATTAGTTGTACACTAAATTGGTTTAGATCTATCAAGTTAGAACTTAGATAGTTATTGACTAGCTTCATCCTATTTCAATTTGTATAGTTCTAACCAAAAGCCTCGGTTTGTGAGGCTTTAAATTAATAGCTAATTCCAATATTTATTAATAATCTTAGGTAAAATTATAAACCACTGAAAATATCCACCGATAAAGCAACAGATACTAATAACAAACACTTCTAAACCAAAGCTGCTTTGATAATCTATAGTTGGTAAAGCTGTAACTAGATACAATAAAAACGGACCTAATGGAAAACTTAAAAGTCCCAGTAAAACTAGTATGAACACACCTAACTCGTGAGTTTGGCTGACATCTTGAACAGATTCTAAAACAGAAAGAATGACTAAAGTAAAACAGGTTATCCATACTAGTTTCAATATCTGGATTTTTTTAGATTCATACTATTACACCTGACATAATCTTAAACATTTATTAGCTAAACTATCATCTTTTCTAATTTCATCACATTTTTTTGGGTCATGGTTCTCAGCTTCCGTTGTTACGCAACATAAACTACCTTTACCAAAAGACTAAGTGTTATCAAGAGCTCTTGTAGGCGTATTACTTGAACAAAGCTAATTTTTACATAAACCAATATGGATTTACTAAAGGTAAAGTTTTATTGGCATATCAATCACTAAACTTATTCCATTCAAAGGGCGCGTGCACTTTTATGTTGTCATACTAATGGTCGCTGTACCTCATTTTGCTATCAAATTAACATAACTAGCTGTTTCATAATATTGCTAGGTCTATGAACAGTATTACTAAGGGTTACAAGTAATTGAATTGCTCACTTAGAACGGGCCTCAATGCAAGCCAACGATAATGAATATCTTGTGAGCAATCAGAAGCGATATTCGAAGAACGACACAAAGCAGCCTAATTTAGTGAGTGGTGGATTTCGGGGTTTTATTAGCGAGAAACATAAAGATATTATTTATGGCAAAACAAGTTAAATACTTATATCTAATGGTAAATATCAATTGCTCTTCAAAAAAAGCAGCCTTGAATATCAAGGCTGCTTATAAGTCAGTTCTAAATTGTTCTAAAAGTTAAAGCGTTTCTTTAAATAGCTTATGAATACGGCGATATTCATCTAACCAGCTTGATGGTTGTACAAAGCCATGTGGCTCAACTGGGAAGATAGCTGTTTCAAAGTTTTCTTTTTCAAGTTCAATTAAGCGCTGTACTAAGCGAACTGAATCTTGGAAGAATACGTTGTCATCAACCATAGGCGCGTTAATTAATAAACGGCTCTTAAGACCTTCAGCAAAGTAAATTGGTGAGCTCTTTTCATAGGCAATCGGGTCAACATCTGGGTGATTTAAGATGTTCGACGTATAAGGGCCATTGTAGTGAGCCCAATCAGTTACCGGACGAAGTGCAGCACCTGCTTTGAATAAATCAGGTTGTGTGAATAGCGCCATAAACGTCATGAAACCACCGTAAGAGCCACCATAGGTGCCTACAGCTTGGGTATCAACGTTTGCGTTGTCTGCCATCCAGCTTACGCCGTCTGCTAAATCTTGGATTTCAGGTGTACCCATTTGACGATAAATGGCTGTACGCCAATCACGGCCGTAACCTTTTGATGCACGGTAGTCCATGTCCATTACTACGTAGCCTTCTGAAGCCAGTAGTGAGTGGAACATAAACTCGCGGAAGTAACCAGACCAACCCATGTGTGAGTTTTGTAGGTAACCAGCACCGTGGTTAAAGATAACCGCTTTACGGTTTTTACCTGTTTCGCCTTCTTTATAATCAGCTGGGTAATATACTTTTGCGTAAATTGGCTGATCAGTGTGGCTTGAAGGCACAGCAACAATCTTAGGTGCGATCAGTTTCTTCGCTAAGAACTCTTCAGATACTGTATGCGTTAACTGAGTTGCTTGGGTATTTGCTTTTGCATCAGCAACATAAAGCTCAGGCGGCGACATAATTTTTGAGTGAGTTAGCAATAGTTTGCTTTCATCTGGGCTTAACTGGTAATCAGTCATACCATCAAGGTTGGTTACTTGCTCAGATTCACCGTTTGCAGGGTTTACACGATAGATTTCGTAAAGACCTGGGTGCTCAACGTTCGCTTTGTAGTAAATCGCTGAGTTATCAGCTGTTAACGTTAAGTTAGAAACAACAAATTGGCCTTTAGTTAGCTGCGTTGCTTTACCATTAAGTGGCTTTTTATAAATGTGGCTGTAACCAGACTCTTCAGATAAGTAGTAAAGCGTGTCTGAGTTGTTCAACCAACCAAAATCGTTGTATGCATAGTTAACCCATGCATCGTCGTGTAAACGGTGCTGTGAAACAAGTTTATTGTTTTGTGTATCAACAGTGGCTAACCAACGGTCTTTGTTGTCCCATGCTTCAAGCATAAGTGCCACTTTTGAACCATCAGTGTTCCATTGGATTGCACTTTGGTCCCAACCCCAATCCATCATCAAGTTAATGGCACGTGGTGATTTTTCAGACTTGTAAGTTTTACCATCACGAGCGTAGTTTTCTTTCTTAACAGCTGCAAGTACGTCTTCATCAAAACCTGGTAAGGTATCGAATGCAAGGGTTGTTTGCTCGCCTGATTTAAGGTCAATGTAAACAACGTCTGAGCTGATTGGTTTTTCATCAGCAACACGACGGCGTACTTTTTCTGCTTTTACGCGCGCGTCATCAGCAATGTAATTAGGCATGATATCGCCTTCATCACGCCATGAACGGCTTTCTGTGGTTACTGCAACAAGTGCTTGGCCATTTGGTGAAAGCTGTACATCGGCTAAACGCTTACCTTTACCTAAATAAAATTGTGCATTAGCAATGCTGTCGTTTTGCTCGTTGATTTGTGCTTTACGCTCTTCACGATCTTTTTTGTTTTTGTGAGTCAGCGCAATGTAATCAATTAGTTTGTGCTGCTCTTTTGCGATGTAAGTGTCTGGCTCTTGTACACCTTTAGGTGCATCGTCTAGGTGTAAGTTAACTAATTCAACTTGACGACCCGTTGCTAAATCAACTTTATAAAATGCATTACCTTGGCGATATGCAAGGCTACCATCAGTTAAAAACTGTGGTTTTGATTGCTGTGCACTATCGTGAGTGATTTGTGTAATTTGACCAGTGCTTAAGTTTTTAACGAAGATATTACCTTCAAATGCATAAGCCTGTTGTTTTTTATCTGCTGAGTAAACGGCATTTTTAGCGCCTACAGTGTGTAGTTTGTTTAACGCTAATTGTGATGTAGATTGGCTATTTACCGCTTGAACGTATAAATCGCGTAACTCATTGCCTTGTTGCTTTTGTGCATAAACGATGCTGTTAGAATCACCGTTCCAGAAAGCACGCTCAGGCTGACGGCCTAACCAATCAGGGTGAGCCATAGCTTGCTCTAACGTGATTTCAGCTGAACCTGTATCAGCAGGAGTAACAACAACTGGGGCTACATTAGTAACTTGTTCTTCAGAAGGCGTTGAGGCGGTTGATTGACAACCTGCTAGCATGAAGCTAGATGCGACTGCGAGAGCCACTAACGTTTTATTAGCAGTGGTTTTGAATTTCATAGTGCTTCTTACGGGTTATTATAATTCGCCCTATTTAAGCAGAAGCACTGATGAAATAGCAATTTTTATAGGATAAACAGCCAAACTTTTCCGTTTAATAACAGCTTATTTTAAGCTGATATCAAGCCATACCATACGGTGATCAGACGATGCGTTACGATCTTTAATTAAACGGAACAGTTCAGAGTTTTTCTGTGGCCAAAAAACCCCACCATCGTTTATCTCAATTCCATAATTTGATGGTAAAACGTAATCAGCACGAGCCTGCCAATAAGCAGTATAGTTTTTAGCGTAATCTTCTTTATACGATTCTTTTGCACCTTTGCTTGTTGGCGTAAAAGAGGTATTCACTAATGGATTTTTTAAAATTTGGTCAGTGGTATTCGGGCGTGCTTTGCCCCCTTCTGGCGCAGCGTTTAAGTCACCAACAATAACAAAACGGCTTTTCGCTTTTAAGCCACCTTTTTGACCTTTATCATCGTAAATGTAGTTAGCATTGTTGATGTAATCCGCAATTAAACGTACTTCATCGTGGTTACGCTTACCGTTTCGGTCTTCGTCACCATCAAAAACTGGCGGCGTTGGGTGCGAAGCAAGCAAATGAACCGTTTTACCTTTTACATCAATTGGTAAATCCCAAAATGACTTAGAGCTTAGGTGAATTGCTTGCCATTCTTCAGCAGAATACCAGTCTTTACCTGTTTTAGGGTCGATAGGCATTTGTGCATTTGGCATATCTTTATATTTGAATGTTTGTAATGTACGCGCTTTATCTAAATCGATTGGGTAGCGCGACAATACGGCCATTGCATAATGCCCCTCAAAGAAGCCAAAGCCGTGTGCGTCGCCTTTGTAATGCCCCTTTACACCATCGTTGTCTAGGTCAAACTCAGTAGGTAAACCAGTGTTAACAGGTGCAATAAAGTAATAAGGATAATCGATGGCAACTTGCTTATTTTGCGATACTTGCAGGTAGTTTTTACGAAATACGTTAATGCCTTTGTCGGCATCAATATAATCAAACTCATTGAGTAAAATAACATCTGGTCTTACGCGCTGAATAATTTCGGCAATGTTGCGAATTTGCTGGTGGTTACTCGCTAATGCTTTGCTTAAAGCGTCTTTATCTATTGCTTCGCCTTTTTTAGCATAATTGGTTGCATCCATACTCACGTTAAAGGTCGCTACACGTAAATCAGCAGCCGATACATTGTTAGCAAAGAGGCCCATGGCCAGTGCTATTGAAGAAGTTAATAAAGCGTATTTCATGAAATAAATCCGTCTACTATAAGTAGTAAAATAATACTGCTGACAATGATCCATAAGATCATCGCCATGATAAAAGGTTTAATGCCCGCTTGTTTTAAGACTGAAATAGATAAACCACTACCAATCAAAAATAAGGTCATTACTAACACTTGTTTAGCGCCAACATTGAGAGCATGCCACAGTGTTTGATACTCAGGAAAGCTTGAATTAATCAGTGCCGCCGCTAAAAAGCCAAATATAAACAATGGGATACTTGCTTTTTCATCTGATTTCCAAAACACACCCGCGATGCTTGTATAAGGGATGATCCACATCGCTCTAGTTAGTTTAATGGTTGTGGCAATAGCAAGTGCTGATGCGCCATACGCAGCGGAAGCCCCCACAACACTACTGGTGTCATGAATCGCAAGTGCCGCCCAAACACCAAATTGCTGCTCAGTCAGACCAAAGTAATGACCAATCATTGGGAATAACACTAAGCCAAGGGCGTTTAATAAAAACACCACAGCGAGTGATATGGCTACTTCGTGATCTTTGGCTTTTATAACCGGCGCCATTGCTGCAATGGCGCTACCACCACAAATGGCGGTACCAAATGAAATAAGTACACCGGTGTTTTTATTTAACTTAAATAACTGAGATAAAATTTCACCAAGGCCAATAATCGCGGTAATACTGACTATGGTAAGCACAATAGAGCTACGCCCTACTTCTATTACTTGATTAAAATCAACAGCAAAGCCTAAACCAATCACCGCCAACTTTAGCATCCATTTACTCATTTTTTGTGACTGCACTGCAAATGGATTACCCAATATCATGGCAAATAAAGCACCGACTACAAGTGCCGTAGCAGAGCCAACAAATGGCAAAGCTGATACTAAAAATAGCGCAATAAATAGAAACTGCTTAGGGCGTTCGGCAATCACAACGGTGCTCTGATAAGTTTATTGGTCAACTTATGCACCACAGGTGCAACAAAAATAACAGTAGGAAATGCCACACAAAACGCAAAAGCCCATGCTTTTAGCCAAATGGTTGCAATGTTATCGATTAAACCAACGTTAAAAATGCTGATCACTAAAGACATAAATCCAGACATAAACAGCGCCATAAAAAACGCAAATACGACTGTTCTAAATCGAGGATGTAACATAACGAACTAATATTAATATAAAAATATTAGTCTATAGCAAGATGACCCTGACGCAAGTGCTTTGAGACAAGAGGTACAAAATTAGCGAAGTTTGTGGATAAATAATAGCGATTAAAAAGCCGAGATAAACTCGGCTTTTAATAATTTAAACTGATTAGTTTAAAATAAGTTGGGTGCTGGTATCAGCTACACCTGGGTAGTCTTGCTCTGGCAAGATTTCGGCCAATGCAGCTAAACGTTCACCTAATTGATGAAGGTTATCAGCCGATACATTGATATGACCCATCTTACGACCTGGTTTAGCCGTTTTACCATACCAGTGACTTGTAACGTCTTGCGTTGCCAGTACTGAGTGTGGAATTGAAGGCTGACCTAGTACGTTGATCATAGCAGTAGGACGAAGTAATTCTGTACTACCTAATGGTAAACCTGCAACAGCGCGCATGTGGTTTTCGAACTGAGAGCAATGTGTACCCTGCTGTGTCCAGTGACCAGAGTTATGAACACGTGGCGCAATTTCGTTAACTAATAACGTACCTTGTACATCAAAAAACTCAATTGCTAATACACCCACATAATCAAGCTCTTGCGCAAGCTTGTTGAACGCCAGTTCAGCTTGTTCTTGAATCGCTGCTTTTTCTTTACCCGCAACTGAAAGCGTAAGTACACCATTGGTGTGTTGGTTTTCAGTCAATGGATAAATAACTGTGTTACCCGTTTTGTCGCGTGCACCAATGATAGATACTTCACGGTCAAATGGGATCATCTTTTCAGCGATAATAGAATGCGGCGCAGTTTCAGTGCCTGATGCAATGAAATCTGCCATTTCTGACCAAATTTGGTCAATTTGATCATCAGACTTTAAGCGCCATTGGCCTTTACCATCGTAACCCGCTTGGCAAGTTTTGATCACAAGCGGCTTACCTAAACGCTCTACAGCAGCAATAAGGTGCGCTTTTTCTGTAATTAATTGATAAGGCGCACATTCAACATTTGTTTTATCAAGTAAAGCTTTTTCAAGTGCGCGGTCGCCACCTGTTTTAATTGCCGCTTTACCCGGATAAAACTTATTGCTTTGACAGCATAATGTAAGTACATCATCTGGAATGTGTTCAAACTCTGCTGTAATCGCGTCTGCGCTATCAATAGCTTGTTGTAATGTACTGTTATGAACTTCACCGGTTAATGGGTGAATGATTTTTTCACTACCCACATCGTAGGCAACAACATTTAAATCAAGCGGTGCACCCGCTAAGCTCATCATACGAGCTAACTGACCTGCACCTAAAATTAGAATATTCATATTACTCTGCAGGATTAGGGTTAGCTAAGATAGTGTCTGTTTGTTCTTTACGGAAAGCTTCAACTTTTGCGAAGATTTCAGGCTGTTGGCAACCTAAAATTTGTGCAGCTAAAAGGCCAGCATTTGCAGCACCCGCTTCACCGATAGCCAATGTACCTACCGCAACGCCTTTAGGCATTTGGCAGATAGATAATAATGAATCAACACCATTAAGTGTTTTAGATTTAACTGGTACGCCTAAAACTGGCAGTGATGTAAACGCTGCAGCCATACCTGGTAAGTGCGCAGCACCACCGGCACCGGCGATAATAATTTTAATGCCGCGATCTGCAGCTGAGCTTGCATAGTCAGCAAGTAATTGAGGGGTACGGTGAGCAGAAACAACTTTAGTTTCGTATTCAATGCCGAATTTTTCTAGCATTAACGCCGCATGTTCCATCGTTGGCCAGTCTGATTTGGAACCCATAATAATGCCAACAGTCATAAATACACCTCAGTTAAATTGTTTTCTAAAAAGCGGACTTTTGTCCTTATTTTGTGGCGGGTATTATATACCTAACTCACATCAAGATGCGAGTTTCAGTTGGAATTAAAAGCGATTTTGGCAAGGCGTTGATACAAATAATAGAGGTTCTATTGTTAAATTCGATAACTCAGTATAAATCGCTTTTAAACCACATCAAGATGCGACTATAGAAGAACAAAAAAGCCATGACATGCATGGCTTTTAATCACTCATTAGCTAACTATGCTTCTCTACTTGCTAGGTACTCTGTGTATGTACCTTTAAAGTCGATAATTTTGCCGTCTTTGATTTCCCAAATACGGTTAGCAAGTGATGATACAAATTGTCTATCGTGAGATACGAACAACAAAGTACCTTCGTATGCTTCAAGTGCTAAGTTAAGCGCTTCGATAGATTCCATATCCATGTGGTTGGTTGGCTCATCCATTAATAAGATGTTTGGTTTATGCATCATAATTTTGCCAAACAACATACGGCCTTGCTCACCACCTGAAATCACTTTAACTGACTTTTTAATGTCGTTTTGTGAAAACAGCATACGACCTAAGAAACTACGAACAACTTGCTCGTCGTCACCTTCTTGTTGCCATTGTTCCATCCACTGGAATAAGTTCATATCTTTTTCGAACTCGTCAGCATGGTCTTGTGCGTAATAACCAATATTAGCGTTATCAGACCATTTAAATTCACCTTGTTTAGGTGCTAAACGGCCAGCTAGGGTATTTAATAATGTTGTTTTACCAACACCGTTCTCACCGATGATTGCAATGCGCTCGCCTACTTCGACTAGACCTTCAAGGCCGCTGAAAAGCATTTCGTCAAAACCTTGCGCTAAGTTTGTTAACTCTAAGGCATTACGGAATAGCTGCTTTTCTTGTTCAAAGCGAATAAAAGGGCTTTGACGCGAAGAAGCTTTAACTTCTTCAAGCTGAATTTTATCAATTTGTTTAGCACGTGATGTTGCTTGTTTTGCTTTTGAAGCGTTTGCAGAGAAGCGCGATACGAACTGTTGAAGTTCTGCAATTTGGCTTTTCTTCTTCGCATTTTCGCTTAGTAGACGCTCACGAGCTTGCGTTGCTGCAAACATGTACTCATCGTAATTACCAGGGTAAATACGAAGCTCGCCGTAATCGATGTCAGCCATGTGTGTACATACTGAGTTTAAGAAGTGACGGTCGTGCGAAATGATGATCATGGTACAGTCGCGCTGGTTTAACACGTCTTCTAACCACTTGATGGTGTAAATATCCAAGTTATTGGTAGGCTCATCCAGAAGCATGATATCTGGATCAGAAAACAGTACTTGTGCAAGTAACACTCGCAGTTTAAAACCCGGTGCGATTTCAGACATAGGGCCGTAGTGTTGCTCTGTACCAATACCTACACCAATTAGTAACTCACCCGCTTTTGCTTCTGCAGAGTAACCATCCATTTCAGCAAACTCAGTTTCTAGGTCTGCTACACGCATACCATCTTCTTCGCTCATCTCAGGTAAGCTGTAAATACGATCACGCTCTTTTTTTACTTCCCACAGCTCTTTATGACCCATGATCACTGTGTCGATTACAGAAAACTCTTCGTATGCAAACTGGTCTTGATTTAGTTTTGCGATACGCTCGTTTGGATCTGTACTGACGTTACCTGAAGATGGCTCTAGTTCACCACTTAGGATTTTCATGAAGGTTGATTTACCACAGCCATTCGCACCGATTAAACCGTAACGGTTACCGTCGCCAAATTTTGCTGAGATATTTTCGAATAAAGGTTTAGCACCAAATTGCATGGTGATATTAGCTGTACTAATGATAGCGGTACCCTCCAGCGGGTAAAAAGTAAAAATGAAACTGTGTGCAATTTTAAACTAAAGCCGCTTGGCACGCCATGAAAGTTTAATTAAATACACAGGCTAATTTTACAAGATCAACACTTACGACTACCTTTAGTGAGCGCGCTCACTTAATTTATGAGCACGCTCACTTTTAAAATAACTAAATACAAACAGTAGGTTAAGAATGAGCAAACATGGAGACACTCACCAACGTATTTTAGATGCGGCTTGGCACCTTTTTACTGAGCAAGGATTTAACGATACTTCAACACGGCAAATTTCAGCAGCAAGCAACATAGCAGTGGGCACCTTGTTTAATCATTTTGCTGATAAAGTCGCTATTTTAGAAGCCTGCCTTGAAGCTAAATTTAATGATGTGTTGGAGCGCGCAAAAGAAACCGATATTCACCGCCCTGCTCGCTTAAAGATTAATCATTACGCGCAATATTTTTATCAGTTTTATTGTTTACATCACCGCTTCTATAAAGTGCTTTTTAGTCAGCGGCTATTTTCGCAAACATTCCAACAACAACACATGGAACTTATTCAATCATTGGTTTTTGCTGATCAACCACAATTTAATAAAGTGAAAGCTGCTATATTACTCGACTGCTATTTTATGACCTTGCTGTATGGCTTAGGCGCCGAAACCCCAAATACTAAACTCATGCTTAGAACGCTAAGCCAGAAGGTGTCTATTTTTTAGGCTCAGTAACTCATTGATAATTCAATATAGTGAACCTAAAGTGAATAATTTTTCCTCAAAGCCGGTTTGTTGCATGATAATTTTTCACTTTTGACCCTATTTTAGCTTTGATAATCTCCGTTCCTTAACTAAATTATACCTATTAGGGACAATATTTAATCAAGGTACTTTATGAAAAGAACACACACTGCCTTATTTGTTGCAGGCATGCTTGCCATACCTACAGCCAATGCCATCGAGATCTATAACGATCAAACCAATAGCGTCACAGTTGGTGGTTTTATCGATGCTAGGGTGATTAATACGCAAGGCGAAACTGAGGTAGTAAACGGTGCATCACGCATTAATTTTGATTTTAAGCGCCAATTAAAAAACGGCTGGCAAGCGTTTGCTTTACTTGAATGGGGTGTAAACCCTGTTGGTAGCAGCGATATCGTATACAGCAATCGCTTTGAATCAATTCAAGATGAGTTTTTATATAACCGCTTAGGCTATGTTGGCCTTAAACATGACGATTACGGCCAAGTTACATTAGGTAAGCAATGGGGTGCATGGTACGACGTTGTTTATAACACTAACTACAGCTTAGTGTGGGATGGTAATGCTGCAGGTGTTTATACCTACAATAAAGATGACGGAGCTGTAAATGGCACAGGCCGCGGCGATAAAGTACTACAGTATCGTAATACTTGGGGTGATTTTCATTTAGCGCTTCAAGCACAGCTAAAATCTGATGAATTTTACACCTGTGACATCGTTGATATTTCAAGAAGCTCTTGTGAAGTACTTTGGAACCAAGGAAACAATGCTGCGCAAAAAGTAGAATTTAATTCGACTTATGGCGCTGCACTCACCTACTCGGTTAGCCCTAATTTAAAAGTTACTGCCGGTGTTAACCGTGGCCAGTTTGATATTGTGTATGCCGGTGGCCGAAATCAATCAGTAAACGATTTAATTTATGGTATGGGCATTACCTATGGTGATTTTTATAAACCGGGTTGGTATGCATCAGCGAATATCAATAAAAACGAAAACCACGATACCGACAACTTAGGTCGCTTAATAAAAGATGCTGTTGGATTAGAGTCAATTTTAAGCTACCGCTTTGATAATGACATACGTACTTTTGTTGCTTATAACGTATTTGATGCAGGAAGTGACTATGTTATTCAGCCGAACTTTAATGCCGACCCTGAAGATGTGTTTAAACGCCAATTTGCAGTAATTGGTGCGCACTACTTTATGGCAGAAGACACCATTTTATATATCGAAGCCCGTAAAGATTTTAGCGACTTCTCGAGTAATGACGCTGAGCAAGAAGCACAGATGTCACAAACCGAAGATGACGGTATAGCTATCGGTTTTAATTATACTTTGTAGGTACGATAAACACTAAGCCCACAATTGTGGGCTTTAAACTCGCAATAAATCACTTTAGTACATTTTCTTTTTTGGTCGCAATATCAATCAACAACTGCTATTACTTAACAATCATAAAATTAAAATACGTCAATATTTGAGGTCGTTGTGTCTAACAAGATAAAGCTAATTCTACTTTCTTCAATTTCTAGCGTTTCGTTCATGCTCTTTTACTGGCTAACAAATGCCAGAGAGTCGGATAATGTATTAGGTGTTAGTTCCGATTTATCGGGTGGTTTAGTAATGGGGTTTGCAATAGGTGTGATGCAAGTTACATTAAGCACATTTAAGTTAAACAAGTATTGAGTGTTTTTGGAAACAAATGTTTAAACTCTTTTGACTCTTTGTTTCGAGATAAACAAAAAGTTGGCGACAAAGTCAGTAGCCAAATAATGTGATTTTTCTTATTATTTCATGAGCTCCTTATTGGATCCTACACACTTACCCTGCTTATAAAAAATCTTAAATTCAAAGCTATGCTGAGATATAAATAAAGCCCAACATAGTATGATGTGTTCTTTTATTGATTGATGATTATCACAATGAATAATCACGTTCTACTTTAGCAATACGCGTTGTAAACGCACTGTACCATTTGTCTCTGCCGAGCTGTTGGGCATTTAAGTGCTCTACGTTTTGTTTCCAGGCTTTTATCGCATCTAAGCTTTGCCAATACGACACCGTAATACCCAAACCATCACGAACAGACTCCATGCCTAAATACCCTGGTTGTTGCTCTGCAAGTTCTACCATTCTATTAGCCACTTCTTCATAACCGGTGGTATTGTCAGATAAGGTATTCGTAAAAATTACGGCATAATAAGGGGGGTTTGGTGTATTCGCTATCATGGCTGTTACTTCCCTCTGCTTGGTTCAAATCCATCATAGCATGGGATTTCTGTGTTAAAGGTATCCCAATTTGCTTTAGAGCTTACAAAGTTATGACTGATTGGGCGCTCGTTTATATCGCTATCTAGTAAACCTAAGCGAATACGTAAGCGGCTTGGATCGTCTTTATTCTCGCTATAAACCGGCGAGCCACAGTAGCTGCAAAAATAGCGAATTCTGCCGGGTTTAAATTCAAAGGCACTTAAATGCTGCTTACCTTCTGAGAGGTTAAAACCATCTCGTTGAATAAAGCCATTGGTTGCGTAGGCTGTGCCTGAGTTTTTACGACATAAAGAGCAATGGCAATGAATAATTGAGTCTATGCCACCAGCAACCGTTACTTTTACTTTGCCGCACAAACAACTTCCTTGATACATAGTCCCTCTCAAGTTTAAAGATTAATAACCGCGATGCTTCCAAAACTCAGTGGCAGAACCTTCGGCTTCCTTTAATAAGTTAAAGGATTTATCAGCAATTATATGGCCATTTAACTCAATAGTCATGCGCCAAATACCGACTTTATTATCAACAGGCGCCCATATCGTATCACCTAAATAAAACTGCCAATCGTTTGTTTTAACGTACTGTTCTCCCTCAAACGGTGGCATGATCTCGCCATCCTCATCGGGGATATCTGGGTGGTAAACGCAAAATTTAATTTTTTGTCCTTTGGCCTTTTTAATATTAACAATAAAGCCAAATTCAATATCTAACTGTGCAGGAACGTCTGTTGTAAATTCGGTGATTTGAGGCAGGTCTTTTTCTTTTGCATCCCAATGACTGTAAATACCGTAACTTTCAATACTGGTAATTGGTTTGGCCTTTGCCATAGTTGCTGGCGCTCCTTTGTGAAAATAAGGCGCTATTTTATAGTAGCAACTCTAGCAGAACAAGATTGTACTATTATAGTAATTAGCAAACGTACTTTACCCAGTGCGCGTCATGTTGTTGAAAGCCGCATTTAGTCAAAAGTTTAATACTGGCGCTGTTATTTGGGTTAATTAAGGCGACCACACTGTTTAGTGGTGTCGTTACAAAGGTCGTCAGATTTTCAAATAGCATATCTAATACCTTTTGCATTATTCCTTTGCCAAAGTATTGCGATGCTAATTCAAAGCCCAACATGCCCTGCCCGTCAATTATGTTAAATAAGCCCACGCTACCAATAACTTGCCCACTACTTCGTAAAACAATAACTAAACGAATGCCTTGTTGATTATAAAAACGTTCTATGTCGCCTTGAATAAAATCATACACGTCACCTTTCGTTATATCAGTGCCGTAATCATTAAACGATTGTACTTGCGGATCTTTTAAAATATCCCAAATTGCTTGGCAATCTTTATGACGAATGGGGCGTAAGTCAAAGGCTAAGTCATCGTGGCTAGACACGTTAATTTCTTCTTTTTGCTTTATGAGCAGGCATTATTGTCTTACTATAAACGCAATTTCAAGCAATTAGATTAAGTTCGATGAGTAAAGAATTTAAAGTAATTCAACCTACCACCACGGTGTACTGTAAAGAGCGCGGCGAAGGCTGGACCTTAACAGGGATCACCAGTATTGATGAACACACATCTGTGATGTTCGATGGTGTAAGGTATACCTTACCGGCCCGTGAAATTGTTGAGGTATTGTTGCCACAACAACTCGAGCGTGAGAAAAACCAACAATAAAAAAAGCCAGCATCAAGCTGGCTTTTTCGTGTTTTAAATTAACGTAATGCGTTAATACGCTCATCAAGTGGTGGGTGCGATGAGAATAACTCGGCAACACCTTTACCGCTTGCAATACCAAATGCCATCATTGAACCTTCTAGTTGTGATGGGTGGTTTTGTTTTAAACGCTCAAGGGCGCTACGCATTTTATCTGCACCTACTAGTTTAGCTGCACCGGCATCCGCAGAGAATTCGCGTTTACGGCTATAGTAAGCAACTATCACACTTGCTAGAACACCAAATAACATTTGGAAAATCATATCGAACAAGAAGTATGTCCAGCTACTACCGCCCTCTTCTTCATCACTATTAAGGAAGTTATCAACAATACCTGCTAATACTTTCGCCATAAAGATAACAAAGGTATTCACTACACCTTGGATAAGGGTAAGCGTTACCATGTCACCATTTGCAATGTGTGACACCTCATGAGCCAATACCGCCTCAGCTTGATCTTGATTCATGTTATGTAATAAACCTGTGCTCACAGCCACCAGCGAGTTGTTCTTACTTGGGCCGGTCGCAAATGCGTTCATTTCAGGGCTATCGTAAATAGCCACTTCTGGCATCGCGATACCTGCTTTTTTCGCTTGCGCTGCTACCGTCGAAACTAACCATTGTTCTGTTTCAGAACGAGGCTGTTCAATAACATGTGCACCGGTTGATTTTTTTGCCATCCATTTCGACATAAATAACGAAATAAACGAGCCACCAAAACCAAACACCGTTGAAATAACTAAAATGCCGCCTAAACTGCGATGGCTAATACCCAGTACGCTCATCACAATAGACAACACAATACCTAACACTAGCATTACCGCTAAGTTAGTCAGTAGAAACAAAAATACACGCTTCATAAAAACCTCAGAATAAACATACCAATTGTATTAACTAACGACATGGTTAAAAATCGTTAGTTAATAAAATTATCTGGGTGTTCTACCAACTCAGTTTAGGGCTTATGCAATTGGTTGCAAGGAACTAATTGCAACCAATTGTGACAGAGTATGTCAAAAGTAACAACTCAATTATTATGGGTTGATAGATAAAATTTCAAGTAAGGTTTTGTAAATTTTTAATTTTGGGGTGCCGTCTGTATACGGACTAATCGCCAAAAGCGGGAAAGGTAATGCGGATTTTAAGGTTTCTAAATTGGCGTCTTGTTCACGCATATTTGGATCTACATGATTTGCAATCCAACCCACACAATTTACACCGAGCGCTTTAAAATGAGCTGCTGTCAGTAATGCGTGATTTAGGCAACCTAGTTTCATACCCACGACTAAAATTACATCCAGCTGCTGTGATTTAACCCAATCACTGAGCAAATCAGTTTCGTTGATAGGTAAACACCAACCGCCGGCACCTTCTGTAAGAATATAATCGGTATTGAGGGCTTTTACATTCACATAAGCAGCATCGAGCTTGTCAAATGTCAGTCTGTCGCCTACTTGGGCAGCTGCAATATGCGGTGCAATGGGTGGCTCATAGGTAAAGGGGTTAACTATGTTATATTTAACCCCAATTGATGAGCTTTCCATTAAGGTTAATGCATCATCATTGACTAGCTGCCCAAATGCTTCTTCTGCACCTGCTGCAATAGGTTTAAACCCAACCGCACGCTGTTTATGTTGCGCTAGTAAGTTTAGTAATAAACTGGTGACATGGGTTTTTCCGGCATCGGTGTCTGTACCTGTAATAAAAAATTCTTTCATTTTTGAGTTAATTCTATTTTTCTAGTTCTAAAAGGACAACTTGATAGCTCACTCTAGCATGCCCATCAACCAGAGGGTATGCCTTACAAACACTATTAAGTGCCTGCCTTGTTAATAATCCTTGGCGCTTTTGCTTAGTTTGCAATGAAGTAGCACCAATCGCTTTTATCGAGCGCAGTGCTTCTAAGGGAGAGTTATAGGCATCTATATAACATCTATCGGCTGCAAAATTCAGTTTAAACCCCACCAATTTTGCATACTCAATAATGTGACTAGCACTATGAAACTGATTAATATGGTTTTGCTCGTCTAAACAAGCAAAAGCCTGTTTGATCTCTTTGAGCGATCCATCTACCACGCAGCTTAAATAAACCTTACCGCCCGCTTTTAATGCAGAAAAAAGATTTTTAAATAGTGCCTCTAAGTCAGCAGACCATTGCATTGCAAAATTACTAAACACACAATCAAGGGAGTTTTGCAGTAATGGTAGGTTATCCATATCAGCACACACTTTTAAACAACGCGGGTTTTGCTCTGTGCTTAGCATGGAATGACTTAAATCCATTGCCAATACAGTATCAAAATGTGTTTTAAGCATTGCTGTGTTAACTAAAGGCCCAGCCCCTAAATCAAGGCAAGTACCCTGCTGATGTTTACTTGCCATCATTTTAAATAAGTGCGCAGCCGCTTGTTTTTGAACATTAGCATGGCTCGCGTAATTTGCAGCCGCTTTAGAGAACTTAGTTTGTGTTGTTAGCTTATTACTGTGTAGAAAGCTTAAAGGCGCTTGCAGTTGAACACTCATAAACACTCCACTAGCGAATCAACCAGTTTTTTTATATCGTCAGCTTGATGCGCGCTACTTAGGGTTACCCTAAGTCGAGCCGTATTAAATGGGACCGTGGGTGGTCTAATAGCGGTTAACCACACGCCTTTCTCTTTCAGCTTATTAGCAACGGCAAGCGTGTGTTCTGCATCGCCCAATACCAAAGGCTGAATAGCCGTTGTTGATTCCATTAATGCTAAGTTATGCTCTTTGGCAAGCGCTCTAAAGTAGGCAATATTCTCTGAAAGCTGAGCGCGTCTCTTATCCGCATTTAATAACCTTTCGAGTCGCTCTAGAGTACAACTTGCCATCAGTGGTGACATCGCCGTTGAATAAATGTATTCGCGATTAAACTGCAGCATGTAATCAATCATTTGTTTTGATGCAAGCAGGCAAGCACCACTACTAGCTAGTGCTTTGCCAAAGGTGATGATCAGTAAATCAGGCTTGATTGACTCACAACTGCCTAAACCTTGCTCGCCCAATACGCCAAAGCCATGAGCATCGTCAATCATCAGCCACGCGTTGTATTGTTTAGCGAATTTACAGAGTGCTTCAATGGGGGCTTGATCGCCATCCATCGAAAACACCCCTTCACTTACTATGAGCTTATGCTTGGCTTTTGACTTTTGTAACCGAGATTCTAAATGCTTAAGGTCGTTATGATTAAAGCGCACCATGGCAGCGGCAGAATGAAGTCCGCCATCAATTAAGCTGGCATGATTGAGCTTATCTTGAAATATTGCCGATGATTGCGCCACGGTTTTATCTTGAAATAATGCTTTTAACACACTGCTATTAGCACTAAATCCGCTATTAAATAACATGGCGCTTTCATAGTCTAATAACTCGCATAAACGATTTTCAAGCTGTTGCTGAGCTTGATTATAACCATTTACTAGCGCTGAACTGTGGCTACCTAGTTGCTGCGTTTGTATTTCAATAAAATCATCCGCAAAGCCAAGGTAGTCATTACTGGCAAAATTTAAATACTGTTTGCCTGCAACCTGTATAAAGCGCCCACTTGATTGCTCAACAAGTTGGCGCTTTCTCAGTAAAGCATCAGCTTGTCGCTCAACAAGATGCTCGGCAATAAAATCAAATGGCATTTAATCGCTACGCTTCGTAAAATAATTCAGATGTTGCTTTATCGGCAACCTTTGATGAAAGCGATGCTTCTACTGCTTCATCAGAGTAATCTTCACGTGTTTCTGGATTCATGCCTAATTTTTTAATCAGCATCATATCTGCGTCTGCTTCAGGGTTTTCTGTAGTCAGTAGTTTGTCACCGTAGAAAATTGAATTAGCACCAGCAAAGAAACACATAGATTGCATCTGTTCGTTCATCGCCGTACGACCCGCTGATAAACGAACATAGCTTTTCGGCATCATAATACGTGCAACTGCGATAGTACGAATAAACTCAAAATGATCTAAGTCTTCGACATCTTCAAGTGGCGTCCCTTTCACTTTAACCAACATATTAATTGGTACACTTTCTGGCTGTTGCGGTAAATTTGCTAATTGCATTAATAAACCAAAACGGTCAGCAGCCTGCTCGCCCATACCCACAATACCGCCAGAGCACACTTTCATGCCGGCATCGCGCACGTTATCAATGGTATTTAAACGGTCTTGGTAAGTACGTGTTGTAATGATCTGTTGGTAATACTCAGGTGATGTATCTAGGTTATGGTTGTAGTAGTCAAGACCCGCGTTTTTTAATGCATGAGCTTTGTCATTATCTAACATGCCAAGGGTCATACAGGTCTCAAGCCCAAGCTCTTTCACTTCTTTTACCATTTTTTCGATGTATGGCATGTCACGTTCTTTCGGATCAGACCACGCAGCGCCCATACAAAAACGAGTTGCGCCTTTTTCTTTGGCAACACGCGCTTGCTCGACCACTTTTTCTACTTCCATTAAGCGTTCACGCTCTAGATCAGTTTTATAATGACCTGACTGAGGGCAATATTTGCAATCTTCTGGGCAAGCACCAGTTTTAATCGATAATAAAGTAGAAATTTGTACTTCATTTGGATTGAAGTTTTCACGATGTACGCTGGCCGCTTTAAATAACAAATCATTGAACGGCATTTCAAATAATGCTTTTACTTCTTGGTGAGTCCAATCGTGACGGACAACTGCGTGCTCCATAATAGTCTCTTTTTTTAAATTATTGGGACGGTTAGATTGGCTTAGTCTACGACTTGACGTAACATTGTCAACGAATCGAAGCGATATAAAGTTTACATATGATTAATAAACAACCAATAGATTTAGATTTTGATCGTGAGCATATTTGGCACCCTTATACTTCTATGACTCAGCCCCTTCCCGTGTACCCAGTCAGTCATGCCAATGCAAATCGTATTTTCTTAGAAACAGGCGAAAGCCTAATAGATGGTATGGCCTCTTGGTGGAGTGCCATCCATGGTTACTGCCATCCTGTTTTAAATGAAGCGATCACCAAGCAAGTTAGCAAAATGAGCCATGTCATGTTTGGTGGCCTAACTCATGAGCCCGCTGTTGAGCTGTGTAAAAAGCTAGTCAGTATCACACCTAAGTCTCTCGATAAGGTGTTCTTAGCCGACAGTGGCTCTGTGAGTGTTGAAGTTGCCATTAAAATGGCCTTGCAGTACTGGTTAAGCCAAGGTTATACCGGCAAACAAAAACTAATGACACCGCTTAAGGGCTACCATGGCGATACATTTGCCGCCATGAGCGTTTGCGACCCAGTTAATTCAATGCACAGCATGTATTCAGGGTTTTTACCTGAACATGTTTTTGTGCCTGCGCCGAGTGCCAAATTTAATGGCGAGTTTAGCCCTGCTGAAGCTGATACACTTGAAAGCTACTTTGCCGCTCACCATCAAGATGTTGCGGCATTTATCATCGAACCCATTGTGCAAAATGCTGGGGGCATGAATTTTTACCATCCCGATTACTTAAAACACCTGCGCATTCTTTGTGATAAGTATGATGTTTTACTTATTTGTGATGAAATTGCCACAGGCTTTGGCCGCACTGGCACCTTGTTCGCTGTTGAGCACGCCTCCATAGAACCTGATATTTTATGTATTGGCAAAGCATTAACGGGTGGCATGATGACCCTATCAGCAACATTAACCACCAGCAAAGTCGCTGTTGGCATTAGTGAAGGTGAAGCCGGCGTATTAATGCATGGCCCAACTTTTATGGGTAACCCGCTTGCCTGTGCTACAGCCTGTGCGAGTATTGATTTGCTGCTCGAGCAACCTTGGCAAGAGCAAATTGAACACATAAATGATGTACTGACAGCGCAACTTGCAAAGTGTAAGCAGCTCGATGCGGTCGTTGATGTGCGAACATTGGGGGCAATTGGTGTTGTAGAGCTTAATCAAGCTGTTGATGTAGCAATAATTCAACGCTTTTTTATCGAGCAAGGTGTGTGGATCCGCCCGTTTGGTAAATTAATTTACTTAATGCCACCCTACATAAGTGATGAACAGAGCTTAACTAAGTTGTGTAACGCTATTTATGCAGCCATAGAACAGCATGCGTATTGCTAAACCAGACATTAAAAAAGGAAGCGAATGCTTCCTTTTCCTTTAAACTTTACCATTCAAACATATAAGCCATTTTGCTTATGGTTCGTAAAGGAACATTGTGTTCACATCGTTTAGCATAAAGATGCTGCAATGATTTATCTTTAATCTCACCAACAATCACTTCTTTTACTTGATAACCCAGTGCAGTGGCGGCTTGTGCATAGGCAATGAATTCCCATTTTTTTATATTGGTGTTATCGACAATCACTAACGGGATTTCTTCAGCTAGCGCATTAATAAAACGCGCTAAGTTTAAGTTGTGATATTCAGGCAGCTTGTACTTATCAAATTGATACTCACCTTCGCTATTGTAAAAATAATCATCTGTTGCGCACACTACATAATCACTTTCATTACCAGCCACCAGCTCATCAGCTAGGCTTTGCGCATAATATGATTTACCCGAGCCGGGTAAGCCGCGAAGAATAAAAACTTGTTTCATAGCACCTGATATACAAATTAATTAAAGATTAAAGGACCATTATCCTATTGAGAATTGTTAATAATGCCACAAAATAACCGATTAGCGCAGCGAGAATTTAAATAAACGCAAATTTTACGCAAAATATTGCTGCTATTTTACTCAATTGAAGAAAAACTACTAAAGAGTATGCCTGAATAGTTTTTTTATTTGATTTACGAGGGTAAGATAGTCGTTTCAAGTGCAATGCACAGCATTATAATATTAGGCAACTTATATCATTGGAGTGAAGATGAGCCATTTAGCGATTTCAGAGCTATTAGAAGGCAAGGTTGCGGTAGACAGCCAAGTAACAGTAAAAGGCTGGATCCGTACACGCCGCGATTCAAAAGCAGGAATTTCATTTTTAGCCGTTCATGACGGTTCGTGTTTTGATCCTATTCAAGCGGTAGTACCTAATTCACTCAATAATTATGATGAAGTAACACGTTTAACAGCAGGTTGTTCTGTATCTGTAACGGGTGTTCTTGTGCCTTCTGCGGGTCAAGGTCAATCTTTCGAAATTCAAGCTAACTCTGTAGAAGTGTTAGGTTGGGTTGAGAATCCAGATACTTACCCTATGGCTGCGAAACGTCACAGCATTGAATATTTACGCGAACACGCTCACCTTCGTCCTCGTACTAACATCATGGGCGCAGTAACACGTGTACGTAACTGTTTAGCACAAGCTATTCACCGTTTTTACCACGAGCAAGGTTTCTATTGGATCAGCACACCTATCATCACAGCAAGTGACTGTGAAGGCGCTGGTGAAATGTTCCGTGTATCTACATTAGATATGGAAAACTTACCACGCACAGATAAAGGCGACATAGATTACAGTGAAGATTTCTTCGGTAAAGAAGCATTCTTAACAGTATCTGGTCAGTTAAACGGTGAGACATACGCATCTGCAATGTCAAAAATCTACACCTTTGGCCCGACGTTCCGTGCTGAGAACTCAAACACATCTCGTCACTTAGCTGAGTTTTGGATGGTTGAACCTGAAGTTGCATTCGCAGATTTAGAAGATATCGCAAAACTTGCTGAAAACATGCTGAAATATGTTTTCAATGCAGTATTAACTGAGCGTCGCGATGATATGGAATTCTTTGCACAACGTGTTGAGAAAACAGCTATCTCTCGTTTAGAAGAATTCGTGACTAAAGATTTCGCACAAGTTGATTACACTGATGCTATCGAAATTTTAAAAGCATGTGGTAAAAAGTTTGAGTTCCCTGTTGAATGGGGTGTGGATTTACAATCTGAGCACGAACGTTACCTTGCTGAAGAACACTTTAACGCGCCAGTAGTTATCAAAAACTACCCACGTGATATCAAAGCGTTCTACATGCGTCAAAACGAAGACGGTAAAACAGTGGCAGCGATGGACGTAGTTGCACCAGGTATTGGTGAAATCATCGGTGGTTCTCAACGTGAAGAACGACTAGATGTATTAGATAAGCGCTTAGAAGAAATGGGCTTAAACAAAGAAGACTACAGCTGGTACCGTGACCTACGTAAATACGGTACTGTACCTCACTCTGGTTTTGGCCTAGGTTTTGAGCGTTTAGTTGCTTATGTAACAGGTATGGGCAACGTTCGTGACGTTATCGCCTTCCCTCGTACCAAAGGCAGCGCGACATACTAATCAGTATCGCCTAGCAAATAAAAAGCCGCTCGAGAGCGGCTTTTTAGTTTTTCTTTTGTACAGATGTAATATCGACAACTCTATCTCCTTCAAAGGTGATAGATACTAAATACTCACCGCCAATTGAGCCTTTAAGCTTATAAGACCAAGTTTCTACCTTTTGACCGGGCTTTATATTACCGCCTGTATCAATACCTAAACTATGCACGTCTTTAAGTAAGGGAGTGCCTAATTTATCTAAAACTTCAATTTTGCTCATATCTTTAAGTACAAGATCTCCATCAGATAACCTAAAACTGCTGCCAGCAAAGACTATTAAAGGACAGAATAAAAAACATAAAAGTAAAAGGTTTTTGAACATGGTTCTTGCCTTAAAATAACATTGAAATGTGATTCTGGATTATGAAGTTATAGTTTAATTTTAGAATGTAAAATCCCTTTAGCCAATATCCGAAAGATTAGATGAAGCAAGCATGAAAACTTCTAAACTATCGGTTTATTGAAAAACGGTTTATGTATAACGTCCTTTCCAGCTCGTGTTTATAAATTACCATAAAAAAAGCTGCGCACCTAAAAGGTGAACAGCTTTTAACAACCAGAATCGTTATGAATTACAGAGCGCTTTCAAGCTCAGGTAACACATCAAATAAATCAGCAACTAAACCATAGTCAGCGACTTGGAAAATTGGCGCATCAGGGTCTTTGTTGATGGCAACAATCACTTTAGAGTCTTTCATACCCGCTAAGTGTTGAATCGCACCACTGATACCTACAGCAATATATAAGTCTGGGGCAACAATTTTACCGGTTTGACCAACCTGCATATCGTTTGGCACAAAACCCGCATCAACAGCAGCGCGTGAAGCACCAATTGCTGCGCCTAGTTTGTCAGCAATACCATTCAATAACGCAAAGTTTTCACCATTTTGCATACCACGACCACCAGAAATAACCACAGGTGCAGCAGTCAACTCTGGTCGTTCTGATTCAGTTTGTTCTTCTGATACAAACTCACTCAAACCAACAGAGCCTTTACCTGTAACGCTTGTTACAGCTACCGGTGCTTGCTCTGATGCAATATCAAAGCTACTAGCACGAACGGTGATTACTTTTTTGCTATCCAGAGATTTAACTGTGGCAATCGCATTACCTGCATAAATAGGACGTTTAAATGTATCAGCATCAATCACATCGATAATTTCAGAGATTTGCGCAACATCTAAAAGTGCTGCAACACGTGGCATAAAGTTTTTACCCGTTGTTGTAGCGCTCGCGACAATGTGTGAATAGTTATCTGCTAAAGATAAAACCAGATCCGCTAGGTTTTCAGCAAGCTGATGTGCGTAAGCGGCATCATCAGCAATCAGGACGCTGCTAACACCTGCAATAGATGCTGCTTGCTCACTCATTGCAGATAAGTTTTCGCCTGCAATGAGTAAATCTACATCAAAGCCTAGTTTAACAGCAGCAGTAATCGTTTTATTGGTTTCAGGCTTTAGAACACCTTTGTCGTGTTCGGCTATCACTAATGTTTTCATTTAGATCACCTTCGCTTCTGTTTTTAACTTTTCTACCAATGTCGCAACATCTTCAACGATAATGCCACCACTGCGTTTTTCTGGCTCGTTTACTTCAACCAGCTGCACACGAGGCGTAAGGTCTACACCTAAGCTATCAGCAGCAATTACATCAAGTGGTTTACGTTTTGCCTTCATAATATTTGGCAATGAAGCGTAACGTGGTTCATTTAAACGTAAATCTGTCGTTACGATAGCAGGTAGTTTAAGAGCGACTGTTTGTAAACCACCGTCCACTTCACGCGTTACATTAACTGTACCCGCTTGTACATCAACTTTAGATGCAAAGGTCCCTTGGCCACGACCTGTTAAAGCAGCAAGCATTTGACCGGTTTGATTGTTGTCAGAGTCAATCGATTGCTTACCTAAAATAACTAGCTCCGGTGATTCTTGCTCTACAATCTTGCTCAGTAATTTAGCAACATGTAAAGACTCGAGCTTTTCTTCTGTTTCAATATGAATAGCTTTATCGGCACCGAATGCTAAGGCCGTACGTAATTGCTCTTGAGATGATTTATTACCAATAGTTACAGCAACAACCTCAGTGGCCGTCCCTGCTTCTTTTAAACGAATAGCTTCTTCAATTGCAATTTCACAAAACGGGTTGATCGCCATTTTTACATTAGCTAGATCAACATCCGTTTTATCGGCTTTAACGCGTGCTTTGACGTTGTAGTCAATTACTCTTTTAATTGGAACGAGGACTTTCATCGTGACTCCATCAATTGTGTGTTCTCAAAGTTGACCTTCGCGTCAACTTATTTATTTTATGAATTCAGACTACTTCCTGTTGACGTAAACGTCAACCTAAAATAACCTTAAAGTATTCACAGCCTGTAACGTTTCATTTGCAAGTATGAAATAAGGTTCTTTACAGCAGGTCCGTCACCGAGAAGAGGTTTATATGGTCGAACGCGAAACCATGGAATTTGATGTAGTCATCGTAGGCGCAGGCCCAGCAGGTTTATCAACTGCGATTAGATTGGCTCAACAAGCACAAGAAAAACAACAAGAATTAATGATCTGTGTGGTAGAAAAAGGCTCTGAGGTGGGCGCACACATTTTATCGGGCGCAGTTTTTGAAACCAAAGCGCTGGATGAGTTATTACCCGATTGGCAATCATTAGGTGCTCCGGTTACTACTAAAGTAACGCAAGATGATATTTACTGGTTCAATAACAGTGAAAAAGCCACCAGCATCCCCCAATTTGCTAGCCCTAAAACATTCCATAACGAAGGCAATTACATTGTTTCTATGGGTAATGTGTGCCGCTTTTTAGCTGAGCAAGCGGAAAACTTAGGGGTTGAAATCTTCCCAGGCTTTACTGCGCATTCTTTAATTATTGAAGACGACACAGTGAAAGGCATTATCACTGGCGATATGGGTCTTGATAAAGACGGCAACGAAAAAGATGGTTATATGCCGGGGATGGAGCTTAGAGCTAAATACACAGTATTTGCCGAAGGTTGCCGCGGTCATTTAGGTAAAGAACTAATCAAACACTTTGCCCTTGATAAAGATGCGTCTCCACAGCATTACGGTTTAGGGTTCAAAGAAATTTGGCAAATCGACCCGAGTAAACACAAAGAAGGCACTGTAGTACATGGTACAGGCTGGCCGTTAACTGGTGATACCAGTGGTGGTGCATTTATGTATCACAGCGACAACAATCAGGTTGTGGTTGGCTTAATTGTCGATCTTAACTATTCAAACCCCCATTTAAGCCCGTTTGATGAATTCCAGCGCATGAAACATCACCCTGTTTTTAAAGATGTTTTAGAAGGCGGTGAACGCATAGCCTATGGAGCAAGAGCTATTGCCAAAGGTGGCCTGCGCTCTTTACCGAAAATGCACTTCCCGGGTGGTTTACTTGTAGGTTGTGATGCGGGCACATTGAACTTTGCCAAGATCAAAGGTAACCACACAGCCATGAAATCGGGCATGGTTGCCGCTGATGTAATCGTTGCAGCCCTTAGCGACGGTAAAGAAAATGCCGATTTAGTAGAATATAAATCAGCCTTTGAACAAAGCTGGGCGTACAAAGAGCTCTATCAATCACGCAACTTTGGCCCTGTAATGCATAAACTTGGTAAGTTCTTAGGTGGTGCTTATAACACAATCGATCAAAACCTATTTGGTGGCAGCTTACCGTTTAACTTTGAAGATAACATGCCAGACCATGCCACTTTAGTTGCAGCTGATCAGGCCAAAAAAATCGATTACCCGAAAGCAGACGGCAAACTAAGCTTCGATAAACTTTCATCGGTGTTTTTATCTAATACCAATCATGAAGAATCGCAGCCATGTCATTTAAAGCTAAAAGATAACTCGATCCCTATTGCCGTAAATTTACCGCAATTCGATGAACCAGCACAACGCTACTGCCCTGCAGGTGTATACGAAGTACAAGATGTCGAAGGTCAGAAAGAATTTGTGATCAACTCACAGAACTGTGTGCACTGTAAAACCTGCGACATAAAAGACCCAAGTCAAAACATTACTTGGGTAACACCTGAAGGCGCTGGCGGGCCAAACTACCCTAATATGTAACGCACGTTACTCATTTAATTAAAATTTATCCTAAATTGCAGGGGCTTCGGCCCCTTTTTTAGGCTATGCTGAAACTGTCGTGAATTAATAAGTGAGTAAAGTATGCCGTCTTCAAGTGTAACCTTTCGTTTTTTAGCTGAGCCTACCGATGTCAATTTTGGCGGTAAGGTTCATGGTGGTGTAGTAATGAAATGGATTGACCAAGCTGGTTACGCCTGTGCTGCAGGTTGGAGCGGTCATTACTGCGTTACTGTGTCTGTTGCGGGTGTAAAGTTTCAGCGCCCTATTCTGGTTGGCCAAATAGTCGAAGTGAAAGCCAGTATCGCCCACACGGGTAAAACCAGCATGCAAATCTTTATTCAAGTACGCTGCGGAGACCCTAAAACACAAAATCTAGTTGAAACCAATCATTGTGTTATTAGTTTTATAGCGATGGATGAAGCAGGTTACCCCATCGAAGTACCTTCATATACTGCCGTGACAGACGAAGAAAAGAAAATTGAAAACTATGCGATAAAAATGAAAGAGATCGCGATAGAAACAGAAACTCTTTTACAAAAAGCCTAAAACTTAAAGCAACAAAAAATATAAACTGTACCTAGTAACTTCTACAGAGCACCCTGAAATTGTTACGACTGCCAAACTGAATGGCTGATTACAGTTTCAACAAACTGCGCAAAAACCCGCTGATTAAAGCCTAAAAACAATACTTTAGGCTTTAATTTTGTATTGGCATTGCCATTGCAATACTCCTTGTGAATGACGCGAAACATTCGTTTATTTATTTTATAAAGGAGCTATTAAATGATTAAAGCAATTTCACTTTCTGCACTTTCTTTAGCACTACTAGGTTTTAACAATGCTGCACATGCAGATATTACCGAAATGGATTCTCCGCGTATTTATACCGGTATCGGCTACGGCCAATATTCTTTCCAATTTGAAGACAGCGAAAATGACACTGACTTCGATGATGATTCGCAAATGCTTAAAGGCTATATCGGTACTCAGTTTAACAAGTACTTAAGCCTGGAACTTGCGTATCAAAATTTTGATGAAGTAAGTGATATCGATTCAAAGGCTGAAATTGACGGTGTTTCACTTGCAGCACGTTTGGCAGCACCAATTACAGATAGCTTTTCTGTATATGCCAAAGGTGGCTGGCTAGAATGGGATGCTGAAATCGAGCAAGATTTAGGTGAGCTTGGTAGCATTAGTGCCGATACAGATGGCGGCGACGTGTTTTATGGTGCAGGTATTGAATATGCTTTCACAACAAACATGCAAGTTCGTTTAGAGTATGAACGCTATGAATTAGAAGATGACATTGACCCAGATATGGATGTAGCGTCTGTATCATTCCAATACATGTTTTAATTTAGACTTAACAGTCTAATTGTTAAAAAGGCAGTCTCAACTGCCTTTTTTTACGTTTGCATGTAGAATGTCGGCAGATTTCCATAACGACAATGCACAATGAGCGAATACCAATTAACTGCCGTCGGCCACATTCAATCTCCATACAAACAAAAGTTTGCCATACCTCGCCAACCTCGTTTGGTTCCTGAAGCGAAAGCAAAGCTGGTATTTAGTAGCGATTTTAATCGTGAAGAGTTTGTACGCGGCCTCGATGAATTCAGCCATATTTGGCTACTATTCAGATTTCATGAAACCGCTGATAAGGGGTATTCAGCGATGGTGAGACCCCCTCGCCTAGGCGGTAATGAACGTAAAGGTGTATTTGCGACACGTGCAACCTTTCGCCCCAATGCAATTGGCATGAGTGCCGTAAAATTAGAGGGCATCGAATATAAAAATGGTCAGTTAAGCTTGTTGTTATCCGGTATCGATTTACTTGATGGCACACCAATTTTAGATATTAAGCCTTACTTACCGTATTCTGATGCCATGACGGATGCCAGTGCAGGTTTTGCCGATACCCGACCAGAAACCGATATGAGTGTCGAGTTTAGCGAAGAAGCCCTTGCGTTTATCGAAAAACAGACCGAACAACCTGAATTAAAAGCGTTTATCACCAATGTATTAAAGCAAGATCCTCGCCCAGCTTATAAAAAACAACGCGAGTCTGATCAAAGCTACGGCATGACCCTATATGATTTTAATATTAGGTGGCATGTTCAAGATAATCATAATACAGTGACCAGCATTGAAAAATGCTAGCTTTTTTGCACTTTTTTTAACACATAGCGCTTTAGTGTCAGTGCGTCCACTGGTAAACTTAGCGCCTTGTTACTACTCAAACGTCTTGAGTAAAAGATAATAATTTTAACACTACTTGGAATAGAGATGCGTACCAGTCAATATATACTCGCAACACTTAAAGAAACTCCGTCTGATGCAGAAATTGTTTCTCATCAATTAATGCTACGAGCAGGCATGATCCGCCGCGTTGCGTCGGGTTTGTATACATGGTTGCCCTCTGGTTTACGCGTACTAAAAAAAGTAGAAAACATTGTACGTGAAGAGATGGATAAAGCAGGCGCTATCGAAATGTTAATGCCAATTATCCAACCAGCTGATCTGTGGGAAGAGTCTGGTCGTTGGGAGCAATTCGGTCCTGAATTACTGCGTATCAATGACCGTCACAACCGCCCATTTGCCCTTGGTCCAACTCACGAAGAAGTGATCACTGATTTTGTGCGTAAAGAAGTGAGCTCTTATAAGCAATTACCACTTACTTTATATCAAGTACAAACTAAAGTACGTGACGAAGTTCGCCCTCGCTTTGGTGTAATGCGTGCCCGTGAATTCACCATGAAAGATGCTTACTCTTTCCACTTAAGTGATGAGTGTTTAGAGAAAACTTACCAAGTAATGCACAAAGCTTACTGTAATATCTTCGAGCGTCTTGGTCTTGATTACCGCCCTGTTATCGCGGATACCGGTTCTATCGGTGGTAGCGTTTCACATGAGTTCCATGTACTTGCAGAGTCAGGTGAAGATGCAATCGCATTCAGTGATGCAAGTGATTACGCTGCAAACATCGAAAAAGCAGAAGCATTAGCACCGGCTGAAGAACGCCCAGCAGCAAGCAAAGAGCTAAAATCGTTCCCAACGCCTGATGCAAAAACCATAGCTGAGCTGAAAGAACATTATGGTGTTAAACCTCATCGCGGTGTTAAGACATTAATCGTGTATGGTGCACCAGATGAAAACGAACAACGTGGTTTAGTTGCCCTTGTATTACGTGGCGACCATGAGTTAAACGAGCTAAAAGCTGAAAAACACCCACTAGTAGACTCACCGCTTGAAATGGCGAAAGAAGAAGATATCGTTGCTGCTATTGGTGCAAAACCAGGTTCATTAGGTCCAGTAGGCCTTACAATGCCAATCATTGTTGACCGCTCTGCTAATGTTTTAGCTGACTTTGTTGCGGGTGCAAACAAAGATGGCGAACACTTCAGTGGTATCAACTGGGATCGCGATGTAGAAAACTACCAAGTAGCCGATATTCGTAACATCGTTGAAGGCGACCCAAGCCCTTGTGGTCAAGGTACACTGCAAATCAAACGTGGTATTGAAGTGGGTCATATTTTCCAACTAGGGACTAAATACTCAGAAGCAATGAAAGCTGGCGTACTGAGTGAGTCTGGTAAAAACCAAATAATGACAATGGGTTGTTATGGTATTGGTGTTTCACGTATCGTCGCGGCGGCAATTGAGCAAAACAACGACCAATACGGTATTAAATGGCCACAACCAATCGCACCATTTGACTTAGCAATTGTACCAATGAACATGCATAAGTCTCATCGTATTCCTGATATCGCTGAAAGCCTATACAAAGGCTTGAAAGAAGCCGGTTTAGACGTGTTGTTTGATGACCGTAAAGAGCGCCCTGGTGTAATGTTTAACGATATGGAACTGCTAGGTGTACCTTTCACACTCGTTATTGGTGAGCGTAACCTAGACGAAAACAAGGTTGAACTTAAAAACCGTCGTACTGGTGAAAAGTTAATGCTTGATTTAGACACTGCAGTGGCAGAGATCGCAGCATTGACTAAAGGCTAATTTAGTCAGCTCTACAAAATATAAAAAACCGCTTCGGCGGTTTTTTTGTTTTATTAATTGTCATAGATGTTTCGTTAAAGCGTCTTTTAACTGTCATCGTTCCTACCTAGCATTTACTTTATTACACCATGAGTAAATGCCATGAATAACACCACTTGCAGTAGTAAAACCCACTATCCTGCCGTTTGGATTTCCGACGTTCACTTAGGCTACAAAGACTGCCAAGCTCAGTACTTACTAGACTTTTTAAATGCTATTGAATGCGATGTACTGTATTTGGTCGGTGATATTGTTGATTTATGGTCAATGAAACGGCAATTTTTCTGGCACCCAAGCCATTACGATGTGCTAGCGCTTATTCAACAAAAAGCGAAAGATGGCACGCGCGTCATTTATATACCGGGAAACCATGACGAAACCTTTCGCCATTATGCTAATGATTCATTATTCGGTATCGAAGTACATAAGCAATATATCCATACCACAAAAGCCAATAAACGATTTTTACTTCTACATGGCGATGATTTTGACTCAGCAACGCGTTACAACAAATTAATCAGTATTGCAGGCGATGCAGGATACGACTTTTTACTATTTTTAAATCGCTGGACTAATCGCATTCGCCGTTTATTTGGTGGTAATTATTGGTCATTAGCCTCTTGGATCAAAGCGCGCGTGCATAAAGCGCGCGAAGCGATTGATGCATTTGAAAAAGCGGCCATTCACGAAGCAAAAAAACAAGCCGTCGATGGCATCATTTGTGGGCATATTCATCACCCAACCGTTAAAGTGGTTGATGGCATCTTATATTGCAATGATGGTGACTGGATTGAAAACTGTACTGCGTTAGTTGAAAACAGTGCTGGCCGTATTGAGCTACTACATTGGAGTGAAACACAAAAAGTGATTCACTCTGCAGACATTAGTACACTGACACCTAAACCTGCATTTAATAAAAACCAAGATGCCGCTTAAGCTTTCAGCCACATTGAGAGCTTTTTGCGCAATGTGGCTTGTTTAATGGGCTTGGTAATATAGTCATTCATGCCAACACTTAAGCATTTTTCTCTATCGCCAGCCATGGCGCTTGCTGTCATCGCAATGATCACCACATCTTGATACCTTGGGCCTGTTTTACCTTGTCGGATTGCTTTAGTACAGTCATAACCGTTTAAGTTTGGCATTTGGCAATCCATTAAAATCAGATCAAACTGAGTATCACTGTTGTTTAACACCTCAATTGCTTCTAGACCATCACTGGCAGACTCAATATGCACATGGCTATCTCTTAAAATCGCTTTGCTCACTTCAATATTGATCATGTTATCGTCGACAATAAGCACTGAACGAGCTGTTAAATCAAGCTCAATACGTTCCTTGTCATCAGGGGATTTACGCTCAATTACAGCGTCTTTATCATTGAACAACACAGCCAGTTTATAAGCCAATTCATCCGGGGTCACTGGTTTTGCTATAACCGTACAGTTACCTGGTAATGTTTGCTTTTGCTTAAGCGATGCCATTACACCTAAAATTAATACATGTTTATCTGGATAGTGTGATGCTAAACCTAAAACAGTATTAAAATCAGGGTGTTTGTGATCGATAATCAGTAAGTCTAATTGTTTAAAGGCGTTTTCAGATACATCGGATAAACGTGTTATTGTAGGTCGTTGATGCTGGCATAGTGTTTCTAGTTGCAGCTCAACATTGCTAGCTAGTAAATCATAGTGAAGCGCACAGCCTACTTGTTTATCATTAAGTAGATTGATCTGATGTTGGCCTTTTGGCGATTCACTTATTGATACACAAATACTTGCCCAAAATCGGCTGCCCTGACCTTTTTCACTCTCTACGATAATATCGCCCCCCATTAACTGAGCGAGTTTTCGACTGATTGAAAGTCCTAAGCCACTACCGCCATAATGGCGCGTTGTACTTGAGTCTTCTTGTGTAAACACTTCGAACAATTTACTTTGGTTTTCTTTTGAAATACCAATACCTGTATCTTCAACAACAAAGCTTAGGCAAAGCGTATTATCTGAATGCAGCTGCTCTTTTACCGTTAAGCTAACATGACCCTTGTGGGTAAATTTAAATGCATTACTCAATAAATTATTGAGAATTTGTTTTAAGCGGTGGCTATCACCCATCACGGTTCGCTGAGTAATAGCATGCGCATCAAACAGTATTTCAAGGCCTTTTTTCTGTCCTTGTACAGCCATCGACGTTATTAAATCACTGCACACTGAAACAACATCAAACGCGTGACTATCTAAATCAAGTTTACCAGCTTCAATTTTTGAAAAATCTAGAATGTCATTGATCAATGTCATCAATGAGTTTGCACTGGTATTCGCGTAGTGTAAGTATTGTATTTGCTGAGTAGATAATGGCTCTTCTTCAAGCATTTCCAGCATACCGAGAACACCGTTCATCGGAGTGCGGATTTCATGGGAAATATTAGCGACAAATTCACTTTTCGCTTTACTGGCCGCTAATGCTTCTTCGGTCGCCTTTTCAAGTTCTGCTGTGCGACTTTTTACTTTTTCTTCTAAAGTAACATTAAGCTTTTCAAGTTGATGTTGAGCACACTTTAGTGAATCGATATTGCGCAGTATGGCAGCTATTTGGTACTGCTGTTTTGCAGCATCAAAGACTGGTGCCATAGTGATAGAAAAGTAGTGTGTGTTATCTTCGCTAATGTGGACCGCTTCAAACGAGCATCGCTGTCCCTCTTTTATGGCTTGTCCAATCCCTTGAAAATCTTCATCATTATAATTAAATAAAGTATCAAAATGGGTCGTTTGTTCTTTGATACCAAAAAATGTTTTTGCTGTTTCATTGGCATTACAAATAACGCCATTTGGCTGAACCATAATGATGGCATCTGTTGAGCTTTCAATTATTTTGCTGTTTTTTTCTTTTAAAAAACTGAGCTCAATTTTTCTGTTGATGTCACGTTGATACACTATAAATAACATCATGACTGCAAAAATAATTAAGCATAATATGCCAATAAACCTTAATCGCTTTTGATGTATTTCATTGAGCAATGTATCTGTATTTATTGAAACAGCCAGTGTCAGTGGCTGCATTTGAACGCCATTGTTAAACTCAATAATTTTCTGAACATATAATTTTTCGGGCAAGTTAACTACATCAAAAAAATCAACGCCTGCCATTTGTTGTTCAATACTAAACTCTTCAGACCAATAATGAGCATCATCCAGCTCAAAACTAAAACGGTATGATTCCTTTGGATGATAGATAAATTGTTGCTGCGCATTTAATAAATACACTGACAGATTATCAGCGGTGTTACTGGTAAGCTTATTAAGCAAATCGGCTGCATAATAGTTGAGGATCAACACTGCAAACGGCTTACCTTCATTATCTTTTACTAATTTGGCTATCCGATATGTGCTGATATAAGGCTGTTGTAAACGGCCATTTTCACGATTGTAATTAATGGGTGAAATGTAAATTTGGCCATTTTCAAGCTTTGCCGTAATTTGCATGTAATCACGTTGGCCTTTGTGTTGTAACTTGTCATCAGCCACTCTATAAGCCTGACCATTTAAACTATCAACCCGCACAACTTCTTTGCCATTATCAGCAATATAAATGTACCGAGCTTGTGCGAGGTCTTTATCTGTTGACATAAAACCAGTAAAGATTTTTGCTAGGCGGTCTTTCCATGCTGAGATAGGCGTGCCTAAAACGGGATCGATATTTTGATCATTTGTAGCACGCATGATTGCAAGCACTGGCGGCGTTGAATCTAAAAAGTTAAGTGCTGAAATATTCTCTCTTAAACTTGTTTTTAATACACTTTCTTTAGTGTCGAGCTCTCGCTGCATCTGTTCAAAGGTGCGAGTGAACACATCTTCTCGTAGATCATATTCATATTTTACAGTAACAAAAATGCCCAATACTAAAAGAATACATAATGCCAGTATTGGTAATTTATGACGTTGATAGAAATGCGCTGAATGTCCAGAATCCATTGAATCGAAAGCCTTCTTTTCTACTCTGCATTAGAGTATAGGAGAGATTGATAGCAAAGGAGGAGTATACAGAAAAAATATTAATTAATAAGAACTAGCAAGCACTTAGATAAGCTCATAAACAAATAAAGCACCAAAATGGTGCTTTATCATTAGGTAAAATCAATAAATCGCTTATCTAAACAAGACATCTTCTTTATTAAACCATTTAACACAAAATGCGAGTAATGCACCTGCGACAATCACTGTCGCTAGGAAAATTAAACCCACAAGTGTGTAATCGACGGTGCCTTTAATGATTTCTTTTATTGCCAACGCAACGTTTGTCACAGGAATAAAAGCGGTTTTGCTCGTCAGTTCAACATTCGGCATTAAAGCAACCATAATTGGAAAAATGACACCCATGCTTAGTGGTGCCATGTAGTTTTGTGCTTCTTTAAAGGTTCGCGCATATATAGAAATAGCCAGCGCTAATGATGAGAAGATTGCAGCTATAGGCAATAACAACACAAAAATCAGCCCTAAATCTAATACCGTTAAAGAGCTAAATGCGTTTTTAACAACTGCTAAACCTACAAATGCAATGGCCACTGATATCCACACCCCCATACTGAGTACGGTAATGGTGGTTGTTGCAATTGAAGAAGCAAGCAAGGTTACAAACTTACCTAACACCAGCTGTGTACGGGTGATTGGTGTAAGTAGAAGGGTTTCGAGTGTACCACGCTCTTTTTCACCAGCACCGAGATCAATCGCCGGATATGTTGCGCCCATTAATACAAGAGGAATGAGTAGGTAAGGAATAAACCCACCAATTTTCTCACCCAGATTTTCACGTTTATCAGCAGTGTCGACCTTCACCACTTTAATAGGCTCAATAATGGCGGCTTGCTGCTGCTCTGATACACCAAAACTTAACAGCTTTGTCGTGCGCAGTTTATCGCCATACTCTTTTGCAAGCTCTTTTACACGGTCAAACAAAAAGTTAATTGCCTTAGCGTCGTTATATACAACTTGCCATTCGCTTTGCTTGGCATCATCTAGTGTTTGCTTTGCGTCTGACGGTAAATAGATCCCCATGTCGATGGTGCCTGCTTTAACCGCTTTGGTGAGCTCTTCTACCGTATTAAAGGTTTCGTCGCCTTTATATAAAGCAAAGCTTTTATGGTAAAACACCTTATCTGTAAACTCTTGTGCATAGTTACCATTAATAATGGCGTAAGTGTGGACCTCTTGTTCTGCCTCTAACGCCGCTTGTGAACTGATAAAGGCCATAATTGCAAATAATAATGGGAAAACAGCAACTGGTAATGCGACCACGAAAATCAATGTTTTACGGTCACGTAACAGCTCTCTTAATTCCTTTTTAAATACTTCAAACATTACGACTCTCCGTCAAAATATTCATAAACGCTTGGTTTAGCTCTTCGCTTTGACCCGTTTGTTTAAACTCATCTAAAGTGCCATCAAAGCAACTGATACCTTGGTTTATCACCGCAACACGGTCACACAGTAAGGCAACTTCATCTAAATGGTGCGTTGAGAAAATAACCGGTGTGCCCTGCTCTTTAAGGCCGCGAATAAAGTTAATTACGGTTTGTGTAGTCATAATGTCTAAACCAGTCGTTGGCTCATCGAGTATAACCACGTCAGGGTGATGAACGACTGCACGAGCAATATTGGCTTTTTGCTTCATACCTGTTGAGAGGTTTTCGGCGCGTTTATCAATAAAATTGTGCATATCAAGCAAGGTGAATAACTCGTCACAACGTGCTGCGACTGCTTTTTTACTCATGCCATGTAAGCGGGCAAAATACTCGACGTTTTCTTTTACCGTTAAACGACCGTATAAGCCTGTACTACCAGATAGAAATCCAATTGATTTGCGGCCAACCAAAGGTTTTTTAACAATATCGTGACCAGAAATGGTAATGCTGCCTTCATCGGGTTTTAAGGCTGTTGAAATCATTCTAAGAGTGGTTGTTTTACCAGCACCATTTGGGCCAAGTAAACCGAGTACTTCACCTTTGTTACATTGAAAGCTGACGTCTCTTACAGAATGAAAAAACTCTTTATCTTCACGGGGGTCTATGTTGTCCGTTTTATTTTTTTTATGATCTTTTGTTAGCTTAAACTTCTTTTTAAGCCCTGCCACTTCAATCATGTGCGTTTCCTTCGTTTCGGTCTAAAGTAATCAGTGTTACTGTAAAATTCTGGATTTTCATTGTCAGTCCACCATCCTGGTACGCCTAACAAGGGTAAAGGTGATAAATTTTTATTATCACGTAAACAATCATCGACTTTTATCATCTCATAAAGCCGTTGATCTAGATACGCATATTGCTCGCTTAAATCTTTACAAAATATGTCATTAGGTACAATTACAAATAATGCTTTACCCGTTAAACCAATATACGGCTGAGTAAGCATTTCGTAATTAGCATGACCAAACATAAATGGCCTAATACTTTTACCCCATTGTTCTCGTTGTTCTACAAAGGCCTGCTGCCATTGATGGTCGCGTAATTGCTGCTGCCAGCTTTGCTCAGTAATCGCGAGAACCACGCCGCATTCATCAAATAAAGTAAGCGCATTGCGGTGTTTACTTCGCTCTTTTAGACCATGTAGTTTAATTTCTTCAATATGCTGATGATTGATCAAGGCTTTGGTTTTTGGGAATAAACACCAAATAAAGCCACCAAAAAGGTCATGCCAATTTTGTTGTCTTGTTGGTACTTGCCCTGTCTCAAATATGATTTGCTCATAATAACGGGTTTCATCTGCAAACTTTTCATCTTCAACAAAACTAATCGCAGTGCCTTGTGACGTTTCGGCATTGAGGTATTGACTAAACCATTGGCAAGATGGCCAATCTGACAGTTTATCGATCTTAAATAGTGTTGCTAGGTCACTAAAAGCACCCGTTGTAAGGTATTGCGTTGACCATTGCTCAGGAGCAGTAAATCGTTTCATTGCTTAATTTTTAACTTCTTGATGTATTGTGGGTAGTTTACCGTAAAAACTGGTTCTCATTAATAGAACCTCATATACTAATGCCACCATAAAACAAAAAAAGAGCTATTATGAAACGCTATTTTCCACTCACAGTACTTGCAAGTGCCATTCTTGCTGGCTGTGCTTCAACAAGTATCACATCAAGTGATGTCGAAAAAGCCTATCAAAGCATTAACGCAGAGCAACTTGCAGAGCACATTAAAGTGCTTGCATCTGACGAGTTCGGTGGTCGTGCACCATCATCTAAAGGTGAAGAGCTCACGCTTGCCTATTTAACAGAGCAATTTAAAGCGCTTGGTTTCGAACCGGGTAACGGTGATAGCTTTTTACAAGAAGTACCGCTTGTTTCACTTGAAGCAGACTCAAACATGGTTCTTAGCATTGGCGGTAAAGATTACCAATACAAAAAAGACATGGTAATGGGTAGCAGCCGTATTAGTGCAAAACAAAGTATTAAAGATTCTGAATTAGTATTCGTTGGCTACGGTGTTAATGCACCAGAGTACAACTGGAACGACTACGAAGGTTTAGACGTCAAAGGCAAAACTGTTGTGATGCTGGTAAACGATCCGGGTTTTGCAACTAAAAACCCTGATTTATTCACGGGCGATGCCATGACCTATTACGGTCGTTGGACATACAAATATGAAGAAGCAAGCCGTCAAGGTGCAGCAGGTGCGATTATCATCCACGAAACAGCACCGGCTTCTTATCCATGGTCTGTAGTTGAAAACTCATGGAGCGGTGAGCAATTTGGTTTCCAAAAAGAAAATAACAACATGGATCGTGTGGCTGTTGAAGGCTGGGTAACAACTGATGTGGCTAAAGAGCTTTTCACAAAAGCAGGCTTAGATTTCGATACCATGAAAGCTAATGCAGCAAAAGGCGCTTACCATGTTGATATGGGCGACCTAACTGCGAGCGTTGAAGTAAACAACACAATCAAAAAATCAATTTCGTATAACTTTATCGCGACGTTACCGGGTAGCGAAAAGCCTAATGAGCACATCATTTACTCTGCTCACTGGGATCACCTTGGTACTGATAAAACCCGCAAAGGCGACCAAATCTATAATGGTGCCCACGATAATGCGACAGGCACAGCGGGTTTAATTGAAGTTGCAGAAGCATTTGCTACTTTACCTGAGCACCCTAGTCGCTCAATGACATTCTTAGCTGTTACTGCAGAAGAGCAAGGGCTACTAGGCTCAAAGTATTACGCTGCACACCCAGTGATCCCTGCGTCGCAAACGGTTGCTAACATCAATATGGATAGCTTAAACCTATTAGGTAAGGTAAAAGACATCAGTGTTGTTGGTATTGGTAAATCAGAAATGGATAGCCTGCTAGAAACAGCTGCAAAAGCACAAGGCCGTACAGTTTCTGGCGATCCTAAACCGTCTTCAGGTGGTTACTACCGCTCTGATCACTTTGCATTTGCAAACATGGGTGTCCCAGCAATGTATGCCGGTGGTGGTAGTGAAGCTCTTGATGAAGAAACGGCAAATTACCGTAAGCGTATGAGCCTAGTGCTTCGTGGTTGTTACCATCAGCCATGTGACCGTTACCGCGATGAGTGGGATTTATCAGGTGCCGTTCAGGACCTTCAGTTATTCTATCAAGTAGGTTTTGATATCTCTGAACGTAAAGAATGGCCGACTTGGAATGCGACTTCAGAGTTCCAACGCAAATAAATACAAATGAGATTGATTTTCATTTAATTTAATAATACAGTGTAACCTGATTAATTGATAGGTTGCACTGTATGCTTTCATTGACACAAACGAGGTTTTTTCCACACAAAGCGAGGTGTTATATTACGGACAATAAACGCTTATTTTTACCCCTTTTATTGCTAATAGCCCTAGCAATACCTGCAACCCGAGAGTTTACCCTACAAGCATTAAGTGATGCTTTTTTTCAAGTATCTGTGTTTGTTGCAGCCACCTTATTAATCTATTACTACCTTATTGATCGACTTCCTCAATTACAGCTTAGCTATTTACGTTCTAAATCAGGCATTCTAGAGGTGAGCTTTGCGTCTATTTTAGGTGCTTTGCCTGGCTGTGGGGGTGCGATAATCGTTGTAACCCAATTTACCAAAAAACAAGCTAGCTTTGGCTCTGTTGTTGCTGTCTTAACCGCAACCATGGGCGATGCCGCCTTTTTACTGTTAGCAACCCGCCCGCTTGATGGTTTATTAATGATGTTAATCGGTGTTGCTGTGGGTATTATTAGCGGTCAGATAGTTAATACCTTTCATAACCCCAATCAATTTAAACCTGATGAAGCTGGTGAATACAGCGAGCAGCCACAATGCCAACCAAGCGCTTTGAAGTTTAGCCGACCTATTTGGAAATTTACCTTAATACCAAGCTTAATTATTGCTTCTGTCATAGCGACCAACTCTGACCTGAGCGCATTTAGTCATAGCGTTAACACTGGCATCACCCTGTTTGGCTCGATCATGGCGCTATTTACTGTGGTTGTATGGGCACTTTCATCAAAAGGCAGCAGCTATAAGCAAGTAACCAGTGAAGAAGCGCCTTGCACACCTCCCTCAAAGCTCACGAAAGTGTTAATGGACACGCACTTTGTCACAGCTTGGGTTGTTGCCAGTTTTATGCTGTTTGAAATTCTCGTTAACCTAGTTGGTGTTGATTTAACAGCCTGGTTTTCTGAGTATGCTTATCTTGCACCGCTGGTTGCTGTGGCTATTGGCTTATTACCTGGCTGCGGGCCACAAATTGTTGTAATGACACTGTATATACAAGGTATTATTCCATTTAGTGCGATGGCGGCCAATGCAATTTCAAATGATGGCGATGCCCTATTCCCAGCTATCGCCTTAGCACCAAAAGCTGCACTAATGGCGACAGTGTATTCAACAATACCTGCGCTGTTACTCGGTTATGGGCTGTATTTTTACGGAATATAAGCCGTAGCATTAAAAAAACCAGCCGAGGCTGGTTTTTTAATGCTTATACTGATTTAGCTCATCGCCATCATCATTTTTGCAGGATCTTCTAAATAAGACTTCCACAAGTTGTTAAAGCGAGCAATTGTTCCGCCATCAATCACACGGTGATCACCAGACCAACTTACTTGCATAATTGCTGCTGAAATCACATTACCTTGCGCATCAAAGCGAGGTAAATGTTGCAGTTTACCTAAAGCAACAATCGCTACTTCAGGTTTATTGATGATCGGGGTTGCAATTGTGCCACCAATCGCACCGATGTTAGAAATGCTAATAGTGCCGCCTTTCAAATCATCTGGTGAAACACGACCATCACGTGCCGCTTCAGTTAAGCGGGTAACTTCGTTAGCAACATCGACAATACTCTTAGATTGACATGACTTAATGTTTGGTACGAGTAAACCGATCTTAGAATCAACGGCCATACCGATGTTATGATCATCAAAGTAAGTTAGCTCGCTACAATCATCATTCACTTGCGAGTTAAGCACTGGGAATTGCTTAATCGCTAACGACAGTGCTTTGATAAAGAACGGCATCATCGTGAGCTTAACGCCCTGTTGCTTATACTGCTCTTTTAGCTCACTTCGCATTGCAATCAGTTTGGTTAGGTCAATTTCATCACAGAAAGTAAAGTGAGGAATTGTCGAAACTGAGGCAACCATTTGCTTCGCCATTACCGCTTTAATGCCTTTAATTGGCTCAACACGACGACCACCAGCAGACGCTGCGGTTGATACAGGCTCTGCCGCCTTTGGCGCAGCTTGTTGTGATGCTGCTTTGCTTGGCGTTTCATTCAAGAAATCTTCGATATCTTGCTTGTAAATACGGCCATTTTTACCAGAGCCTGGTACTTGTGTTAAATCAACATCAAGTTCGCGGGCTTTACGACGAACAGCCGGTGAAGCAACTGCTTTCTTATTAAGTTGTTTGTTAAAGTTTGTTGAAGCCGCAGGCTTCTGTGCAGGTTTAGTCGCTGCATTTGTTTGTGCTTTAACTACCGCTGAGCTTACATCTGGCTCTGCGCTTTGGCCGGCAATGCTCATTTGGAATAATGGGCTGTGAACCGCTGCAATATCGCCTTTTTGATAATAAAGCTTTTCTACTTTACCTGTGTATTTAGCCGGAATTTGTACCAATGCTTTGTCTGTCATAACATCACACACAGCTTGGTCTTCAACGATTTCGTCGCCTTCACTAACTAACCACTCAACAATTTCACACTCAACAATACCTTCACCGATATCTGGTAAAATAAAGTCTTCTAAGTGTTCAGCCGACCCTGTTGTAACTGCCGGAGCTTGCATTTGTTCACTTTGTGTTGGCGCTTCGCCATCAACATCCATAGCAAATAATGGCGCATGAACTTTTGCAATATCACCTTTTGCATAATAAAGCTTACTGATCACACCATCATGAACAGCAGGAATTTGCACAAGCGCCTTGTCGGTCATAACATCACAAATAGGCTGATCTTCTTTTACTGACTCGCCCTCTGCCACTAACCATTCAACAATTTCACACTCTACGATGCCTTCGCCGATATCTGGCAAGATAAAATCTTTAGACATACTGACTCCTAAAACTCTACTGATTGCTTAATCGCAGCAAGCACTTTAAGTGCATCCGGCACATATTCTTTTTCAAGTGCTAATGGGTATGGTGTATCTAAACCACACACGCGAGCAATTGGCGACTCAAGGTGTAAGAAACACTCTTGTTGAATTGTTGCAACGATTTCTGCACCAAAACCATGGTAATAGGTGCCTCATGGCTAACCACTAAACGACCCGTTTTGGTCACTGATTTAGCAATAGTCTCAACATCCCAAGGTAAAATGGTACGTAGGTCGATTACTTCACAGCTAATACCTTGCTCTGCTGCTTTTTTAGCGGCATCTTCAATGATTTCCATCTGCGCACCCCAAGCAAGTACAGTGACATCAGTGCCTTCTTGTACGATTTCAGCTTTACCAAGCTCAATGCTGTAATCTTCTTCTGGTACTTCGCCAGTTGATGCACGGTATAAACGTTTCGGCTCAAAGAAAATAACAGGGTTATTGTCTTTGATTGAAGCACGAAGTAAGCCTTTTGCTTGATACGGGTTACGCGGTACAACCAACTTCAAACCTGGTGTATGAGCAAAATAAGCTTCTGGTGATTGAGAGTGATATAAACCACCCGCAATACCACCGCCGTAAGGGGTGCGAATTGTTAGGTTGCCAACATTAAATTCATTACCACTACGGTAACGGAATTTAGCTGATTCATTCACGATTTGGTCAAATGCAGGGAAAATATAATCTGCAAATTGAATTTCTGCTAATGCCGGCGCACCAAATGCCGCTAAACCATTGGCAAAACCTAAAATACCTTGTTCTGTTAATGGTGTATTGAACACACGGTGCTTACCATATTTTTCTTGTAAGCCGGATGTAGCACGGAATACACCACCAAAATAACCAACATCTTCACCAAAAATACAGGCATTTGGATGCTCTGCCATGGTGATATCAAGGGCAGAGTTAATTGCATGAAGCATGTTCATTTTAGCCATTACTTTAATCTCCCTGCAGTTGTTGGATAAGCATCAGGATGCTGCAAAATATGCTCTTTTAATTGTTCGTATTGTTTTTGCAGTGATGGAATTGGCGTATCGTATACGTCAGAAATAAGCTCTTCTAAAGCAGGTTTTGCAACCTTCTCTGCACGCTTAAGAGCCGCTAAGATCTCTTCACGAATAGCTTCTTTATCTTTAGCGTCTTGCGCCTCGTCTAACCAACCTTGCTTTAATAACCACTTGCGGAAACGCTCGATTGGACAGCCTTTATGTTTCGCTTCTTCATCTTTACTACGGTAACCGCTTGGATCGTCACTTGTAGAGTGAGCACCTAAACGATAAGCAATTGATTCAATTAAAACAGGTTCACCTTGAGTGGTAACAATCTCACGGGCTTTTTTGGTTGCAGCATACACAGCAAGAGCATCAGCACCATCAACACGGATTGTTTTAATGCCATAACCGACACCACGTGATGCAATACCATCGCCTTTAAATTGCTCTTCTGCAGGTGTTGAAATCGCATAGCCGTTATTACGTGCAAAGAAGATAACAGGAGCTTCATGTACCGCAGCCATATTTAAACCAGCGTGGAAATCACCCTCAGAGGCAGCACCTTCACCAAAATAACAAATAGTGATGTTATCAATTGTGCTGTTTAACTCGCCAGTTTGGGCATCAATATGACGTACTTTTTGACCGTACGCATAGCCTGTTGCTTGTGGAATTTGTGTACCAAGCGGTGATGAAATGGTCATGTAGTTAAGTTCGCGAGAGCCATAGTGAATTGGCATTTGGCGGCCTTTACCTAAATCTTTTTCATTTGAGAACATTTGGTTCATGAATTGGTCAAGACTAAAACCACGATAACGTAGAGCAGCTTGCTCACGGTATTGGGCCATGATCATGTCGTTTTGATCAAGGGCTGCTGCTGATGCAGTTACAGCCGCTTCTTCACCTAAACATTGCATGTAAAAGCTTACGCGACCTTGACGCTGTGCAGCCTGCATACGCTCATCCAGCGCACGAATAAAACGCATTGTCTCGTATAAACGGATTGCTGTTGCTTTGTCGATATCAGGTGCGGTTGCACCTTCGTAGATGTCGCCTTCCTCATTAAGAATGCTTAATGTAGGGATCGTTAATGCGTGACCATCAATAAATGACAGTTCATGATTAATGTTTAGCGATACGTTATTTGGATTACTCATAACCTACCTTCTTTCGTTGTCAGAAACCTACGCCACTGCCCTTATTTGTATTTTTATCAGCATAAGCTGTAAGGATAAAGTTTGCGCAATATTCAATCTAATTAAATTAAACTGCCGTCACTTTACGTTAACGTAAGTTGTTATTCAACTAATCATAGACGAATAGGCGCTAAATGGCTAAAAACGCATGGAAAGTTAACTATACAACACAATAAAACCATAAAAGTCATACAGTTAACTTAATAAAGGTGGGTGTTAATGCAGAGATTTTAAATAAAGTTGCTATCAACTTGCATTGGGATAACGGTAAGCAAAGCGCGCTGACCCAAGGCCACATCTGCGTTTGGGAAGATAATTGCTTCACCGTCTACATCCGCTTCATATCTGGTCTGACCATCTACAGCTAATAATTCCCCCTTTGCAAACCCGGTGAAATTTTCGACATCATCAGCAAATGGAAAGCTAAAATCTTCTGAAGTACGGTTTATTGTTCTATAAACTGAAAACAACTCAAAGTCTTCTGCATTGAATTCTTTGTATTGAACCGATTCTTGGCTAATTAATGCAATTAAGGTTTGTTTGGTTTTCTCAAATCGTGACATGTCGTTTTCACCAAATGGCTTTACTTGGCCTAGTTCAACTGTAAACGAATCAGCGCCATGTACAAACGATGAGTAGTAACTAAAGGTGGTAGCCGCAGATTTCATCATTAATACTGTATTTACGCCACAGCTAAGTAGAAATTGTAGTTGTGATTTTTTCCATGGTTTACCATGTAAGAAAGGATACACTGCGAACTTTTCATTTTTAGAACCACGAATTGCCGTATGTAGATCATAATGAAAACGCTCACTCCCCTCGCTGCCTCTAGCAAAGAAATCAGCAACCACATCTTCAAGTAGCTTTGCACGCACTCGCTCAGGGTTTAAGGCAATACCTTCTATAGTATGATGACCATTAAACAAGCGGTTTAAGTTTTCATCGACAAAACGTTTACCGATATTAATTGATTTAGGATTACCATAAATAAACAAAACACGCTGCTTCAGTTCAAGTTCGTTTGTAATGATTGACTTGATTAATTGATCGCAGATCTCAATTGGCGCAGTTTCGTTACCATGGATAGCACTTGAAAGCACAATATCTTTGTTTGTTTGCTGTGTTGGTTGAAACTCAATGATACCCGTATCATGAATTGTGACCTCTGTGCCATTTTCAAGGGTGAATGACGTTGGCTCAAGTGAAAATTCATTGTTGCGAGTGAGTGTTAAGAAGTCACCGGTAGATTTTAATTCGTCAAGATATGAAGGGGTTGAATAGCTCATTGTTCTATCCTAAAAATGCGTGAGAGTAGAATACAAAAACGGCTGATAATATCAGCCGTTTTGATAGATGAAAAAAATTAGCTAATTACTGAATCAACCAGTTTCTTTGCTTCTTTTTCTAATAATGCTAGATGTTCTTCACCTTTGAATGATTCAAGGTAAATTTTATAGATGTCTTCGGTACCTGATGGACGTGCTGCAAACCAACCATTTTCAGTCACAACCTTTAAACCACCAATAGCAGCATTGTTACCCGGAGCATGAGTCAGCTTTTGTGTAATAGCGTCTCCTGCTAACGTGCTAGCAGTCACATCATCTGCTGATAACGCTTTTAAACGTGATTTCTGCTCAGCATTCGCTGGAGCATCAATACGTTTATAAATAGGTGCACCGAACTCTTGTTCAAGCTCTTTGTAAAGCTGCGACGGTGTTTTACCCGTTACTGCTAAAATCTCAGCAGCAAGTAGACCTAAAATAAAGCCATCTTTATCTGTGTTCCAAACTGTACCATCGAAGCGTAAGAATGACGCCCCTGCACTTTCTTCACCACCGAAAGCAAGCGTACCTTTGCTTAAGCCTTCAACAAACCACTTAAAGCCTACTGGGACTTCTTTTACTTCGCGGTTATTACGTGCAACGACTTTATCAATCATACCGCTAGATACGAGCGTTTTACCAATTGCAACATCGTTTGACCATTCACGGTTATTTAGTAAGTAATCAATAGCGACCGCTAAAAAGTGATTTGGGTTCATTAAGCCGTCAGGCGTAACAATACCGTGACGGTCATAATCAGGGTCGTTGCCAATGCCAATATCGTAGTCATCTTTTAATGCAATAAGGTTTGTCATTGCATAAGGAGATGAACAATCCATACGGATTTTGCCATCTTTATCTAAAGGCATGAACGAGAATGTTGGATCAACAGACTTATTTACGACCGTTAAGTCTAAATTATATTTTTCTGCAATAACTGGCCAGAAATTGATACCTGAACCACCAAGTGGATCCACACCAATTTTGATTTTTGCATCGCTAATCGCTTTTAAATTAACGATATTAACTAAATCATCAACATAAGGTGTAATCAAATCTTGATACTTAATAAAGCCAGAGCGTGATGCTTTTGCGTAAGGGAATAGCTCTACTTCTACCAAATCTTCTAACAATAATTGGTTTGCTCTGTCTTCAATCCACTTTGTTACATCAGTATCAGCTGGACCACCATTTGGCGGATTATATTTAAAGCCGCCATCTTCTGGTGGATTATGTGAAGGTGTTACCACAATACCATCAGCAAGTTCATTTGGGTTTGCTTTGTTATGGCAAACAACAGCATGGCTGATCACGGGTGTTGGTGTGTAGTCATCATTTTCTTGTGCTATGACTTGTACTTCGTTCGCTACAAGTACTTCAATTGCAGAATTAAAAGCTGCTTCACTTAACGCGTGAGTATCTTTACCTAAGAAAAGTGGGCCAAAAATATTGTTTTCTTTACGGTAATCACAAATTGCTTGCGTGATCGCTAAAATATGCGATTCATTAAATTTTACATCGAACGAACAACCACGATGGCCAGACGTACCAAATGCAACGCAATGTTCTGGATTTTGTTCTAGGTCTGGTTCATTTAAGTAATAAGCTGAGATCAGTTTTGGTACATTCACTAAGCTTTCTTGCGGTGCAGGCTTGCCTGCATCTGGATGAATCGCCATATTATTTCCTTATGGATTATAAGTAATCACGTATTTTTTCTGCTTCATCTGCGCTGTAACCTAAGCACAGTGCTACTTCGTGAAGCATCATTTTCTTTCTGGTTGTGTTTGAATTTGTCATCACCCAATACTCAGTATCAGTGATATTTTTTGGATTCATGCTGCTACCGCTTTCAAGTAATGCTTCTTTACTTGTTGCAAAATACACACGGTCACGGCCTTTAATCTCAAGCACATTTGCAAAATCAGTTTTATGCGTTCTATAAAGAGCCGCAAGAATAAATAAGAAACGACCAACAACACCTTTTTGCATTGCGAGCTCTTCTTTATTAAGAACATTGAACACATTACCTTTAACTTGTGTCGGTGCTGTGACAGTCTCAACTGCATGTTCTGTATCTTCAGTGCTCGATTGCGGGCTTAATTCTTGTTTTATTTCTTCTTGTACTTCAACAACTGGGGTTTCTTGTTCAGTTTTGGTAGTCGTTGTTTCAACTGGGGCATTAGTGCCATCAGAGAGGTTTAATAAACGACGTAAAATGGTTGATGCACTTTCACCAATACTTTGCGTGTTACTTGCGATGTATTGATATAACTCGTCGTCTATGTCGATTTTTTTCATGTTATTCCTGTCTTTACGGGTCACATTTTAAAAGTTCTCAATGATTATACCTAAGCTCGCAGCAATTCTCTATGTTTTGCAATTTGTAATTTCACTAGGCAAAATACTGCCATTAAAATTAGGAGTTGAAAATGCTATTAAACTACCAACAAATGGGTCAAGGTTCAGACGTTGTATTGATCCACGGTTTGTTTGGCTCGCTTGAAAACCTCAATGTTATTGCTAAAGCTTTATCTGAAAATTACCGCGTAACGAATATCGATTTGCGTAATCATGGTAAGTCATTCCACAGCGATACGATGAATTATCACGCTATGGCGAAAGATGTCAGTGAATTATTTGAACATCTAAATATTAGTAAAGCGCACATCATAGGTCACTCAATGGGTGGCAAAGTAGCCATGCAATTAGCTCTTAATCACCCACAGCTTATTGATAAACTTGTTGTGTTAGACATCTCTCCTGTTGCGAATAACCCAAGGCACAGTGCTATTTTTGCAGGCCTTAACGAAGTTGCACAATCGAATGTCAGTGATAGAAAAGCAGCTGATGAAATTCTTGCCAAACACATTGATGAAATGGGTGTGCGTCAGTTTTTATTAAAAAGCTTTGCCAAGAATGAGCAAGGTCACTATCAATGGCGCTTTAATTTAGCGGTGTTATACCAGCAATATGAAAATATTTTAGCGCAAGTTGATGAAAATGATTCTTGTTTATGTGATACTTTATTCGTTAAAGGTAATGATTCAGACTATATTTTAGCAGAGCACCGCCCTGCTATTATGGCGTTATTTCCTAATGCGAAAGCAAAAATTATTCATGGTGCAGGTCACTGGCTTCATGCGCAAAAACCACTTGCTGTAAATAAAGCAATCAGTGATTTTTTAGCGCAATAATTGGCCTGATAAAATTCGCTGTTTTTGATCGTGCGCACTAAATTATTACAAATTTGTGTGCTATAGTACGCGCCGTTTAATTTAAAGGTTTATACGTTGATGGTCAGTCAGTTAATTAACGAATTTGATACCTTAGGGTTGTATTTTGGCTTAGCCGGTATTTTCTTTTTTATTGGAATGGCAATTCAAGACGTCCTTAAAAAAGGTGATGTACCACGATTTGGCCGATACATCGTTTGGTTAGTGCTATTTTTAGGCTGTTCTGGGTTTATAGCGAAAGGACTTATTCAAGTCTTCTGGCAAGGCGCAGGTGTGGGCTAGACATGGCAAAGTCAGAAACAGATAGAACAACACCCGATTTATTTGAATACGAAAAGCGTCCAGGTAGGCCGAAAACAAATCCCCTACCTCGAGATATGCAATTAAAAGTAAACAAACGTAATCAAATAAAGCGAGATAAAGCACGTGGTTTAAAGCGTGTAGAATTTAAGGTTTCATCACAGTTATATCAAGCGTTAAGCGATATGGCAGATGCGCAGAATATTAGCCGTAGCGCGTTGATTGAAACAATTTTACAAGAAAGATTGGCTATTGATAGATAGAAGGTTTTAAATCCATGTCAAGCGTAGGTATTTTTTTCGGAAGCGACACAGGCAATACTGAACACGTAGCTAAAATGATTCAAAAGGAATTAGGTAAAAAGCTTGTAGCGGTTCATGACATTGCAAAGAGTTCTAAAGAAGAGATTGCTGAATTCGATTTATTGTTATTCGGTATTCCAACTTGGTACTACGGTGAAGCACAATGTGACTGGGATGATTTCTTCCCTGAATTAGAAGAAGTTGACTTCGAAGGTAAACTAGTTGCTATTTTCGGCTGTGGTGACCAAGAAGACTATGCAGAATACTTCTTAGATGCAATGGGCATGATCAACGATATCGTTACTGAGCGTGGCGCAATTGTAGTGGGTCATTGGTCAACTGAAGGCTACGACTTTGAAGCTTCAAAAGCACTAGTAGATGACGGCCATTTCGTTGGTTTAGGTATTGATGAAGACCGTCAACCAGAATTGACTGAAAAGCGTGTTAAAGACTGGTGTGCTCAGGTTTATGATGAAATGTGTTTAGCGGAACTTGCTGATTAATAACAAGTACTACTCGCATTTACTAGCTGATGTAAAGATGCACAACCAGTTCATATTTGTCTGAAAAATCGGCAATTAAACGAATTGTTCTTTGCACTTAATAACTAGGCACGTTATTCTAATAGTTGCTAATGTGTCGTGTGCATCTTTATGATGCCTAGTATAACTAAATAAAATTGAGACAGATTGAATGACTGATCACAACTTGGAATTAAAAAAAGCAGGGTTAAAAGTAACCTTGCCACGTATTAAAATTTTAGAGATTCTACAATCTCCGGACAACCAACACATCAGCGCTGAAGATGTCTATAAAATTCTTTTAGACAAAGGCGAAGAGATTGGTCTTGCAACTGTCTACCGTGTTCTTAACCAATTTGATGATGCAGGTATTGTTTCTCGTCACCATTTCGAAGGTGGCAAGTCAGTATTTGAATTATCAGGTAGCACTCACCATGACCACTTAGTGTGCCTAAAATGTGGTAAAGTTGTTGAGTTCGAAGACGATACAATTGAACGTCGTCAAGAAGAAATCGCAAAAGAGAATGGCATCAAGCTTACTAACCACTCTCTTTACCTTTATGGTGAATGCGAAGACACCGCTGCGTGTAAAGAATACGCTGAAGCAAATAGCTAATTCGCTATTCCTTCAGACATAAAAAAACCTGCATTAAGCAGGTTTTTTTATGTCTATTAGAAATCGATTAGATAATTTCTAATAACTCAACGTCAAAGATTAGCGTTGAGAAAGGAGCGATTGCTGCACCTGCACCGCGCTCACCGTAAGCAAGCTCATGAGGTACGTATAAACGCCATTTTGAACCAGTGCCCATCATTTGAAGTGCTTCAGTCCAACCTTTAATAACGCCACCTACTGGGAACTCAGCTGGTTGACCACGCTCATAAGAGCTATCAAATACAGTGCCGTTGATTAATGTGCCGTGGTAGTGCGTACGAACAGTTGAATCAGCAGTTGGTTTTTCACCTTCACCTGCAGTTAATACTTCAAATTGAAGACCTGATTCAGTAACTGTGATCTCTGGACGCTTCGCGTTTTCTTCTAAGAATGCGATACCTTCAGCTGCAAGAACTTTAGCTTCTTCTTCACGACGAGCTTGGATCTCAGCATTGATTTTCTCGAAAGCTGCTTGAATTGCTGGGATTTCAACTTGGAAATCGTTACCAGTGTATGCGTCTTTCATACCTTCAAATACAGAATTTAAGTTTAAACCTTCGAATGGATTTGCTTTTAATTGCTCACCCATTTGTAAACCAATACCGTAACTTGCTTTTTCAGCGTCTGTTGTAAAATTATCTGACATGTTTTTAATTCACGTTTATTTAGTTAAAAGACGTGCCCATACTAACATAAAAAAACGACGAATATCGCTTAGTTTTACTGCGTTTGCTCAGTGTTTGCACTAATTCGCTGCTTTATTTTAGCAATCACAAATGTAGAAACAGCTAGTGTGGCAATCATTGAGGCAATAAAAATCCCATTCATTAACCCCTCTTTACCGAACATAACTAAAGGCACAGCAATAAGACCCACAGTTGCAATAACAGCAGCAGCAATTAATGGCCAATGTTTATCATACTTACTGATCAAATGACCGACTAATACATTAAAGCCGATACCATAAGCAATCGAAGACAATAAACCGTAGTCGGGCTGCGCATCATGGGCCATAGCGACAAGCACATTAATGCCGCTGTGATAAAAATAAGAAAAGATACACCAAAGCAAAACATGTTTAATTATGCGCATTTGTGTAGAAGAAGACTCGCTTGTAGACATTACTTATCTCCAGATAGCAAAAAACCGCCAATTAGGCGGTTTTTTAAATAATGGTGGAGAGATAGGGATTTGAACCCTAGAGGGGCTACAAACCCCTGCCGGTTTTCAAGACCGGTGCATTCGACCACTCTGCCATCTCTCCGTACGGCGCGCATAATAGTGTTTACCGCGTTCGTTGTAAAGTCTTAATTGTAAAAAACTTTAAAAAAGTAATTTTCAGTAATACTGTTTAGGCCGTTTTGCAATTAATGAACAAATTAAGCAAACAATTAAACTAACTAAAGCAAATCCAGAGCCCTGCACTATCACATCAATTTTATTAAGATTGTAACTTGGTATGATGACTAACGCGAAAGCGGGTAAACAGGTGATCGTTAAAACGTAGCAACAAATTTTAAAAGCGCGGCCAAAATCGAATCGTTTAGTACTTTGCATCCACCATGTAAGTAGAAATAATACTACTACAGCAGATAAGCCAAGGTAATGAGGTTGCTTCGTAGACATAGCAACTAAGAAGGTTACTACAGCGCCTATTACGCCCCAAACTGACCAAGCGAACCAATTTTCTTTTTCACGTAAAAATAAGTTTCCCATTGTTCTCGTCTTCTTTATCGTTATTTTTTTAAGACCATCCATACGTTAACAAAAAATAACCGATTAAAAAACACACTGAAGAAGAATTATTTCGTTTTTTGCATCCGTGCGCTTCTTACAGCTAAGCTAAATCTGAAAAAACTAACATAAGTAAGCTTAATAGTGTCTGACTGCTTAACTGTATAAAAGTTCCTACTATTTATAAATTCTCAAAAAACGACTCAGGTTTGTGCCTAATAGGTTTTTTAATGTCAATTTCTGGCGTACCTAAATAGAGGTAACCTACAATTTCATCGTCTTCTTTACAGCCAAGTGCCGCTTTAACAGCAGGGCTTTGTGCAAAATAACCTGTGCGCCAAATTCCCCCTAAACCTTGAGCAAATGCGGCTTGTTGCATAGCGAGTACTGCACAGCCCGCACTTTGAACCTGTTCGATACGTGGCACTTTTGGATTTTCTTTCACATCCGCAATGGCAATGATCATCATAGGTGAACGCAGCGGTAGCTCTTTAGCACGCTCAATGGTTCTATCATCTTGGTTTTCAGCAACAGCGGCTTGATGGTAAATTTCACCCAATTTATTACGTGCGTCGCCTTCAACCACAATAAAACGCCAAGGCGCAATACAACCATGATCGGGTACTTTAATGGCTGCACGCTTAATTATGTCAAGTTGTTCAGCTGTAGGCCCTGGTGCGATAAGGCGAGGATCTGATTGTCGAGTTTGTAATAGCGTTAAAGCGTCCATGAATATTCCGTAAATGCTTAAGTACGACGCCCCTTATTAATAGGGGCAGAAAGCCCAAGCTTATCATTGATCTTTATGAGCAATAAAGCTATTCGATACTTTTCTAGTTAACCAATAATCAATACTGACGAAACGACCACCGCCTGTAAAAAATAAACTTAATAACATCACAAAATAGATAGCCGAAAACTCAATACCATTATTTAATATCACTGGTTTCCCTTTTGCATAGAGGTACTCTGTATAACCATGTGTTTCTAGCAACTCACGCATTTTCGTTAATCGCTCACTGGCTTCATTTGAATTAACTAAACTAGCTTCACTTCCTGGTATTGCAAGCCAATTCAGCACTCTTGCAGGGCTCGTGCTGGCATCTGTGGGTGTTACAGCAAACCAGCCATTACTAGCATGCACGGTCGTCGCAGCAACCAACATAGTGATCATCAACGGAATTGCGGTTAAACGAGTAAATAAACCCAATAATATAAAGATCCCTCCTAAAAACTCAGTCCATGCAGCTAAAAAAGCTAATACAGAGGGCATGGGTAGGCCTAAACCCCATTCACTATTGCCGAACCAAGCAACAATATCTTCTGACGCTAAAAAGTATTGATAGATGTGAGTTACATCACCGCTCAAAGCTAGTTTATTAAAGCCGGCAATGATCATCACTGGGGCTAAGATCAAGCGAATTAACAGGCTGGGAAGCCCATCTAGAAACTGCAGTTTATTTAAGACGCGTTGGTAAAGGGGTATTAGGTGTGTGTTCAACATAGCGGTCTCGTGACTAAATAGATTAATCACACAGACCGCACGTTTTCTAGTTTACTTTCAATTAAATTTTACGAGCAACTTGTAGCGCTTCAAAGATCGCACGTTTAGCATCGATAGCAGCAGCTAGTTTTGCGCCACCAATCACGTGAACTTTAGCGTTTTCGGTTTGATTGTCGAACGTTTCAGTATTAGACACCTGACCAATACAGGCAATCACAGTATCAACATCGAGGATTTGCTCTTCACCTTTTACAGTAATCTTCAAACCTTGCTTATCAAAGCTTAGATACTGACACTCAGCGATTTGTTTAACACCGTGCTGTTTGGCAACTTGACGATGGATCCACCCCGTTGTTTTACCCAGTTCACTACCAAACCGCCCTGCACTTCGCTTAAGCATGTAAATTTGGCGATTGTCTTTTTCGGGCGCGGCTTCGCATTCAATACCCCATTGAGTTTTGAACTGCTCAATTGTTTGTCCTTTGTGTTCACTTAAAAAGGCAACCATATCAAAACCGATACCACCGGCACCTAAAATCGCAATTTTCTCACCGAGTTCTACTTCACCACGAATGACTTCATCGTAAGCGAATACTCGTTTGCCATCACTGCATTCGATTTTCGCTTCACGCGGACGCACACCTGTTGCAAACACCACATCATCGTATTGATTAAGCATGTTGTCGGTAAATTCAGTGCCTAGCTGTAAATCGACATTTAAACGCTTTAATTCATTAGTAAAGTAGTTAAGGGTATGGTTAAAGTCTTCTTTACCCGGTACTTGCATGGCTAAATTAAATTGGCCACCCATTTGTTCTTTACGTTCAATTAAAGTCACTTTGTGACCTTTCGCTGCTAAGTAACAACTTGCAGCAAGGCCTGCAGGGCCTGCACCTACAACCAGTACTAATCGAGAAGATGGTGCTTTTTCAAGGCTATAATCTAATTCAAACGCAGCTTGTGGGTTAACCAAACAGGTAGCACGTTTATTTTTAAATACATGGTCTAAGCAGCCCTGATTACAGCCAATACAAATATTAATTTGCTCAGCTTTATTATTCGCGTACTTATTAAAGAACTCAGGATCAGCCAATAAAGGACGTGCCATTGAGATTAAATCAGACTCGCCTGCTTCTAAAATTCCATTGGCAATTTCTGGAGTGTTAATACGGTTAACCGCGATAACTGGCACTGATACCGTATCTTTTAAGCGTTTTGATGCTTCTTTAAAGGCACCTGCTGGTACCATACTGGCAATGGTTGGGACACGAGCTTCGTGCCAACCGATACCAGTGTTAAAGATATCAACGCCAGCTTGTTCAAGTGCCAGGGCTTGTTGCTTTACTTCATCGGGTGTTGATCCATTAGGAATTAAATCCATCACAGACAAACGAAATATAATAATGAACTTTTGACTTACTTTAGCGCGTACAGCTTTAACAATATCTACCGCCAAACGCATACGGTTTTCTAGACTACCACCATAGTTGTCTGTTCTTTTATTGGTGTGGTTAGCCATGAATTCATTAATCAAATAGCCTTCAGAACCCATAATTTCAACACCGTCATAGCCTGCTTTTTCAGCCAGTTTTGCTGAGTTTGCAAAGTCTTTGATGGTTTTTTTAATCGATCCTAACGACATTTCTTTAGGTTTATATGGATTAATAGGAGCCTGAATCGAGCTTGGTGCTTGATTGAATGGATGATACGCGTAGCGACCTGCATGCAATAATTGTAAGCAAATTTTTCCGCCATGTTGATGCACGGCTTCTGTATATGCTTTGTGCTTGATCACATCATAGAAAGAATTAAATGTTGATGCGAACGGAGATAACTTGCCACGAATATTTGGGCTGTAGCCACCTGTAATAATCAAGCCCGTGCCACCTTTAGCACGTGCTTCGTAGAATGCACGTAAGCGTTTACGGTTATGCCAGCCTTCTTCTAAGCCGGTATGCATTGAGCCCATAACCAAACGATTACGAAGTTCGGTATGCGGTAATTGTAATTTTTGTTCTAACATTGTGTGCCCCGTTAACTGGTCGAACCTCTATTTGAAATAGATTCTGCGGCAATAACTTAGAATAATCAACTTTTCACTCGTAATTAATCTGTAGCAAATTGTCGTTTTAAACACTCTGTTACTATTTAACAGTTAATTTTAAAGTTATTCTAAGCTAAGATGAGTTCACTACTAAGCTGTACTGAATTAAGGATTTATTTTGCTAGCAAAGATATTTAAAGGCATTTGGACCGGGATTAATTTTTCCCGCCGTTTGGTCCTAAACATATTATTTCTATTACTAGTAATACTCTTCTTTGTCGCCATAACAGGTGAAGAAGATCAAGTAAAAGTAGCAGACGGAACCGTGCTACGCCTAAACTTAAATGGCCCTATTGTTGAAGAAAAAACCTATGTTGATCCTGTAGAAGCAGCCATCAACGATGCAACTATGGGCAAAGAAGCGCCATCAGAAATTCTTCTTGATGATGTCATTGAAGTGATCAACGAAGCAACTAAAGATGATCGCATCACTGTTATGCTTCTTGACCTACAAAAAATGCCAAGCGCGCACATTAATAAGCTAAAACAAATAACTAAAGCAATTGATGCGTTTAAAGATGCAGGCAAGCAAGTTATTGCGACGGGCTACTACTATACACAAGCACAATATTATATTGCTGCCCATGCCAATGAAGTGTCTATGCACCCATATGGTGGTGTGAGCATTGAAGGCTATGGTATGTTCCCACTGTACTTCAAAGACGCGCTTGAAAAGTTAAAAGTGACTCAACATATTTTCCGTGTGGGAACTTATAAATCAGCGGTTGAACCATTCATTCGTAATGATATGTCAGATGCGGCAAAAGAAGCGAACAGCGTTTGGTTAACTGCACTTTGGAACGAGTACAAAACTGACGTTGCAGCGAGCCGTCCATTCGATGAAAGCAATTTTGATGAAGATATGGATGTTTACCTTGCAAAAATGCAAGCAGTTGACGGTAACTCAGGTCAGTACGCGTTAAATAATCAATGGGTTGATTCTTTAAAAACATCGCAACAAATTCGCCAGCAACTTATTGAATTAGTCGGTGCTGAAGAAACAGGTAAAACATTTAAACAAGTAAGCTTCCGTGAGTATTTATCACTTGTAAAACCGCCTGTTGAGTTCGATAACCCAATTACTGAAAAAGTAGCTGTTGTTGTAGCTAAAGGCACCATTGTTGATGGCGAACGTAAAGCAGGTGAAATCGGTGGTGACTCTACAGCCGCCCTACTTCGTAAAGCACGTCTTGATGATAAAGTGAAAGCGGTTGTGCTTCGTATCGATTCAGGTGGTGGTAGTATGTTTGCCTCTGAAGTTATTCGTGCTGAAGTATTAGCACTTAAAGCAGCAGGTAAACCGGTTATCGCATCAATGAGCTCAGTAGCTGCGTCAGGTGGTTATTGGATTGCATCAGCTGCCAATGAAATTTGGGCAGCCCCTAGCACAATTACAGGTTCAATTGGTGTATTCGGTACTTTCATGACGTTTGAAAACACCATGGCTGAGTTAGGTATTTACTCTGACGGTGTTGCAACAACTGACCTTGCTGGCTTCTCTATTGCACGTCCACTAGATGAGAAGATGTCAAACATCATTCAAATGAGCGTTGAAAATGCATATAAACGCTTTTTAAATGTCGTAGCTGAAGCACGTAACATGACCCCTGAGCAAGTTGATAAAATTGCCCAAGGCCGTGTATGGATTGCAACTCAAGCAAAAGAACTGGGTTTAGTTGATAAACTTGGCGATAAGCAAGATGCAATTAAGGCTGCTGCTGAGCTTGCTAAACTTAATCATTATGATGTTAAGACCATCAAACAGTCATTAACACCACAAGAGCAAATGCTGCAAGATATCTTTGGCACAGCGGCTGTTAAGAGTTTCTTTGCTAAGTCTGATTCATCACACTCAGTACTAGCAACACAAGCTAACTTACAAAGCCTTATTAATCAGTTAAGTAGTGAAATTGATAACCTAAAAGATTACAACGATCCACAAGGCGTTTACGCTCGTTGTTTAGTGTGTAATGTAATTCAATAAGTTACTTAGCTAAACGATTTTAGGTATACTAAGCCCAGTTATTTAACTGGGCTTTTTTTATGAAACGTAAACGTATATATATCGCCTATACGGGTGGTACCATCGGTATGAAAAAATCGAGCCGCGGCTATGTACCGGCAGAGGGTTTTTTAACCGAAACAGTGGTCAATAATGCAGAGTTTAATCGTGATGAAATGCCTTTGTTTGATATTCACGAATATTGCCCACTCATTGATTCTTCAGATATGTCCCCTGCCCACTGGCAATTAATTGCTGACGATATTAAGAGTAAATACCAAGACTATGATGGCTTTGTGGTTTTACATGGCACCGATACCATGGCCTACACGGCTTCTGCTTTGTCTTTCATGTTCGAAAACCTAACGAAACCTGTGATTGTGACAGGCTCGCAAATTCCCTTGTCGCAACTTCGTTCTGATGGCCAAGTCAACTTACTGAATGCAATGTATTTAGCCGCTAATTATCCAATTGCAGAAGTAAGCCTGTTTTTCAATAATCAATTATTCCGTGGTAACCGTGCGACAAAAGCCCATGCTGATGGCTTTGATGCGTTTGCATCACCAAACCTTGAACCATTAGCACTATCAGGAATTAATATTCAACTAATCAAAGGTCAACTTAGCCCTTACGTTGATAACGAACTACAGGTATCGAATATCACGCCACAGCCTATTGGTGTACTTTACTTATATCCTGGGATCAGTCCTGAGGTGGGGAAAAGCTTAGTTAATGACAATATCAAAGCACTTGTTTTACTGAGCTTTGGTGTGGGGAATGCCCCGCAAGATCCCGCATTTTTAGATATTCTTAATGACGCAAGCAAACGTGGCATGGTGATTGTTAACCTAACACAGTGTCTAAAAGGCCATGTTAATATGGGCGGTTATGCAACCGGTAATGCTTTATTAAACTGTGGCGTGATCAGTGGCTACGATATGACATTAGAAGCATGTTTGACCAAGTTACACTACCTATTTAGTCAAAAGCTTGAAGTAGAGACGATTAGTCACTTGATGCAAGACAACCTACGCGGTGAGTTAAGCCGTTAAATACAGTAGATACAAAAAAGGCACCTAAGGGTGCCTTTTTTTATACTTTGATAATTAACGAACTTTTTCGTCAATCTCAACTAAGTCAGTTAAATGGCAAATCTCACCACTGTGAGTTTTAATGCCATGCTCACCAAAGTAGTCACGTTGTGCTTGTACAAGATGACCATTACTCGGCGTTGTTAACGTTGCGATGTAAGTTTGTGTTGCTGTTAACACAGGGAAAGCTAAACCAGATGCAACGGCTGCACCCGTTACCTTACGTAATGCTGCTGATTCACGCTGCATAGAATCAATAAATTCTACACCTTCAGCGACATTGTCTAAGTAATCAGCACGGATGATACAACCTGCGCGCCATGTCTGTAGCGTTTTAGAAAGATCAACTTTCCACTGATGCGCACGTGACGCACCTTTGATAAGCGCTAAGCCTTGACGATAAGCAAGTAAACTTGCCAATGTAAATGCATCTTTTAACTCAGCTAAATCTAAATCAACGGTATCCGTTGCTTTAGCAGCGTAAGTCATTTCTTTTGCAGCATGCGTATCACAGGTATTTGTTAAGTGACGAGCTTGAACAGCTGCAACTAGTGATGGCACTGCAATACCAAGCTCTAGAGCATTTTGTGCAGTCCATAAACCCGTGCCTTTCGCGCCAACTTTATTGTCGATTAAATCAACGAGCGGCTCACCTTCTGTCGTTTCAAGGCTTAAGATATGGCTTGAAATTGACAGTAAGTAGCTATTTAAAGTGCCTTCTGACCATTCATTGAAGATGTCAGCCACTTCTTTTGGTGAACGATTAGTACCTAAACGCAGTAATTGATACATTTCAGCAATTAATTGCATTAACGCATATTCGATACCGTTATGAACCATTTTCACAAAGTGACCACTTGCAGATTGACCTACACGCGCGAAACATGACTCGCCTTTGTAGCTTGCCGCTACTTTTTCAAACCACGGCTCAACACGCTCCCAGCCGCCTTCTGAACCACTTGCCATCATTGCAGGGCCGTGACGTGCACCTTCTGCACCGCCAGAAATACCCATAGTGGCAAATTCAAATTTGTTTTGATATTTAAGTTTACGGCTAATGCCATCTTTATAGTTACTGTTGCCGCAATCTACGATAATGTCATCACAGTCAACACCTGCTTCTGCAAGCTCTGTACATACTTTATCAACCAATTCACCAGCAGGAACTAAAAGTAGAATCGAACGAGGCGGCTCTAAGCGTCTAACCATATCATTTAAATCAGACACAATATGTAAACGGTCTGCCAAACCTAGTGCTTTCGCACAGCTTAGTAACTCGGCACCCGCATCTGGGTTTTTATCATAAGCTACTAATGTCAGCCCTTTTTCAATCAGGTTGAGGGCAAGATTTTTACCCATAACGCCTAACCCTACTAATGCAACTTGCATTTAGTGTCCTCCTCGGTAACAACTATTGGTTAGTTAATCAAAATAATTACGCGCGCATTATACCCAAGCAGCCCAAAAATGCGAGCTTGTAAGCCAACTTGAGATAAATCATCGAAATCATGAAGCGACGTTGCACTCAGTATATCAAAATTACTAAGGCATCGGACCAGATTTTTATAATACCCTTTAAAAAGGTATGTGTATTGACGCTACCTGACACCGGTGTCATAATAACGTCATTCACCCTTTGTATACTCTATAATTAATACAAAGAGCCAGATCCTCATAAGTAAAAACAATCATTTTTTACTTATGAGTTCTACTTCGTGCAGATGTATAAGCCAATGAAGAAGGTTTATAGCACGACATTTTAATAGATAACCATCAATTCGCTTAAAAATTTAAGCGCACAGGAGAATTTGATGCTAAGACGCACAAAAATTGTTGCGACCCTTGGACCGGCAACCGATCGCGATAACAACCTAGAAAAAATTATTCGTGCAGGTGCAAATGTGGTTCGTTTGAACTTCTCACATGGCGTAGCACAAGATCACAAAGACCGCGCAGATGCGGTACGTAGCATTGCTAAGCGTTTAGGCAAACACGTTGCTATCCTTGCAGACTTACAAGGTCCTAAAATTCGTGTATCAACGTTTAAAGACGGTAAAGTAAACCTTGAAGTAGGTGCAAAATTTACCCTAGATGCAAAAATGGAAAAAGGTCAAGGCGACGTTAATGCTGTTGGTATCGACTATAAAGAATTGCCAAATGATGTTAAATCAGGTGACTTACTTCTTTTAAACGATGGCTTGATTCAATTAACAGTTGATAGCGTTGATGGTGCCCTAGTACATACAACAGTAACTGTTGGCGGTGTGCTTTCGAACAATAAAGGTATTAACCGTTTAGGTGGTGGTTTAACAGCCCCTGCTTTTACTGATAAAGATAAAGAAGACTTAATCACAGCGACTGAAATCGGTGTTGATTATATTGCTGTATCATTCCCACGTAGTGGCGATGATATGCGTTATGTTCGCTCTTTAGCAGAAGCTGCGGGCTCAAACGCACAACTTCTTGCAAAAATCGAACGTGCAGAAGCAGTTGAAACTGTTGAAGCAATTGACGATATCGTTCTAGCATCTGACGCAGTAATGGTTGCGCGTGGTGACTTAGGTGTTGAAATTGGTGATGCAGCACTTGTTGGTAAACAAAAGCTTATCATTAGCCGTGCTCGTTCACTTAACCGTACTGTTGTGACTGCAACACAAATGATGGAATCTATGATCGATAACCCAATGCCAACACGTGCTGAGGTTATGGACGTTGCAAACGCCGTATTAGATGGTACTGATGCCGTTATGCTATCAGCTGAAACAGCTGCTGGTGACTACCCTGAAGAAACTGTAGCGACTATGGCTCGCGTTTGTTTAGGTGCCGAATCACAAAAAGAAACACACGTTTCTAAACACCGTTTAGACAGCCGTTTTTCTTCAAATGCAGAATCAATTGCGTTATCGGCGATGTATGCAGCTAACCACCTTGATTCTGTAAAAGCGATTGTGACACTGACTGAATCAGGCAGCACAGCTAAATTAATGTCGCGCATTAGTTCTGGCTTACCAATTTATTCGTTATCACGCCATGCAAGCACACTTGGTCAAACGGCACTTTACCGTGGTGTTTACCCTGTATTCTTCGATTCAACGAAATGTGAAGATGACAGCATGGTACGTGACGCATTAAACACACTTGTTGAGCAAGGCTCGCTTGTTGCTGGTGATACTGTGATTTTAACTCACGGTGATGCGATGGAAACGATTGGTGCGACAAACACGATGAAAATTGTAACCGTTTAAACTGTTACAATTATTCATTAAAAAAGGCGCAATTTATTGCGCCTTTTTTGTTTTTAACTAAGTTAGTTTTTAGTTTTAAACAGCTATTAGCTCGCCAGAGCTGCTTTCACTTTGTCGCGATAACTACGGCTTACTTTTAATTCTTGGCCGTTATCTAACACTAAAAGATACTCACCGCTCACTTGGGTAACAAGTTTGCTAATTTGTTTTGTATTCACAATTGCGCTGCGATGAACACGCACGAATAATTGTGGATCAAGCTCTTGTTCAAGCTCTTTCATTGTTTTACGAAGAATATGCGTTTGCCCGTCTTGGCAATGTAGACACATATAATCACCAGCCGCATCGACCCATTGAATTGTCACCACAGGGACACGAACAATCTCGCCCTGCTCTTTTACTGCTAACGATTCAGGATAACGACGATCAGCTAGGCTATCGCCCGTTGCTAACTTCTTTAAAATTTCTTCGCAATTATTACCGGTAATACCTGCAACAAAGCTCGCTAGTTTTTTCTTATGGGCGTTATCTTGTTGCGTTTTTAAATAGGTATGCACTTTTTCTACCGCCTGTTTTAGTCTGTTGTCATCGACTGGTTTAAGAATATAATCCAACGCATGAATCTCGAATGCTTTAACAGCAAACTGATCAAAAGCTGTAACAAATACAATTGCTGGTAATGGGTTAACACTTTCACTAAGTGCACGTGCCACCTCAAAACCGTTCATATTTGGCATTTGAATATCTAAGAAAACCAATTGAATATTGCCTGATACGCATTCATCAATTGCTTCTTGACCATTGCTACATAAACGAATGACTTCTATATCGTCAAACTCAGATAGTCGAACAGCTAAGCCTTTACGTGCTAACGGTTCATCGTCAACGATCAAAGTTCTAATTTTGCTCATTTCTTAACAGCCTTTTCAAACGGAACGCGCAGATTAACTTTTAATCCACTTGGCGTATTGTCAGAGAGAACGAATGAGTAGTTGTTCTCATAAAGTGTTTTTAAGCGGTCCTGTGTATTTGCTATGCCAACGCCTTGTGAATTAACCAGTTGGCCATTTTTTAGCTCAGTGCCAGGACCATTATCGCCTACTTCCAATAATAGTTCATTTGCAAAAACTTGTGCTTTAATATCAATCACACCGCCTTCATTTAATTGCGCTATCGCATATTTAATCGAGTTCTCGATAATAGGCTGGAGGATCAAACTTGGTACTAAGGCTTCTTTTGCCTGTTCGCTTACTTCGACGTTAACTTGTAAACGTTCATCAAAGCGTACTTTTTCAATCTCTAAGTACAACATCAAAGCGTGAATTTCTTGCTCTAACGGTACTTTCTTAATCGGATCGGTATTGAGTGTGTAACGTAAAAAGTCACTCAATTTAGATACCATTAAATTCGCATCTTTGTTCTCTTTAACCAAAATTAAGGTTGAGATGGCATTTAAAGTATTAAATAAAAAGTGTGGATTAAGTTGATAACGCAGCATTTTAAGCTGTGCTTCGTGCGCCATGGTGGTTGCTTTAAGGGCTTTTTGGCGCTCACTTTGCAACAACTGGTAGTACTTAATACCAAAATACAAGCCACTCCAACAAAGTATGATATAAACCGAATCTAAGCCTTGTTGAAAGTAATAAAACCATTCATTTGGTCGGTAACCGTGACGGTAGATTTCCCATAAATTGAATTTTTGAACAACAGCCCACAATGTACCGGTAACATAAGAGGCCCCAAATACAACAAGCATCAACACCCATGGCGAGGCATTCCAGACTTTACGATACATATAACGCAAAGGTACTGTCATTAAACAGCCTGCGTAAGCGTTTAATACAATAACAAATACGTAAATATCACGCATTTCAAAGACTTTAGAGCCGATATAATTAACTAACGCATACCCTATCCAGCCTGCAATTTGCAGCACCCAGAAAAAGCGTTGTCGATTATCAACTAATGATTGCCAATTCAAAATATCAGATTACCTTTCATAATTATTTTTATTATACCGATAGTCACGAGAACAAAGCACTGCCGCCTATCTTAATTTTTAATAGCCTTACCGCATTCTGCAGATATAAAAAAAGCGAAGACGATCCCGCCTTCGCTTTTCCTAAGCTTGATTTTTAAGCTAATTTATCTGATGCCACTTTATAATGTGGATCTTCAATGACATTTACTTCAACTAAATCACGTGCTTTATGCAATAACTGAATACAGTCTGGGCTTAAGTGACGCAAGTGTAATTGTTTGCCTGCTTTAGCATATTTATCAGCTAGGCTATCAATTGCTTCAATTGCGCTGTGATCAGCGACACGGCTGTGTTTAAATTCAATGATCACATCTTCTGGGTCATTTTTAACATCAAATAACTCAGCAAAATTCTTAACCGAGCCAAAGAATAATGGGCCATGAAGCTCATACACTTTAGAGCCCTGCTCATCAATGTAGTTACTCGTGTAAATGTGTTTAGCATGTTGCCAAGCAAAAACCAGTGCAGACACAATCACACCTACACATACCGCAATTGCAAGGTCTGTCGCTACTGTAACACCTGAAACAAGTACAATAACAAACGCGTCCGATTTTGGTACACGCTTCATCATCTTAAAGCTTGCCCATTCAAAGGTGCCCAATACAACCATGAACATAACACCCACTAGCGCTGCCAGTGGGATCATTTCAATGTACCCTGCTGCAAAAATAATGAACACAAGCAGCATTAGCGCAGCAGTGATACCCGATAAGCGTGAACGACCACCCGAGTTAATATTGATCATAGATTGACCAATCATCGCACAACCACCCATTGCCCCAAAGAAACCACAGGTAATGTTTGCAGCACCTTGACCAATACACTCTTTATTACTTTGACCGCGGGTTTCGGTAATTTCATCAATTAAGGTCAGCGTTAATAACGACTCAATTAAGCCAATCGCCGCTAAAATTAATGCATATGGAAAAATGATTTTAAACGTTTCTAAGTTAAACGGGACCATTGGAATATGGAATTCAGGTAAGCCACCGGCAATGGTTGCCTGCTCATTACCAGTCATACCTTTTAAGAAATCAAGTACAGTGCGCGCTTCTAAATCAAAGCCAATCACGATTGCAGTCACGGTAACAATCGCCACTAACGATGAAGGCACGGCTGTGGTTAACTTAGGTAAAAAATGAATAATGGCCATGGTTAAAGCCACTAAACCAAGCATGATGTAAAGAGCTTGTCCTTCCATCCACTGTTGACCACCCATGCCATCAGGCACTTTGAACTGACCGAGTTGCGCTAAGAAAATAACAATCGCAAGACCATTAACAAAACCCAGCATAACTGGGTGAGGTACCATTCGGATAAACTTACCCAGCTTAAAAATGCCTGCAAGTATTTGCAGTATCCCCATCAGCAAGACGGTTGCAAATAAATACTCTACGCCATGATCTAATACTAAACTTACCATCACGACGGCTAGTGCACCTGTAGCACCAGAAATCATACCTGGACGACCACCAAAAATAGCCGTGATTAAACCAACAATAAATGCGGCATATAAACCAACCAAAGGCTCAACATTAGCAACAAAAGCAAACGCGACTGCTTCTGGTACCAAGGCTAACGCAACGGTCAGGCCTGATAATATATCGTTTTTAGCAGAGCTTGGCGCTTTGCTGAGTAAGTTAAACATTAAAATCCTCTTTGTAATGAGTGCATTTCGGCAAGGCGCAGAATTCTAGCAAAATCCGCAAAAGTTAACAATTATTAACAACAAAACGGCTAGTACCGAAAAGCACTAACCGTTTTTGAAAAAATAAAACGTAGTAGAAAAAGATTAAAGAGGTAAAGACGTACTACGCTTAACGCAAGTCATTGTTACGTTCGAGTGAACCTCTTGAACAAATTCAAGGTTTAGTAGGTTATCACGGACAAATTGCTCGTAGCCCTCAATACCTTTAGAGATAATACGAAGCATAAAGTCCATCGTACCCGCCATGCTGTAACACTCAGTCACTTCATCATAGCTCATGATCAAACGCTCAAATTCAGCGAGGTTTGTTCTGCCGTGATTAGATAAGCGAACATGGGCATAAACCAACATATCAAAGCCAAGCTTTTTCTCATCAAGCAAAGCAACTTTACCTTTGATATAGCCATCTTGCTCAAGCTTAGCGATACGACGCCAACATGGAGATTGAGATAAACCAACTTTATCGGCAATTTCTGCCGTAGATAAGCTAGCATCCTGCTGTAATAATGCCAAAATTTGGCGATCTACTTGGTTCAGAGACATTTTATTTCTTTTTCTGTAAAAATACTGGTTAAATTATATAACTGATTTAAAAATCAGTCTGCCTATTTTCTACTATTTATGCAAAAAAATTGCAATTTTATACCGATCCACTTAATCAAATAACTAGCTGTTTGTGCGAGTTGGCATTAACCAAATCGACCACTAATAAATGGATTTGTTCTTCGCTCGTGCCCTACGGTGGTATTCGGACCGTGGCCTGGCAAAATAGCAACGTTATCTGAGAAAGATAAAATCTCAGACTTAATTGATTTGAGTAATTGCGCACTATCCCCTTTTGGAAAATCAGTACGACCAACAGAGCCTTGAAAAATCACATCTCCCACAATCAGCTGTTCTGAATCTTGATGATAAAAAACAACGTGACCAGGTGTATGCCCTGGGCAATGACGTACGACTAATACAAGTTCACCTACTGTGATAGTGTCGCCATGAGCTAACCATTTGGTTGGATAAAATGGCGCGATGGCTGCAAAACCAAACATTTGTGCTTGCATTGGCAAAGCGTCAAACCAAAATTTATCGTCTAGATGTGGGCCTATGATATCGACGCTGAAGTGATCTGCGAGTTGCTTTGCAGCACCCACATGGTCTAAGTGACCATGAGTCAAGTAAATTGCCTCTAACTCACAATTTAACGCAGCTAGTTCCGCTTGCAGCTTCTCTGCATCACCACCTGGGTCTACCAGTGCAGCTTTATTCGTTTGCTCACAAATGATAATGCGGCAATTTTGCGCAAAGCCAGTAACAGGAACAGCGAGTACCTTCATGTTATTGTCCTTTTTGTAACTGCTCAAACGCCATTAAAATTGGGTATTTTAAATAGCCTTGATCATAAAACGGTGTACGCTCATAAAGCCAATGCAAACGTGCATCTGCATCTTTTGCAAAGTTTTTATCTTCGCGAATTTTTTTATCGAATTCTAAAGCCAATGCTGGTTTTTCTTTAAGCATTTGGCGTGCGTACGGCATTAACGCGTAATTCTCAACGTATTCAGTGCGCTGAAAAATAGTATTAAACTCACCCCAAGCAAAGAATGAATCAGGCGCTTCTGGGTGTAATAAATGCGTAGCCAGCTCAGAGTATGGTTGATCGGTTGAAACCTTGTACCAACCCGTCATATCAACATTTTCAACGGTATTGTATTCAAATGTCGCCTCTACACGAAAGCGCCCTTCAAAGGGAGCCTTTGCAAATGCATAATCCGCAACGCTTGCTTGAGTTAATGGCTCAGAAACAGATTCATTGAGTGCCGTTACTTCTACGCCATGTAATTTAAGTTTACTAACCAATTGGCTGTACGCAGGCGGAATATAAAATGCGGTTGGCACATTTACGGTCTTTTTAACGTCTTTTTGCCAGTAAATAGGCAAGGCGTCATAGTTTTTAGCTTCACCTAAGTATTTAACTTCAGGCTGTCCTGACAATGCGCTTTCAGTTCTTGAATAAGCGATACCTTTAAATTCGATGGTATCTGCTTCTTTTGCATAACCACGTTCAACGACTAACTGCGTTGGTTTGAAATCGAGCTCTTTTTTAACTGCATCATTCAGTGCTTTTTCGTTTGCAGCTAAGGCATCAATTGCGCCATCGATAAACACATACGTACCTAAAACACGCTGTTTATACGGTTTTAATGAATGGTTTTCAACCAAAATAGTTGGTAATGAACGTAAATCCCCCCAACCATTCGAGAAACGAGGTGTTGCAACCCAACCTGCTAAGCCTTTTTTAAATTCGCGCTTGTCCATTACAAAAACCAATGGACCAGGAATATGCCCAGCTTTTTCTAATTTTGCATCAATAACAGGTTTAAATAGGTTATCAAGCGCCTCTGAAACGCTCGGTGACTCACTAGAAAAAACAGGATTATAGCCGTAGGTCACGTCATACTGATAATCAGCGCCATCTGTTACATGGACATCCACGTATAAATCTGGCTTAAATTGATTAATCACTTGCATCACGCCGCGTACTTCAGGTGTATCAAGCTTAGTGTAATCACGATTCAAATTTAAATTTAAACCATTCGTTCTAAACCCCATTTCTACTGGGCCACGCTGATTAATACGGTTATATTGGCTACTACGCTCGTGACCATCAACGTTTAAAATAGGAATAAACAGAATATTGACTTTACTCAGTATGTCTCGGCGTTTACCTGTAGCAATATCGCGTAACAGCATAAACATGGCATCTTTGCCATCTATTTCACCGCTGTGAATACCTGCTTGAATGAAGATAGTTGGTTTAGTATCTGCAACAAGTTGTTTTGCATCAAATAAACCTTGTTCATTCGCCACTAACATTTTCACCGCACGACCCGCACTGCTAGTTGCAATGGTCGTGACTTTGAATTGCGTTGGGTTTGCTGCAACGAGGCGGTCTACAAACGCCATTGTGTCTGTGTAGTTTGGAGATAATGTGCCATTGCTTAACTCAAAATCAGTGGTCAATGGTCCTTTTTCTTGCATTAAAGACACACTGTCGCCTTGCCATGGCAACAATGGGGGTAGGTGGCTGTCTAAAGTTACTGCAGCAGATAAAAACACTAAACTCGCAAACATATCACTCTCAAGTGCGGTACTTATTTCTATTGGGGAAATTATAACAACTAATCTGAATGGATTGCGTAAACTGCGGTGATTCAACAAAAAAATGGAGCAAACGACATACGCTATGCAAAATCGTTGTTATTTATGAATTTTATTTAAGATCAAAAAAAGGAGCACTAGGCTCCTTTTTAAACTTTATGAAAAGCGAAATTAAGCCGCTAGGCCTTCTTTTGCTTTTGCAACAAGCGCTGCGAATGCAACTTGGTCGTAAACAGCGATATCTGCAAGGATCTTACGATCGATTTCTACAGAAGTCTTTTTAAGACCATTGATAAAACGGCTGTATGAAAGACCGTTTTGACGAGCTGCTGCATTGATACGTGCAATCCAAAGTTGACGGAAAGTACGTTTCTTAGCACGACGGTCACGGTAAGCGTATTGACCCGCTTTAGTAACTGCCTGGAAAGCTACGCGGTAAACACGTGAACGTGCTCCGTAGTAACCTTTAGCTTGTTTTAAAACTTTTTTGTGACGTGCACGTGCGATAACACCGCGTTTAACTCTTGCCATTTCTGAAGACTCCTATTAAGCGAATGGTAACATACGTGAAACTAGACCATGGTCATTCTTATGAACCATCATCTTAGGACGTAAGTGTAATTTACGCTTAGAAGTTTTCTTAGTCAGAATGTGACGAAGATGCGCTTGTTTACGCTTGAAACCGCCAGAAGCAGTTTTCTTGAAACGCTTAGCCGCGCCTCTGTGAGTTTTTAGCTTATAAGCCATTGCAATAACTCCAAATGTATTGCTTAAAAATTAGCAAGCAGGCGAGAGATATTAAAATAGCTCTACTTTTAAGGCCTAACTTACTGCCATAATCCGGTGAAGGCCCACTACAAAAGCAGTGCAACCTTACTTAAACCGGTTATTTCAGGTGAACAGTAAACTGTTACTTGCAGACCTGAAATAAAATCGGTGCGTAATATACCCTGTTTATTGCTTTTTAGCAATAGGTGCCATCATCATAACCATCTGGCGACCTTCAACACGATTTGGGAACGACTCAACTTGTGATACATCTTCCAAATCGGCTTTAACACGGTTTAATAATTCGATACCAATTTCTTGGTGAGCCATCTCACGACCACGGAAACGGATAGTAATTTTAGCTTTGTCACCCGCTTCTAAGAACTTGCGCAAGCTGCGAAGTTTAACTTGGTAGTCACCTTCGTCAGTACCAGGACGGAATTTGATTTCTTTAACCTGGATCTGCTTTTGCTTTTTCTTTTGTTCTTTTAGTTCTTTGCTTTTCTCAAAGATGAACTTACCGTAGTCCATAACCTTACAAACAGGTGGCTCAGCATTAGGACTGATTTCTACAAGATCTACACCCGCATCATCAGCGATAGCTTGCGCCTCTTTTAATGACACGATACCAGCTTGCTCGCCGTCGATGCCAATTAAACGAACTTCTTTAGCTGTAATATCTTCGTTGATACGATTTTTTTGAGCTGTTTGTTGCCCTTTCTTGCCGCCTCTAATGGTACGATCCTCCAAGAATATAAAATAAAAAGCGTGTAGTTGGCTGTTTGTTTGCCCTACACGCTCATGCTTTATTGTCGATTTTTAATTTCTTCGCTTAATTTTGCAATGAAATCATCAACACTAAATTTGCCTAGGTCTTCACCTGTGCGAGTGCGTACTGCCACTTCTTGTTGTTCAACTTCTTTATCGCCAACAACAAGTAAGTATGGAATACGTTTTAACGTATGTTCACGGATTTTAAAGCCAATCTTCTCATTTCTCAAGTCAGCAGCGGCTCTAATTCCAAGTTTATTTAATTTTTGTACAATTTCTTGCACATAATCTGCTTGTTTATCCGTGATGTTCATGATCACTACTTGCTTTGGAGCAAGCCATGTTGGGAACAAACCAGCATACTCTTCGGTTAAAATACCGATGAAACGCTCGATTGAACCTAAAATAGCACGGTGGATCATAACCGGTGTACGACGCTCGTTGTTTTCAGCAACATAAGTTGCACCTAAACGACCTGGTAATGCAAAGTCAAGCTGTACAGTACCACATTGCCATGCACGGTCTAAACAGTCATACAGTGTGAACTCAATCTTCGGACCGTAGAACGCACCTTCACCTGGTAGGTAATCAAACTCAATGTCGTTTGCTTTTAATGCTTCTGCAAGTGCAAGCTCAGCTTTATCCCACATTTCGTCTTCACCGATACGCTTTTCAGGACGAGTAGAAAGTTTTACAACGATTTTCTCAAAGCCAAACGTTTCGTATGTGTCGTAAACCATTTTGATACATGACGATACTTCATCCATGATTTGCTCTTCAGTACAGAAGATATGCGCATCATCTTGGGTAAAGCCACGAACACGCATTAGGCCGTGTAAGGCACCTGATGGTTCGTTACGGTGACAACAACCAAACTCAGCCATACGTAAAGGTAGATCACGGTATGATTTTAAACCTTGGTTAAAGATTTGTACGTGGCCTGGGCAGTTCATTGGTTTAATTGCGTACTCACGCTTTTCAGACTCAGTTGTGAACATCGCATCTGCGTATTTGTCCCAGTGACCTGATTTTTCCCACAACGCACGGTCCATCATTAATGGGCCCTTTACTTCTTCGTAATCATACTCGCGTAATTTTTCACGAACGAAGTCTTCTAGCTCACGGTAAATGCTCCAACCATCATTGTGCCAAAACACCATGCCTGGTGCTTCTTCTTGCCAATGCCATAAATCAAGCGCTTTACCAATACGACGGTGATCACGTTTCTCAGCTTCTTCTAAACGTTTTAAATACGCTTTAAGTTGCTTTTTATCTGCCCATGCTGTGCCGTAGATACGTTGCAGCATTTTGTTTTCTGAATCACCACGCCAATATGCACCTGCCACTTTCATAATTTTAAAGTGTTGGCAGAATTTCATGTTTGGTACGTGTGGACCACGACACATGTCGATGTATTCTTCGTGGTGATATAAACCTGGACGATCATCTTTTGCGATGTTTTCGTCTAGGATTTCCATTTTGTATGTTTCACCGCGTGCTTCAAAAGTATCACGCGCTTCTTGCCAGCTTACGGTCTTTTTAACAACGTCGTAGTTTGTTTTAGCAAGTTCAAGCATACGCTTTTCGATTGCATCTAAATCGTCTTGGCTTAAAGAGTGATCCATATCGATGTCGTAATAAAAACCGTTATCGATGGTCGGACCGATTGCCATTTTTGCTTCAGGGAAAAGTTGCTTAACCGCATGGCCGATAAGGTGCGCACAAGAGTGACGGATGATCTCTAAACCATCATCATCTTTTGCTGTGATAATTTCTAAACGCGCATCTTCGGTAATTAAGTCACATGCATCAACACGGGTGCCATTTACACGGCCTGCAATAGTTGCTTTGGCAAGACCTGGACCGATATCATTTGCTACATCATATGTGCTTACTGGGTTTTCAAAACTACGCTGACTGCCGTCAGGGAGGGTAATAACTGGCATTATAAATCCTTATACAGTGGTGATGCCTACAATGCACCACATGTAATATTTTTAAATTAATTTTAAGTAACTCTGCAACGCTTTTACGAATAAGCATTGCTAATTAAGCTTGTATTTACTGAGTCTTCGCAAATACAAGCAGCTATTGTCGCCGCTCACGTACTCAAATACAAGTAATAAGAAGACTAAATTGACAATTAGTTAACTCATTTCATACTTAATGAGTTAGTACTTTTAGGGTGATCAAAATGCCACACACGCGTACGTTTAAATTTGCGACGTTTAATTTATTAAATTATACCGCGCCACCCTACTCCTTTTATCAGCTACATGAACGATACAACAATACACAATGGCAGCAAAAACAGTTGTTTGTAGCTAATTTCTTAAATGAGGCAAACCCTGATGTGGTGGCGTTTCAAGAAGTGTTTAGTCAACATGCTCTAGAAGTGCAATGCAAAGAAGCGGGATATGATTATTTTAAAACGGTCGATAGCCCGTCCCATGATAGCCTTTATCCGCAAGTGTTATTCAATCCTGTGGTTGCCATTGCCAGTAAATACCCGTTTAAATCGGCCGATGCATTGACGCCATGCCCTGAATTACTTGAGTATTTAAATAATCAGAATGAGTTCAAATTTAACCGCACGCCGATTAAATGCTTAATTGATTTACCTGATTTTGGTGAAGTATGCTTTTATGTGGTTCATTTTAAATCACAGCGCGTCCAGTCAATGGCGCATATGCTTAATATCCATAACCTTGAAGATCCACTTTTGCAGTTGCTACATCAAACGGTGGGTACCATGCAGTCTCAAATCTCGCGCTCATTAGAAGCATCCATTGTTTATTATGATGCCCTTAAAACCCAACGCGAAAAGCAATGTGCAACACTTGTTATGGGGGATTTTAATGATGTACTCACCAGCCCAACTTTATCGTTTATGACTCAAGGGTTTCACCCAACTCGCTGCGAACCTTGCATAGAACATAACGAACCCGTTGTAGGTTTAACCGACAGCTATGAGTTTAGCCGCTCATTTTATGAGAATAAATCAAAGCCCTTTAGTCATTATTATCAATCAAAAGGGAATGTACTTGATTACATTCTCGCCTCTGCACATTTTAATCCTGACTGCCAAGTTTCGAAGGTTAAAGCGCTCGATTATGAAAGTTATGATAGGCATATATCACCAAGCATCCTTAGTGAAGATATCAGCGTAAGTGACCACAGTGCTATCGCTATTAAAATTCATTTTTAAAGCACCTGTTTTTCATAACGTTACTTGCTATAATTGCGCAAATTAAGTTATTTAGAGAAAGACCATGAGAACATGTGGTGTAGAAATTACAGGTAGCGACGTACTACTGTGCATTTTAACCAAAGACAATGACGTATTTGATATCCGTGATGTTAGACAAACACGTTTTACCTTAGGTAACGGTAATGACACAGAAGTAATGCGTAAATTCCAATTTGATTTCAAAAAGTTAATGGAAGATTATCAAATTGACTCTGTGGCAATCAAAGAGCGTCAAGCTAAAGGTAAATTCGCTGGTAGCGCAAAAGGTTTCAAAATGGAAACGGCTATTCAGTTAATTGAGCGCTTAGATGTGCAAATTTTATCGGCAACTGAAATCAAAGAGCAGCTTAAACGCAACCCTGTGCCTATCGACTTTGAAGATACAGGTCTGAAGAAGTTCCAAGAAAACGCATTCATAAGTGCTTACGTTTACATCATGCGTAAAACTTATAAGCAAGATGAGCCAAAAGCTTAATTGCTAATTGATTGCCAAAGAGAACGTGCTTCGGCACGTTTTTTTATATCCAAAACCCATTCTTTATTCTGTTTTGTTTAAATCACTCTCTGTACATTAGTCTTATAAAGCTTTCCTTTGTCGACAATCTATGTTTAGTTTATCAGGTACGCATGTTTTGGAATCATCTTAAATGATAGTTTCAATTCTTTTGCATCAAGTCCATGACAACACATTAACCGGACACGGAGAATACAATGCAGACAAAGAACACACACTGTAATGCGCTTCCACTTACTCAAAGCTATTATCAAGGCCGTACAGACATTCCATTGATAGAACAAACAATTGGACAGTACCTTGACAATATTGTCGACAATTACCCTGATCACCCCGCAATTGTGGTTCATCATCAACAGATCCGATTAACCTATAGACAATACCAGCAGCAGATTAACAAGTTAGCAATGGGATTATTATCACTTGGCGTAAAACCTGGCGACCGAGTTGGTATTTGGTCTCCTAACAATATTGAATGTGCTTAACCCAATTTGCTACAGCCAAGATTGGTGCAATTATGGTGTGCATCAACCCTGCATACCGACCAAGCGAATTAAAATACGCACTCAATAGTGTTGAGTGTTCAACACTTATCACAGCAAGTGAATTTAAAGCCAGTAATTATATAAGCATGCTCAATGAGCTTGCACCGGAACTTAAAGATTCACAAGCAGGTGAATTAAATTTAAACGCCCTGCCACATCTAAAAAATATAATTCGTATTGGTGATGAGCCTGCTACTGGCATGTTTAGCTTCAGCGATATCATGCAGCGCGCAACAGATGCCCATAAGCTAGAGCTTGATGCAATAGCTGCTACTTTAAGCTGTGACCAAGATATCAATATTCAATTTACTTCTGGTACTACGGGTAATCCAAAAGGTGCCACCTTATCGCATAAAAACATCCTCAATAACGGATTTTTGATGGCCCAAGCGATGAAGCTGACACATGAGGATAAACTCTGTATACCGGTACCGCTATATCACTGCTTTGGTATGGTGCTTGGCAATTTAGTATGTATAAGTAAAGGCGCCACCGCAGTTTTTCCGGGTGATTCATTCGACCCTAAAACAACCCTAGAAGTTGTTGAAAAGGAACACTGTACAGGCCTGCATGGTGTTCCAACGATGTTTATCGCCGAGTTAGAGCTTAAAGATTTTGCAAACTATGACTTATCTAGCCTACGAACAGGCGTAATGGCCGGCTCAACCTGCCCTGAGCAAGTTATGCGTAAAGTTCACTCATTAATGCATATGAATGAGGTTGTTATTGGTTATGGCCAAACTGAATGTAGCCCTATCAATAATGTAACCGAAACCGACTCACCACTCGACAAACAAGTCACCACAGTGGGCCGTGCATTAGCTCATACTGAAGTTAAAATTATTGACGAGCTAGGTGATGTTCAAAAAGTTGGCTTACCTGGGGAAGTATGTAGCCGTGGCGCTGGAATTATGCGCTGCTATTGGAATGATGAAGAAAAAACGAAAGCAACAATAGATCAAGACGGTTGGTTACACTCAGGAGACTTAGGTGTGATGGACGAAGATGGCTTTGTTGCTATCGTAGGCCGAATAAAAGACATGATCATCCGCGGCGGTGAAAACATCTACCCTAGAGAAATAGAAGAAGTGCTTTATACCTACCCCGGTATTCAAGATGCGGCCATTTTTGGTATAAGTGATGAAAAATACGGCGAAGAAGTATGCGCCTGGATCCAACCTAAAGATGATGCGGTACTTGATGAAAATGCCATTCGTGATTTCTTAAAAGATAAACTAGCCTACTTCAAAGTTCCAAAGCACATACGCTTTGTTGAAGAATACCCAATGACAGTAACAGGCAAACTTCAAAAATTTAAAATGCGCGAACAAATGCAAGAACTCCTAAGCGAAAAAGCCTTTTCGTAATCATTTGCTTGCAAAATATGACCTAATTTAAAAAGCTCAGCCCTGCCTGAGCTTTTTAATTTATTAAGAAATTTATTAAGACACCCACATTATGAATAGAAAATAATTTAGACACCCAATTTAAAATTTCTCACTTCTCAAAATTATGACTAAACTTATATTGTTCAACTCATGGAGGAGAAGAGCATGGCAACCCCACGTAGAAACTTAATTAGCGTTTCAAACACCCCTTATTATCACTGCATTTCACGCTGTGTTCGTCGCGCTTATTTGTGCGGGCAAGACCCACTAACGGGTCGTTCATATGAACATAGGCGGGATTGGGTTGAAAAGAAACTTCTTCAGCTTGGCAGGATATTTTGTATTGATATTTGCGCCTACACTGTTATGAGTAACCACACGCATTTGGTCCTTCACATCGATATAGCAAAAGCAAAGCGTCTGAATAATAAAGCAATTCTGATTAGGTGGCATAAGGTATTTAAAAGTACATTCTTATGTCAACGATTCTTAAATGGCGAATTACTAACACAAGCCGAACTCGTTGCGGTTAATGCCAGAGTTAATTTATATCGAGAACGACTCAGCAGTATTAGTTGGTTTATGCGTGTGCTTAATGAGAGCATTGCACGAAAAGCGAATCTAGAAGATGGATGCAAAGGGCGGTTTTGGGAAGGTCGCTTTAAATCACAAGCTTTACTTGATGAAGCTGCACTAGCTGCTTGCCTTGCCTATGTTGACTTAAACCCCGTAAGAGCAAAAGTGGCTGATTTACCCGAAGATTCTGACTACACCAGTATTAAATCTAGAATTAATGCAGCACAAAATAATAAACAACCAAAATCACTAATGCGCTTCGCCGGTAAACCACGCAAACACATGCCTAAGGGACTGCCATTTGAGCTTGAAACATACCTAAAACTTGTAGATTGTACTGGGCGCTCAATACGAGAAAATAAGCCAGGCAAAATTTCGGAAAATTCGTTACCAATACTTGAAAGATTAAACATCTGTACTGAAAACTGGCTCACACTCACCACTTCCTTTACCCGCTCGTTTAAAAATACAGCGGGTAAAGAGCAAGCTATAACTACTTATTCAAATCGCATGAAACGAAAGAGAAGAAGCTCTATTAGCACTAGTCGTGCACTATTTGCCTAAACTGAAACTCGAAAATGTTTAAAGTAACCTGCCTTTGGACTAAGTTTGCCCTAAATTAGGTACTGGTCGGACAATGCCCTACAAAATCTTGTAAACATAACATTTTGATGTATAGATTAATTTAGTTAATTAATTTTGAGCGACTAAACTAGTTGCTCTTAGAGTTAGCTATTAAAAACACCTACTATATTGGGTGTCTTAATAATTATAACCCTATATTGGGTGTCTTAATAATTATAACCAGTACCTGATTAACAGAGTCTCCTTCAAGTCAATCATGTACATAAAAACGAAGTTCACATTTTTAATGTGGGTGTCTAGATAACCCCAAAGTGGATGTCTCGATAACTTAGAAAATAAATAAAGTTAAAGTTAAATTAATAGAAGAATAAAGGGTTGTTTCTAAAGAAAGCTTTAAAACGGAATTTATATGAAGAAAGTCACCCAATGTAATTTGCAGTATAAGCTGACATAAATAGAGCCCCTTTTTCGGGCTCTACCTAGATATTATGGAAGTATAAGTTGGCATAAAATTGAAGTGAAAGCCGACAAAATATACCACCAAAAGCACAGTTAAATTTTAAGCCTCACTTAACCACTTGAAATTCTGTAGTTAAGCTGTTCACTGACCGGTTTACTGTCACTCAAAAACTCATCGAAGTCGTAATCCCTTGAAAAATAGGAAAAAGATTTTAATGCAAAATAGTTTTTCTCATCGCAATATCTTTTCCCTATCCATGCAGCTAGTTCTAATGACTTTTCATAATCAATTTCTTCGCTGAGATTTATATGCGTGATTCCAGTTATCGGCTTACTAGCTATACTCGCACCCAAAAGTGACAACTCTCTCAGATAATTTTTTACCTTGCTCTCCCAGCCAAAAATAATTACCGGCCCCACTGAAACGCCCGTAATGTAATGAGCGTGTATATCAAGCCAAGTCAACGTTTCATCTATTGTTGCTAGAGTTTCGCCTGCATATAAAAGAATATTTACTTTAACCATAATCCCAAGATTATGGGCTGCTTTAATAAGTTCAGATGCTTTAGCCAAATAATTTTTGGGTTTTACTGACTTATTCATAGCTATTAGTTGACTACAACTGGCACTTTCTAACCCTAAGTCCAAAACCCTCAATCCAGCACGATACAAATATTCCAAATGTTTTACTCTTATGCTGTCGACTCTGGCTTCAGTACGCCAATTAAAGCGAGGAATTGAACTGTTAGACACCTCAAACTCGAGTTGTTCAGACCATTCTTGGTTAGAAGCAAACAAAGAAGCCTCGAGATAAAAGTTCATTGGAGTTAATCCATCATCCATAAAAGTGGACTGAGCTTCTTTTAAGATTATTTCTGGATCTTTCAAAGGAGTAAGAGGTTCATCCCTTTCTTGACAGAAAGAACACTTCATTCCGCAGCCTCTAGAAATTTCTATGCTTGGCTGGTACAAGTTTCTCTCGTGTAATAGGGTATAATCCAGGCCAGCATCTTGACTAATCTCATTTTTGTCAGAATAAAGCTGAGTCGCATTTTCATTGCCTGTTACAAGCTTCAAAATGCGTGATTCGGCCACTCCATCACTTACAATGTCAGCTAATGGAACGAGTCCTTTCATATCTTCTATTTGACCATCAACTACCCAGCGCCCACCTATAATAATTTTCTTTTTAGGTGACAAACGTTTAAGTTCAGTCAAAAATCGGTTGGTCCAATCGATTGCATAGAAGCTAGGAATGGAAATAAGCACAGGAGCATTACTTCTTAATATTCCATGCTCGATACATAACGATAATGTATGTTCAGGGCTATCAAAGTTTCCTTGAATCTGAATCGTATTAAAACTATTACGTTTTAGGATTGATGCTAAAGAGAGCAGGCCATAGTTTAGATATCGATTTCTTCGATGGATCAAAAGATCTCTTTTCTTCGTCTGAAGCTGTCCTGCTGAAATACAAAATACTTTTTCCAATGTAATTCCTTTGTACTATGGAGATAAAAAATTTATTCTGATTAACTTGAACAAACTTAACCAATAAATTCTCCTTTGTACATGAATTATTGGAACCATCGGGAACGTTGCTAGCAGAAAGCATATCTGATACAGCAAGTTTCTAAATTTAGTATCACCGTCTTATTGTTTCTATATAAGGTTCTATATCAGAGCCACACTCTATGCATTCTAGTTTTTTAATAAAGCTACCTTATGCACCAGAATCAAAAATTCTTACTTTTTAAATTGCCGCCTTGTATATCCTGCCCTTTGATCGTTTTCTATTTAGAAAACGTTGTTTAAAGTATCAGTCGACATGTTAAGTTCAACTTTATTAAACTTCGGCAGCAAAAGTAAAGTGAAACTAGACACCCAACTTGTTGTGCTTCAATGAAACTAACCTCCTAATTTAAAATTATAACTAAACTTAAATTGTTCAACTCATGGAGGAGAAGAGCATGGCAACCCCACGTAGAAACTTAATTAGTATTTCAAACACGCCTTATTATCACTGCATTTCACGTTGCGTTCGTCGCGCCTATCTGTGCGGACAAGACCCACTAACGGGTCGTTCATATGAACACCGGCGCGATTGGGTTGAAAAGAAACTACTTCAACTTGGACGAATATTTTGTATTGATATTTGTGCCTACGCTGTAATGAGTAACCACACGCATTTGGTCCTTCACATCGATATAGCAAAAGCAAAGCGTCTGAATAATAAAGCAATTCTGATTAGGTGGCATAAGGTATTTAAAAGTACATTCTTATGTCAACGATTCTTAAATGGCGAATTACTAACACAAGCCGAACTCGTTGCGGTTAATGCCAGAGTTAATTTATATCGAGAACGACTCAGCAGTATTAGTTGGTTTATGCGTGTGCTTAATGAGAGCATTGCACGAAAAGCGAATCTAGAAGATGGATGCAAAGGGCGGTTTTGGGAAGGTCGCTTTAAATCACAAGCTTTACTTGATGAAGCTGCACTAGCTGCTTGCCTTGCCTATGTTGACTTAAACCCCGTAAGAGCAAAAGTGGCTGATTTACCCGAAGATTCTGACTACACCAGTATTAAATCTAGAATTAATGCAGCACAAAATAATAAACAACCAAAATCACTAATGCGCTTTGCAGGTAAACCTCGTAAACATATGCCTAAGGGAATACCAATTGAACTCAAAACATACCTGCAACTTGTTGATTGAACTGGGCGCTCAATACGAGAAGATAAGCCTGGGAAAATCCCAGAAGAGGCATTACCAATACTTGAAAGATTAAACATTTGTACAGAAAACTGGCTCACACTCACCACTTCCTTTACACGCTCATTTAAAAATACAGCGGGTAAAGAGCAAGCTATCACTGCTTATACAAATCACATGAAACGAAAACGAAGAAGCTCTATAGCTAATAGCCAAGCTTTATTTTGTTGAATTTAGAGCACTAGAACTACTTTTTACTCTATTTTTTATAAATAGAAAATGTCTATCTTCTGAAAATAACTCTATCTAAAACTAAATTACCAACCCTTAAATCTAAATAATGTAAAAGAACTAAACATCATTTATATACAAAATTAGCTCAACCAAAAGCTATGACAATCTACTTTTTAGATACTAAAGTGGGTGTCTTTTTTAAAAAATGGATGTCTCTTTAACTTTAATTACGAAACCTTATACAACTCCTTGGTTTAACATAGCATCTGCAACTCGTTCGAACCCTGCTATATTCGCACCAAGCACCAAGTCATGTTCATTCGAGTACTGCTTAGCTGTCGTTGAAATAGTTTCAAAAATAGAATTCATAACTTGTTGAAGTTTCTCATCAACTTGCTCAGCTCGCCACTTTTGCATACTGGCATTTTGAGCCATTTCAAATTGGCTCGTTGCAACACCACCTGCATTTGCAGCCTTGCTTGGCCCTAAAAAGACATTGTGCTCTTTAAATACTTTTAGCGCATCAGCTGTGGTTGGCATATTTGCGCCTTCACATACAACAGAGCAGCGATTTTCAACCAATGATTCTGCATCTTTTTTAGTAATTTCATTTTGTGTCGCACAAGGAAGAGCAATATCTGCTTCATATCGCCATACTTGGTGTCCATCGCTAGGGTATTGGTTTACGGGTGTAAACTCGGCATTTTTATGCTCATTCAAATAATCCCTAAGCTCAGCGCCACGCTCATTTTTTAAGTGTTTAACAAGAGTTACATCAAGTCCGTCTTTACAATATAAGGTTCCTTTTGAATCACTACAGCTAAGAATAACAGCATCGTATTGGTCAAGCTTTTCCATCAAATATAATGCTACATTTCCAGCACCAGAAACTAAGCATCGCTTACCCCTCAATGAATCACTTTTAGCGTCTAACATAGCATTCAAAAAATACGCAACACCATAGCCAGTAGCTTCAGTTCTCAGTGAAGACCCTCCCATAATCTCAGGCTTACCAGTTAGTACCCCCTGAAATTGATTAGTGATCCGTTTGTATTGACCAAATAAATAACCAATTTCTCTCGCCCCAACGCCAATATCTCCTGCAGGTACATCTGTGTTAGCACCTATGTGACGATAAAGTTCAGTCATATATGACTGACAAAAACGCATAATTTCATTGTCGCTTTTTCCTTTGGGATTAAAGTCAGCACCGCCTTTAGCGCCTCCCAATGGCAAGCCGGTAAGTGCATTCTTTAAAATTTGCTCAAAGCCTAAAAACTTAACCACACTTTGATTGACACTCGGATGGAACCTCAAGCCCCCCTTATAAGGGCCTAATGTTGAGCTAAATTCAATTCTAAAACCACGGTTAACTTGCACTAAACCATTGTCATCAAGCCAGGGTACTCTAAAAATAATTTGTCTTTCAGGTTCTACTAATCGCTCAAGAATTGCTTGCTGTTGATAAACGCTATTACCTTCAACTAGCTGACTAATTGATGAAAGTACTTCTTCAACAGCTTGATAAAACTCAGGCTCATTTGAATTAGACTCTTTTACTGATTGCAGTATCTGTTGAACATATTGCATAACAAAATCCTCTTTCAAGCTGTTGAAAATATTAACTCTATTAAAATTAAACTGAATAAATCATAAAATCGATCACTCATGTTTAACGAATAGTGAACACTGCTGATTGCCCTTCTTCATGCTGCCAATGAAAACGAAGTGGCTCATTTTGAGAATCATAAAACCAAACTTCTGCCACCAGCTCTAATGCACTATTTGCAAGCATCACAGTCGAGGTTAACTTGCTTTGCTTTAAAGGTGCGCGCAATAAGCATTGGTTGTAATCTGCTTTATTATCATCATCTTTTAAGCAGATATTTAAGTAGGCTCTGCTATCACCCATATTCAAATCTACATCTACACTCAGCTCAATTTTGCTACTTAAATCAAATTCAGGAGCAATTGTTAAGTCGACCATTGTCACAGGATCTGTACTCGTCTCTGGAGGTGTTGTTTCTGGTGGCGGAGTACTTGTGGTGGGTGTCTGCGTAACCGTTGTACTTTCCGCCTTGGTTGAAGTACTACCTTCTCCACCGCCACCACACGCCGATAACATTAAGCTAATGATTACTAAAGTATAATGTTTCATGATTATTCTCCTCGTAGAATAACATTTGCAAGTTTTGCATTATTAAACCAAAGAGGCTTATCTCGTCCTGCTGATTCAGCAAATGCTCTAAAGTCATCATACGCATGTGTTATATCAATACTCTCTTTTGGGTGCGCCCATGCGCTACCAATCTCCATTGCCCAAGGTAGACCAGTTTCAGTTTGGAAATAATAACTTTGAGCACTATTACTGGCATCATCAGAGTCAGTGATTGAAAATAACTGTGAATTGAATTTTTCGGTTGGTTGTTGATTCTTAATATGAACTTCCCAACCACGTGGGTTTTGTCCAACTAAAAACTCACCATGGTAGTGATCTTGAGCCGCGAAAATAAATGGGTCTAAAGTATATTTTGGCGCTTCAATTGTGGTCACTCCACTTTGAAGTGAAACGGTTAAACTAAACGAAACTTTGCTGTTGGTATCACAACCTGTTTCAGTTCTAAAGTAACTACAGCTTGATTGCTTATCTGTAAAATCCCATGTATCTGGCATGATAATAAAAATAGCATCCTCAACCCCTTGCTCTAAAATAGAATGTGATTGTGTTTCGCCATCTATAGTTAAATTAATTGAACTTGTATCAATCTGATTTCTTAATATTCGCTTATCAGCACCATCGGCTATCGTTTGGTACAAGCGTACTGCAAAGCCATTATGAAAATCAGCACCAATGCCAACTAATTCCCCTTCAATCTTGTAGCCCATGGCCTGGCCTTCTTTATCAATCAATGTAGTACGATAATTTACAACTAAATCGTTAAAGTCATAGTCACCAGCGAAAGGCCATTGATCTTCATAGGCAAGGGTTACCCAACCATTCTCACTTGGGTATACCAAACTGCCATAAGTGGTTACCGGATAGTCCTCCACTTCGCCGCCTGTTACCCCACCACTTGCGGTAATTGGGTTAGCTTCGCTGCCATCTGTGACACGAAAACGTGCCCATGTTGCTCCCATCACAGCATCACTCGGTACATCAACCAGCACACTGTTATCACCTTGATTTAAGCGATACTTGCTCACTGTGATTTCATCTGGATCAAACTGGAAATTTTGATCCCAATCGAACCAAGCATATAAATAGCCATTATCATTAGGTGCGGTCACTATTACCTGGCTGGTAGAGCCTGCAACAAAATCAGTAACAAATCTCACACCATCATCTGAACTATCGACCGGTGAAGCCTGTAAATCAGCAGGTGTGTTAATATTTTCGCCATCAACAACGGCTCCTAAATAAACTAAATTTGATTGGTCTTCATTAGGGTCAAACAAATGGCGGGCACCACTATGAGCAAGTGCTGTTTTATATGGCATGGGTGCATCACCAAAGTCGATAGAATTATCAGTTACTTTTACTTCAGCAATAGCACAGCGTGCACCATCATTTTGATTCGATGTTGGCCCTAAGGTAAACACTGAAGCAGTAGGCGTATAACCCATTACAGGGCTGGTGCTCAAATCTACTTTATGGATTTTACCGCTGCGGTTATTACTAAAATAAAACTGGCCTTGTACATCAAAATAGCCTGCACCATTAGCACCGGTATCACCTGCTATGTCGAGGTTAGCGACAAAAGTGGGTGTCTGGTTATCTAAATTTATTTCATAGAGGTCGCCGTTTGACTCAACCGCATACAAAAGATTGCTGTGTGGATGAAAAGCAAAATCATAAATAACTAAATTCCAGTTCGCTGAGCCTGCAACTAATTGTGCCTGATACTCGTCGGCCTCTTCAGTTAAATCAATGCCATATAAACCAAATTTAGGGTGGTATAAATAGTAAATCGCCTGATTAGTTTCACTATTTACATGAATATCACCAACATAAAAATTGGTATCTGGCAGGCCATTTACAGTCAAACGTTGTAAAACATAATCGTCACCAATACGCACAACACTTTTTGGTGCTTGTTTACTAAAGCCATACATATATTGGTCTTGATAATTAAAGCCAACCGCATTAACGCTGTCGTTATTCGTTTCTGTTGAAAAATCCATTGACGCTGCAAGCACGGTGGTTTTGGCTGATACCAGGTCAACGCCATACATTTGCGCAGGCGAACCTTGAATTAAAAATGCCTTACTTGGGCACTGTTCAAATGGTGCTGCACTTACGAAGCCAGTTGCAAGTGCGGTTATTAGGTAAGCGGGTATGTTACTTTTCATAATTACACTCTCCTGTGGATGTGTTATTACTCAAAGCAGTAACCATTCCAAAATACAACTCATTCTAAAACAAGACGTTATGAACAATTGGGCTGAGTATTTGCAAGATGCAAGAGGCATAGTTGCATAATGCAATTCTTTTTAGCTATAAAAGCAAATCATTCCCACTTAAAAGAATGACATGCTAGACTAGTTAGGAATAAAAATAATAATAAACCCCACTATGAAACTTAAAGCCTCTGTAATTCTGTACTTTGCCTTATCAATGAACAGTGCTTTTGCATCAACACTGCAACACAACATTGATGAAGCCAGAACAATCAGTGACTACCAAAAACGATATGACTATTTAAAAGCCATCGATAAAAAGCTTATTGAGTCCGCCAGCCTTGCAGAACAAGTCAGTTTTAACGTTAGATTAATTCACGTTCACATACACCTCGGCCAATTTCAACAAGCGCAAACTATCATTGATGAACTTGAAGCAAGCCCTAAATACAAAAGCGACGCCCCCATTTACAGCGAGTTATATCTTGCAAAAGCCCGCCTCGCCTACAGAGAAGGTGACTTAGTATCTGCAATCAATTTATCGCAACAAAATGTCGCCCTGTTTCAGCGTTTACAACTTATCGATTATGAAATTGATGCCGTGGCGAGCCTTGTCAGTGCTTATCATAATGCAGGCGAGTATCAAGCAGCCTTGAACTTGCTTGAGGTTTATATACACGACAAAAATCGTGAATTAACTTTAAAACAAAAAGAAATGCTCTACCATGGTTATTCGCGTAATCTTGAGCAGTTAGACCGGTTTACGCTTGCTCTAGAATATAAGCTAAAACGCCGTGAAGTTATTCAGCAGATGTCACCGTCCATCTCATTACAAGCAGGCATAAGTTATTCAATTGCCCAAAGTTATTTAGATTTAGAACAATACGAAAAAGCAAAGAGCGAATTTATTATAGCCCTTAGTTTTGATAGGCAAACGGGTTCACTTTCTGATATCGGACATAGTTTAGTTAAACTATCCCAATGCGAATATGGGCTAAAAAACTACAATGCAGCACTTGAATACGCACAAGAGGCTCAACAGGTGTTCGCAAGTTATAACAGCACACGAAATACTGCCTGGGCAAACCATAATATTGCGATAAATTTGCTCGAAGTCGATAAAGCAACTCAGGCATTAACCATTGAAAAACAAGTGATCACTGAACTCAAGCAAGACGATCACTTATATATTGATGTATTACTCACATTAGCAAAGCTATACATTGGCTCTACTGAGCACGAACAAGCTAAACATTTTGCTGAGCAAGCCTACAAGTTAAGCAACCAAAAAAATAAGCTGCAAAAGCAAATCACAGCCCTAGAACATTTGATCACTGTGGCAGTACAACAAGCTGATTACAAACAGGCATTTTCGTACCAACGGACTATTACAGAGCTTGAAAAAGGCTTTGCCCGCAACAACTACAATCAACGTTTAGCGGAGCTGCAAAACTCCATTGCGATGCGCGACCGCGATTTGGCCATTCAAGATTTAAAGCTCCAAGACAATGAAAAAAGCCAAGCAATTGCTTCACAGCGCCAAACTATCTTATACAGCATTTTATTATTTAGCCTTCTTTTAGCTGTAATGGGCATTGCTTTATTACGAGTAAGACAAAGAAAACAGCTTATTGAACAGCGCCGAAATTATCTAGATAAACAAATCAGTCAACGTAGTAAGTTATTATCACAAGTTGCTCACGAGTTAAGTGGTCCATTAACCGGGTTGCGCTTACACCTTGAAACGCTCCAAGCAGGCTTAACTCAATTTAATGAGCTTACATACGAAAAACTCAACCAAAAAATCACCGACATGGCAACTTTAGTAACTGATTTAAATAAAATTTCACTTTTAGAGCAAAGTAGCTTTCAGCTCAACGTAACAACAATTAATGCAGCTGAGTATTTCCAAAGCTTACACGCAGATATGCTGATCCAGCTTGATAAATTTGAAGTGAGATTCTCACAAAATGTTGCTGATGAATTAAACTTTGAGTGCGATGCAACACGGCTTTCACAGTTATTTGCAAACTTAATCAGTAATTCACTTAAGTACACAAATCACCCTGGTAAGATTAATTTGACGATTAGCCAAAACCAAACACAGCTTTTAATCTGCTATGAAGATTCAGCCCCTGGTGTCAGCGATGAAAGTTTAGCAAAGATTTTTGACCATCTTTATAGAGTACCAGACTTAAAAACGGTTAAACAGTCAGGCTCAGGCATTGGGCTTGCGATAGTAAAACAAATTGTCGAAGCCCATAACTGGCATATTACAGCTGTTCATAGCGAACTGGGTGGTGTCCGCTATGACTTAACGATTCCTATTTAGTTGATTTGTCTGGCCATTCAAACGCGCCAACATCACCAGGAAAAACAACCGGTGATTCAATACCGTCTTTGTTTACAGCGGCAACACCAAAATAGTAGTTATCGATAACAACATTTTTCAGTGTTGCTTCGGTGACGTTGCCAACATCGCGGCTAAATTGCCATTGTGGCTCACTGGTGTAACGCCAATAAATTTTATAACTGACCACCGTTGGATCATCACTTTTATGCCACGCTAATGTTGTACTTGGCTTTACAGCACCTGAAATACTAACACCCGTTGGCGGCGCTGGAGCCCACGCCATTGAAGCCATCGTCACTGCATTAAGTGACGTTAATTTCGCCGCATAGGCAAAATCAACATGGTCAATAGTATCACCGTAGGTAATGCCATCTTCAGTACGCAAGTCTTGATGCTGTTGATTATAATTTTCGTTGGTTTCCATTATACGCACAGCGGCAAAGCCAACATCGTTAAATGGACGGTGATGCCCTCCTCGACCAAAACGATCGAGTCGATATACCAACATGGTATCCAGATTTTCAATGTAGCGATCTGCGATTGTATCAATGTAACGTGCAAGGTTACGACTTGCAGAGTCAACTTCACCACCGGTAAAACGGCGTTTATGGGCTTGCTCTTTGGTTTCAATAACGCGAGTACCTTCAGAGAAGATACGTGCAGTTGTGTTATCTGTTACCCCATTAATGCCGGTTGAATTACCAATCATGTCGTTGTTTAAAACACCATGAACACGCCAATTATGCTCTTGTGCATATTTAGCTAAAATTTTACCGCCAAACAAGCCTTGCTCTTCACCAGATAAAGCTGCATAAACAATTGAGCCATTAAATTTATACTTTGATAAAACACGTGCCGATTCCAGCACGCCAGCCACACCAGATGCATTATCATTAGCCCCTGGCGCATCTGAGGTATAGTCCATTACATCAGACACTCTCGAGTCAATATCACCCGACATCATAACCATACGATTCGCATCAACTTGACCGCGCTGAATAGCCACAATATTGACCACTTCAACCGGGTTTGGAATACGCTTTTCACCGGAAATAGTGTCTTTTACTTCGATGATTTCTAGGCAGTTACCGCAGGCTTTAGAAATCGCCTCAAACTCAGACTTGATCCAACGTCTAGCTGCACCAATACCGCGTGTATCTGATTTCGTCTCAGAAAGAGTATGGCGCGTGCCAAAATCAACCAGCTTTTGAATATCTTGCTCTATACGTGTTTTAGAAACAGCATTTGCAATATCATGCAAAGCTTGTTGATCTTTATATTGAGGTGTTGTGGCTTGAGCTGCCGAGACCAATAACAGCGATGAGCTAAACAAAGCACCCGTTGTTGTTATTATTTTACGCTTTAACATAGTTTCACTCCTTCAATGAATCATTAAAGGCTAACTAATATTTCATTTCGCGCAATAGTTATGAGTTAGAAAACAAATTACTAGGTTAAAACTACGAGCCAAGCTTTAATTTAGACGCTGGCAGCTTCAAGCTATAGCGATAGCGAGCAGTTCGTTCGTCACGTTCACTATCAAAAAGATAATTACATGCAAAGCCTTCAAGCACGCGTTGCAGCTCAGTTTTAATTTTATTGCGGTTTTGATCTAAAGTTTTACCTTTTAAACCTTCATCAAGATCACGTATCGCTTTTTGGTGACCGCCATACTGCTGCATTAATTTGGCTAACTGCTGGCCATTGTTATGATCAGGCTTACCCTGCGGCGGATTTAAATAAGCAGGCTCGGCTTCAAGCTTTCTTTTTGCATACCAAAAATAATAAAGTAAAGGTGTCTTTGAAAGCCGGATAGGCACACCATGAATAATTACTTGCTGATTTGCTAAGTCAAAGCATAACGCATCATCAGCCTCTGCTGCTTTTAATGCTTGTTCAATGTTTAAACCTTGCTTTAGGGCTATGCTAAACCAACATTGTTGCTGCTCTTTAAGCGATGCCAATTGTAATTCTTGCTGTGCCGTTAAACCCTTTATTAAACCCTGTTGCTTTAAACCATCAAAACAGCGTGACTCTTCAATAGCTGTGCTTAACTTATCTTTCCCAGAGTTTACTGCATCAGGTATAGATACTTTTGGCCTGAAAGGTTGAAACTTAAAAATAAGCGTGAACAAATAATCAATAAGTAGACCTAGTGCAGTAAATGCACCTGCCCAAAATGCCACCAGCCAGTAGTTAAAGTTAACCGAGCTATCAATGCTTGCATAGAGAGTGTGATTACCAAATTGCCAGTTAAGTGTGTTACTTCCTGAAAGCTTTGTTTTACTTAGGTTTAACTCAGCTACAGTCAAAGAGGCCACTAAGTCAACCGGTAGCTTTGATACAAAAGTAATGTCATGTAAATCATCTACTAGTGAGTGGCTCATGCGCGAAAGTTCTTGGCTTTCATCTATGGCATTATTGAGTGAAGGGTTAACAACCTGAGGAAGCTGCTCTGCAAGTGTCATCATTAGTTGCTGCTTAGCATTTTGGCCAGATAAATAAATCAGCCCAACAAAAATAAGTAAAAATAATACAAGGGCTTTTAAGTAATTCATCTTAGCCCCTTATCGAGACTATAAGGATGCGTGGTATGAACCTTTAACAACCTTGACTGATATTGCTGTAAATAGGTTACAAGCGACGGCGCTAAATCAGCATATTGATCATTAAGGTACCAAGATAAGGTTGATGAAACATGCTGTAAAGGCTGTGTTTTTGAAGCTGGCCAACGCTTTAATTGCCCATGGTGACCGACACTCGGAATAATATCGAGTTTTTCTGCCAAGAAGTCATTAACCAAACTTTCTCTATTTGGGTAAAAAACCAATTGTGCATTATCAAGCCCTTGACCAAACTGTTTTAATTCACTCATAGGGGCTAAATAACCAGACTCACTGCGCTTGTCTTCGAGTAAACCTATTCGTTTATTCTTTAATGAATTTGCTGAAAGCTGCATATTGTCTTGATGTGAAAACCATGAAATCTGATAACTTGGCAAGCTTAATATTGCTGTATAAAAATCATCCCAATTTGGCAGTAGACCACTTAAGGCATAATCACGATTTAGAAAAAGCGCATAATTGTCACTGAGTAATTGTTCTGTACTTAGCATTTCTCTGGGTTGCCAATACACAGTGACAGTTTCAAAACTCTGCTTAGCGAGCAACGTATCGCATAAGGTCTGCGCAAACTCTTCAACCTGCCAATTAGTCGGCATATAAATATGAAAATGCTTTTTACCGCTCGTATTTTTTACTTTGCAGCTGTAACTGTATTGCTCTTTTAAAACCACAGGCTCAATTGTTTGCTTGCTTAAAAACACCATGGCAGGCAGTAAAACCAGTGTGGCAATAAGCAGTCTTAAAATAGTGAAAACAAAATTACGTGGCATTTTTTATTGTTAAAGGTGTCTTTTAAATGACTAATTTATAGCATTTGTATTACAAACTTATGAAAAACGATTGGGTTAGTTTATTTGTCATAAAAACATCAAATTTAACCTTTCATGTCCCCTTATTTGGTTAAGTAAATTAACTAAAAAGACATCTCTAAAATTTACCAACTCATTGTTTAATAAACACTAAAATTTAAAAGATATCCCTGTTTTTTATAACGATGCCAGTTTAACCAAACTGCAATATTTCTATTCCATTCTTTGCCCAACTTTTTAAAACATCCAAAATAACCCGGAGTATTCAAGTGACACCATTTGCTCGAAATCGATTAGCGGCTTGCGTAGTACTTGCCTGTTCATCGTCGTATAGCTATGCAGCACAGACAAACGACTATAACGAAATAGAAGAAGTCGTTGCTGTTGCATCCCCTATAAAAGACAGCCAAAAAGCAGCTATCATGGCAAAGCAATCTGCCTCTAACTTTGTTGATATTGTCGCTGCTGATACCATTGGCCGCTTTCCTGACCAAAACTTAGCAGATTCATTAGGTCGCGTTCCAGGCCTTGCTATTGAACGCGATCAAGGCCAAGCCCGCTATATAAACTTTCGCGGTGCACCATTTCGTTACACCACAATTGCCATAGATGGCATGACCATTCCTGGCGCTGAAAATGGCCGTATTCCGCGCTTTGACAGCTTCCCGTCTGTTATTACTAGTCGTTTATCTGCCAATAAAGCAATTATGCCTGATATGCCAGGCGAATCGATTGCTGGTTTTATTAATATCGAAACTTTTAACCCGTTTGATGTCGAGGGTTTCTCACTAGCCACTGATGTAGGTTTAGGTAATCAAGCATTAGGAGATGGTGATATTAGTAAGTTTTCAGTGCGAACGTCATGGTCAGGCGAAAATGTAGGTATTAGTTTATTCGCATCACAAAACAGCCGTGAACAAATCACGGATAACCGCGAATTCGACTTAGAACAAGTGGATTCAGAGCTTCTAGTTAACGAACTTGATATGCGTAGCTATAAAGTAAAACGTGAAGACGAAGCCTATGGTGGCCGATTTGAATATCGTCCGAGCGATTCAATGAACCGTTTTTTCTTTAGTACGCTGTACAGCAAATTCCAAGATCATGAAGAGCGCAACCAGTATGTGTTTGATTTTGCAGGCGGTGCAGAAGCTGCGGGCAGCAATCTAGCTGCCGGTGAAACAGGCACAGGTCTTGCCATGGTAAGCCGCTCTTTAGAGTATGGTTTATATGAAAACTCAACATGGACCAACACACTCGGCGCTGATCTCCAGTTAGGTGATTGGTTTTTAGAAGCGCGTACAAACTTCACAAAAACCGAAAACGATGTGTTTTTACCCCTGCCTTACAGTTTATATGGCGCTGCGGTCGCAAGCTATGATGTATCAGATATTAACGACCCTCTTGTCACACTTGCACCAGGCACTTCACTTAACGATATAGACTATGGCTACGAAATGCTGCTGGTTTACGGCAGTGCGTTATCGATTGATAGCCTGCAATTTAAGCTAGACGCAGAAACTGACTTTGCTTTCGCAGGGCTTAACAACACCTTTAAAATGGGGCTAGGCCATGACCAGCGTGAAGCACAGGGCTATGGCACAAATGGTGGCATGGGATCACTATATGGGATCAATCCAAGTGACTATGTAACTGATCAAGCGTGGCATACAGATTTCACAAACAGCATTAACGGCACTTACTTCGACAATAAACAGCTTAGAGCAGATTTAGAAAGCGCATCAGGTGGTCTTACGGTCACCCCAGATAACGCCAGCAAAATCAATATTGATGAAAACACACTACAGCCTATGCCATGGTGACCAACCAATTCAAATGGGGTTCTTTAGTCAGTGGTGTACGTATCGAAAGTACTGACTACACCAGCAGTGGTCCAGAAGGAGAACATTCTGATACCTTCACTGAAGTATTGCCGAGTGTGAATTTAAATATTGATTTATCTGATCAAGTTAAATTCAGAGCCGCACTTTCAACGGGTATGAGCCGCCCTACTTACAATGAATGGCGCGCATCAGCATCGATTGATACCACAGAGCAAACCATCTCGGGGGGTAATCCGTTCTTAGAGGCAGAGTCTTCATACGGCGTTGATATGTCATTAGAGTGGTATGCAGGCGATGCAAGCCTTGTTGCAGTAGGCGCTTTCTACCGGCACATTGATGATGTAATTTATGCGGATACGACCTATGTAGATGCAGGTAACTACATCAGTGAGTTTGCCGGTGAACAATGGAAGTACACAGGGTTTATCAATGGTGACGAAGGTCACTTCCAAGGTATCGAGCTTAACTTTATTGGCCAAGCCAGCGATTTTATCTCTGAAAGTTGGGATGGCTTTGGTTTCTCTGCCAACCTAACCCTCTTAGACAGTGAATTTACCACGCTTTCAGGTAGCAGCTTTAGTTTACCAGGCACATCAGACATGATTTTCAACAGCTCTGTTTACTATGAAAACGACCTATTCTCCGCGCGTTTAAATTATCAGTATCGTGATGATTGGTTATCAACCACAGAAAACGACAGCATGGGTGAATATTGGGCTGCACAGACCCGTTTAGACCTTTCACTGAGTTACACATTAGCAGAGCCTGTGTATGGTTCAGATGTGAGTTTTTACGCCAACATCAACAACCTTACCGATGAAATTGACGTGCGTTACATCGGCACAGAAGCCACCCCTAACCAAATTGAACGCTACGGCCGCCGTTATATGGCGGGTGTTCGCATCAACTTCTAACCTACTTTTGAATTTTCAGCTCAGAGTTTAATCGCTCTGAGCTGACTAATAGCCAAGGAATAACCATGAAAACAATATTTAAAAAAATTGCCATTGCTGCTTTAGTCTCATCAACACTTGCAGCTTGCACAGCAACTGCGCCTAAAGTCGCTATTGAATCCGCACAAACTAATTTTAATAATGAAAACTACCAAATTAGCTGGCAGCAAGATGTCTCTGCAGCTGTTGATGTTCTGGTATCAACAACACCAGATTTAACGAATGCAACACTCATTGCTGATGATATTACTACCAATGTATTTAATTGGTCACCAAGTGATAAGCATCAGCGTTATTACTTTTTTGTAAAACCAGAAAATGGTGAAGTAACTATGACCACAACGCGACTAATTCCACTTGAAGGTGGCCGTAACTTCCGCGACTTAGGCGGCTACAAAACCCAAGATGGCCGCACTGTAAAATGGGGCAAAATTTACCGTTCTGGGGTTTTAGCGAATCTAACAAACGACGACTATGCGCTTATCAATAGCTTAAATATCGATACCCTTGTTGATTTTCGTGCTAATTCAGAGCGAGATTCAGAAGTCACAGTGTGGGCTGCTGATAAGGTTGAAATCATCGACCGTGACTACGAAATGGACTTTGATATGGGACAAATCGGCAAAGTGCTTCGTGACCCTAACCTAAGCCGTGAAAAGCTCGAAAATGTGATGGTACAAATGTACCCGCGAATTGTAGAAGACCAAAAGCAAAACTACACACAGATGTTCGACCGCTTAGTAAATAAAGATGGCGGTTTATTGTTCCATTGTACGGCAGGAAAAGACCGTACAGGTATCAGTGCTGCATTGATTTTAACTGTGCTAGGCGTTGATCAACAGACAATTATGAATGACTATCTTGCATCAAACGACTACCTCGATTTTGAAAATATGCTTGCTAAGGACACTGGCAAAATGGACCCAAAATATGCAGCTATGATGCAGTTTTTTGCCAGCCTACCAAAAGAAGTAGCGATGCCACTTAAAGGGGTTACTCAGCCTTTACTTGAATCTGCAATTGAGAGCATGGAGCAGCAACACGGAAGCGTACTTAATTACATTCAAGCTGAATTAGACGTAAGCGATGAAGACATTCAAATCCTGCGTGCTAAGTACTTATTGTAAATAACACTGCATTCACTCCAAAGTTACCCTGTGTTTTTAGCGCCGGGTAACTTTATTCCTTCATTATAAAACACCATGCGATTACCCCCTTCATACTTTGCTTTGTACATGGCTTTATCAGCACACTGAATGAGATACTCTGCGTCACCATAATGCTCAGGGAACAATACGGCGCCTATACTTGGCGAGTAAATAAGCTCTGCGTCGTTATAAATTAAGGGTTGGCAAATCTCGGTTATTAATTCATCAACCATTTCGATGACGTCTTTTTTGTGTTTAATGCTATTGAGGATCACCACAAATTCATCGCCCCCTAAGCGCCCTACACTATCTTCTTTTTTTAAGACATGACGAATACGCATAGCAATAGTTTTTAAGAGCTTGTCGCCAGCGCCATGACCATGAATATCATTTACTTGCTTAAAGCCATCAATATCGATAAACAGTACTGCAATCACGGTTGAAATGGTGTTCGCAATTGACAATGATTCCTCGAGCTGGGTGGTTAAGAAACTGCGGTTGGGAAGATCGGTCAGAGGGTCATGCCCTGCCATATAAATCAGTTTTTGTTCGAGCTTTTTTTGCTCTGTAATGTCATAAGCAATAGCTACTCTAACTTGCTTTTCTTTTGACCAATAAACAGACCACAAAACATGCACTACTCTGCCATCTTTTCTAACCCAGCGGTTTTCAAATCGTGGATGCTGATCATTAACCACTATTTGATTAATGGCATTGATGGTTTTGGCTCTGTCTTCTGGATAAACAAAGTCCAACATGTTTCTATTGATGGCTTCTTCTGGCGCGTATCCGAAAATTGTTTCAAAGGCTGGATTAGTAAAAAGTAACGTGCCTTTGGCATCAACTACGCATACTGCATCGAGTAGAAGCTCAATAATGTCTGACAAGTAATCCGATGTATCTATGTTCATACGCAACTTTTAAGCTAGGTCTACACTGAGTATAGACGAAACCTAACAAGTCACTGAAAGTTTAGACCTTAATTGGATATAACTTTTTACAAAGCCAAGCTGAAAAAGCACTGAATACGGCAATACCCGCAAAATCAGCGATTAAATCAACAAAATCTAGCGTTCGAGATTCTACAAAATACTGGCTTAGCTCTTCTAAAATCACAAATGTACTTACAATCAGCACAGCTAAATAAATAGGCCGCCCAGCAACGTTCATTGTTTTAAACTTAAAGGCAAGGTTGATGAATAGCGTAAGTAGTCCAAATAAGCAAAAATGCCCCAACTTATCACCGTAAGGAATTGCCGCAACAAGTTCGAAAAACACCGACTTTTGCCCAGTATTGGCAAGATAGATAACCCAACCAATAAAACCAAAAAAGCCGATAGCAATTAACACAAGAATACGTTGAAACATCTTTTATGGCGCCATATGAGAGTTTAAAAATAAAAATTGATAGGCAATCACTTTATTCCAATAGCGCCAGTCATGAATGCCCGGACGTTCAACATAATCATGGCGGATGCGCATGTTTAACATCGCCTGGTGTAGCGCTCGGTTTTGCTCAATAAAAAAGTCATCAACGCCTATATCAAGCATAATCGGTAAGGTATCAGCGCCTTTTTTCCATGCCGTATTGCCAGCAGCAATTTTATGAAGGTTATTAATAATGGCAATGCTATCCCATTTTTCTTTGTTTTCAGCGTAACTGCCTAGTACTTTTGCAAGGTCAAACTCTGCACTAAAGGGCCTAACATCAACTCCAGCAGATATTCCTGAAACTGCTGCAAACAGGTTTGGGTGATTTATTGCAATGTGCAAAGCACCAAAGCCACCCATTGATAAGCCTGTGATTGCACGGCCACTTTTAGACCGATTGGTCGAATATTTGAAATCGATATAATTTAGTAAATCGTCTGCGATGTAGGTTTCGTATTGCGAGTTTTTGTCGATATCAGAATCGAGATACCACGAACCGAAGTTACCATCTGGGTTAACTATGATGACATCATATTGGTCTGCCAGTTTTTCAATGTTTGTCAGCTTAGTCCAATCGCTGTGATTACCACTGTAACCGTGTAATACATAGATAACATTGTACTTTTTTGAGTCTTGATAGCCATCCGGTAATGTCACCGTTACAGGTTTTTCGATGGCAGTTTTTTTACCCTTAAATATGTGGGTATCGGTTTGGTATGCACAAAGCGGTAAGCTGAAAATGAGGGACAGCGTACAAAGCAACTTTTTCATCATTAATTCCTTTTTCTTATTATATTTTCATTTCTCAGACTAGATGTAAATAACTGAATAGTTGATAGATTTTAATCTTAGTTTTTAAATTAAATGAACTGCTAAAAAACCACTCAAATGGTATAGTAAGGCCACTTTGATATTTAAAAAGCGTCGTGTATGTATCGTTTATTTGAGCGGATGACTAATCCGTTTCCTAAAGAACAACCTTCTCAACCACCTAATAGCTTATTTGCTTTTTGCCGTCATTATACCCGTGGCATGGAGCTTTCATTGCTGCTGATGTCGTTAAGTGCCGCAGCACTCGCTATTTTAGAAGTATCGCTATTTAGTTACATGGGGCAACTGGTCGATTGGCTTGGTCAATACACCCCGGATACCTTGTTTGTTGAACAGCAGGCTGAACTGACAAAAATGGCAATTATGTTGCTGGTGGTGTTACCTATTGTCGTGTTCTTTCACTCAGCGGTGTTACATCAAGCACTGCTTGGTAACTACCCTATGTCTATCCGTTGGTTAGCCCACCGTTATTTGCTTCGTCAGAGTGTTAGTTTTTATCAAAACGAATTTGCTGGCCGTATTGCGACAAAAGTGATGCAAACCTCATTAGCTGTTCGAGAATCTGTGATGAAATTACTCGATGTACTTATGTATATCGTGGTCTACTTTGGTGCTATGGTGTTTTTGGTCGCAGAATCTGACTGGCGTTTAATGTTGCCATTATTGATTTGGCTGGTTTTATACGCCGCTATTCAAATGTATTTTGTTCCTAAGCTAAAAAAAGTAGCCAGCTCGCAAGCTGATGCACGCTCAGAAATGACCGGCCGTGTGGTGGATAGTTACACCAACATTTCGACTATCAAATTGTTCTCGTACACGCAGCGAGAAGAGCAATATGCAAAAGATAGCATGGATGTGTTTTTACAGCCGGTATACAAGCAGATGCGCTTAGTTACTAGCCTAAACTTCTCTATTAACACGCTAAATTATTTATTGGTATTCAGTATTGCAGCCCTCTCTTTGTATCTATGGTCAATTAGCGCCATCAGTGTTGGTGCAATCGCCATTGCGGTAAGTTTATCACTGAGATTAAACGGTATGGCACAGTGGATCATGTGGGAGATCAGTAGTCTATTTGAAAACATTGGTACTGTTGCTGATGGTATGAAAACGCTATCAACACCGATTGAAGTGGATGATAAAGAAAACGCGAGTACCCTTGAGGTTAATAAAGGGTCGATATGCTTTGATAATGTGCAATTTAACTATGGTAAAGCTGCCAACGAAACCCATCGCGGCCCTGTTATCAATGGTTTAAATCTAGATATCAAACCGGGTGAAAAAATAGGTTTAGTGGGTCGCTCTGGTGCGGGTAAATCTACCTTAGTGAATTTATTACTGCGTTTTTATGATGTTGATTCAGGCACAATTCGTATTGATGGTCAAAACATCGCTGAGGTAAGCCAAGAAAGCTTACGTAAGCACATTGCGATGGTGACGCAAGATACCTCACTGTTACACCGCTCAGTAAAAGATAACATTCTTTATGGTAGACCCGATGCAACTGAAGATGAAATGCTTGCGGCCGCAAAGCAAGCAGAAGCAATTGAGTTCATCGAAGACCTTGAAGACAGCAAAGGCAATAAAGGCTTTGCCGCACAAGTTGGTGAACGCGGTGTGAAGCTTTCTGGTGGTCAACGTCAACGTATTGCTATTGCACGAGTCCTTCTAAAAGATGCGCCAATTCTTATATTGGATGAAGCAACCAGTGCGCTTGATTCTGAAGTTGAAGCCGCGATTCAAACTAGCCTAGACGATTTAATGACTGGCAAAACTGTAATTGCCATTGCACACCGTTTATCAACTATTGCGCAAATGGATAGGCTCATTGTACTTGATGAAGGTGGCGTGGTTGAACAAGGCTCTCATGAGCAATTAATCGCACAAGGTGGCATCTATGCTGCCCTGTGGTCGCATCAAACCGGTGGCTTTATCGGCGTTGAGTAGCTAGGTTTTCACTATTAAAAAAGGCATTGAATGAATTTTCGTTCAATGCCTTTTTTATTGTTAGCAATGCTGTTTAAATCAAACGTAAACCAATCATAACTAGCATCACACTATTTGCCAAAGCAGCGATTAAAAAGAAATAGCTGCGTGGGCTTGGGTTCTTCTCAGTAGCCACACCATAATACAGCAGCATATGAATGATTCTGGCTATCACATACATCCAAATACACAGTGCAAATGCACTACTGTTCAAGTTTAAAAAGAACCCAAGAAATACGGTACCTAAAAATAACGGGCTATTTTCTAATGTATTCATAAATGTGCGATGTGAACGAAAAACAAAGCTGTCATGGCTTAATGAGTTATCGAGTTTACCAGGCACTGCATTGGGTTGTTTGGCTTTAGTGACAGAAGCAATTATCCACTGAATAGTCAGCATAATTAGATAAACATACACAGCTGCGTATGCTGAAAAAGTAAGTTCAGGCATTTTCATTTCCTTTTGTATAACAACATGAATGCCTATCCCTTGCAAAAAACCAACCAAACCACAAATTAAAATAACTTACTGATTTTAAATGATTATCTATTTATTGAAAACTATGTATGCAGTGCCACTGCTACCCACTTTATATAAAATTTACAGAGTGGATTGGTATTAGTTAACACGCGAACTTTACGCGACTCACCTCTTTTACTTTACCCTTGCTTCGACTCTCTATAGTCTTAAGATCTGTTTTATATAACGATAGCTGTTTTATCTATCCGTTAATGTACTAAAAATAATAATAAAAGGTTTTATCATGCGTTTAGGACCCGGACTTCTTGTCACCGCTGCTTTTATCGGCCCAGGTACCATCACCACTGCCAGTGTTGCTGGTGCTAATTTTGGCTTTGCTCTTATTTGGACTTTATTGTTCTCTGTTGTAGCGACTATTTTGTTGCAATCCATGGCTGCTCGTCTTGGTGTGGCTACAGGACTTGATTTAGCGTCTGCACTTAGAACCACCATTCAAACACCAATTTTTAAAGCCCTGGCTGCTATATTAGTAATAAGTGCAATTGGTATTGGCAGTGCAGCCTATGAAGCAGGCAATCTGACTGGTGCCAGTTTAGGACTGCAAGAAATAATGCCGTCAATAAGCCCAATACTCTGGACTCCCCTTATTGCAATTTTAAGTGCAGTGCTTTTGTATACTGGCAAACATAAAGTCATTGAGGGGGCGTTAATTGTTTTAGTAGTGTTGATGAGCTTAGTGTTTATTTCAACGCTAGTGATGGCGGCTCCACCACTTGGGGAAGTACTAAAAGGCTTTATACCCAGCTTACCAGAGGATTCTCTCACTACCGTGCTTGCCTTAATTGGTACAACTATCGTGCCCTATAACCTATTTTTACATTCAGGCGTGCTTGCTGAAAAACACGATAGCTCAAAAAACATCGACAAAGTCATCAAAGAAACAAATCTTGATACCAGTATTTCGATTACTTTAGGCGGCATAATTACGTTAGCCATTTTATCGACAGCATCAGTGGCATTTTATGGAACCGACGCTGGAAAAATATCAGCGGCAAATATGGCTGTGCAACTTGAGCCTCTTTTAGGGGGTATGGCTCATTATTTCTTTGCTATCGGTTTATGTGCGGCCGGACTTACTAGTGCAATAACAGCCCCTCTTGCGGGTGCTTACGCTGTTTGTGGGATGCTGGGCTGGTCAACGCAAATGAGTAATACACGCTTTAAACTCGTTGCTATTGTTATCCTTGTTTTCGGTGCACTGGTCGCATCGCTTGGGCTTGATCCGGTTGCGGTTATTATCTTTGCGCAAGCTGCCAATGGTTTATTACTTCCAATTGTGACCTGTTATCTTGTTTGGTTAGTGAATCAAAAATCTGTGATGAAAGGCTACACTAATTCGCTGTTACTTAACCTTGTGATTGTGCCAGTAATACTGCTTATATTTGGCCTTAGCCTTTATAAACTAAGCAATCTAATTTTTTAGCTTTTAGTTTGAAAATATGTATTAAAAAAAGGCCGCAAATTTGCGGCCTTTTTCATATGCTGAACGCTTATTTAGTATAAGCGCGAGGCATCGTTGAGTCAGTTGTATAACGGTCGCGTAGTTTGTCTTGACGCGCTTCGGTAGAAACTTCTTCACCGTTGATCCACATTTTGCTCACGTGAGCTTTAAAATCAAACGGATCGTCAGACCACATTACAAGGTTTGCACGCTTACCTTTTGCAATCGTGCCCGAGTTTAAGCCAAAAACATCCGCAATATTACTGGTTACGGCACTTAGTGCACCTTGCTGGCTCATACCGTAAGACACAGCATTACCTGCATCAAAGCGTAATTGGTATACATTGTGGCTTGAATCACCCGCAACACCAATAATGACTTTAACACCGGCTTTTTCAAGCTTCCCTGCGTTAGCAAGGTTTGCATGAAGTGAGTCAAAGCTGCCTGGTAAGTTTGCCATTGAGCTGATGATCACAGGCACGTTAGCTTTAGCGAGTGTATCAGCAACCACAACGGCATCATCACCGCCATGAATTACTAAATTAATGCCATAAGTTTCTTTCAACTTAACAAGCTCATAGATGTCTGATGCACGTTGAACACTCGCAATCAGAGGCATATCACCAGCCAGTACAGCTGCTAGCACTTTTTGCTCTGTCGATGGCTCTTTTTTGTCATCTTTTTTAGCTGACTTTTCGCCTTCAAGCTTGTCGATAAGTGTTTTCATCGACATAGCACGTGAGCCTTTGCTCTTTTCGCCTAGGTGAACAACAAGTGCAACTTGCTTTTTATTCACACTTTCAAAACTACCTGATAAGTCAACCACAGAGGCAAGACCCGCAAAGATACTGTCACCACCACTTGGTACAATTACATCCTGAGTAATGCCGCCTTTGCGAGCATAAGGAATTAAGCTACTGCGAGGATTAAATGCAAGGCTTGGATCAAAATCAATCCCCGCTTTGTCGTCACCACCATCACGTGAGCCATCAACTGCACCCACTTCGACTAAGCCTAACTGGTTCATTGTGCCAATAAAGCCAGCAGTTACGATTTGGTCTTTGGCGTCAATCGTTGTATCCGCGTTGATAGAGGCAGGGTTAATAGCAACAATTTTGCCATCTTCAATAACAACGCTTGCGCCTTCAAGTACGCCTTGCTCTGTTGAAGTGTGTAGTGTCGCATTGACAATCGCGAGTGATGCAGCACTTGCTGTCGCAGAAAATAAGCCAGCAGCAACAAGTGACAGCTTTAATGATTTAGTTAATTTTGTCATCAATGTTACTCCTATTTTTGACCTAGCATGAAATCGCTTTGTGCTTGGTATTTATCATCGTTGCGATCATACACTTTGGCACCATCGATAAATACTTGTTCAGCTTTTGCATAAACACTGAATGGGTTTTGGTTCCAGATAACCACATCAGCTTGCTTACCAGCTTCAAGTGACCCTGTTTTATCATCAATACCCAGTGATTTAGCCGCGTTTGAAGTGATCCACTTAATTGCGTGTTGCTCAGAGATGTCGTAACCCACATCATTCGCGCGGTACATTACTTTACCGGCTTCTTGGTTTAGGCGTTGAATAGTTGTATCAGAATCTGAGTGAACAACAGCACATGAATTTTTAACTGCATCAACAATTGCTACGTTCTCTTGAACCATATCGTAGGCTTCCATTTTAAAGCCCCACCAATCTGGCCAAAGTGCCGCACAGTTACCGTTTTCAGCCAGTAAGTCAGCAATTTTGTATGCTTCAACACCGTGATGGAAAGTACCAGAGTGATAACCAAACTCTTTACCGAGATCGATCATCATGGCCATTTCTTCTGCTTTATAACAGTGGTTATGAATTAAAATGTCACCTTCTAACACACCCGCTAGCGTATCTAGCTTAATGTCACGATGAGGTGCTGCAGGGTTTTTACCAGCAGCATAGTCACTTTCGTATTTATCCCACTCGCGCTTGTACTCTGTTGCGTCAATCCACGCTGTGCGATAGCCCGCCATGTTACCCATACGCGTTGATGGTAAAACACCTTTACGACCATAAACACGTTTTGGGTTTTCACCACACGCCATTTTTAAACCATACGGTGCATCAGGGAATTTCATACCTTGCATCGTGTGCGATGGAATGTTTTTAAGCGTAACACCGCGGCCACCGATTAAGTTTGCTGAACCTGGTAGAATCTGTAACGACGTAATGCCGCCTTCACGAGCACGGTTAAAACCAGGGTCTTGTGGCCATACTGAATGCTCAACCCACACTTCTGCAGTCACTGGGCTAGTCATTTCGTTACCATCTTGGTGAGAGGCCACCGAAGGAGTTGGGTATGCACCTAAATGTGAGTGCACATCAATAATACCTGGTGTTACCCATTTACCTTGTGCATCAATAGTTTTGTCTGCTTGAACAGATAGGTCCTTACCTACTTGTTGTACTTTGCCATCAACAAAGAAAACATCTGCATCATCTAAGCGTTCACCTGTGCCTGTTAATACAGTAGCGTTGGTGATTAACGTACTTTGCGATGCAAGTGGCTTATAGGTGCTTGGGTATGGGTTTTTGTTAATTGAGACTTTTGGATCTTGTGGGCCATTGTCTTGGCAGCCCGCTAACGCGACACCAAGCGCCATAACCAACACGGATGGAGCAAATTTTTGCATTATGTTGTTTCTCCTTTTTATTATTCATTTACTTTAACTAAATGTTAATGTGAATGCGAACAAAAGAGGCCAGTCACCAATTTTCAAGATGAATAACCAGCCCGCAGCGCTCTATTTCTTTATGTAGTTGTTATATAGCTGCTCTAACGCACCTTCGGTAGTTAAACTCGGATCTTTGTTGATAAAATGTTTCACCGTGCGAGTTACAAAGTCTGAATTTTGTTTATGCTGCTTCGCAAAAATTTTAATCAGTGAATCAGCATCATTTGCTGCAGTTACTTTATCGTGTCGATGACGGTACTGGCTTAAAGCACGGTTAAAATCACCGTTATAATCTTCCACCACCAGTTTATAGAATTCTGTTCTATCGACTTGTAAATCATTAATGCAGTAGTTAAGCGCGTCTTTAAAGTCATAAAAAACTTTGCCTTGCACATCAAATTCGGTGCGCTTCTCACGAATAGTGACACTGGCATCTTCAGTTGCATAGCTATAACCTTGAAATGCAAGTCGCTCTGCCGCCTCTGCACCTAGCTTCATGCCGGCTTTAATACTGTGTACAAACTCATCGCTCATATCGTGAAGTTCACTTTCATGCCACATATGATAAATTCGCAGCGCTTTTGCATATTTTGCTGAAAGTTTCTTTTTAAGCTTTGTCACTCGCCCATCAATGGTTAGTACACGTTCGTTATGCAGTAATGCAAAGCACTCATAACAAGCAGGAATTGAAATATATTCGGCCTCTTCGCCCAAATCTATAATACTTTGCAGCATATGCAGTGGCGGACAAAAATCTCGCTCAGTTGCTTCACAACCACAATAAAAACATTGATTGAAGTGTTTTGATTCAGATGCATAGGCTTGTTGATAATAGCCTGCTAATTTTGTGGTCACTCATGCTCCTTATACTCTGAATGCCTTTTTAAGAAAAGCTAGAGTTAATACTTAAATGTAACAGCTACGTAAAAATTAAGCCTTTAATACGAGCCAAAACACGTTTTAAAAAAATAAATGAAAAAAAATTCAGCCTATTTGTGTCAAAATTCACACTTTAAAATAGCACTTATCAAGCGGTTAGTTTTACTTGTTCACATCTACATACTTACTTACATCTTGTCGATTTTCATTAACAGCAATTGTTCTTGTTTAGCGTAATACTTTAAATGTGCCCAGCAAACAGGAAGTGTGAAGTATCCATAAAAGCGAGGTCGCACATACTAAACGTAATACGGACAACAACTGGAGAGAAAGATGAATACGTTAACTACAGCACTAGGTACAGCATTAATTTTAGGTTCTTCATTAGCAGCAACTGATGCAACTGCAGCACAATTTGTCGCAGCAGATGACTCTGTAGGCACGCAAGCTTGCATGGCCATTGCTTCTAACAAACCATTAAACGTATCAAGCACAATGCGCGATCTACGCTTAAGCAAACGAGTAATGACAGAAAAACTACTTTGCAATGACATGACAACGGATAAGTTTGCAAGCACTTATGGTTTTCATAATTCTGCAAAATACCTAAATTTAGATACAGCTACAAAAACCAGTATCCAAGATATTGCTAAAGCATCTGATGACACTGTGATTGTAATTGCAGGTTCTAAATAATGATAAATTCGCTGTAGCAGGTTACAAAAGGCCTGCTACACATTTTTTATACAAGCGCAGCAATCAAGCCAAATAAGCCGCCAAACACCCCACCCCAAATCACTAACCAACCTAAATGTTCTTTGATCATGGTTTGAATAATATCTTTTACCATTGTTGGCGTAAGCTCATTCAAACGCTCATCAACTAAACGCTCAACTGTACCGTGTAATGAGCCACCAAGATGAGAGTTGGCAAATAGCTTTTCATCAAGAATGGTTTTAAATTCGTCGCTCTTCGAAATATCAATCACCGCCGCTTTCATTTTTTCAATAAAAGGCTCTCGCATTGGCTCGAGCGCATCACGGCCGCCAAACATCGACAGCATGCCACCAAATTGAGAGTTTTCGATAACCTCAATTAAAGAGTCATAAGCCGGACTTAAATTAACTTCACTGATCACAGGCTCTAAATCAATATTTGGCTTAGCGAGCGCCATGACCTGATCTATTTTCTCTTCGGCGAAGAACTCGGTCATTATCAGGTTACGAATAGCCACTTTAAAAGAGGCAAACTTTAGAGTGATAACCCCAGAGCCGTATAAAAATGGTACTTTTTCGAATAGCATGTGAATAGCAAGCCAGTTAGTTACTGCGCCCGATAACGCAAATAAACCAACAGAAAGCACAATTGCTTGTTCAAATAAAAATCCGACTAATACTAAGGCAAGCGCCACTAAATTAGTAATGAGACTTTTATTCATCTGACCCCTCATAAATACTTCGATAAACTTTAACAATATTAACGCTATGGGTTTGTTAATTCATCGTCTTTTTGCCATAGTTTAATTATATGGTTAAAAGGTGAACAAAATTATGTGGAATTCGGTGAATGAACAGATTAGCCAAGCGATGCATTTTGATTTTAAGCATACCTTTAAGCGCCAATTACAATCACCCAATAACGATAAATACTTCCAAATTGGCGATGATTTACACCACTTCTTTGTGAAAGTCGCTCATTTAAGCGATCTGGAGCGCTTGGAGTGTGAAGCCTCTAATCTAGAGCTGTTAACACAAGAAAGCCTATTTATGATCCCTGATTGCATCACCACAGGTTGCAATATTGAGTTTTCATTTATCGTGCTTGAATGGTTAGAACTTGATAAACAGCCCCATACTAATTGGCATGAAATGGGGGAACACCTTGCCCATTTACACCAAAAGCATACCCAAGCCATGTTCGGCTTAGATAACGATAATTTTCTTGGCCCTACTCTACAACCAAATCGCTGGCACAAAAAATGGGATGTCTTTTTTGCTGAAGAACGCATTGGTTGGCAATTGCAGTTATTACAAGAAAAAGGCATTGAGCTTGTCAATCAAGACACCTTCATCACTTTTGTAAAAGACGCACTACATAGCCATGTTGTAGAGCCTTCGTTATTACACGGAGATTTTTGGCGCCGAAATATGGGCTTTTATAATAATGTGCCCAGTGTGTTTGACCCTGCTTGTTATTATGGTGATCGGGAATGCGATATAGCAATGAGTGAGCTTTATGCACCACTCCCCGATAGCTTTTATGATGCCTATAACGATATCTACCCATTGCAGGTAGGTTATGAGCAACGTAGAGCTATCTATCAACTATATCCTATGCTCAATAATGCCAACATATTTGCTGGGCACTATCTTACTGAAGCAAAACAACAAATTGATCAGCTACTGAAATAAGCACGAAATCATTGTAAAAGGAATGTCACAAACCGCTAAACACAGCTATATTTAGCTTATAAAGCGTATTAATAAAGATGCTAACCGAATTGGTAGCACTACGCTTACATCTATTCGGTTAGTGAGTTATATCAATCTAATTAAATCTAGATTCATTTTTGATGAGTTAGGGTTTAATGAAGATTGCAATTTAACGAACTCAGGCATGCCTGATTAAGGTAAAAGCTGATGAAAGACCAATACACACAACGGATTTCATGCCCTCACTGTGGCCACCACATTCATGTAGCACTTGATGCAAGTGACGGTGACCAAGATTACTATGAAGATTGCGCAGCATGCTGTAACCCTATCCATTTGAATATGCATATCGATACGCACACAACAAACTCGAATTACATGTCGATAGTGACGACGAGCAAATTTTTTAATTTGCTCGTTTGATGTATTTATTTTGCTTGTTGCGAAAGATAATTTTCGACCGTGTTGATAATGGTATAAGTTTGCTGATCAACTTCGATATTTAACTTATCGCCTTCGCGGTAGTTATTTAGATTGGTAATAGAGAGTGTTTCTGGGATCAGGTGTAGCCAAAAGCCCTGCTCATCAACTTCACCTACAGTGAGGCTTGCCCCGTTAACGCTCACAAATCCCTTATACAAAACGTATTTTTGCCACTCTTTTGCTAATGCTAATTGCATTTTACAGTTGTCTTGATGGTGGTTAATTGAAAGTATTTCGGCCATACAATGAATGTGGCCCGATACGATATGCCCACCTAGTTCAGTACCAAAAGTCACTGAACGTTCAAAATTCACCGTGTCATTGACAACAAGCATACCTAAGTTGGTTAACTTTAATGTTTCATCTATCACATCAAAATTTATAACACAGTCACCTTCAGTGGTAGATGCAAACTTCACCACCGTTAAACAACAACCATTAATGGCTATGCTCGCGCCGATATTCAAGTTTTCAGCATATTGCTGCTCTACTTTTAAAGCTAGCCTTAGTACACCGCCTTGGTTTGTCGCATCAACGACAACGGCTTGCGTTTGCACAATTCCAGTGAACATCGCTTTCTCTTTTCTTTATTAAATAGATAACTGCGATTTTTATTGATCTATGAATAGATTACAATGGCTGTCTGTTTATTTAGTCGTGTAATTTATGTCTTTTTGTAGTTGGGAAGCCAAAAGGTTAATTTCGTTAGCCATTCCTGTTTATTTGGCACAGGTAACCCTTATTTTAATGACGGTTGTAGATACCGTGATGGCAGGCCAAGTAAGTGCAACAGACTTGGCAGCACTTTCTATTGCAACGGGTATTTGGAATCCGTTAATGCTTGCATTGCAAGGCATATTATTGGCGTTGACGGGTATCATAGCGCAGTTTGCTGGTTCAAACGATAAACAAGGTATTAGCCACTACTTTCAACAAGGTCTGTATCTGGCGTTAGTACTTGCCATAATCGGTTTAGGGCTGGCAAGCCTTGCTGATACTGTGCTTAGTCAATTAGACACCTCACAGTCTATTACCCACTTAGCTGAGCAATACATTCATTTTGTTAAATGGGGTATTTTTGGTTTTTTACTTTTCAGTGTGTATCGCAATATCACTGAAGGTATGGGAATGACCAAACCTGCTTTTTACATTAGCTTAATTGGCTTAGCGGTCAATATTCCAGCCAACTACGTATTTATACATGGTAAATTAGGTTTTCAAGCCTACGGTGGCGCGGGCTGTGGTATTGCCACCGCACTTGTATTTACTGCAATGGCGTTAACTCAGGTTATTTATTGCCACTTTAATAAAAAGATTGATGCCAAAGCATTATTAGCAAATTTCGAAGCGCCAAAGCCCGCTACTTTATGGACTATCACCAAAGTGGGTATTCCAATTTCATTAGCTACCTTTTTTGAAGTCACGCTATTTGCTTGTATTCCTTTGTTTATAGCGCACTTAGGTGCAGTTGCCGTTGCGGGTCACCAAATTGCGGCCAGTGTAACGACACTATTGTTTATGATGCCGTTGAGCCTCTCAATTGCCATTAGCATTCGAATAGGCAACTTATTTGGCCAACAACATTATCTGCAGTTAAAAAATGCCGTTAAAACGAGTTATATTCTCGCGGCAATTATTGCTTTTCTGCTGGCAAGTGTGACCTTTTTTGCTCGAGATATAATAAGCCAATTGTATTCTGACAACCCTGAAGTATTGGCGCTAGCTTCTTCAATCATGGTACTGGCTTGTATCTACCAGTTACCAGATGCCCTGCAAGTTTCAGCCAATGGTATTTTACGGGGATTAAAATACACGGCACCGATTGGTTATATCACCTTTGTATCGTATTGGTTGATCGGCTTTGCGCTTGGCTTCGTACTTGCTCGTACAGATTTAATTGTTCCAGCAATGGGCCCTCATGGCTTTTGGATAGGCATTATTGTGGGGTTAAGTGCCGCAGCAATTATGTTGATGTTCACGGTTCATAGGCGATTTAAACATGCACCTTTTTTGCAAAACCAATAGCCTTTTAAACTCTATCATCGCAACAGCGTGCGTGGCACTTATTGCCTGCACGCCCTCTTCGGGTGATGTAAATCACACCTACGCGCAACGATTAGAAAACGTGCTTAAAACTGAAAGTTTTAAACTATCTAAACCCAGTACACTAGCTGTTAACCACTTCACTGAAAATACTGAAGATAAAGCAACCATTGGCATGATCGAGCTTGCCCAATTACGTCAATGTAAACTTGCAACCCTTATTGCTGAGCACAATAACCAACTTGGCAAAACAGCAACGCCTGCTAATGTTCTTAGTTATCAAATTAAGTTTATTCAAAGTGCAAATGAGTGCTTAGAAAGCTTTGAAGAACAAGATGATCTATTTGAAAAAATAAAACTCACCGCAGGACAAAAGCAAGCAAACCTTGCTAACTACTTTAAAGCTATGCTGCTCAACGAAACCGAGTTTAAGCAAAGCTGGCAGCTAAGCTCGACACACATTGATGAAAACACCGCAGGTTTTAGCGAAACCGTGAGTGCGATGGAGCAAATTGCTAAGTTAAACAATCAAATTAATACCGGCAAAATAAACGCTATAGAGCCTGAGCAAATCATCAGCCAACTCGAAGTATTAAATCGTTTTAAATACAACAAGCTACTTATTTCTGCGGCTCGTGTGCAAACACATTACAATCAACAATTAACAGCGCTGCTCATGCAGTATTCAAAAGATGATCTCTGCCCTGCCAACAAGAATAAACAAAAAGCGCAAACGCTTAGCAATGTGTTTAAAAAGTTTTATTTAGAGCAACTACAGCCTTATCAATCATTCTTAGTGGGTAGATTAGAAACCCTACAACCTCTTTACCAGCAAATATGGCATGACACCGAAATGGCCCAGTTTGTAGATAGCGACAGTAATGACGCAATTTTACAAAGTCTTAAGCACTCTGCGAAAAGCCATGTTGCTTGGTGGCAAGGTTTTTACAGAACGTGCGAAATTAGTCCGTTATGAATAAAAAACCAGCACTTAGCACAAAAATAGCTAAAGCTGCTTGATTCACACAACCAGTCGCTATATATTAGCCTCCGTTGTTTAGCCACGCTAACAACAGTTTTAAATCAAAATACAACCGTAGCTCAGTTGGTTAGAGCACTACCTTGACATGGTAGGGGTCGGTGGTTCGAATCCACTCGGTTGTACCATGATTTAGGTATAACCAAAGGAAAGAGCACTACCACTCTTAATGGCCCGGTCCAAAGGTCGGTGGTTCGAATCCACTCGGTTGTACCATGATTTAGGTATAACCAAAGGAAAGAGCACTACCACTCTTAACGGCCCGGTCCAAAGGTCGGTGGTTCGAATCCACTCGGTTGTACCACTCTTGATTTTAACATCTCAGTACGACCGTAGCTCAGTTGGTTAGAGCACTACCTTGACATGGTAGGGGTCGGTGGTTCGAATCCACTCGGTCGTACCAATTCTAATTTTCTTAGTTTTAATTATTCTATATCTCAGTTTTTTAGAGCACTACCATTCTTAATGGCCCGGTACAAAGGTCTGTGGTTCGAATCCACTCGGTCGTACCAATTTCTTAATATTCCAAATTTAAAATATCTGTAGCTCAGTTGGTTAGAGCACTACCGCTCTCTATGACCCACGCCGAAATCGGTGGTTCGAATCCACTCGGTCGTACCAATTATTAATGTTCCAAATTTAAAATATCTGTAGCTCAGTTGGTTAGATCACTACCGCTCTCTATGACCCACGCCAAAATCAGTGGTTCGAACCCACTCGGTCTACCCTAGCTCCTAACACCTAGCACCTAGTACCTAGTACCTAACACCTAGCACCTAACCCCTTGAAACTTGTAACTTGAAACTAGCCCCTCGAAACTTATATTCGGAAACTAACCCACCTGTTCCCCTAGCGAAAATATCCTCTCTACTAACTGCCACTTACTTTGTTGATTATTGCTTCCCACGTTCTGAAACTGCTCCATTAGGCGCTCCCATTGTTGCACCTTTGGGTTCATTGCATCTTGTTTTGCTTTTTCTGTAAAGCTAAATGAATCATCGGTTTGCAGTATCATGATAAGGGTTGTGCCAACACGATGAATCGCCATGTCTGTAATTCCTGAATCGCGAATAGCACTTATGACTTCAGGCCAAACTTGCTTAGGGCTATGGTATTGCTCGTAGGTAGCTATAAGCTCTGGGTCGTTTTTTAGCTCTAATGTAAGGCAGTACTGCATCCGACTCTCCTTTTATTGTTTATGAATAAATACAACACGATACGCAAAAATCGTAATTGCAACAAAACACAGCATAGGTAATAAAAATGACGCTTGTTCAGCACTTAAAAAGGCAATGGGGTTCGCATCAATAATCATCCCTTGTAATGGTGGCATTAATGCCCCGCCAGCCATTGCCATTACCAGCCCCGCAGAGGCAATACTGGCATCTGCTTTTAAGCCATTTAGCGCAATGCCATAAATAGTTGGAAACATTAAAGACATACAGGCAGAGGTGGCGACCAAAGAGTAGAGCCCTACTTCACCGCCGATAAAAACCACCAAACACATCAAGCTCGCACCGGCTATTGCAAACCACATTAATAACAACCCCGCTTTAAACCAATTAAGTAGGTAGGTGCATAAAAATCGGCTCGCAAGAAAAAAGCGCATAGCAATAATATTAAAATGCTGCGCCTCGGCTGCACTTAGCCCTACTTCAGCCATGCCGTAGTGAATAATGAAGGTCCAACACATAATTTGAGCACCCACATAAAACACCTGTGCTACTACCCCTTCACGATAGGGTTTGTTGTTTATGAGCTTTATAAATAAAGGCTTTAATGCTTGATCGCGTTTATCTGATGCCATGAGCTGTGTATTCGGCAACCGATAAAACAAATAAACAAACAATAAACAGATCACAACCAATGCAATTGCCACATACGGAGTGCGAATAGTCACTAAATCAGCGCTTTGCATGAGTTGGTGTTGTACAGGATTGGTTACAGCAAACTGCTGTAGTGCATCGGTTAATTTACCATCGACAACCGAAGGTAGCATTTGCGCATACTCGGGATGTGCTGCTTTTTCTTCTGCGCGAAACTTTGCAACATGAAGATTATTTAAAATCAGGTTTGAGGCCACAAACATGCCAAGTAAAGAGCCTAATGGGTTAAATGCTTGCGCTAAATTAAGTCGTTTGGTTGCAGTTTGTGGGCTACCCATTGATAAAATATACGGGTTTGCCGTTGTCTCTAACAGCGCTAAACCACAGGTCAAGATACATAATGCCGCAAGAAAATAGTTAAACTCGCCATACATACTTGCTGGAATAAACAATAAAGCCCCAACAGAATAAAGACCAAGCCCTAAAACGATGCCGTATTTATAACTAAAGCGTCGAATAAACAACGCAGCAGGAATTGCCATCACTCCATAGCCTAAATAAAACGCAAATTGCACCAAGCTGCTTTGTGTGTTTGAGATCAAGAAAATATCTTTAAATGCTTTAACTAAAGGGTTGGTTATATCGTTTGCAAAACCCCAAAGCGGAAATAGTGCCGCAACCAAAATAAAAGGGATCAGCATGTCATTTGATACGACGCGGTCCTTGTTACGTTTCGTGTGTGTTCTTTTGTGTGTGTTCATAAACAAGCCTGTTGTTTTAATACAAGGCTCACTGATTACTCGCTATGCCATGTAAAATCGATTCAAACAATGTCAAACCAGTTTATATAGACACACATATTTCATGTAGAAAATCACCATCAGCCAGAGTGATTTTTGTACAAATGATTAAACATAAAACATCGCTACAGCCAAAATTTCATATACAAAAACCTGTTTAAAATACGCGCTAAACGCGTTGACTCACTTCATACCCAAACATATTTTACAAAGAAATTCATTTTTCAAATCGTTGCAGATTAACAACGTGAGATGGCTATGGCTGAGAATAAATTTGTACAGTTACACCCACACGATAATGTCATTGTTTGCTGCCAATCGGCGCAAAAAGGCGAACAAATTAACATTGCAAATCAGGTAATAACACTCGATTCAAGTGTCACCATCGGACACAAAATTGCCTGCCAAGATATTGCTGCTGGTGAGCAGATTTTAAAGTATGGGGCTTCAATTGGCTCTGCGACTGAAGCAATAAAAACGGGCCAACATGTTCATCTTCACAATATGAAAAGTGACTACATTGCCAGTCACACTCGCCATTCTGTAACGGGAGAATAATATGCGCGGCTATTTAAGAAACGATGGTTCAAAAGGCATTCGAAATAGCCTAGTTGTGGTTTATTTGGTTGAGTGCGCACACCATGTGGCACGCTCTATCGTCAATAAGATGGATCATCCAGATGTGCAACTAATCGGTTTTCCGGGCTGCTACCCAAATAACTATGCCCTGGCGATGATGAAAAACATTTGCACCCACCCTAATGTGGGCGGTGTTTTATTAGTATCACTAGGCTGTGAAGGTTTTAATCGTGAGTACTTGAGCGATGCGATTGCTGAGTCTGGTCGCCCAGTCAATACCCTAGTGATCCAACAAAATGGCGGCACCAAAAACACCATTGCCAAAGGCATTACCCAAAGCCAAATCATGCTTGAGCAACTTGCTCAATGCCCAATTGAGTACATGCATCTCGATGAGCTTGTCATTGGTACTATTTGCGGTGGCTCTGATGGTACCAGTGGCATAAGCGCAAACCCGGCAGTTGGTAAATGTTTTGACCGATTAATTAGCGCGGATGCAACCTGCATTTTTGAAGAAACCGGTGAACTTGTCGGTTGTGAGCAAATCATGGCTCATCGAGCCGAAAGTCCTGAATTAGCCAAGCAACTTATTAATTGTGTTGTCAAAGCAGAAAATTACTACACCAAAATGGGCTATGGCAGTTTTGCCCCAGGCAATGCGGAAGGCGGTTTAACAACTCAAGAAGAAAAATCAATGGGCGCCTATGCCAAGTCTGGCGCATCGCAAATAAACGGCATTATCAAACCAGGAGAAAAGCCAAATAAAAAAGGCTTGTTCTTAATGGATGTGGTTCCCGATGGCGAACCTATGTTTGGTTTTCCGAATATTTCAGACAACCAAGAAATTGTCGAAATGATAGCCTCAGGAGCTCATATCACCTTATTTACCACAGGCCGCGGCTCTGTTGTTGGTTCTGCCATTTCACCGGTTATTAAAATCTGCGCCAACCCAGAAACCTATGCAAATCTCAGTGATGATATGGATATAAATGCCGGCGCTGTTATTGAAGGCAGTAAAACTGTTAAACAAGTGGGTGATGAGATTTTTGAGTTGATTGTTCGAGTTGGCAATGGTGAACAAACCAAATCAGAGCAAATGGGACATCAAGAGTTTTTATTAACGTATAAAACCTTCGATAGCATTGGGCCTGCGTGCTTGAAATAAAGCTGAGGAATTCATCATGAGCAATTACTTTAACCACCTTTACCCAGACGTTGCCGACCTTAAGAAAAAAGCCAAGCAACGAATTCCTCGCTTTGCCTTCGATTACCTTGAAGGCGGTTGTATGCAAGAGCATGGTGTAAAACGAAATAGAGATGACATCAATAGTGTGCAATTACGCAGTGAGCTATTCAAGCCATTTACAGGTAGCAGCCAAACTGTCGAGTTATTTGGTCATACTTACGCGGCCCCATTTGGTATTGCGCCTGTTGGTTTACAAGGATTAATGTGGCCAAAAGCCCCTGAGATTCTTGCTAAAGCCGCCGCTGAAAAAAACATTCCTTATGTGTTAAGCACGGTTTCGTCATCTAGCCTTGAACGAATCGCAGAAGTATCACAAGGCCATGCGTGGTTTCAGCTTTATAACCCAACCGATGAAAAGATTAGGCTCGATTTACTCAGTCGCATCAAAGCAGCTCATTACCCTGTGCTAGTGGTCACAGTTGATGTGCCTACCTTTGGCTACAGACCACGTGATATTCGAAATGGTCTAGCCATGCCACCTAAGATGACGTTGTCTAATATTCTGCAGATGCTAGCAAGACCCCGCTGGCTTTATGAAACCGCCCTTGCTGGCAAGCCAGAAATGGAAACGCTCAAGCCGTATATGCCAAAAAATATGCCTACCGATGAGCTGGCAGCTTTTATGAATAAAACTGTCATGGGCCGCGTTGATCTGGAAGGTTTAAAACCGATTCGCGATTTATGGCAAGGGCCTTTGATCATTAAAGGGTTGATTAATGAGTCTGATGTACAAGCGGCCATTGCGCTCGGCGCAGATGGGGTTGTTATGTCAAACCATGGCGCGCGTCAGCTAGATGCCGGTGAATCTCCCGTCAAACCACTGCAAACAGTCGCTGCCAAGTATTCAAAAGACATCAAAATTTTTATGGATAGCGGGCTTCGTAGTGGAACAAACATTGTGAGTGCACTTGCAAGCGGTGCTGACTTTACATTCTTAGGCAGACCCTTTGTATATGGCGTGGGTGCCCTTGGCGATAAAGGCGGCATTCACACCATCAATGCCTTGATGATGCAAATCACCCAGATCATGAACCAATTAGGTTGCGCCACTGTATCTGAACTACCCGATTTTTTGGTGAAGTAACACAAACTGCTTAAGAGGTAGGTTATGAAAAACACATTTAAAACGCGTCCGCTTGGACAAACCGGCATTGAGGTTTCAACCCTCGGTTTTGGCGCGGCCTCTATGGGTAACCTATATCAAGCAGTGAGCGATGAAGAAGCTAAAAACACCTTAACTGCAGCAATTGATGTGGGCATTTCATTATTCGATACCGCCCCTCGCTATGGTGCAGGTTTAAGTGAACGTCGTGTTGGTGATGCCCTGCGGGGTCTTGGTAAAAAAGAGTATATTCTATCAACCAAGGTTGGCAGATTGATCAAACCTGATCCCCATGCTGATGTAACGCAGCTGCGTCATGGCTTTGCTACGCCAATGCCTTTTGATGCCCAATATGACTACAGCTACGATGGCATTATGCGCTCTTTTGAAGATAGCCAACAACGTTTAGGTTTAGCTGAAATTGATATTTTACTCGTACATGATTTAGGCGTTGATACACACGCCGAGCGAGATGCCTTTTATTTTATGCAATTTGAGCAAGGCGGCTACCGAGCGTTAGAAGAGCTCAAAACAAGTGGGCAAATTAAGGCTGTCGGTTTAGGGGTTAACGAAGTTGAAATATGTCAACGTGCAATGGCAATTGGTCAGTTCGATTGCTTTTTATTAGCTGGTCGTTATTCGCTATTAGAACAACAACCTCTCGATGATTTTTTACCTGCATGTATAGAGCATGGTGCGTCTATTATCTTAGGTGGCCCCTATAACTCGGGAATATTAGCTACGGGCGTTCGTCATTTTCAAAACCCTTACTACAACTATCAACCAGCGTCACAAGAAATCATCGACAAAGTCGCCAAAATTGAAGCTGTTTGTGTTGATCATAATGTCACATTAGCAGCTGCAGCTTTACAGTTTCCACTCGCGCATCCCGCCGTTGCCTCGGTTATACCTGGGCTTGGTAACGAAAATCGGGTGCACAAAACCGTCGAATTATTTAATCAGGTTATCCCGAACCAGTTTTGGCAAGATTTAAAAACAGCGGGTCTCATTGCACAGCATGCACCGACGCCAGAAAGCGGAGACGCATCATGAACACAATCAGCACACTCAACCCGATTAAGAAAATAGATAGCCATCAACATTTTTGGCAATTGAGCCGTGGCGACTATCGCTGGTTAAGTGAAGATTTAACTGTGCTTTATCAAGATTATTTACCAGAAAGGCTCACTACGACCCTTGCTATTAATGACATTGCTAATACTATTGTGGTGCAAGCGGCCGACTCACATGATGAAACGCGTTTTTTACTGAAACTTGCTAAGTCCTACAGTTTTATTGCAGGTGTTGTTGGTTGGGTCGACTTTACCGATACAAACGCTCTAAGACAGTTAAACTTATTTGCAGCAGATCCTTACTTCAAAGGTGTACGGCCGATGCTGCAAGACATTGAGCAAATTGATTGGATCTTAAACCCTAAATTTACACCAATTTTCCAATTTTTAGCGGCGCATAAGCTCTGTTTTGATGCCCTAGTGCATGAGTGTCACTTACCGCACGTACTCACTATTGCTAAGCAGCATCCTCATCTAAACATCGTTATTAATCATCTGGCTAAACCAGATTTAACAAAGCCAAAATCTGAACATTGGGAAGACATGCTCTATCAACTTGCATGCTTAAAAAATGTCTCGATTAAGTTTTCCGGGCTTATGTCACAAGCACAGGCTGATTGTGTCGATATCGATACATATCGCCCCTACTTTGAACTCATTTATCAGTTATTTGGTGCCAACCGAATTTTATGGGGCAGCGACTGGCCAGTGGTTAACATGAATGGCTGTTATACCGACTGGCATTACATCAGCGATGTGCTGATAAGTGTTCTACCAGTCTCTGAGCAGCGAAAGATTTGGTCCGATAATGCCAAAAGACTTTACCGATTATTTTAATTCCCCCAGTTAAGGATTTTTTATGACCCAGCAAAACACAAAAAAAATTGCCCTAGTAACCGGTGGTGGAAGCGGCATCGGGCGAAGTATCTGTTTACGCTTGGCAAAACGTGACATTCATATCATGGTGGTTGATTTAAACCTTGACGCTGCAAACTTAGTGAAAGATGAAATTCTTCGTGACAATGGCAGTGCCGATGCGTACGCCGTCGATGTTGCAAACCATCAACAAGTTCACGAGTTATTTAATACGATTACCAAGCACTACCCCATTGATATTTTGGTTAACAACGCCGGTATTGCCCATATCGGCAATATCGAAAACACCACAGAAGCTGATTTGGACAGACTGTATAACATTAATGTTAAAGGCGTTTATAACTGTATTCATGCAGCTATCGAGAGCATGAAATCTCGAAAAAGCGGCGTCATTATTAACCTTGCTTCGGTTGCATCATCAGTCGGTATTGCTCACAGGTTTGCATATTCAATGACGAAAGGCGCGGTATTGACCATGACCTATTCCGTTGCAAAAGACTATATAAATGATGGCATCCGCTGTAACTGCATTGCGCCTGGTCGAGTGCACACCCCATTTGTTGATAATTTTTTAGCCCAAAGTTACCCAGATAATCAAGCTGAAATGTTTGAAAAGCTCTCCAAAAGTCAACCTATAGGTCGTATGGGCAAACCAGAAGAAATTGCCGGACTGGTCGATTACCTCTGCTCCGATGATGCAGCCTTTATTACCGGCAGTAATTTTCCCATTGATGGCGGTTTCGTCACCTTGAATAACTAATAGAAGTAAAGAGAATCATCATGAAACTACTAAGATACGGCCCTTTTGGCCAAGAGAAACCCGGCATCATTGATAGCGATGGTAAGCTACGTTGTTTAAGTAACGTGCTCAAAGACATCAATGGCCAAGCTTTATCACCAGTAACACTCAATTTTATTAGTCAAATCGACTTAAACACCTTGCCGCTTATTGAAGAGCCGGTGCGTATCGGTTCATGTATTGCTGATGTAGGTAAGTTTATTTGTATTGGCTTAAACTATGCTGATCACGCTGCAGAATCTGGCATGGCTATTCCCAATGAGCCTGAAGTATTTAGCAAAGCCACCAGCGCGATTAGCGGCCCTAACGACAATATAATCAAGCCTAAAAATAGCAAAAAGCTAGACTGGGAAGTTGAACTTGCCATTGTAATTGGTAAACACGCCTCGTATGTCGATGTAGAAAACGCTTATGATTACATTGCTGGTTATTGTGTGTGTAACGATGTGTCTGAACGAAACTTCCAGCTAGAACGCGGTTCACAGTGGGATAAAGGGAAAGGCTGTGACACATTTGGCCCACTTGGCCCATGGTTAGTCACCAAAGATGAAATTCCGGATCCACTTAATTTAGATATGTGGTTAAAGGTGAACGATACCCAATACCAAAACGGCAACACAAAAACCATGGTGTTTGATCCAGCGTTTATAGTTAGTTATCTCAGCCAATTTATGAGTTTACAACCGGGTGATGTTATCTCTACCGGCACGCCACCAGGTGTGGGTTTAGGGCAAACTCCACCGGTTTACTTAAAAGACGGCGACACAGTTACCCTTGGCATTGAAGGCCTTGGCGTACAACAGCAAGTCGTCGTTGATTATAAAAAATTACACTAATTAATAAATCCCAAATTGCATTTGATCTAGACCCAAAATCCGATAGAGCAACAGCCTATCGGATTTTTATTCAAACACTAATTGGCGAGTTTCAAACCAATAATTCCAAGGGCAATCAGCAGTAAGCTGGCAATTTTTAATAGGCTTACGCCTTCTGATAATAGCGTCATGCCAATAATTGCAGAGCCAATTACGCCGATACCTACCCAAACTGCATAAGCCAAACTGAGTGGTAATGATTTAAGCGCCACGCTTAAGCAATAGAAGCTCGCAGCCATGGTTAAAATTGTAAAGAATGAAATGAGTGGTTTAGTAAAACCGTTTGATTGTTTTAGGCCATAAGCCCAAGCGACTTCAAGTAAGCCAGCAGCAATAAGTAGGATCCAATTCATGGTCGACCTCTTTATGGGGTCGTCCCCGAATTTAAATAACAACTTTAAGGTCGTCCTCAAAGCGGTGTAGTACATCACCACACCCAACGAAATCTAGCACGCCCAAATTAGTAAGGCAACTATAGTCAAAAAAAAAGCGAGCAACCTGCTCGCTTTTCTCTACTTGGTTTTGTTTATCGCCTATTAACTCACAGTTAGCGACCAATAATCAGTGCGCCACCTTGAGCTAATAAGTTTAAGGTTAACTTGCCACTGTTACTTACTGTGACTTGCTTAGTACCAGCACTGCCATCTTTTTTGTCAAACAACAGGGTGACTTTTTTGCCCGCTAACATAGGTAAATCGATATCGAATGTTTTGGCTTTATTTTCACCATTCACGGCTGCTACCCACCATGTTTGCTGATGACGCCTTGCGATCGTTACATCTTGACCCGGCTGACCTGCAATATAACGTGTTTCATCCCATACCGTTGGCATCATCTTTAAAGTATCAATAACAAATTGAGGTTGCTCTACAAGGTTATTTGGCGTCAGGCCAAAATGTTGTACTGGTGATTGATAAAGCACACCTGTTGCCAGTTCAAATGCATCTGTGGTTTTACGAATAGTGCCGACGGTTTGATCTTGAGATAAGCGTTTGTTTAAAAACACTGGGGCAAAATCCATAGCGCCAATAGCATTACGAGTGAACGGTAAAATAGTCGCGTTATAGGCATGTAAATCTAACGAATTTTGATGAAAAACAAGGTTCTCCGATGCTAGAACCGCTTCAGATGTGACGAAGTTAGGATACATTCTTTCCCAGCCACGCGGGATAGTGCTGCCATGAAAGGTGATCACTAAACCATACTGATTTGCATCAGTGAGAATATCTTCGTAGAGTTTAATGGTCTCTTGTTTGTCACCACCAAAAAAATCTACTTTAAGCCCTTTAACACCAATGCTTTGCAACCACGCCATTTCATTTCGACGTGCAGGTGCACTGTTCATTCTATTTTGTGGGGTTTGAGGTGCGTCATTCCACCAGCCATTTGAGTTGTACCACAAAATAACATCAACGCCCTTACCATTAGCGTACTTAACCAATTCAGTCATTCTCTCGCGGCCAATGTTTTTATCCCACCAATTGTCGATTAATACATATTCAAAGTTTAATGACGCAGCTAAATCGATAAATTTGATTTGATCATCGTAGTTGATACTTGGGTCTTGCCAAACAATCCAGCTCCATGTTGAACGACCCATTTTATAATCTTGGCTTGCTTGATAAAGCGGTTTAACCAAATCAAAGGCCACGGTTGATTCAACAATTGGCTTTAAACTCGTTCCCAACGAAATAGTACGCCAAGGTGTGGTTGCTGGCATCGCCATAGCGGCATAAGTCGCACCTATGCCATTGTTTTCGCCAGCCTGAGGAAATGAAATACGATAAATACCGTCTTTTGTGCCTTCACTTAATTTTGAGCCAACATAATGGCTATCAACCCCGGTTTCAGAAATTAATAACCAGCCTTTATCGCTATTTTTAAATAATGCAGGAAAGGTATAACCCACGCCGTTCGCTGACGGTGTACCAAGGGCTTCGTTAAAGGTGTAAGGCTCTTCGTAACTTGGTTTTGTTTGCATCCAGCCCGTTTCAGGTAAGGCTTGTGGGCTTATAAATGTGGTTGCAGAATCTGGTAAATTAAAAGCACTGTATTCAGCTAACACCTTGATACGGGTATCTGTTTCAGTCCCTGAGATTTGATAGCGAAATGCAACATCGCTATCAGACACATTAAACTCGACGCCAAGCATTCTGCCGTCTTGGTTTTCAAATTGCGCTTTGAGTGAATTTGCCGTGTAGTTTACTTCACTCACCTTCGCATTATGCAGCTTATAGCTTTCATTGACTGAAGCAGTTGTATGGCTTTTATATTTTAGGCTTTGTGAAAAATCACCCAGGTTGGTATTTAAACCAAGCTGTGATTGCTGCAAAAACTCTTGGTTGCCATAATTTACGCTATAAACAAGCTGATTTTGTTGTTTTTCGAGTTTTACAGTTATTTGTCCATCTGGGCTTGTAACGCTAAGCGGTAATTGTGCGTGAGCAAGCATAGAGCTTGTTAGAAGTGATATATAGATACTTGGTTTTATCATTGTTGTTATCCTTAAGCTGTAAAAGCATTAAGTGATATCATAATACAATTAAAGTATTTTTGTCACCCAACTCCTATCGAGTTAAAAGTGATCGAAAAACGTATCAGGCCCGTTAGATATTGTTACAGTTCCTAGGTTGTATATTTACGACAAAAGGCTAAGCTTTAGATAAATAACAAAAACTTAGAAAATTTATGAAACTACTGACCGTGCTTTTTTTATTCGTCTCATATCAAGCTCTTGCGGGTCTTACGCCTGTTAGCTTTGAAAAAAATGGCGAAATCATCACTGAAGAAGCGGTGCGTTTCAACGGCGGATATGGTTATAACTTAGATGCCAACCATGTTTTAAAGCTCGTCACCTTAGATTGGCCTCCTTACATAGACGAAAACTTATGCAACAAAGGCTGGCTTTACCAATTTGCTGTAAGCTCCTTACTTGAAAAAGGCTATGGCGTGCAAATTAGCTTTTATCCGTGGGCACGCGCCGTAAGAGAAGCTGAATTAGGTCGCGCTGATATTCTCTTTCCTGAGTACTTTATTGAAGATGATGTTATCTCAGATAATTTCCTCGATAAAACTCGCAACGATTTACTCACTTTGAGTCATGCTATTCCGGGTGGGGATTTATCATTCGTGGCGTTAAAAGGAACTCAAATTCCATTCAATGGGGATTTAAAATCAGTTAAAGATTTACCAATTGGTGTAGTACGTTCGTATAAAAACACCAAAGAGCTCGATGCCATGATTGATAATAAAGAAATCGATACAATCGTCGCTAATAATGAATACCAACTAATTCATCTCTTACTTAGTAACCGAGTAAGCCTGATTGTGGCAGATCTTGAGGTCTTAAAAGCCAGTGTTTATAAATCTGAATTATCAATTAGCGGCAAACGACAAATTTTAGAATCACTGGTCGCGCTGGAGCCTAAACTTGAGTACAAACCGCTTTATTTTTCTGTCAGTAAATCAACGCCGCACTGGCAAAAAGTTTTACAAGATTTAAATGATGAAATAGAACTCATGCAACAAAGCGGCAAGTTTGACGAGTTCATCGAAGGAATGAAGAAACAGTGCTACGGATTAGAAAAAGCGGCGTAACCGCCGCTTTATTTTGATTAAATCAGTACGCTATTGAGTACTACTCGGGCACTCTAACCCAGCCTTCCATCAACACACGCGCACTTCGGCTCATACTCGCTTTGGTGACTTGCCAATTACCATCAACAAGTGTTGCAGCAGCGCCCACTTTTAAAGTGCCAGAAGGATGACCAAAGTTTACTTCCTGACGCTCACCACCACCTGCAGCAAGGTTTACCAAGGTACCAGGAATAGCAGCTGCAGTACCTATTGCAACCGCAGCGGTGCCCATCATGGCATGGTGCAATTTACCCATCGACATAGCACGTACCACTAAATCAATATCTGTATCACTGACAACTTTACCGCTTGATGCATGATACGTCTTAGCTGGTGCTACCCAAGCTACTTTTGGCGTATGTTGACGTGCTTTTGCTTCATCAATATGAGAAATTAGCCCCATTTTCAACGCCCCGTAGGCACGAATCGTTTCTAATTTTTCAAGTGCAGATGCATCACCGTTAATGGCTTCTTGTAGCTCTGTGCCATCGTAGCCAACTTCACTGGCGTTAATGAAAACTGTAGGAATACCCGCATTGATCATCGTTGCAGACAACATACCAATACCCGGCACTTCTAGCTCATCGACTAAGTTACCTGTTGGAAATAAGGCCCCTTCGCCATCTGCAGGGTCCATAAATTCAAGTTTCACTTCAGCGGCTGGGAAGGTCACGCCATCAAGCTCAAAATCACCAGTTTCTTGCACTTCACCGTTAGTAATTGGCACGTGCACTATGATGGTTTTACTAATATTGACTTGCCATACTTTAACTTCAACAACGCCGTTCTCTGGAATTTTGCTGGCATCAACAAGACCATTCGACACAGCAAAGGCCCCGACTGCTGAAGTTAAATTACCGCAGTTACCACTCCAATCAACAAACGCCTTATCGATAGCCACTTGACCAAACAAATAATCAACATCGTGATCAGCTTTAGTACTTTTCGATAAAATCACCGTTTTACTGGTGCTCGAGGTTGCACCGCCCATACCATCAGTTTGTTTTTGGTAAGGATCGGGACTGCCAATCACACGTAATAACAGGTTATCGCGCGCCTCACCTGCCACTTGGGCAGGCTCAGGTAAATCAGTTAAGTTAAAGAACACTCCTTTACTGGTGCCGCCACGCATATAGGTCGCTGGCACCTTAATTTGTGGTTTAAATGCCATTGCTTAGTGCTCCTCAGATTCTAAGAAATCTTGCGCGAAACGTTGCAGCACACCACCCGCTGAATAAATTGACACTTCTTCAGCGGTATCTAAACGACACGTCATTGGTACTTCAACAGTTTCACCATTGGCACGGGTAATAACTAATGTCAGTGTCGCGCCTGGTGTTGGCTCACCTTTGACACTAAAGGTCTCACTGCCATCAATACCTAATGTAGTTCGCGTGGTGCCCGCTTTAAATTCAAGCGGTAATACGCCCATACCAATTAGGTTAGTGCGGTGAATACGCTCAAAACCTTCAGCTGCAATCACTTCAACACCAGCAAGGCGTACCCCCTTAGCAGCCCAGTCACGTGATGAGCCTTGGCCATAATCTGCACCTGCCACAATGATAAGCGGTTGTTTGCGCTCCATGTAGGTTTCGATAGCTTCCCACATACGCGTCACTTTGCCTTCTGGTTCAATGCGAGCATATGAACCTTGCTTCACTTCACCATTTTCTTTAACCATTTCATTCAGTAACTTAGGATTAGCAAATGTTGCACGCTGTGCTGTTAAATGGTCGCCTCGGTGAGTAGCATACGAGTTAAAATCTTCTTCCGGTAGACCCATTTTAGCGAGGTACTCACCAGCAGCACTTGACGCTAAAATCGCATTCGAAGGTGATAAGTGGTCAGTAGTGATGTTGTCACCCAATACGGCTAGTGCTCGCATTCCGCTTAATGTACGCTCACCTGCTAATGCGCCTTCCCAATAAGGAGGACGACGAATATAAGTACTTTGTGGACGCCATTGGTAAAGCGGGTCGTTGTCTTCACCGTAATCTACACTTAAATCAAACATTGGCTCGTAAACCTTTTTAAATTGTTCAGGTTTAACACTTTGTTTGATCACTGCATCAATTTCTTCATCTGTTGGCCATAAATCCATAAGGCGAATTTCGTTGCCTTGTTGATCATGCCCTAATACATCTTTTTCGATATCAAAACGAATAGTACCAGCGATAGCATAAGCAACAACCAGTGGCGGTGAAGCTAAGAATGCTTGTTTTGCATAAGGATGAATACGACCATCGAAGTTACGGTTACCCGAAAGTACAGCGGTTGCGTATAGGTCGCGGTCAATCACTTCTTGCTGAATTTTAGGATCAAGCGCACCACTCATGCCGTTACAAGTTGTACACGCAAAGGCAACGATACCAAAGCCAAGTTGTTCAAGTTCAGGTAATAAATTGGCTTCTTCTAAGTAAGACTTAACCGCTTTAGAACCCGGTGCCAGTGATGTTTTAACCCATGGCTTACGAGTTAACCCTTTAGCGTTAGCATTACGCGCAAGTAAACCTGCGGCAATAACATTGCGTGGATTACTAGTATTCGTACAACTTGTGATTGCAGCAATGATACAGGCACCATCTGGCATTAAGCCTTCTTCATTCTCAACGACGCCAGTGATACCTGCTTTATCAAGTTCGCTTGTTGCAACACGCCGATGTGGATTTGAAGGGCCCGCAATATTGCGACCTACTGACGATAGATCAAAGGTTAACACACGCTCATACTCAGCCGTTTTAAGACTGTCACTCCAAAGCCCAGTCTCTTTTGCGTAAGTTTCGACGAGTTGAACTTGCTCTTCTTCACGGCCAGTTAAACGTAGGTAATCAAGTGTATTGTCATCGATGTAGAACATCGCAGCTGTTGCGCCAAACTCTGGCGTCATATTAGAGATAGTTGCTCTATCGCCTAAGGTAAGTGCATCGGCACCTTCACCATAAAATTCAAGGTAGGTCGACACAACTCTTTCATTACGTAAAAATTCGGTGATCGCTAGTACGATATCGGTTGCAGTAATACCCGGTTGTGGCTTGCCTTTGAGCTCGACACCCACAATATCTGGTAAACGCATGTAAGATGCACGGCCAAGCATCACACTTTCAGCTTCAAGACCACCTACACCGACTGCAATAACACCTAGCGCATCGACCATAGGTGTGTGGCTATCTGTACCAACTAATGTATCTGGGAATGCCACGCCATCACGTTTTTGGATCACAGGTGACATTTTCTCTAAATTAATCTGATGCATAATGCCGTTACCCGGCGGGATCACATCAATATTTTTAAATGCTGTTTTCGTCCAATTAATAAAGTGGAATCGGTCATCGTTACGACGGTCTTCAATAGCACGGTTTTTTTCAAATGCGTCAGGTTCAAAACCTGCGTGTTCAACCGCTAATGAATGGTCAACAATTAACTGTGTTGGTACCACAGGGTTCACTTTTGCAGGATCGCCGCCTTTTGCAGCAATAGCATCACGCAGGCCTGCTAAATCAACTAGCGCTGTTTGACCTAAGATGTCGTGACACACAACACGAGCAGGAAACCATGGAAAATCTAAATCACGCTTACGGTCAATCAATTGCGACAGTGCATCATTTAGCATTTCAGGTTCACAGCGACGAACTAAGTTTTCGGCAAGTACTCGCGATGTGTAAGGAAGTGTGGCATAGCTGCCCGGTTTAATTGCATCAACAGCAGCGCGCGTATCAAAGTAATCGACGCCGGTGCTTGCTAATGGTTTTCTAAAATTTGTTTTCATGATGATTCTACTTGTACTTGGTGACGGTGAACAAAGGTGGGCTGATTGTTTTTGTATTTATTTCGCCCCTTCATAAAGGGGCAGCTAAGCTACCCCTATCACTGATTTAATTAACGATTAACGCTCAGAAATTGGCGTATAGCTACGCGCTTCTGGACCCGTATAATCTGCACTTGGGCGAATAATACGGTTATTAGCACGTTGCTCTTTCACGTGTGCTGTCCAACCTGTTACACGGCTCATCACGAAAATTGGCGTGAATAACTTAGTTGGAATCCCCATGAAGTGATACGCAGATGCATGGAAGAAATCAGCATTACAGAATAATTTCTTTTCACGCCACATAACTTCTTCACAGCGAACAGACACTGGATAAAGCACATCATCACCCACTTCTGCTGCCAGTTTTTCTGACCACTTTTTGATGATCACGTTACGTGGATCTGATTCACGGTAAATGGCATGACCAAAGCCCATGATCTTGTCTTTACGTTCAAGCATGCCCATCAGCGCATCTTCAGCTTGGTCTGCACTTGTGAAGCCTTCAATCATATCCATAGCCGCTTCGTTCGCACCACCATGTAATGGACCACGTAAACTACCAATCGCACCCGTTACACAAGAGTGAATATCAGACAATGTTGATGCACACACACGCGCAGTGAATGTTGATGCATTAAACTCATGCTCAGCATAAAGAATTAAAGACACGTTCATTACTTGCTCAAACAGTGCTGATGGTGCTTCGTCATGTAATAAACGTAAGAAGTGTGCACCAACCGAATCATCATCTGTTTCAGTGTCGATGCGAACGCCGTCATGGCTAAAGCGATACCAGTAACAAATAATACTTGGGAATACAGCAACCATGCGGTCAATCGCATCATTCGCTTCTGAGAAGTCTTGCTCCATTTCTAGGTTACCTAGCATAGAACAACCCGTACGCATTACATCCATTGGATGCGCGTCTTTAGGAATGTTCTCAAGCACTGTTTTAAGTGCATCTGGTAAACCACGTAGTGATTTTAGCTTTGCTTTATATTCAGTCAGCTCAGACTCTGTTGGTAATTCACCGCGCGACAGTAAAAAAGACACTTCTTCAAACTGTGCTTTATCTGCTAATTCACTAATATCATAACCACAATAAGTTAAACCTGAACCTGATTTACCTACTGTACACAGTGCTGTTTCACCTGCTACTTGACCACGTAAACCTGCGCCGCCTAATGCTTTATCTACCATGAGTGTTCTCCTTATATGTTGTCGTTATGATTTTTTAGCTGAGAAAAGGTTATCGAGTGTGTTTTCATATGAGTGATAATCTAAAAACTCATATAATTCCGCACGGGTTTGCATATTGTCTACTTGGCTTTGCTGCGAGCCTTCGCTAAGAATAGACGAATACACATTAAGTGCTGCTTTGTTCATCGCTCTAAATGCACTAAGTGGATAAAGTACAATTTCAACACCTACTTCGCTTAATTGCTCAGTTGTATAAAGCGGTGTTTGGCCAAATTCGGTGATGTTCGCAAGAATCGGCACATTTAACGCTTTAGCAAACGCTTGGTAATCTGCTAAATCATGTACCGCTTCTGCAAAGATAGCGTCTGCGCCAGCTTCAACACACGCTGCTGCGCGGTCAATAGCTGCATTTAAGCCTTCTTTTTGGAATGCATCAGTACGCGCCATAATGTAAAAATCACTGTCTGTTTTAGCATCAACCGCTGCTTTAATACGGTCAACCATTTCATCTTTAGACACGATTTCTTTATTCGGACGGTGACCACAACGTTTTTGTGCTACTTGGTCTTCAATATGGAAACCCGCAGCACCTGCTTTGGTCATTTCTTTAACCGTACGAGCAATATTAAATGCACCGCCCCACCCTGTGTCAGCATCAACAAGAAGCGGTAAGTCGGTAGCGCTGGTGATTCGACGAATATCTTCAAGTACGTTATCTAGACTAGTCATACCTAAATCTGGCATGCCGTATGATGCGTTAGCAACACCCGCACCTGAGAGGTAAAGTGCTTGGTGACCGGTTTTCTCTGCCATCATTGCGCAGTACGCGTTGACGGTGCCAACCACTTGTAATGGCTTGTTGTTGGCGATTGCCTGTTTGAACTTTAATCCTGCTGACATTGGATAACTCCTATCTTTGAACGGTTTCAGCTCTTTGGCTGACTCTATTTTTTAAATCTAAATTGTGACTGTTTAACTACGGCGCTACTGATTTTTTGCTGCGAGTAAGTCAAACTTCGTCTGAATATTTGCCTGAGACGCACTAATATGGCGCTTCATAAGCATTTCGGCTAATTCACCGTCATGGTTTTCAATGGCATTAATAATAGCCAAGTGTTCATCAAACGCTTTTGATACACGCGGGCCAACCATGCCCATTTGTACACGGTACATACGAATTAACTGGTACAACTCATTACATAAAAGATGAATTAAGTGTGCGTTTTTCGACCCTTTAATAATGCGATAATGAAAATCAAGGTCGCCCGCTTCTTGGTAGTATGATTCACCTTCTTTTACACGCTGTGTTTGTAAGTGCTGGTTCAATAACTGCTTTAAACCCTGCACTTCTTCAGGTTCCATGTTGTCGGCAGCTAACCGACAAGCCAGCCCTTCTAGGGCACTACGAACCTGATAGACTTCGATTAAACGCTCGGCGGTTAGCGCAACAACACGACAACCGACATTCGCTTTACGCTCGACCAAATAACAGCTCTCTAAACGATTTAGCGCCTCACGCAAGGTGGCACGGCTTACACCATAGCGTTTAGCAAGTTCTGGCTCAGAAATTTTGCTGCCCTGCTCAATGGTGCCTTGTACAATTTCACGACGCATGTCGACAAACACTTGGTCTGATGCAGTTGTTATCGTGATATCGTTGTAGTTATCGTTGGCTTTTTGCTCTGTCATAAATAGGTCTATCAAAGTACTAAATTAAGATTGTCGACAATTTGTGAGTTCACTATGCGCCCTATCATTGCATGTGTCAACCTTGAGATAGGAAAAATAGACTAAAAAACCAGTAAAATGTCGACATAAAATGATATTTATCAAAAATAATGGCTATAAAGAACATTTATATTGGTAATATGTCGACACTTCAATCTCGCTCTTAAAAAGCTAAAAATATCCCCCGATAGCGCTATAAATGGTATGATCCAGCTATTATTACGTGATGTGAGAGCCATTTAGTGGACGCTAATACATATATTCCTGACTCATTTATTGATGATGTAAAAAGCTACCTTCCTGAACATTTATCATTAGACGACTTTATTGCAGCCTGTCGTCGCCCATTGAGACGATCTGTTCGCGTAAATACTTTAAAAATGTCAGTCGCTGAATTTGAGCGTCAATGCGCCAAAAAAGGATGGGAATTAACAGCAATTCCATGGTGTGAAGAAGGATTCTGGCTAACACGTCCTAGCGACGAAGAAGCGGCCCTTGCCATCGGAAATACAGATTTACACTTAAGTGGTGCTATGTATGTGCAAGAAGCCAGCTCAATGTTACCGCCGGTAGCACTGAGAGCCGAAGTTCAGCAAAGCGATGCGGTACTTGATATGGCATCGGCACCAGGTTCAAAAACATCACAAATCGCCGCCATGATGGATAATAGTGGCGTGTTAGTGGCCAATGAGTTGTCATCGTCACGCCTAAAAGTATTAGCAGCAACCCTTAAACGTATGGGCGTAGGTAATTGTGCATTATCACATTTTGACGGAGTGATCTTTGGGGATTACATGTATGAGTGCTTCGACAGTATTTTGCTAGATGCCCCGTGTTCAGGTGAAGGCACGGTTCGTAAAGATGCAGACGCCCTAAAGAATTGGTCAATCGAATCTAATATTGATATTGCTGCTGTGCAAAAAGCACTCATCAAAAGTGCCTTTTATGCCCTAAAACCCGGAGGCACATTAGTTTATTCGACCTGTACTTTAACACCGCTTGAGAACCAACAAGTGTGTGAGTATCTATTAGCAGAGTTTCCTGATTGCATCGAGGTACAATCGCTCGACAGCCTGTTTGATGGCGCAGACAAAGCGACAACCAGCGAAGGTTATTTGCATGTTTGGCCGCAAACTTACGACAGTGAAGGTTTCTTCATCGCTAAATTTAAGAAAGTAACATCAAGCGATAACCCAAATCAAAAAGTTAAAAAAGGCGCATTTCCGTTTGCTGAATTTGATAAAAAGCAAAGCCAAGCGTTTATGCAAACAATTAAAAAACAGTTCGGTCTAAAATCACTTCAAGGCACCTTAATGCAACGTGATAAAGAGCTTTGGTTGTTTCCTGATGGCTTTGATGAACTGCAAGATAAAATTAAATACTCACGTTTAGGTATTCAACTTGGTGTGATCCACAAAGGCGGTGTTCGCTTAACTCACGAGTTTGCCACTGTCTTTGGCCAAGATTGTGATAAAAATACCTTTGAGATGTCGGCTTGCCAAGCAAACGATTACTTTAACGGTAAAGATATTCGACTCGAAAAACCAACACAAGATAATGGTGAAGTAGTGTTAATGTTATGTGGCTGTCCGGTAGGACTTGGTAAGTGGCAAAAGAATAAAATTAAGAACTCATTACCACGTGATTTAGTCCAAAATGCCCAGTTGATAACTTGGGTATAAGTTGCGCATAAGAGCTGTATAAAAAAACAACGACTTTAGGTAAAAAGCTGTAACAGACTGATTTTAAACTAGTATAAAATTTGTACATTTACCGTGCAATTTCCTGCTGATTAACTACACTTAAAAGTACTTTCTACTTCTCCCTACTGAATTTAGAAGGTGTTTTTTTATAGTTAGCGCAGGCTCACACGAGCCAACCCCCTAAGCCCAGAACAATGCGGATTCGTTCTGGGCGTTTTTTATTCAAAAGTCGCATAGCAAAGCATCAGCCTTTTTGATTTCATTGTAAAAACAATGATAAAGGATTGATTATGCTTAAACCCATGTGCGTCGTACTACCACTTTTACTTAGTAGCCAAACTCTGGCAAAAAGCAGTGATTACCTAGGTTTTGACTACCCTAATAAGGCTAAAAATGCCGTAAGCATCAGCTTTGATGACGCAAGACATAGCCAAGTTGATACCGGTTTAGCGCTTTTAAACAAGTACCAAGTAAAAGCGACATTTTATGTATCCCCTTTTAATGTAAAAGAACGTGTTGAAAAGTGGCAAATGGCAGTAAAAACAGGTCACGAAATTGCTAATCATACAGCAAGCCATTTATGTACAGGCAACTTTGAATGGCTACGTGAACTTGGGGTTTCGCTTGAACAATTTACTCTAAAAGAAATGGAGCAAGATATCCTAAAGGGGCAAGACTATATAAAAGCCACACTCAATGTGACACCAACCGCTTTTGCCTACCCTTGCGGTAACACCTTTGTTGGACGTGGTGCTAATACAAAAAGTTATGTGCCGTTAATAGCTAAACACTTTAAAACCGGTCGAACTTGGCTAGACGAAACGGCGAATAATCCTAATTTTACAGATTTTTCGCAGTTAACCAGTTTACCTATTGATGGGCTGACTTTCGAAGAGATTAAAAAAACCATAGAGCAACACCGAACCAACAATAGTTGGATCATTCTAGCTGGCCACGATATTGGTAAGCGAGATCAGTACACCACCGGCAGCGATGTACTCGAACAGCTCGTTGTTTATCTACAAGATCCTAAAAATGGCTTTTGGTTAGATACGGTAAGTAATGTTGCTGACTACGTTGAGGCGAATCGTAAAGCATTCGATTAATTATCGTTTAAATCGAATTCAGTTATTTGGTTATCAGCGTGAATAAGTTCATATTTAGCGAGTAAACCGTCATTGAGCTCAATTAAGCTGATAGCCGCATTACTGACTAAATACTTTTGTCCTTCGCCTATGGTTTGGTGTTTATCAACTTCCATTTGCCAACGCTTAGTGAAAAAGTTAAGTGGGCTTTTCGGGGCATATAAAATTGAGTCGAGCTTATCGAGTACATTAATAAGTTTGCGTGGGAACTCATTTTTAATACCACTGGCAGTCAACTGCCAAATTCGGTTTTTATGTTTACCAAAGCGCTTTTGCACTGAAAAACAAAATGAATAATGAACATCACCAGAGAGGATCAAGGTTTCTTTTGGCGTATCTTCACGGCGAAAAGTATCTAGCAGTTTTTTAGCAGAACCTTCATGTGCCATCCAGTTTTCCACATCAACCAACAAGGGTTGCCCACACAAGTTAAAAATTGCTTGGATAGCTTCAATTGATTTAACACCAAACACCGGTGCTGGAGATACGATAATCACTTTATCGTGAGACAATAAGCTTTCTTCTAATTCAGTGAGCCTTTCCCAATCAAGTAAGCCTGATGGTTCATTGAAGTTTTGTTCATTCCGCCAGCGATGGGTTCGGGTATCAAGTACCACAACTTTGGGAATGGTATTAAGCTCGTAATGCCAATGGTTAAAATTGAGTATTAGTTTATCAAAGTCTTTAAAATGCCAGTTCTGTTGTTGCAGGCTTTGTTTAAAACTGGCTAATAAAGACAGCGAGTTATCACCTGCATCATTACCAATCCCCTGCATTAACCAATAACTAATTAAACCATTATTTACAATACGACGGCTAGCTGGGTGCTGATAAATAGCTTGCTCCCAGCCTGCGGTTAAGTTCCAGTCATCGGTGACATCATGATCGTCGAACATCATTAATGTCGACACATTGGCGAATAACCTTTCAACGCTTTGAAGACCCTTTGCAAAACCAAGCAGTGCATCTTTTTCAAGTTTAAATAGGTTAGCGTATTTAGGGGCTAATGCTGGGCATTCAATTAATTCAAAATCAATTAGCTGCCAAGTAACCGCGCTGAAGTTTAATAAATAAAGCGCTATAAATTCTTGAAAATGAATTAAATGGTTTTCAGCTTTTAAGCTTGAGAAGTGCGGCTCATCTTTTTTAAGCCAATAACCAACACCAAATTTGCTTCGTTTCTGCCAAGGCACTTTGGGTAAGTGTAAATGGCGCTGATAAAGTTGCTGCTCAAACTCTTCTGGTAAATCTAAATCAAGCGCTGGCTCTTGAAACACACCAAATAGACTAATCACTTTTTCAATCGCGAGCAACATAGGTCCTGCGACATCATCCGCATATATTTGATCGCCAGACAACAATAATAAGTCAGCGCCTGCATTAAGAGATTGGCGCTGATCATTTTGCCAATTGTCTGCAGCAACAAGGCTGTCTTTTGCGGGGTGATGAGGGTTACGACACGAGCCATGCAGAATTCTATCGAGTCGATTTGGGATCACAAATGCTGGAGATTCTGCACGTTCATAGCAAAAAGACGACAAATCAAGGCTTTTATCTTCATCATGTAACGAATAATAGATCAGTGAGTCAACTGCAAACTGGCCACTGACAGGCATGACATTGATGAAATTTAAGTAAAGCTGTTGCCCTAATTGGATTGACTCTAAGTTAGAGAAAGTCTCAACACCGCTAAACTCAATTCGGTAGTGGCAAGGCACAGTTGTGACAAATTGAAAGCACACTCGCCCTGCATCTGCTCGGCGTACCATTGGCCCCATTATTAACTGAGGTAAATTCGATACGCCGTGCACTATTACGCCCTTTTAGCTTGATTGAACAACGAATAAAAGTTGTTAGTTGTTGCTTCAGCTAACTCGTTAAAAGTAAGCCCTTTTAACTCAGCGATGTAGTAAGCGACATCTTCAACATAGGCTGGTTGATTTGTTTTACCACGATATGGCACAGGTGCTAAATACGGTGAATCTGTTTCGATCAATAAGCGATCTAGCGGAATTTGCTTAACAACGTCTTTTAACTCTACGGCATTTTTAAACGTAACAATGCCCGAAATCGAAATATAAAAGCCCATATCAATGGCTTTTTTGGCCATATCCCAGTTTTCTGTAAAGCAATGCAATACACCACCACAATTTTCAGCATTGTGAGCACGCATTAAGTTGATGGTGTCTTCTCTAGCGTCTCGAGTATGAATAATTAGCGGTTTTTTAAGCTCATTTGCAACCTCGATATGACCCACGAAACTTTCTTGCTGAACAATATGGGTGTCTTTTGAGTAATAGTAATCGAGACCTGTTTCACCAATCGCAACCACTTTGTCGTGGCTTGCAAGTGAAATAAGCTTTTGCTTATCGAGTGCGTCTTTTTGATCAAGTGGGTGCACACCGCATGATGCAGAAACATCTGGATAGTGTTTAATTTTATCCAGCATAGATGGGAATTGATCTAAGGTTACACTCACACATAAAAAGTGTTCAACTTTCTTAGCGCGAGCGTTTTCAAGTACTTGGTCTAAATTAAGGTCGAGTTTATCGAAATCAAGCCTGTCTAAATGACAATGAGAATCTACAATCATGGTACTACTTTTTTACATGGTATAGGTCGGATTGCCTGAGTTTAACATAGTACCGAGTAGTTTTTCGATTTTCACATTTAAATTGGTTTTATCATCGATAAAATTAACACCCACTCCTGGTGGATTTGAGCTTTGTGCACCTTGTGGTGTGATCCAAGCAACTTTACCTGTTACTACATCATCTTCTAACGCATCGGGTAAGGTAACTTTTAGAGCCAATGAATGCCCCATCTCAAAGCGCATATTAGTGCGAACAAATAACCCACCATTTTTTAAATAAGGCATATAACAGCGATATAATTCTTCTAAGTCTTCAATATCTACTAATAATTCTTGCACGATTTATCCTAATTTTGGCTTTCACGTAAAGTAAACGCTAATTGTGAAATGGCAAGTTCCAAATTTAAACCAAGCACATGTGAACTGTTATAAAGAAACTCTGAAATTGCAGATTGTGCTTTCTGATAATTGAAAAAGTCCATTCCTAAAACCAATTGCGCCTTAAGATGCTCCGTTAAAAACAAAGCAAATACATTAACCAAGCTGTGATCTTTATTTAATATGTCGACTAACGCACTGAAATTATGGCTGTCTTTTATCTCAGTTGCAAATTTATAAAGGGAATCGACAGCTTCAAGTTGATTGTCATTTTGCCACTGCTCAACTAGCAGTGGCTGTCTAGCAAATAAATCCAACCATGAATAATTAGCAATGTTTAATGATGCTAACCATTGTGTTGTATATTCTGGGTTAACTTTTATTTCGTGTACGGCGCAGCGACTTAATATTGTTGCTGGTAATAGTGCGGTTTGCTCACACGTTAACAATAGATAACGGCGTAAACTTGGTTCTTCGAGTGTTTTTAATAATGCATTTGCTGCCGCTGTGGTCATTTTATGACACTGTTCAAGTACCACCACTTTGTTACCGTTTTGCGCCGCTGAATGATTTATAAAATCACTGATCTCACGAATTTCATCCACGCCTATTGTTTGGCCTTCTACCTTTACAACGCGTTTATCTGGGTGAGTAGCCGCTTGATTTAGTTGGCAGCTTTTACAATTGCCACAGGCTTTTAAGTTTACAGGTGACGCACAAAGTAGCCCATCAGCGAGCGAATCGACTAAACGTTGCTTGCCAACACCTTTGTCACCATTAAATAGCTGTGCATGATGAAAGCGTTGCTGTGCAAAACTTTGCGCAAGTTGCTGATAAAGCCCTTCAAGCCACGGCAAAGGCATATTAATTTAAACCTGCAAAAAAGTTATCAAGCACAGTTGTTATTGCCGCATGTACTTCAGGCATAGTTTGGTTTGCATCCACTGTTTTGATACTGCTATCAGTTTTAGCTATCTCGAGGTAACGTGCGCGAGTGCGCTCAAAAAAGCCTAATGCTTCTTGTTCGATACGATCAAGTTCACCACGTCCTTTTGCACGGGCAAGGCCCACAGCTGGGTCAATGTCTAAATAAATGGTTAAATCAGGTTTTAAACCATTTAGCACCATATCAGCTAAAAAAGAGAGTTTAGTCTGTTCAATACCACGACCACCACCTTGATATGCTTGAGATGAAAGATCATGACGATCACCTAAAACCCAGGTACCCTTTTCAAGTGCGGGATTAATAACATTAGCAACCAATTGTGAGCGTGCTGCATACATAATTAATAGCTCAGTTTCACCCGTCACTGTTTCTTGGTGAGCCTGTTTAACGATATTACGCAGCTCTTCAGCCATGGCTGTGCCACCTGGCTCACGTACATTAATAAAATCGACTTGTTTATTTTCTAAATAAGCTTGGCATACGGCAATGGCCGTTGATTTTCCGGCCCCTTCTAGGCCTTCAATCACTATAAATTTCGCTGTCATATGACTCAATTCTGGTTGTTAGTTTAATTGGTACTGCTTTACCGCACGATTATGTTCTTGTAATGTTTTCGAAAATTGATGGCTGCCATCCCCTTTCGCAACAAAATACACATACTCAGATTCAGGTGGATTAACCGCGGCCAAAATCGCTGCTTTAGAAGGCATGGCAATGGGTGTTGGCGGCAAGCCTTTTATCTTATACGTGTTATACGGTGTATAGGTTGTTAAATCTTTTCGTTTTATATCACCATCAAAATCAGCACCAATGCCATAAATAACCGTTGGATCGGTTTGTAATCGCATATTGGTTTTTAAACGATTGGTAAATACTGCAGAAATTAATGGTCGCTCAGAAGCAAGGCCCGTTTCTTTTTCAATAATTGATGCCAATATTAACGCTTCATACGGTGAACTTAATACTAAATCGGGTGCTCTAGTTTGCCATGCAGCGTCTAATTCCTGCTGCATTTTGTTGTATGCGCGTTTTAATACGCCGCTGGCTGTATCTTCACTATGGTAGTGATAGGTGTCAGGGAACAACCAGCCTTCTAAATTTTCTTGTGTGCTACTTATCTGCGTCGCTAAATTTTCTGTCTGTAAGTCTTGTGTTAAATGTGCTTGTTTTTGGATATTAGCAACAACGTCACGCAGTGGCTGACCTTCAATAATTGTAAAGCTAAAGCTTACTTGTGCACCTTGATTGATACGGCGAATATTATCAATCACAGCGCTCGTATCAAGTTCATAAAGACCCGCTTTTAAATCGGTAAGCGTAGGGTCTAATTTAGCGAGTATCTGAAATTTAAAGCAGCTATCGAGCCACTGCTTTGCTTGCCATGCTTGACAAAGCTGATTAAAGCCGGTGCCACGTTCTACTTTGAATAAAGTACTGTTTTCAACTTTTAATGGCATTTTTAATGCTGCTTGAAGTTGTTGATAGCCAATTCCACAACATAGCAATGCTAATAACAGCACGCTAACAATGACTTTTATCACACACTCTCCTTGGCAAACTGCGCCGTTAATAGCGCTTTACTGCATTCAATATCAAAATGTGTATCAGCAATTCGTGCAACGGGAACCACGCCCATTAAACTGTTACACATAAATACGGCATCCATAGCTAAAAGCTCATCTAATTGGATTGCTTTAAATTCAATGGCTAACTTATCACATAAAGCGCTGAGATAAACCCCAGTGATACCGCAGCGGTCTAACTTGGGAGAAACAATATTACCGTTTTGAATGGCAAATAAATTTGCAGCAGAGCACTCGATCACATTGTTATCATAATCAAGTACAACAACGTCATCACATTCAAGGCTATTCATTTGCTTTTTAATAAGTACTTGCTCTAACCGGTTCAAGGTTTTTAAGCCAGCGAGTAAAGGTTGATGTGCAAGTTTCACGTCGCTGATTGCAAGGTTTACACCCTGCTGCTGCCAACTTTTATAGTGTGAAACTGCAGGCATTAGACTGATCAGCACTTGGATACTTGGTGTATCTGGTAAGCCATAACCACGCCCACCTGCACCACGGGTGATAAGTATTTTTAAAATACCGGTTTGTGTATCACTGATTGCGTGGTTAACTTCACGCTCAATTGCGGTTAAATCTAATTCAGGGAAATAGAGTCTTTGCGCGCATTCTTCTAAACGCGCTTTGTGTAAATCCCAGTGCTCAACGACAGAATTCACCACAGAGGCAGTAGTAAAAAAGCCGTCACCATAATTTAAGCCACGATCTTGCGTGCTTATTGTGGTGTCTGGTGTGGTTATTGTTATTGTTTGTTTTAATTTACTCATACAAAAAAGCCCAGTTAAACAACTGGGCTCTTCTTTTTAGTCCGTTGTTAAAAAGAATTATACCTTTTTAAATAGCAACGAGCCATTAGTACCACCAAAACCAAATGAATTACATAGTGCGTAATCCAATTTAGCGTCACGTGCAGTGTGCGGTACATAGTCTAAATCACAGCCTTCATCTGGGTTATCAAGGTTGATTGTAGGGCTTACTTTCTGGTCAACAAGTGACAAGATAGTAATAATCGACTCTACCGAGCCTGCTGCACCTAACAAGTGACCCATCATTGATTTAGATGAACTTACCATCACATCTTTCGCTGCATCACCAAAAATAGTTTTAACAGCGGATGTTTCGGCTTTATCGCCTGCATTAGTCGATGTACCGTGAGCATTAATGTAGCCAACTTGGTCTGCATTAACTTGTGCATCGTTTAAGGCATTTTCCATCGCCAGTGCTGCGCCAGCACCGTCTTCAGGTGGAGACGTCATGTGATATGCATCACCACTCATACCAAAACCAACAAGTTCAGCGTAGATTTTCGCACCACGTGCTTTAGCATGCTCATACTCTTCAAGTACGATAACACCTGCACCATCAGCAAGAACAAAACCGTCACGGTCTTTATCCCAAGGGCGTGATGCTGCTTGTGGATCGTCGTTACGAGTTGATAATGCACGTGCCGCATTAAAGCCACCCATACCAATTGGTGTCGATGCTTTTTCAGCGCCACCAGCTACCATTGCATCTGCATCGCCGTATGCAATCATACGCGCAGCATGACCAATGTTATGCAGACCTGTCGTACAGGCTGTAACGATTGAAATATTTGGACCACGTAAACCGTGCATAATCGATAAATGACCAGATATCATATTGATAATGGTGAAGGCACGTAGAACGGAGAAAGCTTACGCGGGCCGCTATTTAATAGTTTAATGTGGTTTTCTTCGATTAACGTTAAACCACCAATACCAGACCCCACTGCTACACCAACACGAGTGGCGTTTTCTTCAGTGATCTCTAGACCAGAATCTTGTAGTGCTTGTACACCCGCTGCAATGCCATATTGGATAAACAAATCCATTTTCTTTGCATCTTTCGGTGACATGTAAGCTGATGCATCAAAGTCATTCAGCAAACCTGCGAATTTGGTGCCGAAACTTGAGGTATCGAAATGCGTGATAGTTTGAATACCACTTTTACCGTTTAACAAACCTTGCCAAGTAGATTCAACATCATTACCTAGCGGTGTCAACATTCCTAAGCCAGTTACGACGACTCGACGTTTAGCCACGGGTTGCCTCCAATAAGGAAATTATTTTAGGTGGGGTGTATACCAAATTTATTAGTATCATTCTATAGATAGACTAAGGGCAGCTTGATGCTGCCCTTAAAATCAAAATGCGTAAAATTACTCAGCGTGAGCTGTAACGTAATCGATTGCAGCTTGAACTGTAGTGATCTTTTCAGCTTCTTCGTCTGGGATCTCAGTGTCGAACTCTTCTTCAAGAGCCATTACTAGTTCTACAGTGTCAAGTGAATCAGCACCTAAGTCGTCAACGAAAGAAGCTTCATGTTTTACTTCTTCTTCTTTAACACCTAGTTGCTCAATGATAATTTTCTTTACGCGTTCTTGGATGTCGCTCATTCTTCTTTCCTTTATTAAAAACGCCAATGCGTTATTTTCAGATTGCGGCGTAGTTTACGCCGCATAATTCTGTGATTCAAGGATTTGCTGATAATTACTTATCTGGTCAAACCTCTCGAATAGTATTTGTTCATTTATCGCTTATTTTCATAGCGAATTCAAGTATGTTTAAAGCAAGATCACAAAAATTTCAACAATTTTCGATAATCTTTCGTTAGCAAATTTTTGCCAACTTTCATTAAACCATGTACATCGCGCCATTTACGTGCAATGTTTCACCTGATACATACGCAGCAGCGTCAGATGCTAAATAACATACTGCAGCAGCGATTTCTTCAGGTTGACCTAAACGTCCTGCTGGTACATTTGCAAGCGTAGCCGCTTTTTGCTCATCAGTCAGCTCATCGGTCATATCGGTTTGAATAAAACCCGGTGCAACAACGTTCACTGTGATGCCACGTGAAGCAACTTCGCGAGCTAATGACTTAGTAAAACCAATTACACCCGCTTTCGCAGCAGCATAGTTAGCTTGACCCGCATTACCCATAGTGCCCACTACAGAACCAATATTAATGATACGGCCATTTTTCTTTTTCATCATAGGGCGTAATACAGCCTTAGATAAACGGAAAATTGAACTTAAGTTAGTGTCGATGATGTCATCCCACTCACCGTCTTTCATACGCATTAATAGGTTATCGCGAGTGATACCCGCATTGTTAACTAATACGTCGATATCGCCTAAATCAGCCTTGATCGCAGCAAGTGTCGCCTCAATCGACTCAGGATCGGTTACGTTAAGAGCATAACCTTTACCGTTATCACCTAAATATTCACTGATTTTAGCAGCACCAGATTCACTTGTTGCAGTACCCGCTACTTTTGCACCTTGTGCAACTAGCGTGTTTGCAATCGCTTTACCAATACCACGGCTTGCACCAGTGATTAGGACAACCTTGCCCTCAAGAGAAAATAAATTTGTCATTCTATTCCTACTTATTTCGCTTCATCAATCGTAGCTTGCGTACTAACCGCAGCGCATACCATTGCTTTATCAATTCGTTTAGCAAGACCCGTTAAAACTTTACCTGGGCCAAACTCGTAGCTTTGTGTAATACCTTGTGCAACCAATGCTTGTACTGTTTCAGTCCAGCGTACTGGGCTGTAAAGTTGGCGTACTAATGCATCTTTAATTGCTTCGCTTGATTGCTCAGCTTTTACATCAACGTTGTTGATTACATCACACTTAGGTGTATTAAATGTTAAAGTTGCTAAATCAGCAGCTAATTTTTCAGCAGCTGGTTTCATTAGTTCACAGTGAGAAGGAACGCTAACCGCAAGTGGTAATGCACGTTTAGCACCAGCTTCTTTACATGCTTCTGATGCACGCTCAACTGCCGCTTTGTGGCCAGCAATAACAACTTGGCCTGGTGAGTTGTAGTTTACTGGTGAAACAACTTCACCATTTGCTGATGCGTCACAGGCTGCTTTAATTTCGTCGTCACCTAAGCCGATGATTGCGGCCATAGAACCAACACCCGCAGGTACTGCTTCTTGCATATATAAACCACGATTTTCAACAAGTTTAACTGCTTCGCTTAAGCTTACAACGCCAGCACAAACTAATGCTGAATACTCGCCTAAACTGTGACCAGCCATAACAACATCGGCATCAGGGTTTGCGTCTAACCATTGACGGTAAATAGCAACACTAGCAGTAAGAAGTGCTGGTTGTGTACGATGGGTTTGATTTAATTCTTCTTCTGGACCATTTAGTACAAGCGCAGCGAGATCATAGCCAAGAGCTTCAGATGCTTCAGCGAATGTTGCTTTAGCAATCTGTGAATCAGCTAATAGTTCAGATAACATGCCCACAGCTTGTGAGCCTTGACCTGGAAATACGAGTGCAATTTTATGTGCCATACTTTGCTCTTATAATTAAACAAAAAAATTTTCTGTAGCAGGCAGCATAACAAGTTTTAGATATGCTGCACTACTTTGTTGTTGGATGTGTTTGCTCAAAAATCGCAGCGATTTTTTCAGGGAGTTGGCGTTCGACTTCCCGCGCGGCTTCATCAATAGCAGCATGAAACGCCTTCGCAGAGGCATTACCATGGCTTTTAACAACAATACCGCGCAATCCTACCAGACTTGCGCCGTTATACTGGTCGGGGTTCACCCGCTTGTAGAGTTTTTTTATCACTGGGCGTAATAAAAACGCTAAACTTTTGTATAAGAAATGTTTGTGTAAGGCTTTGGTGAGTTTATGCATGATGAGTTTGGCAATACCTTCACAGGTTTTCAATGCCACATTACCTACAAATCCTTCGCACACTATAACATCGGCTTTACCACTGAAAATATCACTACCTTCACTATAACCTGTGTAGTTGAGATATTTACACTGCTGCATTAACTGTGCAGCTTGTTTGATTCCTTCATGCCCTTTGATGTCTTCAGAGCCAATATTTAATAAACTTACTTTTGGGTTATCGCACCCAAGTGCCTGCCCTGCTACCACAGACCCCATAATGCCAAATTGATAAAGAGTTTGTGCATCACAGTGCACATTGGCGCCTAAATCTAATAAATAGACAGGGTTTTTACGTTCGGTTGGAACAGCAGAAATAAGTGCAGGACGTTTTACGCCTGGAAGCATCTTTAATACATAATGCGCCATAAAAAATAACGCGCCGGTATTACCTGAGCTTACACACGCTTGCGCTTCACCCGATTTAACTAAATCGAGGGCAACTCGCATTGATGAATCTTTTTTAGAACGAACAGCAGAAGCAGGCTCACACGCGTTAGTGACAACTTCGCTACAATGGCGAATTATTAAACGGGGATGAGAAACAGAATCGAGTGCTTCGAGTTCTTTCAGGATAACTTGCTGATTACCACATAAGATGAGTCTTAAGTTGGTATTAGCATTGACCGCTTTCACGGCAGCGGGGATAGATGAACGGGGGCCGTAATCGCCCCCCATCATATCTAACGCTATGGTTAGATTGGTCAGCATATAGCAATCTCTTAGTTAGAAATTACTTTAACGCCTTTGTAGTAACCGTCAGCAGTTACGTGGTGACGACGGTGAGTCTCACCAGAAACTTGATCTACAGTTAAAGTTGGACCACTGATCGCATCGTGTGAACGGCGCATGCCGCGTCTTGCACGAGACTTTTTGCTTTTTTGTACAGCCATTAGTCTTCTCCTAAGAATCTTTCTTAAGTTGTTTCAAAATATCAAATGGATTTGGTTTGTCATCTTTTGCTGCTAATTTACCAAAGCTGCTAGGCTCTGATGAATAACTGCACGAGGCTTCGTTGTGTGTAGGCACTATTGGAATAGCTAAAATCAATTCGTCTTCGATTAACTCAAATACGTTGATTTCACCGTTTTCGTCCAGTTCTACTTCATCGTAACCTGCAGGAAGATGATCTGACTCTGCATCCAAACCGACTGGCGAATACACAAAGTCTTGATCCAAATCCAACCCTAAATCACCATTACAGCGTTGACAAGTAACAGTTACATGTGTTGATAAGTTACCACTTATCACTACCAAACCTTGCTCATCAATTTTGCAATGAATCTTTACCGCTATTTCACCTACTTCCTCCTGCACAACTTGCTCTAAACGAGAAAGTTTTTCAAGCGGAACAATACCGTCATAAGATAAACGATGTTGTGCTGCTTTGCTGGGATGAAGAGTGATGGGAATTTTCACCTTTTGCATAGGGGCTGCATCATATAGATAGTTAGTAAGTTAGTCAAAGTAAAAAACCATTTTTAGTAGGTTTTTAACGATCTTCTGCTTTGTTTTCGGATTCATTGTGGCTTATCCTTGGCAAAATACAATTTTCATCCAGAATTTTTTATGAAACCAACACTTATATTAGCGTCAAGCTCGCCATTTAGACAGCAATTATTAACTAAGTTCAACCTACCGTTTCAAAGTTTCTCTCCAGATATTGATGAATCTCCCCTTGTTGATGAAACACCTGAGCAATTAGTAACGCGATTAAGCGAACAAAAAGCGCGTGTAGCTACTAAGCACTTTCATGAAGGTTTAGTAATAGGTTCAGATCAGGTTGCGGTTTTCAACAACACAATATTAGGAAAACCACACACTAAAGAGAACGCCGTGGCTCAGTTATCTTCGTTTAGTGGCCACACGGTCACCTTTTTAACGGGTTTAAGCGTCTTTGATATTCAAAGCGATAAAGCGATTACCACCTTGGTGCCATTTGATGTGACATTTAAAACACTTACCCTTGAGCAGATCAATGCTTATTGCGATGCTGAGCAGCCCTACAATTGTGCAGGCAGCTTTAAAAGTGAAGGACTCGGGATATGTTTATTCGAAAAGCTCAGTGGCGATGACCCAAATACATTGATTGGCCTGCCACTGATCACATTAACTAAAGTACTGGCTGAGTTTGGTGTTGATGTGTTGACGCTGCAAGGGGCGTAGTTAAAACTTGTAATAGATGTTGGTACGAATCAACAACACATAACGGCGTATGCTGTTGCAGCTGCGCCGTACTATGGGCTCCAAAACTCACACCAATACAGGCAATTCCTGCAGCATTAGCCATAGCCATATCGAGTTGGCTGTCACCAATCATCACAGCATCGCATTGAGCGATGCCCTGCTCACGTAAAATTTGCTCGAGCATATCTGGAGATGGCTTCGACTCAGCATCATCTGAACATTTTACATTCAAAAAGTACTTCCCAAGGCCTGACTCATTAAGAAGTCTATCGATACCTTCACGCCCTTTACCGGTAGCCACTGCCAATTGCATGCCTGCATCACTTAACTTCTTTAAAACGGATTCTACATCTTTAAATAAAGGTGTAGGTGTAACATCTAACTCACGGTACTGTGCTTTGTAACCTGCAACGAGTTCATCATTTAAATGTAAATGCGCCGGAAAAAGTACTTCAGTCGCTTTTGCTAACGACAAACCTATCACATCTTTCGCTTGTTGCTCTGTTGGAACAGGAATACCTATGTCTCGCGCAGTATTTCGCAGGCAGGTAACAATTTTTGGCACAGAGTCCATCACTGTGCCATCCCAATCAAAAATAACTAGCTTAAACTTGTTCATTATCAGCACGTAGCTTTTTGATACAGTTTTGAAGTGCATTATCTAATGGCGCTTCAACATGCATAGTCGTTTCGTTTTTAGGGTGCATAAAACGTAGATCGTGAGCATGTAAAAACAAACGATTTAAACCTGTCAGCTTGTTTACGTATTGATCAAACTCCGCAACACCGTATTTATCATCACACGCAATTGGATGGCCTTTACATTGTGTATGTACGCGAATTTGGTGTGTACGCCCTGTTACCGGAGATGCTTGCACTAATGAACATTCTGCATATCGCTCAAGCACCCGAAAACGTGTGTGCGAAGGTTTACCTTCGGTGTTATCAACCCTCACAACACGCTCACCTGATTTTAAGGTGTTTTTACGAAGTCCTTCGGTGACATTTTTCGTTTTAGCATCCCATTGGCCATCGACTAATGCCCAATAGTTTTTCTCCATGGTTTTTTCACGTAACTGCTTATGTAAATCAGTCAGCACTGAACGACGTTTAGAAATGAGCAGACAACCCGATGTATCGCGGTCTAAACGGTGCACAAGCTCTAAGCTACGCTCTTCAGGACGAAGAACGCGAAGCGCCTCAATTAAGCCATAACTTAAACCACTGCCACCATGAACAGCCATACCTGAGGGCTTATTTATCACCATCAAATACTTATCTTCGAATAAAATGGCCTCTTCAAGTTGTTTCACTTTATCTAATTGCTTAGGAACAAACTCTTCTTTTTCTGCCACTTTAATTGGTGGAATACGAATCACATCGTTTAGTTGTAGTTTGTATACAGGTTTTATGCGTTTTTTATTTACTCGCACTTCGCCTTTACGAAGGATTTTATAAACTGCACTTTTAGGCACACCTTTTAGGTGAGTAATAAGAAAGTTATCAATACGTTGACCTAGATGGTCTTCACCAATGGTAACAAATGAAACTTGTAAGCCGGTTTTTTCTGACATTGCCTAATCACTGATTTAAGTAAATAATTTAGTTGCTAACGCGGTTGTAATAGTGGGATAATCACCATCGCGAACATAAAGTTTGCAAGTAACAACGGTGCTTTTATCACATTAATACATTCGTGAAGCATATTCTGGGTTGCCGATCATACAGATCCGCGCTAAGTTTTCCAAAGCTTTTATAACTACCCAGCCAACACGAGCGTTCAATTATCGGCGATGCGCGTAATATATTGCCTGAATAATTTGAGCACGAATGTTGATTAATGAACATAAAAAGCAATTGAACAAGATAAATTGACTGATAGTGACGACGTAGCAACGTCATTCAGAAGCAGCTGTTGTAGCAAGACATTGAATAAAAATTTGAACATGGTCGACTTCGGGACAGAACTCGTAAATTAAAACCGCAGACATCGCGGCAGTTTTGACACCAAATGAATTTAATAACGTGACAACATGTTATTGTCAGCCACACTTAGTGATGCTCAATGTAAGAAACAACTTCAGGTTTTGACTTTAACCAGTCGTGAGACTGCACAAAAATAACCGTCAGAAACCACTGAACAGACGAGTTTATATCGTCATGTCAGCGACAGAATTAGTAGAGTAACAATATGAAACGTATGCTAATCAATGCGACGCAGCAAGAAGAAATGCGCGTTGCACTGGTTGATGGCCAGCGCCTGTATGATTTAGACATAGAGAGCCCAGGTCACGAACAAAAAAAAGCAAATATTTACAAGGGTAAAATTACCCGTATCGAACCGTCATTAGAAGCAGCCTTTGTTGATTACGGCGCTGAAAGACACGGTTTCCTTCCTCTTAAAGAAATAGCTCGCACCTACTTCCCACAAGGCTATACATTCCAAGGTCGTCCAAATATTCGTGACGTGATCAAAGAAGGCCAAGAAGTCATCGTGCAAGTTGATAAAGAAGAGCGTGGCCAAAAAGGCGCTGCGTTAACGACTTTTATCAGCGTTGCAGGTAGCTATTTAGTACTTATGCCTAACAATCCTCGTGCCGGTGGTATTTCTCGCCGTATCGAAGGTGATGAGCGTACTGAACTTAAAGAAGCACTAAGCCGTTTAGAACTACCTAAAGGCATGGGCTTAATTGTTCGTACAGCGGGTGTTGGTAAATCATTTGAAGAGCTAGAGTACGACTTAAAAGCACTATTAGTGCATTGGCAAGCTATTCAGCAAGCAGCTGACAGCGGCCCTGCTCCGTTCTTAATTCACCAAGAAAGTAACGTTATTTTCCGTGCTATTCGTGACTATTTACGTCGCGATATTGGTGAAATTTTAATTGATAAAGCACGTGTATTTGAAGAAGCGAAAGCACACATTGAGCGTTTCCGTCCAGACTTCATGAACCGCGTTAAGCTGTATCAGGGCGATGTACCACTATTCACCCACTACCAAATTGAAAGCCAAATTGAGTCTGCTTTCCAACGTGAAGTTCGCTTGCCATCGGGTGGTTCAATTGTTATTGACCCAACTGAAGCGTTAACGTCTATCGATATCAACTCATCTAAAGCCACTAAAGGCGGTGATATCGAAGAAACAGCACTTAATACGAATTTAGAAGCAGCAGACGAAATTGCCCGTCAATTACGTTTACGTGACTTAGGTGGTCTTATTGTTATCGATTTCATCGATATGACACCACCACGTCATCAACGTGAAGTCGAGAACCGTTTAAAAGACGCTGCGCGCCCAGACCGTGCACGTGTTCAAATCGGTAAGATTTCGCGCTTTGGTCTACTTGAGATGTCACGCCAACGCTTACGCCCATCATTAGGTGAAGCAAGCCAAGGCCCATGCCCTCGTTGTAATGGTCAAGGTACAATTCGTTCTAACGAATCAATTGCACTGTCTATCCTTCGTTTAATCGAAGAAGAAGCAATTAAAGACAATACGTCACAAGTTAATGCACAAGTACCTGTTGCTGTTGCAGCTTACCTATTAAACGAAAAGCGTCGTAGCGTTCAACGTATCGAAAAACGCCATAATGTTGATGTAGTAATCATTCCTAATCAGCATATGGAAACTCCGCATTACGAAGTTCTGCGCTTGCGTAAAGACGAAACAATCGAAACAGTAAGCTACGAGCAAGTTATTGCGCCTGAACCAGAAGCATTTGAAATGGCTAAAGCACCTTCTGCACCAGTTCGCGAAGAGCCGGTTCTTAAGGGTGTCGTAATGCCGACCACACCAGCCCCTCAAGCTGCACCAAAAGCTGAGCAAGCGGCTCCTGCTGCTAAGAAATCAGAAGGTGGTTTATTCGCTGCAATTGGTAAGTTCTTTAAATCGTTATTCGGCGGTGCTGAAGACGAGTCAGAGAAAGAACAAGAAGAGAAAAAAGCAGCGCAAAAACGTAGCAATAACCGTCGCAACAATGACAACCGTCGTCGTAGCAACAACCAGCGCCGTCGTAATTCTCGTAACAAACGTCCTGAAGATGCACAGGCTAAAGAAGAAAACACTAACACTTCTGCACCTGAGCAAAAAGACACAAACGAGAACCGTAACAAGCGTCGTCGTAATTCTAACAACAGAAAGCGTAATGAAAAGCGCACTGATGATGTAGAACAAACGACAAAAGAAACTGTTCAAGAAACTCAATCAGAGCAACCGAAGGAAACTAAACCTAAGGTTCGTCGTCAACGTCGTAACTTACGCAAGAAAGTACGTGTACAAGACGAAAATGCTGATGAAACAAATGCAGTACAAACAGCAGAAACAGCTGAGCAAGCGCCTAAAGCTGAAAAACCAGCAAAGCCTGCAAAAGAAACTGTAGAACTTGAGACTGAACAAACTGAGCAAGCAGCGGCAGAAGTACAAGCAAAAGCTGAACCTGTAAGCGTGCATGCTGATGCCGAAGTTACTGAGCAAGCTGAATCTGTAGAAGTATCTGCTGATGAAGAACAAGCACAGCCTCGTACTCGCTCTCGTCGTTCACCTCGTCATTTACGTGCTGCTGGTCAACGCCGTCGTCGTCCAGAGCAAGATGAAAAATCGAGTGATGCCAAGTCTGATACACCAGCATTCATCCCAGTTGCTGATCAAGCAGCCGCTGAATATGAAGCTGAGTTAAAGGCAAAACAAGCTCAAGCAGAAGTATCTGTACAAGCTGAAGAGCCAGTACAAGCTGAAGAGCCAGTACAAGCTGAAGAGCCAGTACAAGCTGAAGAGCCAGTACAAGCTGAAGAGCCANNCAAGCTGAAGAGCCAGTGCAAGCTGAAGAGCCAGTGCAAGCTGAAAAGCCAGTGCAAGCTGAAGAGCCAGTGCAAGCTGAAAAGCCTGTTGCCGCTGTAGAACCTGCTAAAAATGAAAAAACAGTTTTAGTAAAAGGTTCAGCAAGCTCGGCGATGGCAAAACCAGCACCGGTTGCAGACAGTGAGCCAGAGCCAACACCAGCGGCTATGGCGCATGACAAGCGTACAGCTATTCCAGATAGCGGCCTTCGTGCAGGTTCAATTAAACCTGCTGGCAGAGCCCGTGCTGATATGGCAAAAACCTTAGCGGCTGATTAATTTAGTCGCTTAATAAAAAAGCCGCGTTTATAACGCGGCTTTTTTGTGTGTAATGCTTTTAAATAACAACCTGTTGAGTACCTAGGTGATTGGCATAGCCGCCCACAAGAACCTTATAAACACCCTGCTCATCCGAATAAACACTAGCAGAAATATGTGAACTACAACCCATTGCTCGGCCTTGTTCAAACTTGAAATGTTTTTCTTGCTGTACAAATACGTGTTTTGATAAATAGCATGCAAGCGCACCACTGGCACTACCGGTTGCTGATTCTTCAGGTATTCCAACCAAAGGCGCAAAGTTACGACAACTCGCAGTAAGCTCACTTTGCTCTTCACATAATTCGAAGGCATGCACACCTATCACGTTATGCTGTAGGCAGAACTCGCTAAGCGCCACTTCATCGATAGTGATTTTATCTAAGTAGCCATTCGGCACAGCAACAATAATATCCGGCAATCCTGTAGTTATTACATCGATTGGCAAGCCTGTTTTTGCCAGTGTTGTTTCATCAAGCCCTAGTAAGCCTGCAAGGTCGTCATAAGCAAAGTTGCCAAGGTACTTTGGCAAGGCTTGCTCCATGGTAACTTGCCCATCTGCGGCAATTGTTACGCCTAACAAGCCCGCTTTTGTTCGCTGAGTGTAATAACCTGGTTTTAATAACCCTTGTTCGAAGAGCGTAGCAAACACCGCTAGGGTTGCGTGGCCACAAAAATCAACTTCTTCGGTTGTCGTAAAAAATGACACAGCAAAATCAACTTCATGATCTTGCGAAACAAATGCGGTTTCTGAAAAGCCAATTTCTTTTGCAATCGTCAGTTTTTCTGCGTTTGTGAGTTTATCTGCATTCAAAACGACACCTGCTGGGTTGCCGCCTGTATTATTTGCACTAAAGGAGTTAACTAAAAATGCAGTTATTGTCATTATTGTATTTCCAAACTTAAGTTAAGAGCTATGGCCATTGCACCTGCTCCATAATATTGCGATATGAGATAAGTGACTTGTAGACTGAAACCCAAATTGGCTGTTTTTTATAAATTACTTGAAACAAAAATACTGGTAGAAGCCATAAAATCATAATGCTAACTTGTATCACTACAGCAAAAATAAAGAGCTCTGAATTAGTGAATAAAAACAATAGCGACAGGCTGATATTTAATACTAAAAGCACCAAAAAACTACGATGCGCTGACTTTTTTAAGGTATTTAATTCTTGCTGTTCTAAATTCGACATCTAAGCTACCGCTACACCCATACATCATTAACCGCGGTTAATTGCCCACCCGCATTACCAGTATTTACAACTCCTTTGGGTTCAACAAGCATTATTTTACATTCAGTGTTTGCCCGAGGCTTATGTTCAACACCCTTAGGAATTACGAATAACTCGCCGGCCTCCAAAAACACTACGCCATCTCTAAACTCAATTTCAAGAGAGCCTTCTATAACGATGAATACTTCATCAGTATCTGGATGATCATGCCATACAAACTCCCCTTCAACTTTAGCAAGCTTAAATTGATAGTCATTCATTTCAGCAATGACCCGTGGCGACCATTGCTCTGTGAATTTAGAAAACTTGTCTTTAAAGTTTACAGCTTCGTAAGTCATATAGTTCCTTCCTTAAGAGGATTTTTTCTTAAATCTAATTGAAAGAATAACATGCCATTTTCTTTAGAAGCGCGTTCGTCAATAGCCAACTTTTTTAAAAGCTTAATTGATGGTGTATTTGACTCATCAACACCAGCAATGAGCTTATGCCACTGTGACGAAGCGCCAACCAGATTGATAAAACCCTGCAATAACTCAAATGCAAGACCCTGCCCCCAATATTGCTCAGCTAACAAATAACCGATATGTGCATCATGCTTTTCGGTATAGATAAATAAAAGGCCAACAACTTCTTGTTGTTGAGATTGCAGCATTAATAAACGGCAATCGTTAAGCATGTTAGCCCGCCACTTTTCAGCAGCAGCTATAGTATCTATCCCCTGAAAATAACCCGGTAAGTTTGCAACTACAGCAGGGGTTAAAATCGTTGGCAAGGCAATCGTTAATTGATGATGCTCAACCATTGACGAGCTTGAGTCTATTTCAATCACATTTAATCTTTTCGTAGTGAAAGATAAATTCATTTTTCATCACCCAGAAAAGCATTAGTTAAGCCATTTATTTGAAACAATTAAGATTGCAACACTAACGCTTATTACAGCAAATAAAAGACCGATAATCAGTTGCTGATATGCAATGAAGATCGAAAATCCAATAGCGGCACCGATACAAAAAAATAGCCCAGTATTAGCTTTGTTACGTTTTATCATGGTCGTGTCCCTCAACTGTTAGCTCATCCTTGATGTTTCTTCTAATTTTTACTGTTTCGGTAAGTCAGGGTCGAGTTTCCCGCCTTCGTTGATATATGTGCTGTCTTTTATCAATTCCGACAAGTACCCGGCATAGCCTTTTAACTCAGGATCAGTCACCGATTTCAATGCTGTTTCCAAATCGTCTAAGTAACTTACAGTTTTATTTTGCTCTGCAAACTGCTTTGAGTAGTTCGTCGCCAAATAAAGGTATTCAAGTCGTTTATATCCATCTAAATCTCCATTAAGGGCATGTTGAATATCTTTAAATGCTCTAGCTCGATAGCTATTTGCCTTATTAAGGTTACCTAAAGACTGCTGCCAACGAGCAAGGATTCTTAGCAACTTATTTTTAAAAAATTCATCTTTTTCGCGAAGTGCGTAAGTTTGCTCGAGCAAAGCTAACTTTTGCTCGAGAGTTGGCTTCGAAATGTGTTGGGACGCAAGAAATTCCGTTATTCTCTCAATTTCTGCAGGTTTAAGTTCGTCAAAATCACCAATTAAAGCTATAAAACCCGATGTCTCGCAAAACCAAATGCCATTTCTATCCGTATGCGGCCAAAACACTTGATCGTATTTTGATGGCCAACTGTAAATATAACCACCATAGCTTGCAGGCTCAGCAACCGCACATTTTGCACCCTTAACGATTGGGTCATCTACTTCTAACTCTCCCCACGTTGTTGAGTTAGCAAAAGATGATAAAACCAATAAAGCCACTGATAACTTTTTTTTCATAAAAACTCCCTTATAAACACCTTTAAAGATTTGATGAGTAGTTACATCTTCACGATATTCACTAGAACGTTTCAAAATCAGTTAAGGGGTTATAATTGTCATTTTAATTTTCAGCTGGTTGGTTTTATAGATGAATTACCACTTGCCAGCAGCCTCCCGAGGGCATGCATTTTTTATCTCTGTGACAAGTTTTCTTTGCTGAGCCGTCGGTTCACCTTCAACATTCGCTACCTCATCGACGAGATAACAAATTGAAGCTGCTTGCTCTTTTGTTACTTTATCTAAGCATCGCTCAATTACTTTGTGAGGTTTATCGTAAACGTCGCTAGTATGCCCTAATAAATGCGTACTTGAGCGTAATAAATCAGTTGCTTCTTTCATAGTTAAATGAAATTCGCTGTTAAAAAGAGCTAGAATTTTTTCTTTTTGTTCTTTACTCATTTCACCGTCTATTTTGGCCACTGCGACCATATATAACGCAGCTACATCCATGGGTGAATCTAACTTAAATGCAGGATTTAAATCATGGTGTTTCCTGAATTTACGACGTCGGTGCCAGCTAAAAGGATTCAACCAACCAATATCTACCCCCCCTTCTTGAAGTCGATTCAGTAACACCAAAATGGTCACAACAATACCTAAAACACCTAATACAACATGCATAATTTTTCCTTATTTTTATTGCAGTCTATTGTTATTTATATTTTTTAAATTCTTCAACCGTAAAATTACTTTTAAATTTAAAAGCATAGGGTGTGTCGCCGTTTTCACGAAGATATTGCAACCTTTCTAATGCCTCTTGAGGGCTTGGAATATGGTTATCTTCAATCCACCATAAAACATAGCTATCTTCTGCTAAGCGATGAAACCATTCACCTTTTCTGCGCATAAAATCTCTGTGATGAGTGCGAAACATAAAATTTTTAAGATCTTCAACGCTTTCCCACACAGACATATTGATTATCATATTCGGATCATCAAACAATTTAATATTGGTGGCATCGCCTGATTCGTCTTTTAATCGCCATACAAAACCTACACTGTTTTCAGCAACGCCATTTATTAAATCAAGATTATCAACAAAATCTTTTATTTCTGGGGCATCTAATGGATATTTAGCAAGAGCGATATTCAGTTGGGCAAGTTTCATTTATGACTCTCCTTAGCCATCGGGGGAATTTGTACCTTTAATGTTTTAAAACTAAGCGATACTGAAGGAAAAGAAAAGCATTTTTACGCCTTCCACTATTCGAATTTTTATATTAACCATGCTTAAAACCATCAGTAGATGTTTTACTAAATCAATGATGGCAAATGGAACTACTTTATCTAATCTCCGCCACCGCAATCACCGCCGCCGTCAGAACATGAACTGTCTGATAAACTAAAGCTACTCCCTGTGGAGGAGCTTCCACTTGATGGCGATTTTCTAGAAATGCCTATCCCTAATAACAAAATACCCACAACCAGGGCTGGCCATGCAAAAGCTAAATGATGATCATTAAAAATATTAACAATACCAATCACAATTAAAAATATGGCTAAAACAATCATACTGAATATCCTTTTTCTATTTTGAAGCTGAGAAAATATCGTTGCTAATTTCTCTATAAAAGCAAAGAAAATATTAGAAGTAAATTTTTACTTTAGCTTAGGTAAATCGAGTTGAAATTCTAAAGCTGTAAATTCACCTCTAGTGTAAGGCCCTAAACCGAAATGTATTTATCGTTTGACGCAATGTTTCTTCCTTGTAGTAGTAATAATGTTTTAAAGTACCCAAAACTAAAAAGCCCAGCAACTGCTGGGCTAAAAACTGTTATCTATCAGCTTATAGCTTAAAACTTTAAGCTTGAGTCTGATTAACTTTCTTCTTGCTCCATAAAGCGCTGTAGCTGATCTTTAAGATTAGGTGGAATACCTTTGATCACAAGGGTATCGGTTGCTTCGTTATACATTACGCGCTCACCTAAGTGTTTACGTTCAAAGCTCACGCTAACACCACCGCCCATGCCTGAGAACTTCACCATGCTGGTAACTGTTTTTTTATCAACAGGGAACGACTCTTCTAAATCGTAGTTTTGTTCTTGGCAAAAACTTTCAAATGGGCTGTCGTCATTTTTCGATAAGGTTGCAGAAAGTTCTTTCACGTTGGCATCTTCGCCTGTAGTTACGCAATCATTACAATAATCAAATACTTGCTTACGTAGCTCGTCTTTCTCTGACTTGTCGTATTGTTGCTCAGATAAGTAGTCTTCTACGGCATTCAGCATAACTTGGCTTTGCTGTTTAGGGTCAATACCCTCTTCGCAGCCTAAAAAGTCTAAAAAGAAGTCTGCTACTTTACGACCCGCACGGCCTTTTATAAACGACACATAGCGATTATCTTCTGGTTGTGCATCCCACGCTGTTAAATCAACTCGTGCTGCTAATTGCATACGCGAAATATCTAAGTGACGTGATGACGCTAAATCAAGCTCAGAAGTAATAGAGTAATGCTCTTTAATATTGATCATTGCGATTAATAAATAGTCGCTGGCAACATATTGATAATGGCAAAAAACTAAATAACCCGTTTCGTTAAAGGCATACTTATTTAACTCTTCTTTTAATACATTCGTTGCTTGCTCTGTCATGTGCCAAAAGCCAAGTTCGTCGTTACGGTAGCTTTGCATAGCCGAAGCAACGATGCTGTTTTTCTCGCCGTTGAAAGCACAGTAACCTTTACCCGGTTTACCATTATAAGCATGGTGTAACTGCTCGATAAAAACGGCTACTTTATCATTAACAACCATCTCATCATTGCGTAAATGAATTTCTGTATCGTCATCTTTTTTGTCTACATAATGAACGACTAATTTTTTAACATCTATTGTCATCTTTGTTTTTCACGCCTCTGGTGTTAAAATACGGGAATATAACTCTTTTTATTGAACCAACTGATGCCTATCATATCAAAATATTCTAATGAGCAAGTAGAACAAATCGTTGATCAGCTGATTGATGTACTAACAGAGCACAAAGCGCCTGTTGATTTAAGCCTTATGTGTTTAGGAAATTCTATCACGCATATTTTAAAAGAGCATGTACCATCAGAGAAAAGACAAGCTGTTGCCGACAACTTTGCAAAAGCATTAGCACAGTCGGTTAAATAAGATTTATGAATTTATCGCAACAAAGTCAGTTTTCTTCAAAAGTAAGTCAGCTTTTAAGTTGGGGCCATTGGTTCACCTTTGCAAACATAGGTTTAGTGCTATTTATTAGCTTAAGCTACTTGGTTGCAGACAGTGCACCGACTACCTTCATGGGCTATGTATACATGCTCGTGACCTGGTTAAGTCACACCAGTTTTATTACTTTTATTGCCTTTGTTTTAACGATATTTCCATTAAGCTTAGTGTTTCCATACCCTCGGCACATCCGAGGGATGGCAGCTATAATCGCCACCCTTGGGGCATCATTGTTAACGCTTGATGCCTATGTGTATTTCAACTTGGGTTATCACTTAAATACATCTGCCCTGCCCGAAATTGTTTCTTTATTGTGGCACCGCTTAACTAGCTCACCTGCATTAACAACGATTCTCGCTGGCGGCATTGTGCTGCTAATTTTAGCGTTCCAATTATTAGTCAGTAATTACACGTGGCACCACCTAGCGCGCTTAAAGCAATATAAGTTCCCGCGTTATGCAACTAGCACTATTTTAGTGTGCTTTGCACTTAGCCACAGTATTCATATTTGGGCTGATGCTAATTTAAAATTTGATATCACAAAACAAGATAACGTATTGCCTTTGTCATACCCTACAACGGCAAAAAGCTTATTAGCTAAAAACGATTTGCTTGATATCGAAAGTTATAAAGAAGCACACGATGTGAGGCTTGACCCACATAATATTGATTACTTAGCACCCACTCCACTTGCTGAATGTAAAGCAGAGTCGAGTGCCTCAATTGATATTTTAGTGTTTGAAAACAATGCAGCTCTTGAGCAATTTGTTGCTACTGAACCTGCGCTACGTAAAACTGATTTGTTCTTACAACCAGTTGAAGCCGAAGACACCTTATTTAGCATAGTGTATGGCCTACCAGCATTTTACAAAGCACCTATTTTAGATAAGCAGCAACTGCCTGTTTGGCTTGCAGATAATCGTTCAATTCAAATTAATGGCTTTGAACAATTTGAATTTATAAATAACGACGACGCAAATCCTGCTGTACGTCTTGTACGTGCAGACGCAACAACAAAAGCGCGCGGATCTGCCAATGCCGTGTTTGCCTTTAGCCTTGCTAAACAAAGCAACGGCATTGTTACAGCCTCACGTTTATACAGCTCAGATAAAAAAGTTGTGCAAACTGAAGGTCTTATTCAGCCAAGCGATATTATCGCCACCAGCGTTGGCCATTATTTAGGCTGCAAAACCCTTGCTAAACAAAGCATGTTAGGCAGTAACTTATACAAGCGCCATGACGACACAGGTGTTAATTACTCGCAAAATGTGTTCATCGCATTTAAAAAAGACAGAATTACCCTGATTGATTCAGATGGTAACTTTAAAAACATTTCAGCAGCACAAGGCTTTGCCATTGAACAAGGGCTCGATATTCCGTTCTTAGTGCAAAGCATTAAAAAGCTGAAGCGATATACGCCCTAGCTCTTATTGATAAATCATTATTTCGAGCTAGCTTTAGATATTAGACACCTTATTTGATTAGGAGACACGGACGTCATGAAAGCCATAATCATTTATCTAATATCACTTACACTACTTTCTTTTACCAACACATCACTTGCTGCCACTACAGAATACTATAAATGTGTCACAGACAGAGGCACGGTATTTAGTGAGTTCCCCTGTGGTAGCCGTGCTACCAAACATAAAATTCAAGTAACCGACCCTGACTTACAAGCACCGCAAAACTTTGTTAAAGAGCTCAACGAGCTTGAGCGCCAGCAAATTATCAGAAACCTCGAAGCTGAAATACGCAGCTATAAGTATCGTTTAGATATTTTAAGCCGCGAACGCGATAGAGCCCAATATCAACAAGAACAGCGCTTAAATCGAATTTTATCTGACAAAGAAGCTAAGCAGATTAGTAAAGACATCAACAAGCAACTTAAAGCGATTAATAAGCAATACGGGCGCGACGTGAAAAGCGTTAATAAAAAACTCGCAAATCTTGAGAAAAAACTCGCTCGCTATAATTAAATGCACTTTACTATTGGGTTTGAAGAATAAATAACATATTCTTAACACCAATAGAGTTATTGCTCTATGTCGTTATGATTGGCAGAAGGAGTTTATATGCAGCCACAACACATTGCAGAGTTAATTTTATCTGGGTTTCGCAATCACTATAAACTCTTTCAAGCGATTACCGCCAAAGCCCCCTCAGCGTTTGCACAGCGTGATTGGCAAAAGATTAATGAGATAAGTAAGCTAAGAATTAGCCATTACGATGATCGGGTTAACGAAACAATTGCCAAGCTCAAATCGCTCAACGAACAGCAAATTATTACCTTAGATCAAACCTGCTGGCTCGAAACCAAACAGCTCTATCAGCAATTTTTGCGTTTTCACCCACAAGCAGAACTTGCCGAAACCTTTTACAACTCTGTTTTTTGCCGTTTATTCCATCGTCGCTATTTTCACAATGACTTTATCTTTGTCAAAGCCACACTTGCAGATGCGCCTGCACTGCCTATGGAGGCAGAGTACCGCAGTTATCACCCCGTTGTTGATGGTTTAAGACCGACCATACGCAAAATTATAAATCAGTTTGATTTTAAAGCACCCTTTGTTGATTTAGAACGCGATATTCGTTTACTCGTTAAGGCGTTTTATAAACAAGCCCCCGATACACATCATCAAGCATGGCAAATGCGCTTTGATATACTGCAAGCGCCGTTTTACCGTAACAAAGCCGCTTACATTGTTGGTCGCGTGGTGTCAGAAAGTGGTGTACAGCCATTTATTATTGCGGTGTTACACCATGAAGACAAAGGGCTATACCTTGATGCCCTACTTACCAAATCATCGCAAATGCGGGTTATCTTTGGTTTTGCGCGTGCTTACTTCATGGTTGAAACCCATGCGCCATCTGCGTTAGTGCGCTTTTTAAATCAACTTATGCCAAATAAAACACTGGCTGAGCTTTACAACGCAATAGGCTTTCATAAACAAGGCAAGACCGAGTTTTACCGAGAGTTTTTAAGTCATTTAGATCATTCGAACGATCAGCTTGTAATTGCCCCTGGTACACCGGGGATGGTGATGATGGTATTTACCCTGCCTTCGTTTGGCTATGTATTTAAAGTGATTAAAGACACCTTTGGTGAAAGCAAACCCTTTGGCCGTGATACCGTATTAAAACGCTACCAATTAGTAAAAAGCCATGACCGTGTTGGCCGCATGGCCGATACCATAGAGTATTCGAACGTCGTATTTCCACTAGCTCGATTTGATAGTAAATTGCTTGCAGAATTACATAAAACGATTGGCTCTTCGATGATTATTGAAGGCGAATGGCTAATCATCAAGCATTTGTATATTGAAAGACGCATGACACCGTTAAATCTGTATCTTGAAAATGCCAGTGAGCAACAAGCGTTTGAGGCGATAGAAGAATACGGCCAAGCATTAAAAGAAATGATCGCCGTTAATATTTTCCCAGGCGACATGCTGTTAAAAAACTTTGGGGTAAGTAAACATAATCGCGTTATCTTTTATGACTATGATGAGGTTCAATACCTAACCGACATGAACTTTCGTGCCTTACCAAAAGCCAAGTCGTACGATGATTACTTAACCAATGAGCAAAGCTACTCTGTGGCACCACAAGATGTGTTTCCAGAGCAATTATGTACCTTTGTGACAGCAAACCCGGTGTATAAACAATATTTATTGAGTACACACCCAGAGCTTGAAGATCCAGCCTATTGGCGACAAGCACAATACAATTATAAGCAAGGTGTAGTTAGCCACATTTATCCATACCCTGCTGCACAACGATTTATCCATTATTGGTAAACACCAAGGACACACAATGAATATAAGTAAAATAGATTTAAACTTACTTGTTTACCTAGATACTTTACTAAGGGAATGTAATGTCACTAAAGCTGCTAACCAGCTAAGCATTACCCAACCTGCCATGAGTAATGGCTTAAAAAGACTCCGTAATTTATTTAACGACCCTATTTTAGTGCGTACCAGTGAAGGTATGGTACCAACGGAGCGTGCAAAAGAATTACAGCCGGTGATCCGCGGCATTTTAATGACCCTTGAAGAAACACTTGCCCCAAATCGCGAGTTTGAAGCATCTCAAAGTAAACGTGTTTTTCGTATCATGGCCAGTGACTATGCAGCAAGTACCCTTGCCCCACGCTTATTAAGTAAATTACACGAAGAAGCCCCCGATACCACACTCGATATTTTGACCCCCAGTGATGTCACCTTCCACGACGTAGAAAACGGTAAAGTGGATATGGCTATCAACCGCTTCGAAAACTTACCGCAGTCGTTTCACTACAAACAGATTTGGAAAGACAGCTTTTGTTGCCTAGTAAAAGCAGATAACCCTATCATCAAAGAATTTAGTCTAGATAGCTATTTAAAAGCGCGTCATATTTGGGTAAGTAAAACCGGGTTTGGTGTAGGTGTGGGCATGGACCCTAAAGACGTGCAAAAACTAGGTTGGGTCGATGAGGCACTCGCTCACTTTGGCAAACACCGTAATATTGCCACCTTTACTCGTAATTACCACGTAGCTATTCACTTAGCGAAAGAGCAAAACTTAGTGGCAACGCTGCCTTCAAAAGCGGCGAATATTTATTTAGATGATCCAGGCCTTAAAATTCTTGAGCCGCCTTTCCCTATTCCGCCATTTGAGCTAGATATGATTTGGAGCCCGCTATTACACCGTGATGCAAGCCATATTTGGTTACGCCAAAAAGTTGCTGAAGTAGCCGAAGAGCTTAAGTAAGATTTTACCAACTAGATTGTAATTATTGCTGATAGGCCAAGCGTTAACTTAGCTTATCAGCATCCCCCTCCGGTTAAAAACCCATAACCTAATGAAATATAATAACTTTATATTTAAGTAATGAACTGGAATATGCTTTGCAAGTAACTTATTGCATTGTTTTTAATATTCAAAAAGAGGTCATTATGAATACTCATCAAGGACACGACGTTCATCATATTGCAGATATCATTCAAGTTATGAATAGCGGTATCGATTTTTATGAAAAAGCTCAGGAAAAAGTAACCGACCCAAGCATTATTGCCTTATTTCAACGCATGATAGATGCCCGCAAAGTCAGTATCGAGCGCTTACAGCCCTATGCTATTAATGAAACAGGACACAGAGAAAATGGCTCTGATTTTGCTGTAGAAGCGCGTAAAGCCTATACATCGCTAATTACCAAACTCGGTGCCGACAAAAACGCCACCTATGTTAGCGAACTTGAAGAAGTTGAAGATAAAACACTAGCAGAAATAAAACACGCGCTAAAAAAACCACAACCCCATGATTGTGAAGCCGCGTTATCAAAAACCCTGCTGACAATTCAAAGTTGTCATGCTGAAATGAGTAAAATGAAAAAGCATTAAATTGTGAGAGTGCAAAGCCCAGTTAAGCTGGGCTTTTATCAGTTTAGATGAGCGGTTTGTTATCTCTACTTGATTTAAAGATCAGATGTTTGCTAAAGCTTTTGTAACCGGCAAGAATGTTTAGCTAAAATGTGAAGCGGACCATATTCTAATTCTATATTTTTGTTCTGCCGTGAATTTTTTGTTATTTATGATGTTGATCAATTTCATAATCGCAGTTGTAGCACTTTGACGTTGGTAAACGATATTTGTAAAAGCCTAGCATTATTTGATTTCTTAAACACTTTTGGCAGGTATAACGCAATGCTCTAACCACTAATAGAAAACCAAGTACCATGCTACCTATATAAAACGGGTTAACAAAGAAGCCATCAATGGTTTTAGGTTGGAATTGAAAGCCTATTATGCATAACACTAACAAACCCAAATTAACTTTGAAATGAATACTACGCTTCAATATAACCCCTCTTTTATCTAATATACATTACCCGTGATGACGCCGGATATGTTTAATTAAACCTACTTGATTAAATTCAAGTGAAACAATATTGGTTTTATTGTACTCGATAGTTTTGTCTAAATGAGCTGGTTTAACTTTACCTGATTCAGTCATTTTTACAAAAACTACGTCAGCGCCAACCATAATCTCATTTATTTCTATTGAACTATAGATAACTTCATCATTTAACTTACTTATCATATCCTCGCGGAGTTTTGATTTATCTGAATAAACAAATTTAAATTTGACGTGTTCATCAATGAAATCATCGGCTAGCAACGAGATAAAATAGTCTATTTCTTTAATGGTTGTTTTTGGCTGTTGACGCGCATTTTTTGCAGCTACAAATGCTTTAGCTTTCTCAATTAATTGCTCTGAAGTGAATTGGTCATTTGCATTACTAGTAAATGAAAAAAGAAAACAAATTAACACTAATATAGATTTTTTCACGAAACTCTCCTTGTATGCCTAACATTATGGTATTTATACGACACGTTGTTTGCGTTGCATAATAGTTTGTTGAGCTGAGTTGCTACATGCTCGGTTAGTTAAGGGGGTGTTGTTTATGCTACAGCTCCCTGTAATGCTCAGCGCTTATAATGTATCCATTACACATAAATTTGACTAGATTAACAATTTTATTTTCACGCTTAAATTTTCATTTCTTTGAACTAAAACTATATATATACAGCCTTAGTTCAATGGCTCGCATAATCAAGAAACGACCCTTTCGCTCGTTTTATACAGTTAAAAAGCTAGCACTACTAGATTTTTATAACACTAGCAATTAGTTAACAAGTTTGTTAAAAATAAACCAATAAAAAAAACGCGCAATTTACTCGCTATAAACATGTTATGCATATAGGAAGGCCATGTTTAAATATCTACTAATAATATTACTTTCCCTTAGTTCGCAATTAGTTTTTGCAACGGCACAACAACCAGACACTATTGTAATTGATGGGAACGAACTTCCTTTAAATACGAATCCACTTGATGATTACATTGAAAGTAAAGGGTGGCAGCCTCCAGAAGAGGCTTCTATTTGGTCTTCTAATTGGCGAGGATATATTGCTAAATGGGAAGTAATTGCTGGAAAACTTACTTTGATTGAAGCTTCTATCTTACTGAAAGGGCATCCAATCGATGAACCTAAACGGAAAACTATAATTTCAGATCTATTCCCCAAGAACCATAGTCTAGTTGCCGAATGGTACTCGGGAGCACTAATTGTACCTGATGGAGAAATGACGAACTATGTTCATATGGGGTACGGTTCAGAATACTCGAATTATCAGATACTTCGCGTAAACAAAGGAATAGTAATTGAACATTTATCATTTACGAGCAAGCAATTTGAAGCCTATCAAAACCGCAAGTTTCAAAGCTTCAAAGAATCTGAGAAGTTTAAGAAAGAATTCAACGAACTAGTTACAGGCAAAGATAAATGGTCTGAAGAAGATGCTATACATTTTTTAAAAAGCTTCTACTCCGAGTATTACCTTTCATTGTAGGGTATGCCTAACAAGCGCATTATGAGCGGAACCAAAAAGCTTGGCTTGGTTCGTACCTCGCCAATTATAGCCAAGCATTTTGTTCCGCATATGCGGGCGTTATAAGCCCTTTGGAGTTTAGTGAATGAAGTCAGTCTGGATATTCAACAAAAACAATGTAGGCTTTTCTAGCGGTGTCTTTAGTGAACTCGATTTAGCTGAAAGTTGGATAAAAGAAAACTCATTGACTGGCGTTCTTACCAAATACCCTCTTGATCAAGGTGTATTTGACTGGGCTGTAGAAAATGATGTGCATAATATTAAGCCTGAAAAATTAGCTGAAAAAAGTAAGCAACCTAACTTTGTTGGTGGTTTTACTACGGCTAGTCAAGAGCACTATCATTACGAAAATGGCGTTCGTGCATAGGACTTATAACAAGGCAATTATGATGGTACGCAAAAAGCTTGGCTCGCGTCACTTCGTTCCTAATTTTAGCCAAGCTTTTTTGCGCCCCATATTGCGGCGTTAGCTATAAGGTGTAATCGAATGAGAGTTTTAGTCTACTTTTTATTAGTTGGTTTAATAGCTTGTAGTAATAATTATCAAGTTTCTACAATCAATTATAAGAATTTAACAAAATCTCAAACTTTTACATTAACGAGTACTTGTGGAGATAAAGTTATAGCGATTAAGATAGAAGGCTATGGAAACTCTACCGGTTCTTCCGTTATACATTTGATGCTAAACGGTGAAGCGTATAAATCTGAAACTCTAGATGGTGAGTTCAGATTTAAATGGTCTGGTGACTGGTACAGCGAAAAGGCTATTATACGTTACATTGCAAACTCGGATAGCATAACTAATTTAACTTTGAGCTACAGAATGGAATGTGTATAGCTAACAAACACTTGCCCCAAGACGTGTTTAGGCGAATTTTAAAAGAGCAAACATCGGCCGTTCACAATTGCTTTTATCTCTTCAAAGTATATTGCTTGCATAGTCAAGAAAACGACCCAATCGCTCGTTTTTATCCTGAGGTAAAAGCGAGAACTCCTAAATTTTAATAACGCTGGTAATTAGTTAACAAGTTTGTTAGAAATAATCTAATAAGGAAAACGAGCTACGCTGTGGTAGAAAAACGCGCGATTAGCTCGCTATAAACATGTTATAAGCCAAAGGAAGATATGAGTTTACCGAAGGAACAATTAGCTAAAGTTAGAACTCCTTTTAGGGTGCTTGCGGGTTTCATCTTTGTACTCTCATTGTTTGCTATTTTAGCTACGGTAACTTTTGCGTTCACTGAACCATATGATCATAGTATTTGGCTATTAGGTATCGTGACGTTTGGTATGTCATATATATCAGGGCATGTTGTATTTACGGGTTATGCCCCCAAGTTTTTACTGTTTACGCATGGTGCTAAAGATGGCTTATAACAAGTTGCTCAAGTTCGTTCGTAAACTCACTGGGACAATTAACAGTTGGCTTGGCGCTTCGCGCAAGTATTGCCAACAGTCAATTGCCCCTTAGCAAAGCGTTATATTTCAATCAAGGTGTGTCGGTGACGTCGAAGATTTGGATTCTAGTAATTTCATTGTTTTTTGTTAGCCCCACGATGGCTAAGAGTGAGATGAACCCAAGAGTTTCAGCGATAAAAAGCAACTTAATCTATGAGGGAACCTTTGTAGAGGCCGAAGTGATTGGACTGATCGTAAAAAGTGATAATGATGCTTTTACGCTTATGCTTGATAGCGATAATCAAATTTGGTTTGGCGATTCGTTTGTAATGTCCAATGAAGAAAAAAAGCATGTGGCCCCATATTTAGTAAAAATATTCGAAGAGGCAACTGATCCGCAGCAAAAAGCTGCAATAGCAACAATATTAAAGGCAATGCTATGAAATATAACAAGTTGCTAAAGTTCGTTCGTACACTCACTGGGACAATTAGCAGTTGGCTTGGCGCTTCGCGCAAGTATATCCAACTGTTAATTGCCCCTTAGCAAAGCGTTATGTTTCAAGGACGGTTGGTGAAATTCTTTAAGTATTTAGCTCTTTTCATTGTTTCCATTATCGTTTTATATCTTGTTTTAAGCGTTACTATTTATCGATTGTCAAACTTTGATAAAGTTGAATGCATTACAAGTGAAGTCGTATATGATTATGTCGATATACAACTCACTCCTAGAGAAATATTTGAAACAGGTGTTTTAAGTAAAAGCGTTGTAACCTTAGCTTTTGAAAATAAACGCTTCTTTATAGAAAGTGTAGATAAGCAAAAACTATGGAAAGTAAACCCACGAGATATGCAGAAACTGGGTTACACTTTGAGTGCGAAAGTATGCGCACAAGCATTAATGTTTGGTGGTTACGGTGTTGCAGAAGTTTCTAATATTACAAAGATTGATAAGCAACCTATCATTACTAAATGAAACATAACAAGCCAATGCAGGCAGGGAGGAGTATGTCAGATCAAAGCTTAGAAATATGGAAAAACCTAAAGCAATCTCAGTTAAGGTATGAATACTATATTATTGGTTTAGCTGCTGCTTTATTTGCTTATCTAGGATCAAGCTTCAAGCCTGAAGCATTATCTGTTTCACAGAATAGCTTCGAGCTCTTATCTCTCATTGCATTGTTTTTTACAGTAGTTACTGGCCTTTTTCGCCTAGAAAATGATTTATCAGCTCAAGCAACTAAACTAGAGCAGCAAAACGCGCAAAGTAGACTTGATGTTCTTAATAAGGTTTCAATGTGCTCAGGAAGAGTAAACAATGTAGATGCGGGTGAGGAGCTTAATAAGGAAGATGTTGAAAAACAACAGCAAAGATTAAAAGAGTTTATAGCAAGTGCAAACGAAGGCTTAAAAATTTTAAACAACCGAACAATTTGGTATTTAAGAGTTCGAAATTTTAGTTTGTTTTTTGGTTTCTTTTTTTTGGTTGTATCTAAACTCATTAGTTTTTTTAATGTCTTAAATGCCGTTTAACAAAGCCGTTAAACCAAAGGACACAAAACAGAAGGCTTGTGCTCCTTCGTCGCAAATTTTAGCCTGCTATTTTGTGCCGTTTACGGCAAGCGTTACCGAATAAATACTCTAACTCATTTCTGTCCAAAAACGAGTTTATCTTGCAGTCTGCTACTCGCTCATACACACCTGTCAGGTTTAATTCATTTTTAATTAAACCTAACTGATACACTTAAGACTTATTGCCCCGTTAAACGCTTAGCAAATGAAATCGCATAGGCTGTTGAGCGTAATTTGAGTACTTTGTCATCACTTGGCATAAAGCCTTTAGATAACAGGTTTGGGTCATAATTTGTGAGGTCGCAACCTGATTCACCTGTCGATTCTATGGTGAGCTTTCCTAAATTAATTGTTTTGCGATCCGCAGGCCAACGAACTGAAGGGTCAGTTAATGCATCACCGGGCTCAGCTAATTCAGCTTGAAAACGATAATGCACCTTCCCTTTCGTTAAATCTTCTTCAAGTCGCTTAGCCAGAAATGATTTAGGGAAGGTTTTCATTTGCTCTTCTGTTAGCACCTGCTCTGGCTCTTCTGGCACCATGGTCCATCTAAAGGCATGTTTAGCGCCCTTTTCATCAACCATGTAAAAGGTATGCACACCAAAATAACGCGAAGACACATACGATGCTGGCGGGTTATGGCTTTGTAGCCAATTAAATTGTCCTAAAGTACTCGGGTTTTGCTCCCTGTATGCTTTTACTTTTGCAAAATCGATTTGCCCTGTTTTTTCGTCAGGTACTAAGGTACTTAGCAAGCCAAAAAACGCTTCTGGGCTGTTACCTGCAAATACCGGCGTAGTTAGCCCTGCAATATTGTGTACATCACCATTTTCTAGCACAAACTGCACCCCCATTCCTCGTGGGGCACGAGATGTTTCATCAGCGTGAGGGTTACCCCCGCCCATAGAAAAACGAATATTTGCTTTTGACGGTGCGTTAAATAAAGGGCTGATTGAATACTGCTTTGCTGCTTGATTAGGTGTAAATGTGCCAACAGCGCACACCCCTTTGGCGTGACCTTTTCTGATTCCGGGGTGCTTTCCTGAAAGCTTTTCAAATAAATTAATAAAATCTTGCCCGTTTACTGGTTGCTCAGCAAAACTTACTGTTGGTAAAACAAGGCACACAGCACAAACTAAAGACTTAACTTTTAGCATTTATCCATCCTTTAAACTTAGTTCCAACAAAAATGACCTGACTAACCTGAAAATCATTTCATCAAAGCTAATAAATATTTTTACCAACAAAAACGCTACAAACATTTAATAAACTTAGAATATTTATTTAACCACCGTATTTTTAAAAGCTGCTAACTTTAAATTTAGGATCCTAAAAACTGCTGTGGCGCCCAGCATTTTAAAAATAATCCGTGGTATTAATCACGACTATGGCTAGTCCACTTAATCGTAAATTTTGTGGCTTGGTCAAAAACAACAAGGACCTAATTATGGTGAAACAACATAAAAAAACCACTGCAAACGCTGATGTAGATATGACCCCTATGCTCGATATTGTGTTTATCTTGCTGATATTTTTTATCGTCACAACCTCATTTGTTAAAGAGCGCGCTATTGAAGTCAATCGCCCTTTAGCAAAACCAAGTCTTGAAAACCCTAAAAAACAAGCGCAATTTACTATTACTGAAAACGACAGTATTTACTTTGCAAACCGGCTTATCACACCAGAGCAGATAATCGCTAACCTTGCGTTATTTGCCGCACAGTTTGAAATGACCAATGTGCAAGTAACAGCAAGTGAGCAAAGCAGCCACAAAACCTTGGTCACCTTGCTTGATAAAATAAAACAATATCAAGATGTGCCAATTTCTATAAGCACGTCTCTATAACTTACCTAAAAGGGTCATTTGACCCTTTTTTAATATTAAAAATAAAAAACCGTCACATCTTTGTAAAAAAGCCTCTCTATGATTGTCTGCAACAAATCTGGTCTAGTCCAGATAAATTTAAAAATAAGAGGCTCAACAGATGATTAAACGACGTACACTCAGCACAGCTGTTTTTTTGTGCAGCTACCCATTTTTATCAGCGCATAGCGCTTTTGCCACTGATGCAAAAATTCAAGGCTCTATCACAGATCATAGTAATCGCTTGCCAGGTGCTTTGGTTAAAGTCGTTGGCACAAATCAATCAACAGTGACTGATTATGATGGTAAGTTTGAGCTTGCTAAATTAGATGCAGGTCACTACCAACTTGAAGTTTCGTATATGGGTTATAGCAGCCAAATTGTTGATGTTGAGATAAGCAACAATGAGGTTAAATTACTGTCTCCAATTGTGATGGATAATTCAACTAACACCATTGAAGAAGTCGTTGCTGTTGGTCAAATTCAACGTGGTGAAATGGCTGCGGCCAATAGCCAAAAAAATGCTAAAAATATTAAAAATGTTATTTCGGCTGATGGCATCGGTAAGTTGCCAGACCGTAACGCAGCTGAAGCAGTTCAACGCATCCCTGGTGTTTCTATAGAACGCGATCAAGGCGAAGGTCGATTTGTTGCTGTTCGCGGCTTACCTGCCCAGTGGAGCTCTGCAACTATCAATGGCAACCGATTACCAACTGCAGAAGAAGAAACCACCAGCCGCGCCACTGCGTTTGACTTTTTCCCGAGTGAGCTTATTGAATTTGTAGAGGTATCAAAAGCATTAACGCCAGAAATGGAGGGAGATGCTATTGGTGGTAACGTTAACTTTATAACCAAAAAAGCACCTGATGATTTTGTATTTAATGCCAATTTAGCACTTGGTCAAAATGAACTAGCTGATGGCAATAACTACTCTGCCAACTTACTTTATGGCGATCGCATCTTAAATGACAAGTTAGGTTTTTTAATTAACGCAACAGCTTGGCAGCGCGACTGGGCAACAGATAACTTTGAACCACGTCGAGGAAATGATGGTTTAGGAATTTATCGTTTAGAGCTAAGAGATTACACCGGAACTCGTGAAACTTACGGTTTAAATGGTTCTGTTGAATACCAGCTTGAACAAGGCAATATTAGTGCGAGTGCCATGTACGGCACACTAATCGACGATGAAACGCACTATAAGCATCGTATGCGTTTTGATAAAGACAGAGCAGAACTACAACATATAAGAAATGAGCTCATAACAGAAATGACTGGCTTTGAGTTTGCTGGTGAGCATTTCTTTGGTTACGACAAAACATTAAATTGGTCTTTATCTAGCTATGAAAACGAATTTAGGTATGGCAACACGCCTAACAGCGAAGATAACAGTTATTTTGTAGTTCGATTTGACCAAAAAAATGTCGGTTACGAAGGCCTTGAAGACAGAGATACAGGCAAAAACTACGCTTATAACACGATTGATGGTGGCTCAGATCCATGGGACCAAATCAGTACTCACCTACCAAGTGGCTTTTCGTTTGATCCAAGCCAAATGGGCTTATCGTGGGTCGAACTATATAAAATTAAGGTGAATGAAAAAGATAAAATTGTTGCCGCTTTAGACTTTGAGTGGCAACTCAACAGCGACCTTATTGTTAAAGTAGGTGCAAAATACCGCGATAAAGAACGCGTTGCTAGGTTCAGTGATGAATTTTATGCATGGGATACTGAAAACTATGGCGCAGCCCCTACTCTGAGTGATTTTACATTAGCGGACCAACCGGGCCGAAGTGACTATTTAAGCGAGCTTTCTTACGATTATCAAAGTCAGTTTTCGCAAGTTGCTAGTACTGATGATTTAGCAAATTTTTGGAATAAAAATAAAGACAAGTTTGTCCTTGATAAGAGTGAATCTGCTTTAATCGAAAATGGTGGAGCACTTGGCAGAAACTTTGATGTTAATGAACAACATGCATCTTTATATGGTATGGCAACATATACCATTAACGCTAATTGGGAAATGCTAACAGGTCTTCGTTTAACTCAAACAGACACCGAAGTTGACGGTTATATTTACCTTGCAGATGAAGATAAAGTCGAAAGCGTTAAAGCAAACAATGACTACTTGTCTGTGTTACCTGCATTGCATTTAACCTACCACCCTAACAGCCAAACCAATTATCGACTTGCATTAACTCGCTCTTTTGCTCGTCCTGACTTTGGCTCATTAACGCCAGGGGCGACTTACTTAGAAGCAGACAACGAATTAACTTCTGGTAACCCAAATTTAGAGCCGACTTATTCAAATAATGTCGACTTAATGGCTGAATACTTCTTTGACCGCTTAGGGTTAGTTTCTCTGGGGGTATTTTATAAAGATATTACCGATCCTATTTTTCAAAGTAGCTCTATAGGAGAGTTCGGCAATAACACTGGGGTTAATATTATTCGCCCTGAAAATGGTGATAGCGCATGGCTTGCTGGCCTCGAGGTGGCGTTCAATCGTGATTTAGGTTTTATTACACCTGAACTAGATAACTTTGGCATCATGGCTAATGCAACATTCATGGATTCAGAAATGACGATTCCAGATCGCGCAGACAAAGTCTCCATTCCTCGCCAAGCAGATAGTCTCTACAACTTTACGGTGTATTACGATAACACACATTTTGCAGCTCGATTAGCCGTTAACTTCAAAGGTGAATACATTGAAGAGCATGGCAGCAGCAAACAATTTGACAGCTATTATGGCGACAATACAAGCGTTGATTTTACGACGTCATATCAGCTTAATGAAAACGCATTAGTCTACCTCGAACTGAATAACTTAACCAACGAGCCTCTTAAATACTACCTAGGCGATGAAAGCCGTCCTCTACAAGTAGAGTACTACGGTGTACGCGGCATGGTTGGCATTAATTATCAGTTCTAATCAGTCTTTGAGTTGTATGCGGGGCCATTGCCCCGCAAAGGATACCTAATGTTTTCACACCCTAATTGGCTTAAACGTGCGCAAGGAACCGGTTTTGTGTTATTTGCAGCCAGTGCTGCATTTCTCACTTACTTTTCTATGTACGCATTTCGTAAGCCATTCACTGCAAATAGTTACACTGAATTCGACGATCCGAGTTGGCAGGTAAGCTTTAAAATTGCTCTTATTTTGGCGCAAGTTTTTGGCTATTTATGCGCCAAATTTATTGGCATAAAAGTTATTTCAGAAATGCAGCATCAGCAACGAGGTTTAACAATTATTGGCCTTATTGCCGCTGCAGAAATATCGCTGGTTTTATTTGCTATCACTCCGATTGGGTTAAACGTTATTTGGCTATTTTTTAATGGCCTTTCACTAGGCATGATTTGGGGACTTGTTTTTAGTTTTCTTGAAGGAAGAAAAACCAGTGAAATTCTAGGCGCTATTTTGAGTGTTACTTTTATATTGGCATCAGGCCTTGTTCGCAGTGTAGGCAAATGGCTTATTGATACACTAAATGTACCTGAGCTTTGGATGCCTGCAGCGACAGGTGCGCTATTTTTCCCGCTGTTATTGTTTAGTGTTAAATGCTTAACCCTCATTCCAGAACCAACAATTGAGGACGAACAAGCAAGACAAAAACGCTTACCTATGGATGGCAAAGCCCGTTGGCAATTTTTTAAACAGTATTGGTTTGGTATTAGCTGCCTCATTTTAAGCTTCATGCTGTTTACAGGTTTTCGTGATTTCCGTGACAATTTTGCAGCTGAAATTTGGCAAGCTCTTGGCCATGGTGAAGAACCAGCCATTTTCGCCTAGCGGGGATCAGAATGTCATTTATTGTCCTTATCGCTTTAGGTGCGATGGTTTTGGTAAAAAACAACAAAACCGCATTTTATGTCAATCACGGCTTTATTTTATTCGGTGCCGCTTTGTTATTGTCGAGTACCTTTGCTTTTGAAGCTAACTTGATATCCGCAAAAGCGTGGATGGTTTTACTTGGCTCAGGTCTCTATATCAGTTACATCCCGTATAACTGTTTTCTATTTGACCGAATGATTTCAGCCGTTGGCTCTGTCGCTAATGCAGGTTTTTTAATCTATCTTGCTGATTCTGCTGGCTATCTTGGCTCTGTCAGTATCTTACTGTACAGAACGTTTGCTATGCCTGAGCTCAGTTGGCTTAACTTCTTTATTAACGCTTGTTACTTAGTTGGCATTGTAGCCGCCGCTTTAGTTGCATGTTCACTGTGTTATTTCACAGTACGTTTATCCCCTATTCGAACTCATCACTCAAAACAGGTTGTGACCTGAAACAATTAAAAGAGAATCTTATGAAAAACATAGAAGCTATCATTTTAGATTGGGCTGGAACTGTCGTGGATTATGGCTCAGTTGCCCCTACCACCATTTTTGTTGAAGCATTTAAACAAGCTTATGACTTTGAGATTTCACTTGCAGAAGCGCGTATTCCAATGGGTATGGGAAAATGGGATCACATTGCCACACTTGGAAAATTGGAGTCAGTTGCTTCACGCTGGCACTCACAGTTTGGCCGAGCAATGTCAGACTCAGATATTGATCACATCTATCAAACTTTCATGCCATTGCAAAAGGCAAAAGTAGCAGACCGAGCAATGCCTATTCCTGGTGCGCTTGACGTGATCAATCGCTTAAAACAGCAAAACATCAAAGTAGGCAGTTGTTCGGGCTATCCTCGCCAAGTTATGGAAGTGTTAGTCAGTGCCGCTGCAGACTATGGCTATCAACCAGATCATTGGGTAGCAAGTGACGACCTTAAAGCCGGTTCTCGCCCTGGCCCTTGGATGGCTCTTGAAAATGTAAATGCTTTAGGCATTAAAAAAGTCGCTAACTGTATAAAAATTGATGATTCTGCCCCAGGCATCGAAGAAGGTTTGAATGCCGGAATGTGGACAATTGGCCTCGCATTAAGCGGTAATGCGGTTGGCTTAACAGAGCAAGAGTGGCAAGCTTGTAGTGCTGAACAAAAGCAGCAACTGACACGTCAAGCTTACCAAAGCTTGTACTCTGCAGGTGCGCATTTCGTGGTCGACTCGCTGGCTGATATTGAAACTGTTTTAATGCAGATTGATGCCAAACTAAGCCGAGGGGAGCGCCCATAATGCAGTTTCAACCTTTTTGGTTTGATAACGCAATGCAAGAGGAAGCCTATGCGCTTCCTCTTGCATTACCTACAAAGCACCATTGCGATGTATGTATCATAGGTGGTGGCTTTACTGGTCTTTGGACTGCTATCAAACTCAAGCAGCAACAAGCTAATTTAAAAGTTACCATCATTGAAAAAGGCTTTTGCGGGCAAGGTGCATCAGGGAGAAATGGCGGTGCAATGTTAACTTGGTCAACTAAGCTGCCCAGTTTAAGTAAGTTAGTTGGTCTCGAAAAGGCACTGTTTTTAGTCAAAGAGTCTGAGTCAGCGGTTCATCAAATTGCAGAGTTTGTTCGTCAGCATGGCATCGACTGCGATTGTCGAATTGATGGCTGTTATTACACCGCCTCAAATGAAGCACAAAAGCACTTGTTAGACCCCGCAATAAAAATGCTTGAGGATAACAATCTTAATGCGTGGCAACACTGTGATACTCAAGCTCTTATCAATACAGGCTCTGCCGCCAATATTCGCGGCCACTATTCACCTCATGGTGGTAGTATTCAGCCGGCAAAATTAGTTCGTGGTTTAAAACAAGTCGCTGAAAGTTTAGGCGTTACAATTATTGAACAGTGCCAGTACAAAGCACATAGCGGACACTCCCCTCTAAATGTTGAAACAAGCCAAGGTAATATTTGTGCTAATCATCTAGTATTTGCCGTTAATGCGTGGCTCCCTACACTAAAACCGCAGTTTCAACGCAATATCGTGCTGGTTTCAAGTGATATGGCAATTACTAAACCGATGCCTGAAACCCTTGCGCATTTAAGTCTCAATCATGGCGCTGCAATAATAGACTCCCGTATTTTTGTAAACTATTACCGCACCACTACTGATGGTCGATTAATGCTAGGCAAAGGCGGAAATTATTTTAGCTTCGCAAACAGAATGAGTGATAAATTTGAGCAGCCGAGTCGCTATCAAACGCTATTAAATAACTCTTTATCACGCTTTTTCCCTGATCATAATTTTGAAATAGATCGAACTTGGACAGGCCCTTCTGACCGTAGTGTCACTGGCTTCCCGTTTTTTGGACATTTGAATAATCAAGCAAACGTTATCTACGCCGGGGGTTATTCTGGTAATGGCGTCGTACAGTCTTTTTTAGGGGCAAATATTCTGTCTGCTTTAATCTTAAAAAATGCACCTGTTTGGCAACACTGTGGCCTTGTAAATCAAACATTAGACAACTTTGTAGTTGAGCCCTTTCGAACTGTCGGCGCTTACCTAATTCGTAATGCAATTCGTCGTAAAGAACGAGCAGAAGACAATAACACGCATGTAAATCCAATAGATACGTATCTTGCCAGTCTCATAGGCAGTGCAGGAAAAGTTGATATGAAATCGTAGAGCTTTTTAGATGACCATTACACACCAACAAACTATCACACAGATCCGTTATTTATTTGAGCAGTTTGGCTATCAACACTATGACGAAATTTGTACCCAGTATTCTCATGCAGCACAGTGCGCTGGGCTTGCATTGCAGCAAAAACTAAGTACCGATACTGTCGTTGCTGCATTTTTACATGATATTGGACATTTAATCGCACATCAGCAAAATCTCACGATGACCAAGCAAGGATATGTCAATCACTGTGAGCTTGGCGCAATTTTTTTAAAAGAAAATAACTTTAATGATGCTGTTGTTGCCATGGTTTCTCAACATGTTCAAGCTAAACGCTATTTAGTCGCAAAGAATGAAGGTTATGAGCAAACACTTTCGCCTGCCAGTACACTCACCTTGCAACAACAAGGTGGCCCTTTGTCGTTACAACAAGCTAATCAATTTGCAGCCCAGCCATATTTTGAAGAAATTTTACAATTAAGAGAACTTGACGACTGTGCAAAAGATCCAAATATGCATATTGAACCACTTTCTTTTTGGCTAGATTACTTAGATAACTATTTAATTTCATAATCAAACGTTATAAATCCTTTTATTATCAGTTAAGCTAAAGCTGTATTTAGCAAAAAGGCACGGTATGCTTTTATATCAACAAATCAGAAATTACATACATCAATTACTAAGCGAAGGGACTCTGAACACGGGTGACAAGCTCCCTTCTGAGCGTTTGTTACAAGAACAATTTAACTCGACCCGTATTACAGTCCGTGAGGCACTACTTCGTTTAGAAGCTGAAGGATTGATCTATAGCCAAACGCGCCGTGGTTGGTTTGTAACGCCAACAAAACTTAAGTGGAACCCTGCCACTAAAGTAAACTTTTATGAACTGGCAAAACAACAAGGCTTTGTTGCTGATACCCAAGTGATTAGCCATCAAGAAATTAGCAATCATGATTTAAAAGCAGAATTTTCTGCATCAACTTTGCACCATTTGCAACGTGCCCGCAGCCTTGATGAGCGCTTAGTGATGTTTGAAGATATTTTTTGTGATGCTGTGCGTTTTGATGGCCTTGCTGAGCACAACCTAAATGGCTCGATAACACAAATAATGGCAAATCAATACGCAACAAATGTAGTCAATGAGCAGTGCGCAATTAGTGTGACTGTCCTTCCTGACGATGTAGCACAGGTATTGCAAAAAAATAGTGGTACTCCCTGTTTAAAAGTTATTCGTAAACGCTTTGATGAACTAGGAAGTTTAGTGGATTACAATATTGAGTATTGGTTGCATAATGCCATTGAAATGACTGTCGAAGGTCACTAAGGCAATAAATGAAAAAAGGCTTTGTTAAACAAAGCCTTTACACGGGTGAACATTCTTTATAACCAATATCTGCTGTTTGATATTGCTTTAATTAAACGTGTAATATCGTTTTCGAACACATGACCAATATTGCCAATTCTAAAGCAATCAGCATCTGACACCTTACCTGGGTAAATTACAAACCCTTGTTTTTTAAGCAAAAAGTAAAACTCTTTAAAGTCATACCCATTCGCTGTTGGAGAATAAAATGAGGTGATAATCGGTGAATGTAAGTTATCATCTAAGAGTGTTTGAAAACCTAAATCTCTCATCGCATTCACTAAGAGTTGCTGATTGTTTTTATAACGCTTATGACGTGCTGCAACACCTCCCTCTTGTTCTAATTCAATAAGAGCTTGATGAAATGCGCGTACAACATGTGTAGGAGATGTGAAACGCCATTTACCTTGGTTGTTCTCCATACACCGCCACTGCGCATATAAATCAAGTGACAACGAACGTGCAACCCCTTGTGATTCTTCAATTAAGTCTCGCTTGCAAATAACAAAGCCAAAACCTGGAACACCTTGAATACACTTATTAGATGAGCTAATCATTACATCAATGTGCCAATCTGCTAAGTCAAACGGTACGCCACCAAAGCTACTCATTGCGTCTAAAATATAAACTTTGTTATGGCGTGATAATAGTTCACCCACTTGCTTTGCTGGGTTTAGCATGCCAGTCGTCGTTTCGCAGTGCACCATAGCAACATGACTAATTTTTTCATCACTCAAGAGTGTTTTTTCTATGTCGTCACAGCTTGGTAGCTGAGTTTCAGTGTAATTTAAAACACAATGGTCAATGTCTAAATACTCAGCAATTTCAGCCATCCGTTTTCCATATGCGCCATTGTTTATTATCAATAACTTATGCTCTTTTGCGACTAAACTACCTAAAGCACTTTCTACACTCGCAGTGCCACTGCCCTGCATTAATGTACACGTATAATCAGTACTTTTTGTGGCCAAAGTTACAAGTTTGCTGCGAATAGCCTGTACAACACCTAAGTTATAATCGTCATCCCATGTACACCAATCCTTTAACATCGCTTGTTTTACCGTATCCGATGTTGTTAATGGGCCAGGAGTTAACAGTAAGTATTCATTCATTTTAATATCGCCTAAATCTGGTCTAGTCCAGATATTATTAGGGATTTAGCTTGATAAAAAAAGTGAAGTTTTTATGACTGCATTAAAAAAGGGCCTAATGGCCCTTTGCAAGTTAAATAATAAAGGAATCTAAAGGGAGTTTAGAACTTGTACTCTGCACCTACGTAGTAGTACGCACCGTTAAAACCAAATGGTGCTGAACGACGTGAGTAAGTGAATACACCTGGGCTTGAAACAATTGTGTTGCCGCTTGCATCAACAATCGTACCCGAGCGTGAATTACCAATGGTGTTCTTATCTGGGTAAACATCAAATAAGTTATTTGCACCAATGTTAAATGACAGATTTTCGTTAAAGAAGTAGTTAACTTTTACATCAGTTAATATTTCAGCACCGTATGTTTGACGGCCACCATCTTCAACTGTGTATTCGCCGTAACGGTTTAGAGAAAGGTTTACTGTCCAATCTTCTAAACGGTAAAGCGCACTTAAGTTAATGCGATCTTCAGGTTGCCATTCTTCAATAATTGATGTTTCTTGAGCAGAAAACACATCTTCTACCGGAATAGTCTCAAGGCCACTGCCTGATGGCGTAAATAAATCAACTACATCAGTTTTAGTGAAGTTAGCAGCAAAGGTGAAATCTAGCGTACCGCCAAGGCCTTCTGTGTTCCATGTGGCAACTAAATCAACACCTTCGGTTTCGGTGTCTGCACCATTTAAGAAGAACTGACCCGCACCTGCGCCTGAGCTTTCAAGTGCAGCATCTAGCGTATCTGATAAACCTTTACCTAAACGGTTTGAAATAACGATACGGTCGTCGATATCAATCGAGTAGTAGTCAATGGTTAAATTGATATTGTCGGTAACGTTATACACAATACCTAAACTACGGTTTTGTGACTTCTCTTCTTTTAACTTAGGAATACCAATTGATTGCGCTAAGGTACTGTCGTTTCTGAATGTACCTACTTGCTCAGCCACTAAGCTGCCATCATCACCTACAACGAACTGTGTACTTACGTTATTAAAGTAAAGTTGTTGCATCGAAGGCGCTCTAAAGCCTGTGCTTAGTGCACCACGTAAAGACACATCTTCAGTAATTGACCAATTACCCGCTAACTTAAAGTTAACTGTATCGCCAAAACCTTTGTAGTTATCGTAACGTACCGCACCTGAGATAATAACATCATCAATAACATAGGTTTCTGCATCCATGTAGAATGAGATCACATCGCGCGACTCATCAACTGATGATGCTGGATCTGAACCACCAAAACCTTGCGTACCGCTTGCAGCATCAACACTGCCTACCCCGCCATTTAAACCAGAATAGATGCTCACACCATCAACTGTGTCGTAATCACGATAGGCATATTCGCTACCTTCAAGAATACGGAACTCATCAGTACGAAGCTCAGCACCTAGTGCTAATGAGAAGTTATCGTAATCTTTGGTGTAATCAAGGTTGATTGTTTGAAGTGATAATTCAAGGCCATATGCATACGCTGAACGTGGAATCGTGGCACGAATTTCATCAGCCGTTAAACCTTGGTCATAACGAAGATAGTTAGCGTATGAGCCATTGATAGTGTCACTAGTTGTGTAATCAATGCTGTTTTCACCGTAGGTGTACGATAAATCAATGCTTGAATCATTGTCGAACGACTTTTTAAAGCCCACGTTGTAAGACACGTCATCAATAATAGTATTAATTTTCGGTAAGAAACCCATTGGAATGGTCGCATCACCATCTTGCAATACAGGGTTACCTGTAGCATTTGCGTTATGACGGAAAAACGCTGCAGATTCATTTTCACGATTCGAATAAGTGATAAAGCCATATAGCTCACCACCAGCAAGCTCATAGCCAGTGTTAATAGTTAAAGCAAATTGCTGTGAATCTGCATCACCAATTCTAAACGTATCACGAGGTGCCGTTAACTCACGCGGATCACCTGCTAATAGCGTACCGTCATCAAGTTCAGTACAGCCGTAAAATTGACACGAACCATGCAGGCCTGCACGGTTAGTCGGTGCACGGTCACGGTAGTTGATTGTAGTATTTAAATAACCATCATCACCAAGGGCAAAACCAGTGTTGAAATCAACATTGACTGTTTCACCATCACCTTCTGAATATTCACCGTAGTTAATCGCCGCTTTACCACCTTCTTCAGCGTCTTTTAATACGATATTAATTACACCCGCAATCGCATCTGAACCATATTGCGCAGCAGCACCATCACGTAATACTTCAATACGTTTGATTGCAGCAGCAGGAATAGCGTTCATGTCGGTACCTGCCGTACCACGACCTACTGACGTATTAATATGGATAAGGCTCGCTTGGTGACGACGCTTACCATTGATAAGAACTAAGGTTTGATCTGGCCCTAAACCACGTAATGTTGCAGGGCGAAGCGCGTCAGTACCATCACTGATAGACGAGCTTGAAAAGTTAAAAGACGGTGCGATAGCCTGAAGCATACGGCCTACTTCTGTTTGACCTGTATTCTCAAGTGCTTCGGCACTTAAAATATCAACCGGAACCGGTAAATCTTCAACCGAGCGACCTGCTACACGGCTACCGACAACGGCAATTTTTTCGATGTTTTTTTCTGCTGATTGATCTTCTGCGAACGCTTGCGTATTGGCGGCAAGCAGTAATGGCACGACTGCAGCGCTGACCCCTGATACTTTGATCATGTTATTATCTATCCTATCTACTTGTTTGAGTTTTATACTCAGCAAGCCTTGTTGATCAACAACCGCATCGAGCTCAGTGCCTTCTAACATCGCATTCAGTGCATCCAATTTGGTATAAAAACCAAATACAGATTGCGCTTGATATTGCTTTGCTAATTCGAAAGAAAAAATGACAGTTTGATCTGTTTGCTTTGCAAATTCGATTAACGCCAAATCAGCTCGTTGCGCTTTGATATCAAATTGCAGCATTTGTTTTTCAGCTGCTATTGCTATTTGGCCTGCTGTGAGGCCATAAATGACAATAGACGCTGGTAACAAAGGCAATTGCTTACTGCGCAATTTATACAAACAAGTGAGGAAGAAAAATCCGCTATGTAAATTTAACTTTTTTTTAATTAATTTTTTGTGACGAGAAGGTGGCGCACAATTAACATCATTACATTGGCGTATTCTCATAGGCAAAACTAACCTTTTGCAGCGATAGTTAAGCTAACACGATGTTCACCTAAACGTTGATGTTCTACACCTAAGTTGGCCTGTAAAGAATCAAGTAACCCTTTTATGTCGCCTGTTTTAAATACACCAGCCACTTTCAATGAAGCAAGTTTTGGGTCATTCAATTCAAAACGTGTGGCGGTATAACGACTCACTTCTTGCAAAGCTTCACCAAGCGGTTCGCCGTTAAAGATTAACATTTCTTGTTGCCAAGCTAAGTCACGCTGTACGTCATCAACAGATAACTGTTTAATCGGCTCAGTTTTACTTTGTTTTATCAGTGCTTTCTCACCAGATACAACAACATTCGCGCGAAGTGCTTTGATATCAGCACTGTTATCCGAGGCATCTTTTAAACGATTAAAATCACTGGCATCAACCTGAGTACTCGGATCAGCAATCATTACCTTGCCCTCGGTCACCACTAACTCTAAGTCTGAGGCAGTATTTCGCTGCACATTAAACACGGTACCAAGAGCAGTAAATGATTTATCACCGGCAATAACAGTGAATGGACGACTTGCATCTTTAGCAACATTGAAGCGGCCTTCACCACGGCTCAAGATCAACTGACGGCGATCGCCGGTATAAGCAACTTCAAGTTTAGTATTGGTATTAAGCTGCACAATCGTGCTGTCGGGCAATACAAACGTGGCTTGCTCGCCCACTTTAGTGCGGTAAATTTTAGTAAACTTTGCGTAGTCGTTTTCTTCGTTCTGCCAATAGCTTGAATAAATGAGCATGATACAACCAAGCAGCATCGCCACTAAAAAGCTAGCCGCCGTTGCCATACCAAATACAGCGGGTTGTTTTTGCGGGGCTTTATAAGGAAATAAGCTACTTAACTCGTTAAGCACACTCATTTCATCCCATAATGTCGCAAGTTCAAATAAGGCCTCTTGATGAGCCGCACTTTGATGAGCCCATAAATGTAATTGGCTCACTTCATCTTTCGATAAACCACGATCAATTGCACTGATCCATTGGCTCGCTTGCTCTTGAATCATTTCTTTTGATGAAAATGGGTGAACATTACTCATTTGTTCACCTCTTTTGCAGTGAACTCTGTGGTAGGGCTATATGCCTGAGGTTGTACATCGTGTGATTTCATTGCTCGGTGAACATGTAATAAGCCTTTGGCTATGTGTTTTTCAACAGTACTTTCGCTGAGTTCCATTTTAGCAGCAATTTCCTTTTGGCTTAAGCCATAGACTTTTTTTAATATAAAACATTTTTTTACTTGCGGGCTTAATTCGTTAGTTACTCGGCAAAAAAACAAAAAGCGCTCTTTAGAGGTTACTTCATCTTCAAGTGCCATAGAACGCATGTGATGTTCAACTTGTTGTTGTTCATCTAACGATTCTTTGTATTTATTGTCCCATTTAGCAATGTGATTGAGTGCTAAATGTTTAGCCGTTTTCAGCATATAACTGTGAGTGTATTCGATATTTTGTTTAAGATCTGCTTCATAACTTTTTATAAACGTCTCTTGCACAATATCTTCTACATCATCAGGGCTGACGATACGTGATACAAAGCGCCTAAGTTTGCTCGATATCTCGGTAAAAGCGGTGATAACCCCAGTTTGATCTGTCATCCTTAACTCACCTTTATTATATTTTTATTGCTTTAGGGTACGAGATTTCAGTTTAATTACAAGCCATTTGTTAAGTTTTTGTACCTTCGGTAAACAAAGATTTCATAAACTCATAAAAAACCTCTGTTTTGCGCGTCACTAGGCTGTTTTGTGGTTTTAAAAACCATACTGGCGCGTCAGCATCAACAAGGCTATTAGGGAGTATTTCGATTAACCGCCCTTCTGCTAAATCATCTTTAATTGCAATATATGATTTAATCGCTATGCCATGACCTGCAATCGCAGCCTGCGTCATGTTATCTGAGTTAGATACGGTAAAACGCGTTCTCGCATTATAATTAACTATTTGGCCACCCTCGTTAAGTTTAAGCTGTCGCTGCCATGGCAAGCATACCCAGTAATGCGCTTTAAGATCAGAGACCGTTTTTGGTAGCCCATATTTTTCAATATAGCTTGGGGCTGCACACAAAATACGAGAGTTACTAACAAGCTTGCGTGAAAGCAGGTTTGAATCTGCCAACTGACCTACTCGAATAGCTACATCTTGGGCATCATCCACAATATTCACAAATTGGTCTGTGATCATAAAATCGAGTTTCAAGTCAGGATATTGCTGTTCAAAATGACCAAGCTCTGGCATCACAGATTTTGAGAAGACCCAAGGCGGCATAGTGACTCGTAAAAGCCCTGTCACCGCCGAACCTCGTGCGCCAATTTGATGCTCAGCATCATACAGCGCCTCTAAAATGGCCCCAGCACGTTGGTAAAACAGCTCTCCTGCTGGTGATAAGCGTATTCGCCTACTATCACGAAACAGCAACACAGTACTTAATGCTTTTTCTAATTTACTTAAGCGATGACTAACCGTAGCGGGTGAAAGGCCCTGAGCTTTAGCGGCGGCAACCACACCTTGGTTTTCAACTATGGCAATAAAGGTTTCTAAATCACATAAACTGTACATGGCTTGATTCAATATTTTCGAATTTAGGTTTCAGTTTTGCATTGTATATATAAAAATTTAAAACTCTATACTTACTATAAATAATCAAAATGATTGGAGTATGTATGTCTTTAAAAAACCAAATCGATGCATTTGAAGTGCAAAAGAAAGCCAATGTCCCTGCTGATATCCTAAATTTGATGGATGTCACGACTGAAAAGCTGATTGCTGAACAATTAAGTGAACATGCTTTAAGAGTGGGTGATAAGTTTCCAGCATTTGAATTACCCGATAGCAAGGGTAAACAAATTAGCTCAACAGAATTGTTATCGAAAGGCTCGCTGGTGCTGAGCTTTTACCGTGGTGGTTGGTGCCCATATTGTAATTTAGAGCTTCGCGCACTTAATAACATGCAGCAAGCATTTGCAGATCAACATGCCCAATTAGTTGCTGTTTCTCCTCAACTACCCGATGAATCACTGTCGACTCAACAGCAAAACGAGCTGGCTTATACGGTGCTTTCTGATGTGGCTAACTCATTGGCTAAAAAGTGTGGTTTGGTTTTCACGTTAGATGAGCGCTTGATCCCTATTTATGATCAGCTAGGCTTAGATATTCCTAAAGCCAATGGTGACGATAGCTACGAATTACCATTACCGGCAACTTACGTAATTGATAGCCAAGGGGTGATTCAATTTGCATTTGCTCATGAAGATTACACACTAAGAGCGGAGCCTTTAGATGTTCTTAACGCAGTTAAAGCAATTAACCGTGTTTAATAAAGCCCTTTTTAGTCTCGTTTTATTGCTAACCTTAACTTTCTCGGGAGGCACAATGGCAGCGTCGCAAATCCAAGCAAAACCAAAGGTAATTGTGTTTGATGTCAATGAGACCTTGCTTGATCTTGAACAAATGCAAAGTTCAGTCGCTAAAGCACTCGATGGTAATACCCAGTTATTGCCGCTTTGGTTTTCGACCATGCTGCATCACTCATTAGTGAGTACGGTATCGAATGATTATCATGACTTTGCTGACATCGGCGTTGCCGCGCTGATGATGGTGGCAAGTAATAATCAAATTTCGTTAACCAAAGAGCAAGCTAAGCAAGCGATTGTGCCGCCGCTTTTATCTTTACCTGCGCATAGCGATGTTAAACCCGCATTGGCGCAATTAAAGCAAGATTATAAACTCGTCAGCTTTACCAATTCGTCAAATAATGGTGTCAAAGCGCAGTTTCAACATGCTGGCTTAACAGATTACTTTACTCACCGTTATAGTATTGAAGATATTAAAGTGTATAAACCCGATCTGCGCGCTTACAAGTGGTTGCTTGAACAATTAAATGTAGCGCCTCACGAAGCTTTAATGGTTGCAGCACATGGCTGGGATGTTGCAGGCGCTAAACAAGCGGGTATGCAAACAGCGTTTATCGCAAGGCCCGGTAAAGCGCTTTACCCATTGGCAAAGCAACCAGACTACATTGTTAAAAACCTTGAAGAGTTAGCCTTATTACTGGCTCAAAAGTAAAAAACGATTTAAACCGTTATATCAACGCAAAGCGAAAATGTTTTGCGTTTTTTTGCGCCTAACAAAAAAGTAAACTACAGGGTGTACCTTTCTCTTTTTTGGGTATAAACTAAACGCTAAATGAATATGCATAGTGACGTCTTTCATGCTAATAGACTATTTTTTATGCATACCTACTTAACAATTGGACTGTGGAGTAAACATGCGTCTGCCTTTCGCACCTGCCAAATTATCATTATCTGCGTTGTTATTAGTTTCTGCTCCTTTGCTACTGCAAGGTTGTTCTGAAGCGCCACAGCAACAACAGGGTCAAATGCACCCCGCTGCTGTCGCGACTATGACAATGGAAACACACGATGCCCCTTTCACTATTGAGCTGCCAGCGACGTTGTCTGGTTCAAAAGAAGTTGAAGTTCGTGCCCGTGTCACTGGTATTCTTGAATCACGCAACTTTGAAGAAGGTCAGCGTGTAGAGCAAGGCCAATCACTGTTTACAATTGACCTTGAACCTTATCAACTTGCGGTTGATCGTGCGCAAGCAGCACTTGATGGTGCAAAAGCAGCGCTTGTTCAAGCTGATCGTGACGTTAAACGATTAGCTAAACTACGTGCCGAAAAGTCTGTTTCACAACGTGATTACGATAACGCAAGCTCAGCCAATGATATTGCTAAAACTGATTTAGCCGCTGCAAAAGTTGCCTTAAAAGAAGCGCAACTAAACCTTGAATATGCGCAAGTAAAAGCCCCTGTCGCAGGTGTAATGGGACGTGAGTTTGTTTCTGAAGGAACCTATGTTTCTGGACCAGATTTATTACTGACTCAAATGACTCAGTTCGACCCTATTCGTATTCGCTTTGGCTTATCTGAGCGTGAACAACTGCAAATGCGTCAAGATGTTAAAAATGGCTCACTGACTTTACCTGAGCAAGGCCACTGGAAAACACAAATTAAACTTCAAGACGGCTCTTTATATGGACAAACCGGTGAAGTTAACTTCTCTGATGTGCGTATTAATCCAAACACAGGTACCAGTGAGTTTCAGGCAATTATTCCTAACCCTGATTTTCAGCTTCGCCCGGGCCAATTCGTTCGCGTTGAGTTAAGTGGTGCAGTACGTAAAAACGCTTTCATCGTGCCGCAACGTGCAGTACTTGATAACGGCACTGGTAAGTTTGTTTATGTTGTAAGTAAAAACGAGCAAGGTATGGATGTCGCTTTACCTGCCCCTGTTACTGTAGGTGAGTGGATCAAAAAACCAGAAAATGAGCAATACCAAAACTTTTGGTTAATTCGCAGTGGTTTAAAAGAAGGCGACCAAGTTATTGTTGATGGCATGGCACGTATTTTCTTCCCAGGTATGCCAGTTAATGTTGGCAAACCTGCCGCTAACTCAAGCCACGCAGAATAAGCACAGGGAGTCTTATGTTTTCTCGTTACTTTATAGACAGACCCATTTTTGCGTTTGTTATATCTATTGTTATTGTGCTTGCGGGCCTTGCTGCGATGCGCAGCTTACCTGTGGCGCAATATCCTGAAATAGCGCCACCGGTTGTGCAAGTAACCGCAGCCTACCCGGGTGCATCAGCTGATGTACTTGAGCAAACGGTTGCCACACCAATTGAAAATGCTATTACCGGTGTTGAAGGCATGATGTATATGTCATCAACGTCAACCAGTGCAGGTTCAACGACCATCGAAGTTACTTTTGAAATTGGTACTGATGTTGACCAAGCAGCCGTAAACGTAAACAACCGTGTTAAGCAGGTTGAAGCGCGTTTACCTGAAGAAACACGCCGCCAAGGTGTGGTTGTTCAAAAAGGTTCTTCTAGCTTTTTACAAGTTCATGCCTTTTACTCACCAGATGGAACACGTTCGAGTTTATGGACATCAAACTATGTCACTATGAACGTCCTTGACCGTGTTAAGCGTATACCTGGCACCACCAGTGTACAAATTTTTGGTGCCAAAGATTACGCAATGCGCATTTGGCTGCGCCCTGATGTAATGAGCCAGTTAGGCGTCACTGTTGAAGAAATTGCAGGGGCAATTCGTGTACAAAACTCGCAATACGCGGCAGGTAAAATTGGTGCCACACCTACTACGCAATCTCCACAAGAGCTTGTTTATAGTGTGACTGCACAAGGGCGTTTGTCTGAGCCTGAGCAGTTTGAAAATATCATTATTCGTTCAAACACAGACGGCAGTAGCTTACGCTTAAAAGACGTTGCCCGCGTTGAACTTGGCTCAAAAGATTATAACTTCAAAGGAACGATTAACGGTAAAGAAGCGGTACTGTTAGGTATCTTCTTGCAACCTGGTGCTAACGCCCTTGATGTAGCCGAAGAAGTAAACAGTGTTATTGAAGAAATGAAAAGCCAGTTCCCTACCGGCCTTGCTCATTTAACGTCATACGACACAACCCGCTTTGTTGAAGTATCAATTCGTGAAGTTGTAAAAACACTGCTTGAAGCCATGGTATTGGTATTCTTAGTAGTGTATTTATTCTTACAAAACTGGCGCGCGACTCTAATACCGACCCTTGCAGTGCCAGTATCACTACTAGGCACATTTGCCGGCATGTATATGCTGGGATATTCAATTAACTCACTCACCTTATTCGGCATGGTGTTGTCGATTGGTATTGTTGTTGATGATGCCATCGTGGTACTCGAAAACGTTGAGCGTATCATGCACGAAGAAGGCCTAGGTGCCAGAGACGCCGCCGTTAAGGCGATGGGCGAAGTAAGTGGCCCTGTAGTAGCCATTGTTTTAGTACTTTGTTCAGTGTTTGTGCCAATTGCGTTTTTAGGTGGCTTAACCGGTGAGTTATTCCGTCAGTTCGCTATTACTATTTCGATTGCTGTGAGTTTATCGGGTATCGTTGCGTTAACGATGACGCCAGCGCTTTGTGTGCTTATTTTAAAGCAAGAACACAAGCAAACTGCCCGCTTCTTCCTATGGTTCAACAACATGTTTACCAAGATCACAGGCCGTTATGTTGGTGCTGTTGGCTTTATGGTGCGCCGTGGCCTGTTAGGACTGATCTTAATGACAGGTATGATTGCCGCTACAATTGGCCTTTGGCAAAACACCCCAGGTTCGCTTGTGCCAGATGAAGACCAAGGTTATTACATCTCTGCAATCTTCTTACCTGACGGTTCATCACTTGAGCGCACAGAGCAAGTCACACAGCAAGTTGTAGAGGCCGTGCAATCAAACCCAGCGAACGAAAACGTGGTGGCGTTTACCGGTTTTGACTTTATTGGTGGCGGTTACAAAAACAGTGCTGCAACCTTATTCGTAACTCAAAAGCACTGGGATGAACGTGAAGTTGATACCAAGGCGCTGGTGCAAGAGCTATTCATGAAAACAGCGGGTATTAAAGAGGCACTCGTGCTTGCCTTTAATCCGCCTGCAATTTTTGGTTTAGGTAACACCGGTGGCTTTGAGTTCTACATTCAAAACAAAGGTGATAGCGACCCAGACAAACTTCAACATGCAATGCAATTGATGACAGCAGAAGCACAAAAGAGCCCTATCATCAGTGGTCTGCAAACACTTTGGCGCCCTGATGCACCACAGCTACGTGTTGATGTTGACCGTGAACAAGCGCGTGCTATGGGTGTCGAAATTGATGATGCGTTCACTGCCCTTGCGGGTAACTTAGGGACTTATTACGTTAACGACTTCAATAAATTTGGTCGCGCATGGCAAGTACTGATGTCTGCAGATGCTGAATTTAGAATGAAGCCTGACGACATTGGTCGTATCTATGTTAAAAACAACCAAGGTACTATGGTGCCACTTTCAGCCTTTACCACTATCGAGTATAGCCGTGGGCCTGAAAACCTTAATCGTTATAACAACTTACCTGCGGTTAAACTGATGGGTAATGCAGCACCGGGTTACAGTTCGGGTCAAGCTATTGCGGAAGTTGAGCGTATTGCTCAAGCCGTTTTACCACCTAATATGACTTACGAATGGACAGGTTCTGCATTCCAAGAAAAACGTAGTTCGGGCACCACTGGGATTGCCTTAGGCCTTGCTGTGATCATGGTATTTTTGATTCTAGCAGCGCTATATGAGCGTTGGTCACTACCGCTTTCAGTCATGCTTGCCCTGCCATTTGGTACCTTTGGTGCGCTTATAGCGGTTTGGGTCGTTGGAATGACAAACGATGTGTATTTCCAAATTGGTCTGGTAACACTTCTTGGTCTTGCTAGTAAAAACGCGATTCTTATCGTTGAATACGCCTTGATGAAACATCAACAAGGCTGGAGCGCAAGTACTGCTGCTCTTGAGGCTGCAAGGTTGCGTTTTAGACCTATCATTATGACTTCGCTTGCATTCATTTTAGGCGTAGTACCTCTAGTATTGAGTTCTGGCGCAGGTGCGGGTGCACGTCATAGTGTTGGTACCGGTGTAATGGGCGGTATGATGGCCGCAACATTCCTGGCCGTATTCTTTGTGCCACTGTTCTTTTATTGGTTAACGGCGCGTAAGTTAACTGAAAAACGTTCAAGACAAGAGCTTGCTGATGAGATAGCGAAACATCATCAACAAGAACATGTCAAAACCCAAGAGGGTAACCTGTAAAAAATGAAGGGCAAACAATGAGTTTGCCCTTTTTTTTGATTATTTGATTACTAGCAATTTACTGCTTCGAACGCTAGTATTAAGGAAAGATGTGTGGAGTGCAGCATGAATAATCAAAAATTAGCCGAATTTGAACAGTTTTTTCAAATCAATGAGAGCAATCGCGTCAACTTATACGCCGTTGAACCTGAAGCTGTGCCAAAAACCAATGCTGAACTCGAAGCTGATATCCCTGCTTTATTTAAACTTGCTAACGAAGTAAACGAACTTGAGCAAACCACCTTACGCCCTCTTCGCAACCTAGGCGATGTAGCTCAAGAGTTAGCGGTGTTCTTACAAGCCCAGTCACGCAAAATTGATTTAATTATGAGCCACATTTTAGCCTCTGAGCAGCCTGAAGACAACGCTAACTATTGCGATAGCTACGGTGGTGGCGGTGTAAAACTAACTTCAACAGAAGTGTATGAATTGGGTCAAACATTTCGTACTAAGTTGTTCTTGCAGCACGAAGCATCTGCCATTTATTGCTATACCGAATTAGTCGCCATTGAAAAATGTGATGATGATAAATACCAATACACATTATTGTTTACAGCGATTCGAGATGCTGACCAAGATTTAGTCGTAAGAGCTGCGTTGCATGCTCAAACACGCCAACTAAAAAAACGTCAACAAGAAAACAAGCAGCAAGACAGTTAAAAATCACGCTTTATCGCGCACAAAAAGCTGACATCTATGGCTAAAATGCTAAACTAGCCCCACCTTAGTTTGTTTATTACCTTCATGAAATTTAGACTTTTACCTGAATGGGCTGAGCAAGATGCCGTTATGCTTACTTGGCCACACCAAGATACTGATTGGGCAGCAAATTTAACTGCTGTTGAGCCTGTGTATGTAGCACTTTGCCAAGCAATAAGCCAACAACAAGATGTTGTTATTGTGGCTCATGATAATGCGCTTAAAGCACATATTGAGACATTACTTGAAAACGCAGAAGTTGATGCTAAACGCATTCACTTTGTGGTGACACCGTGTAACGATACTTGGGCACGCGACCATGGTCCATTAACCTGTGCGAATATTGATGACGCAACAGAATTAAAAGTAATGGATTTTATTTTTAATGGTTGGGGCAATAAATTTGCAAGTGAACTTGATAATCAAATTAATCAAGTACTTGTAAAGCAAGTCGCTAATCCTAAAAATGGTTATCAGCAAAGTGAACTGGTTCTTGAAGGCGGTGGCGTTGAAATCAACGAACTCGGTGTGCTACTTACAACGAGCGAGTGCTTGTTAAACCCAAATCGTAACCCAGAACTTACAAAAGCAGATATAGAAAAAACGCTGGTTGAGCAACTAGGCGCTACGTCGTTTCTTTGGGTTGATCACGGTTACCTTGCGGGTGATGATACCGACAGCCATATTGATACGCTGGTACGTTTTGCTCCAAACAACACCCTCGTTTATGTACAGTGTGATGATAAAGATGATGAGCACTTTGCAGCCCTTGATGCAATGGAAAAGCAACTGCAATCATTTAAAACAGCTGAGGGTGAAAACTACTCACTGATTGCCTTACCTTGGCCAAAAGCGGTGTTCAATGAAGATGGTGACAGACTACCTGCCACATACGCTAATTATTTAATTATCAATAAAACCGTTTTAGTACCAATTTATGGTGATGAAAACGACCAACTTGCGCTTGGTCAGGTTGCCAAAGCATACCCAGATCACACTGTGGTGGGTATTAATTGTGTGCCAATTATTCACCAATTTGGCAGCTTACACTGTATTACAATGCAATTACCGCGCGGCTTTTTAGCAGGAACAAACAATGACTAAACCAACGCATTTAAAGGTTGCTCTTGTTCAGCAATCAAACACCGATAATGCTCAAGACAATATGGCAAAATCTATTGCTGGTATTCGTGATGCAGCAAGCCAAGGCGCTAAGCTTATTGTTCTTCAAGAGCTACACCGCAGTTTATATTTTTGCCAAACCGAAGATGTAGACGTTTTTGATTTAGCAGAAACAATTCCAGGTCCAAGCACAGATACCTTAGGTGCACTTGCCAAAGAACTCAATGTGGTGATCGTGTCATCATTATTCGAAAAGCGCGCTACAGGGCTTTATCACAATACTGCTGTGGTACTTGAAACTGACGGCAGCATTGCCGGTAAATACCGTAAAATGCATATTCCTGATGACCCAGGATTTTACGAGAAGTTTTACTTCACACCGGGTGATTTAGGTTTTGAGCCTATTCAAACCTCTGTCGGTAAATTAGGCGTATTGGTGTGTTGGGATCAATGGTTCCCAGAGGCGGCACGCTTAATGGCAATGGCTGGTGCTGAAATTTTAATTTACCCAACAGCCATAGGTTGGGACCCGCGTGATGAAAAAGACGAACAAACTCGTCAAAAAGACGCGTGGGTTATTTCACAACGCGCTCATGCAGTTGCCAATGGCGTACCGGTGATCAGCTGTAACCGTGTTGGCCACGAAAGTGATCCAAGCGGTCAAAGTGAAGGTATTCAGTTCTGGGGTAACTCGTTTATCGCGGGCCCTCAAGGTGAAATTTTAGCTGAAGCGAACAACAGCGATGAGCAATTATTGGTTGTTGAATTAGACCAAGCACGTAGTGAAAACATACGTCGAATTTGGCCTTACCTTCGTGATCGTCGTATCGATCACTATCAGGACTTAACGAAGATTTATCGAGACTAAGCAGTAAAAACAGTTTAAAGGAGTAGTAAATGGCGTTTGCGCAATGGGCAGCATTGCCTTGGGTAAAATCTGAAAAAGATAAAATTCAATGGGGACAACTTACCGGTAGCGGGCTTAGCATCGCCATCGCAGAAGGTGTAAAACAACACAACGAGCTGGTTGTGATTGTCACCCCAGATACGCCAAGCGCCCTACGCCTTGAAACTGAACTCGAATTTCTATTGCCTGAAAACCCAGTCATGGTCTTCCCTGACTGGGAAACGCTACCTTATGATCATTTTTCGCCGCATCAAGATATTATTTCAGCGCGCTTAGCCACCTTAAATACCTTAAAAAAAGAACAACAAAGTGTATTAATCGTGCCAGTGTCGACCTTAATGCTGCGTACAGCCCCTGCTTCGTTTATATATGGTTCGACCCTTAACTTTAAAGTGGGCGATACCCTAGATACGCACACCCTACGTGAAAACCTTGAACAAGCGGGCTATTTACATGTACAACAAGTGATGGAGCATGGTGAATACGCGATTCGCGGCTCTATCGTTGACTTATACCCTATGGGTAGCCCTCACCCATTTCGTTTAGACTTTTTTGATGATGAGCTCGACAGCATTCGTTTATTTGATGTTGAAAGCCAACGTTCCGATGAAAAGGTCGACAAAATTGAGTTACTGCCAGCTCACGAATTCCCAACTAACGACGCTGACATTGAGCGTTTTCGTATCAATTATCGTGAACAATTTGGCGCAAGCTCAGAGCAAGACTCAATTTATATGCAGGTTACCAAAGGAACCTGGCCTGCCGGTATCGAATATTATATGCCACTGTTTTTTGATGGATTGGCAACCATCTTCGATTACTTACCAAGCAATACGACGTTTATGCATTTTGGCGATATTGAACATGCTGCTGATCAGTTTTGGCACGATGTAAATGTTCGCTATGAAAACCGCCGTGTTGATCCACTCAGGCCACTTCTTGAGCCAATTAAGCTATATCAAAGCGTTAATGAGCTGTTTGGTGAATTTGCTAAATACGCACGTATTCGTTTATCGCAAGCCAAGTTAGGCACCAAAGCGGGTCATACAAACCTGGCTAGTAAAGAGCTGCCCAATGTTCGTATTGATCATAAGTTACATGAACCGTATCAAGGTTTAATAAACTACGTTACTAGCGAGAAAAAACAAAAAGGCCGCGTACTGCTCTCGGTTGAATCGGACGGCCGCCGCGAATCATTACTTACCTTATTAAAACCAAGTGGTTTAAAGCTCAAAGAATTTGAATCGTTTAGCGATTTTACCAACAGTTCGAGTGATGTTGGCCTAATTGTTTCGCCACTTGAGCAAAGTGTGGTGTTAGACGGTAAACCGCGTTTAACTATAATCACAGAGCAAGAATTATTAGGCATTAAGGTCTCGCAACGTCGACGCCGTAAACACAAGTATGAAGCCAGCCAAGATGCGCTTATTCGTAACCTTGCAGAGCTACGCGAAGGCCAACCGATTGTGCACCTTGATCATGGTGTAGGCCGCTATCAAGGCCTTGAAACTATCGATGCTGCCGGTGTGATCACTGAATTTGTTACGATAATCTACGCTAACGAGGCAAAGCTATACGTGCCCGTTTCTGCATTACATATGCTTAGCCGCTATTCTGGTGGCGAAGAGGCCTCTGCCCCGCTCCATAAATTGGGCTCCGATGCATGGGAAAAAGCCAAGAAACGTGCCGCTGAAAAAGTCCGTGATGTGGCTGCTGAACTGTTAGATATTTACGCAAAACGCCAAGCTAAACCGGGCAACCAATTTAAGCTTGATGGCAGTGCATATCGTCAGTTTAGCGACAGCTTCCCATTTGAAGAAACTGACGACCAACGCAACGCCATTGAGTCTGTGCTCGGTGATATGCAAAGTAAGCAAGCAATGGACCGTTTAGTGTGTGGTGACGTTGGCTTTGGTAAAACTGAAGTTGCAATGCGTGCAGCTTTTGTGGCCGTAAATGATAACAAGCAGGTTGCGGTACTTGTACCCACCACACTGCTTGCACAGCAACACTATGAGAACTTTAAAGACCGTTTTGCTGATTTACCAATTGAGGTCGGTGTTTTATCGCGCTTTAACTCAACCAAAGAGCAAAAAGACACCCTCGATAAAATGGCTGAGGGTAAAATAGATATCGTTATTGGTACTCACAAGCTTATTCAACAAGATATTCAATTTAAAGATTTGGGCTTATTGATTGTTGACGAAGAACACCGTTTTGGGGTGCGTCAAAAAGAAAAAATCAAAGCATTACGTGCCGATGTCGATATTTTAACGCTCACAGCAACCCCTATCCCACGCACATTAAATATGGCAATGAGTGGCATGCGTGATCTGTCAATTATTGCCACACCGCCTGCGAAACGTTTAGCGGTTAAAACCTTTGTTAGACAAAGAGATGCAGAACTTATTCGTGAAGCAATTCTGCGTGAAATTAAACGCGGTGGTCAGGTGTATTTCTTACATAATAATGTTGAAACCATAGACCGAGTTGCTGAAGAAATCAGTGAATGGGTCCCTGAAGCCAGCGTAACAACCGCACATGGTCAAATGCGAGAGCGCGAGCTTGAGCAAATTATGAGTGATTTTTATCACCAGAAATATAACGTGATTGTGTGTACCACCATCATTGAAACTGGTATCGATGTACCGACTGCCAACACCATTATTATGGATAGAGCAGATAAACTAGGTCTGGCACAGTTGCATCAGTTGCGTGGTCGTGTTGGCCGAAGCCATCACCAAGCGTATGCCTACCTTCTCACTGGTAACCCAAAATCACTTAGTAAAGATGCGGTTAAGCGCCTTGAAGCGATTGAGTCACTGGAAGACTTGGGTGCAGGTTTTGCGCTCGCAACTCATGACTTAGAAATTCGTGGTGCCGGTGAGCTGCTTGGTGATGACCAATCAGGTCAAATGCAAACCATAGGTTTTAGTTTGTATATGGAAATGCTTGAGCAAGCGGTCAACTCGCTCAAAGAAGGTAAAGAGCCAACCCTTGAGAACCTACTCGGTCAGCAAACCGAAGTGGACTTAAAGCTGCCAGCGTTATTGCCTGATGATTATATTCATGATGTAAACGTACGTTTAGGTATCTATAAACGCATTGCAAGCTGTGCTAACCTCAATGATATGGACGAGTTACAGGTAGAGCTGATTGACCGTTTTGGTCTGCTGCCTGACGCCACTAAAAACTTATTCAGTTTGCAGCAATTAAAACTGCAAGCCAGTCATATTGGCATTAAGAAGATTGAAGCAAACCCGAAAGGCGGCTATTTTGAGTTTAGCCAGCATACAAAGGTTAACCCTAGCTTCATTATAGGTTTGATACAAAGTGCACCGCAGGTGTATAAAATGGATGGCGCAAATAAACTGCGCTTTGCAATTAGCGAAGCCAACGCTCGCGAACGCTTAAAAATGGTCACTGCAATGATTGCAGATTTCGAGAAAAAGGTTAGCCATTAATGTTGTTTAGAAATAGTTTACTACTGCTTTGTTGCTTATTTACAAGCTCGTCATTTGCAGCACGTTGGTTCGAAATAGAAGTTCTTATTTATAAACAGCGCCCGGCCCCCTATTTACAGGAAGATTTCAGTTTAAAACAAGATGAAATCAACGCTAAGCGTAGCAAAGATCTATTAACTCCTGCATACACAGCGCAAGCGAAACAAGCATGTATTGAGGGTGATAGCCGCTTTCGTTCTGATTCTTTCACAGACTCTTTAGTGAATAGCAATCCTCACTCAAACGTGTGTGATGACAGTGTTGATTTTTTAGCAAGCTATAATCAACTGCCTGTTACACCTGTTGTTGAACCCCGTGAAGACACAGATGAAATATATTTAATTGCACCAGAACAATTACAGTTTGTTGAGCAAAAAAATCAGCTTGATAGAAAAGGCTTAACACCCATTTTGCACACGGGCTGGCGTTTTCCTGAAATGAGTGAAAAAAGAGCACCGAGTATTCGCCTATTTGCCGGCGATCACTTAGCAAAACACGCAAGTCCAGTAGAGAGTGAAAATAATGATTTTATTAGTTTAGTCGGCCCTACTGAACGCTATATTCCTGAACAATTACAACATGTACCTGAGTGGGAATTAGACGGTTTAATGAAGATTTATGTTCGTCATTACCTATTCATCAATGCTGATTTTGATATTAGTCAGCGTTTAGAAAACGGTGATTACGAAAAGGCACGTTTTTCACAATTTAAACGTGTGATCAGTAACGAGATACATTATTTTGATCACCCACGAATGGGAATGATCCTTCAAATAAGACGCTACAACCATTAATGGATACAATTATGAAAAAATATATGGCAATTGCAGCAGCGGCTGCGGCACTTACTTTAGCTGGTTGCTCAAAAGTAAATTTAGAGAACTACGAAAAAATTGAAATTGGCATGGATAAAGCTGAAGTAGAAGCGATTTTAGGCTCTGCAGATAAGTGTGAAGAAAAAACACTCCACACTAACTGTATCTGGGGTAACAAAGATAAAAATATCGAAATTACGCTAGTATCAGACAAAGTATCGCTTTACAGCAAAACGGGTTTAGACGCTAAATAAACCTACGTGGGTGGCCGAGGCCACCCTTTCATCTTTCATCTTTCATCTTTCAAAATGTCTGTTTGCGAGTAAATACGCTCAATATTGATGATCTTGCTGCGATTTAACGTAATCTTGTAACGCTGATACAAAGTCTCGTCTTCACTTTGCGTGAACACTAAAACCACATTTAACTGATAGCGCCTCTCAACAGCCTGCTTAGATATTTTGTTACTATCAAGATGATAAAGTTTACCTTCACCGCGTTTTAAATAACGAGCAAAGGGTGCCAAGCTAAATTGCATGGTTTGTTGCAAGGTGTCGTAGCCAGGTAAAAACTCTTTCGCGTTAACTTGTGTTTCGCTTGCAAAATGCAGCCACTGAGCAGCTTGTTTATTTTGATGACGACGCTTTGAAAAAATTCTTCTGACTGCTTTAGGAATACGTTTAAAGGTGGTGTATTCAAGCCAAATGTATTGGCTGGCTATTTTGTCTTTAGTTATGCTGTTTTTAAACTGAAAACGCCATTTTGGCCGCCCTCTAACGATAGCCCGCCAGATCACTCGTGTGATATCTTCTTTAAAAATCTCACGAAGACCGTAAATAACGCCTAAGATCAAAATCAAGGTTGCTGTCACTTCGGTAAAGTTTGAACGTGCATTCAGCACGACAAGCATCACAAAGGCCATAATCACAGCCGTCACCGTGCCCTTCACCATGCGCTTTAAGTAACTGTTTAAATGCCGTGTAGTGCGATTGAGTACCACCCCATGCTCAATTAAACGTTGTAATAGGCGCATTTTATTGGTGATACGGTTGGCATCTTCGAGTGTAGATTGCGAGTTATACTCTTGCTCTTCTCGGTAACTGTTCTCTGCTTTACAAAACTCTAATAGCTCACTACGTTCTTTCGCAAAATCACTGCTGCGCGGCCCTTCATCTAATAACTTCAAAAAAGACTGCTCGACATGCCAGCTTAAGTAGTTATCCGCGTTTTTATAAAAAGGGAGAAGCTTTTCATCATCAGGTGTATAGCGTCTTAGTTTTTTCAGCAAGCCTTTTGTTTGCTCGCACAATTCGATAGCAGCAGGATAAAACTCATCGGCTTCTTGGTACTTTAAAGTGTCTTTGATATCTGCATTGAGCGCAAGTCGCACTTGATAACAATACAAGTTTAAGTTTTGTCGATAATCTTGTTGTTCACCTTTGTTTTTACTAACAAAACGGCTTCTAACTAAGGGTAAGTGAATGTTGTTAGCGTTATACGCAAGGTGCGATTTAAAATTGTTGTTAAAGAAAGATTCTTCGCTCAGTGTTTGTGGGTTAACACTCATTTCATTCGGAATGGAAAAATACAGGTCGAGTCGTTGCTCTGTGCGTGGTTTAAGCTCAGGCTCAATAATAAAAGATAAGTTTTCGTCTTGTTTAAGCAATATCACCTCGTTTTTAACTAATGCTCCCTTAGTTTACGCGTTGATAGGCTTTCAGACAATAAAAAAGGCCCAGTAAAAACTGGGCCTTAGTAATCATTTCAAACTAGATTAGAACTTGATGTTCATACCAGCGAAGAAACGACGACCTAGTACATCGTATGTGTACGGGTCAGTGTTTGAGTCATTGTTACCTGAGTAGTAAGGTGCTTGCTTATCGAATAAGTTGTTAACACCTGCAGAGAATGACACTGTGTCGTTCATGATGTATGAACCACTGATGTCGTGGTATACAACAGTACCAACGCTTGGTACTAAACACTCGCTGTCGTCAGCAAGACAAGAGTAGCTGTCTAGGCCGTCGATCATACGTGCTTGGTATTGTGCATCCCAGTTGTCGCCAGACGCGTTAAGAGTGAAGTTAGACTTAACTTTCGCGTAGCTACCGATACCTGAAGTTACAAGACCTGTGTAATCGATTGTGCTTGTGCCTGAATCAACGATGTACTCATCAAGAATAGTTACATCAAGACCTGTGCGCCAGTTAAGACCTGCAGCTTCAAATGCATATTTGAAGTTTACGTCGTAACCTTTAGTAGATTCATTACCAATGTTTTGTAATTGGTTGTTGAAGCTAATACGGCCAGTGCTTTGGTTGAAGTTGATTGCAGAAGACTGACATAGTGCAGTATCTTGGTTCTTGTATGCACCAGTAGTAGCATCAAGACAGTTTTCAACGATGTATTGGTTGTTTACGCTTGAAATTGAGTTTTCGATTTCGATTTCATAGTAGTCAACAGTCATTGAGAAACCGTCGAACCATTCTGGAGCGTATACGAAACCAGCTGTTACTGTATCAGCAAGCTCTGGCGTTAATTGGTCGTTACCACCAACAGTTACTTCAGCTTGGTCTTGTGCACCAGGGAAGCTAACTTGTTCGAATGAAGGTGATTTACCTTGGTAAAGCTCAGATACTGTAGGAGCACGGAATGCAGTTGAACGAACAGCACGTAGCATTAATTCGTCGTTTACACGCCAAGTTAGACCTAGTTTCCAAGTCTCGTCTGAACCAAATGTGCTGTAATCGAATGCACGAACAGCAGCGCTTAAATCAACCATTTGTGCAAATGGTGCGTCAGCTAGTAGTGGAACAGCAAATTCAACGTACGCTTCGTTAACGTCGAAACGACCACCAGTTGGTTCAACACGTGGGTCATTTGCAAGACCTTGTGAAGTTAGTGAATCTGGAACGTACCATGCTTTTTCTTCACGACGCTCGATACCCGCTGCGAAACCAACGTAACCTGCAGGAAGTTCCATTACTTCACCGTTAAGGCCAGCAGAGATCACTAGTAATTGGCTACCACCTGAGTTGTTTTCAGTGTAGTTGTATTGTGCAAGGTTGCTACCTGACCAATCAGATTGGTTTAGTGGGTTGAAGTCACCCGCTTCGATTGCGTCTTGGATTGAACCCATGTTAAGTAGGTTAGTTGCGCGGTCAACTGAGTCGTTACGACCGAATACTACTGAAGTATCCCAGCCCCAACCGTTGTCGAATGCACCGTCAAGACCAACTACTGCACGTACTGTGTCAACTACTTGCTCATAACCACGAGGACCTACGTCAGTCATACGACGACCGTAAGAGATTTCTTCACCATCAGCTACGCCGTGAGAAAGAAGTGAATCACCCATAGTTGCTGCATCGTAAGTGAAGTCAAACCATACTGGCTGTGGAGCCATTTGTTGAGTTGACCAACGCTTAGAGTAAGTGAATTCTGACACTAAACGAGTATCGTCAGTTAAATCAAAGTGACCAATACCTGTTAGGTTTAAACGACGCATTGGTGTGTAAAGGTAGCTAGTTGCTGAGTAGTTGTATGCATCACCAGCTGAAGTGAAGTCGTGCCACTCGCCGTCAGCTTGACCTTGTAAGCTTGCATTTTCAGCCCAAACGTGACCGAAAGGCGTGTAAGAAGAACCACCACAGTAGAAGCTACCGTTTTCGTAATCTTCTTCGATTGGACAATCAGAGAAATCACGGTCTGCTTGAGAAGCATCGCCACGGTCAGTGTATTGTAAACCAATTACAACGTTACCACGGTCAAAGCTTGAACCCATTGTGATATCGAAAGACGTTTCGTCTGCATCGCCTTCACCAGTGATAGCACCGTTAAGGTTCATGTCTAGACCTTCGAAGTCGTCTTTTAAGATGATGTTAACAACACCAGCTACCGCGTCAGTACCGTATACAGCAGATGCGCCGTCTTTTAGTACTTCAACTTGCTTGATCATTGATACTGGGATTGTGTTTAAGTCAACAGTTGATGCTGCGCCAGTACCAGAGTTGATCATACGACGACCGTTTACTAGTACTAGAGTACGCTGTGCACCTAAACCACGTAGGTCAACACGTGCGTTACCGCCTGAACCGTTGTTAACAGCAGGGTTAGTCATCGCACCGCTTGCTGCAGTCATTTTTTGTAGAACGCCATCGATGCTTGATGCACCCATTGCTTTGATGTCATCTGCGCCGATTAAAGTTACAGGACTAGACGTCTCCATATCGGTACGCTTAATGCGAGAACCTGTAACTTGAATTTTTTCAATAGACTCTGCTGCATCATCAGCAGCTAAAACTTGCATGCTTGAGAACATTGGGATTGCTGATACAACAGCTAAACCAAGAATTGATTTTTTCATGTGAAAACCCTACTTGTTGGAAATTTACCTTTAGTCAGGTAGCGCTCGTTATTATTAGAATCACGAGTCAGCGGAGGGCAACTTAGGCGCAGTTAACTGAACGAAAACTGAATGATAGATTAAATAAAAAACAGCAATAAATTACAGTTTCCGTTTTAGGTAAAAAGGTTTCACCATGTATCAATGTTAACAGAAAAAAACACTAGAAAATCAGGCAAGTAATAAACTTAAGAACCAAAAAAAACACGATTGAAATCAATTGCACGCACTTTGTAATCAAGTGTAACTAACACCTAATTAGTGCTACAAATGAAATTTTTACAAGTTGATCACACAACGTTATAAAAACCGTAAAGGCTTAGTAAGACTGCTAACCATAGTTATTCACTAAAATTAACTAAATAGACAAAGTTAGCCTGTTTAACAGTGCATTAGAGGATGATTTTTAGGTTTTGTTCCGATTGTTTGTAATTTCACACAAACAAACGACCTATGAAGAGAATTTAAATAGAAAAAGATGACCGGGTCATGACATTGCTCACAGTGTTAATTAAGTTTGTAACACAGTGAGCAAGCAAAAATTGGCTTAGTGAGACTGCAGAGAATCAAAATAATAAAATAGTGTTTGCGGCTGATCGTCTGCATTAATATAAGTAACAGTCATTTTCCAAGTCATTACTGACTCAGAACACGCCCCTACCATAGTATCAGCGACCCAATGTTGATCTGATTTTTTAAACTGCAGAGGAATAAACCCCATGTACATAGTGACACCTTCGAGTTTTGCAGAAAGGTTTTTTGCATCACTTGGCAGCTTTAGGTTAATTGTAAACGGCGTTTCTGGGCTTATTTCAGAATTGCTTAGCCAGATTTCATCATTATTAGGGTAATGACAATGGCTGTTATTTTCGCAACTTGTACTTGTGCTGCCCTCTTCTATACTATGGCTATCACATGCAGCTAAAAATACACTGAAAAGGAAAATGGGTAATAAACTAGTTCGCACTCTATTTGCCTGTATAAAATAAAAGCGGATACTAGTGAGCTACCCGCGAAAAGACAACCATGCTAAATGGAATAAGCTAATAAAAATACAATCTCTGACAAAAAATAACCAACAAAGCGTTAAAATTTGATTGATGTCATAATTTTATGCAATTGACCTATCTTTTTAAGGTCAAAAATTTTATCATTTCCATCGCAAAAATAAGGGTTTCTCGAGTTTGTTTTCTGAAGCTAACATCTTTAGCTAGCTTTAGGTAACACGCTTGTGAAGTAATAGTAGGCCCCACTTTTTATAAAAGTGGGTAATTCATTTCTAAAACGCATTAATTGCAGCGGAAGCCAGAAAATGAGCCAAACAGTAGCATCACAAACTGAGTACAATTATAAAGTTGTACGCCAATTCGCTATTATGACAGTGATTTGGGGCATCGTTGGCATGAGTGTTGGGGTTCTGATTGCTGCCCAATTAGCTTGGCCAGCTCTTAACTTTGATACACCATGGTTAACTTACTCTCGACTACGTCCGTTACACACGAACGCAGTAATTTTCGCATTTGGTACAAGTGCACTTTTTGCGACGTCTTATTACGTCGTTCAACGTACATGTCAAACGCGCCTTTTCTCAGATAAACTAGCAGCCTTCACCTTCTGGGGTTGGCAACTTGTTATCGTACTAGCAGCGATTACCTTACCATTAGGTATCACAAGCTCAAAAGAATACGCAGAACTTGAATGGCCAATCGATATTCTTATCGCGATTGTTTGGGTTACTTACGCAGTTGTATTCTTTGGTACGTTAATCAAGCGTAAAGTATCGCACATCTACGTTGCGAACTGGTTCTACGCTGGTTTCATCATTACTGTTGCCGTTTTACACATTGTAAACAGCATGGCAATTCCAGTTTCACTTACTAAATCATACTCTATCTACGCAGGTGCTGTAGATGCAATGGTTCAGTGGTGGTACGGTCACAACGCTGTTGGTTTCTTATTAACTGCTGGTTTCTTAGGTATGATGTACTACTTCGTACCAAAACAAGCAGGTCGCCCTGTTTATTCTTACCGTTTATCGGTAGTTCACTTCTGGGCACTTGTTTCTTTATACATTTGGGCAGGTCCTCACCACCTACACTACACTGCGCTTCCAGACTGGACGCAAAGCTTAGGTATGGTTATGTCAGTTATCTTATTCGTTCCATCTTGGGGTGGTATGATCAACGGTATCATGACGTTATCAGGTGCTTGGCATAAACTACGTACTGACCCAGTATTACGTTTCTTAGTTGTTTCTCTATCTTTCTACGGTATGTCTACGTTCGAAGGCCCAATGATGGCTATCAAGTCAGTTAACGCGCTTTCTCACTACACTGACTGGACTGTAGGTCACGTACACTCAGGTGCACTAGGTTGGGTTGCAATGATTTCTATCGGTGCTATCTACCACCTTATCCCTGCACTATTCTCACAAGGCCGTATGTTCAGTGTTAAATTAGTTAACACGCACTTCTGGTTACACACTGTGGGTGTTGTTCTATACATCGTAGCAATGTGGATCTCAGGTGTAATGCAAGGTCTAATGTGGCGTGCAGTAAACTCTGACGGTACGTTAATGTACAGCTTTGTACAATCGTTAGAAGCTTCTCACCCATTCTATATCATGCGTTTCCTAGGCGGTGTATTCATCGTAACTGGTATGCTAATTATGGCTTACAACGTTTATCGTACAGTGACAGCGAAAAAAGACTCGCTTCAACTAGACGCTGACGCACAATTGGCATAATGGAGTAGGACGATGAGCAATAATAATTCACAAAACAAACACGAAATAGTCGAAAAGAACGTTGGCCTTATGGCTATCTTGACTGTTTTTGCTATCAGCTTTGGTGCACTTGTTGAGATTACTCCACTAATGTTCCAAGACGATACGACTAAACCTGTTGACGGCTTACGCCCTCTTACAGCGTTAGAAATGGAAGGCCGCGATATCTATGTGCGTGAAGGTTGTTACAACTGTCACTCTCAAATGATCCGTCCTTTCCGTGATGAGGTTGAGCGTTACGGTCACTACTCTGTAGCTGGTGAAACAGTATGGGATCACCCATTCCAATGGGGTTCAAAACGTACTGGTCCTGACCTAGCTCGTGTTGGTGAGCGTTACTCAGACGATTGGCACCATGCTCACTTAATGGATCCACGCGCTGTGGTTCCTGAGTCAAACATGCCAGCGTTTCCTTGGTTAGACGAAAACAGAGTTGATACAACCCATACTCTTAAAAAGCTTCAAATATTCCGTGATAGCTTCGGAATTGATAAATCAAGCGACCGTTACGACGGTAAAGGTTACGGAAGTGACGAAGAGCTACAAGCAGACATTGCGAAAATCGAAGCCATGAACGATGGTAAAGGCGCAACTGAAATGCAAGCTCTAATCGCTTACTTACAACAGCTTGGCACACACTTGAAGTAATTATTATGGATTACGGAACATACAGAGGCATTTTGACTCTGGTAATTTTAGTACTGTTTATTGTGATTGTTGTATGGGCATACAGCAAGCGTAGCAAAAGCCGATTTGATAACGCTGCTAATGCCATTTTTGAAGATGAAAAAAAACACAACAACACAATCTCTAACGAGGAAAAGGAGTCTGAGAAATGACTAGCTTTTGGAGTATTTGGGTTATCGTATTAACCCTTGCGTGTCTTGCTATCATCTTCGGCCTACTTCTGTGGAACTTAAAAAACTACGCAGGTGTGAAAGAAGGCGAGAGCTGTGGTCACGAGTTTGACGGCATTGAAGAACTAAACAATCCACTTCCAAAGTGGTGGACATACATGTTCTTCGCAACATTCATTTGGTCTGTCTATTACCTTGCTGCTTACCCAGGTTTAGGTAACTGGGAAGGTTTAGGTAAATGGACAAGTTCTAACCAAGGTATTACTTCTTTAGCTGAGTCTAAAGAAGCGACTGAACAAGCATTAGCTAACGGTGAGAACGTTCAATTAGACCAAGAGTATATCGCTGCTGATGAGCGTTTTGGCCCAATCTTTGAGTCATTTGCTAAGCAAGATATTGAAGCACTAGTAAAAGATGAAAAAGCGCTTGAAATTGGTCAACGTTTATTCTCACAAAACTGTGCACAGTGTCATGGTTCAGATGCACGTGGTGGTCAAGGCTTCCCTAACCTAACTGATAAAGATTGGTTATATGGCGGTACACCAGACAAGATCAAAGAAACGCTTCTTTACGTCGTGTTGCTGCGATGCCACCTTGGGGTGCTGCACTTGGCGAGCAAGGTGTTAAAGAAATGACAGCTCACGTACTTAGCCTTTCTGGCCGTACAGTTAACCAAAAAGACGCTGCTGCAGGTGCTGCTAAGTTTGCAATGTGTGCTGCGTGTCACGGTGCTGACGGTAAAGGTTCTGTTGCACACAACTTACCATTTGGTGCGCCTAACCTAACAGATAACATCTGGTTATACGGTGGTTCTAAACGTGCTGTTGAAGAAACACTTATGAATGGCCGCGCCGGTGTAATGCCAGCATGGAAAGACATTCTTGGTGAAGATAAAGTTCACCTATTAACAGCGTACGTTTACAGCTTATCGCAAGATAAATAACCACGCGGTTAATAAAATGTATAAACAATTAATCTTTTAATTCAATAGATTAATTAAGATCAAAAAAGCCTCCATCTGGAGGCTTTTTTTTAGTCTTTTGCTTTTAGATCCGATAAAATGCGTACAACGTTTTTAAAGGTATAAGTCTATGAAACCCACTCCTTGGTATAAAAACTTTTGGCCATGGTTTTTAATCTCTTTTCCTCTTGCAGCCATCATCGGCTGTGCTGGTCTTATTTATATGGCAATTGGCAACGGCCCAGATATGGTTGTTGACGATTATTATAAAAAAGGCAAAGCAATCAACCTTGAACTCAGTAAATTTAATAAAGCTAAAGCGCTTTATTTACATGGCGATTTAAATATTACTAACGACAAAGTCACGTTCACTTTTACGAAAGGTGATGCTAGTAATGTTCATTCTTTAAAAATGTCATTTTATCATCGCACCATTAAAGCCAATGACTTTGATGTGAGCTTAATGAAAAACGCCCATGGTGATTTCACTGCCCTACTCGACACCCACGTTGATGGTGCATACACAGTGTTTATTGAACCAATCGATAATAGTTGGAAACTTAAAGAAGATGTAATTCTGCCAACTGAAAAAACGATTTCGATTAGCCCTGAATATAAGTAGTAAACTCTAATGTCCGATAATTGCTTTCATTGTCTTGAAAGTGTGCCAAAAGGCTTTAATGCGACTGTCGAAATAGACGGTAAGGCACAACCTATGTGTTGTATTGGTTGCCAAACGGTTGCTGAGAATATCGTCGCCCAAGGCATGACCGATTACTATAAATTTAGAACTGTGCGCTCTGGAAAGGTTGAACAACTAGTTCCAGAGCAGCTTGAATTGATTAAAAGTTACGATAACGAAGATATTCAAGATGAGTTTATTTCTGCCACAAATGACTTATCAGAAGTACTTCTTACCGTCGAAGGTATCACCTGTGCTGCCTGCGCTTGGTTAATCGAGAAACAATTACTTAATTTAAAAGCAATTAAGCGCGTGGATGTAAATACATCAACTAATCGTGCCATGATCCAGTGGGATAAATCGGTCACACCGCTTAGCCAAATTATCACCTCATTACACGAAATCGGCTATAAAGCGTACCCATTTCAAGCAGATCTTGAAGCGAGTCAAAAACAACAAGCCGCAAAAGCGTACATCCGCCGTTTAGGGGTTGCGGGTCTGATGACCATGCAAGTTATGATGTTCGCCTTTGCTATGTATTTTGGCATGTTTTCGGGCATGGAAGAGAACTTCGAGCAGTATTTTCGTTGGATAAGCTTGGTCCTTGCGTCACCGGTAATTCTTTACAGTGCCCTGCCATTCTTAACCAATGCCATTAATGGTTTAAAAGCCAAACAGCTGAATATGGACTTACCTGTTTCATTAGCGATCTTTGGTGCCTATGGAGCCAGCTGTTATGCCACGTTAATGTCGGTTGGCGAAGTATATTTTGAATCTATCTGTATGTTTACCTTCTTATTACTATTGGGTAAATATTTAGAATTTAGAGCTCGTTTAAAAGCCAGTGAGTTTACCGCTAACTTGCAAAAGTTATTGCCTCTTACTGCTCGTATTATCGATGAGAATAATCAAGAATCAATTATTGCGGCTAAAAAACTAAAACTGGGTGATGTTGTGTTGATCAAAGCAGGTGAAACCATTCCTGCTGATGGTGTTGTTACAAAAGGCAAAACCACGGTTGATGAAGCCATGATGACAGGTGAGCATCAACCCGTTAATAAGTTTATCAGCCATCAAGTTTACGCAGGCACTATTAACCATGATGGTGTGATCAGTATAGAGATCAACAAAATAGGTCAAAATACTCTGCTTAATCAAATTATTAAGTTACAACACACCGCGTTAACTAAGCGTCCGCGATTAGTCGAAATCACGGATAAAGTCGCGCAGTGGTTTGTTGCTTGTTTATTACTGTTCGCCTCAATTACAGCAATTGGTTGGTATCAAATAGACCCCGAACATGCCTTTTGGGTCACTATTTCGGTGCTTGTTGCAACCTGTCCTTGTGCACTGAGCTTAGCGATCCCTACTGCCCTTACCTGTGCAGTAGCAAGCTTAACAAAGCGTGGAATTTTAATTAAGCAAGCCCACGTATTAGAAACGCTACCGCAACTAACCGATATTGCCTTTGATAAAACAGGCACCCTGACCCAAGGTCGTTTCACTATAGAGCGTGTTGAACTAGTCAATACCCAGTACAGTGAAGCAGATGCATTACGACTAGCAGCACAACTTGAAAGCTTCTCTGAGCACCCTATTGCTAATGCATTTGCAACTTACAATGACTCAGTTAATCCGATTGAGAATATCACAATCGAACCAGGTAAAGGCATCACCGCAGAACTTAACGAACAACATATCGCGATAGGCAAAAGCGGTTGGTTTGATACCGAAAAAGCCGATGCTCAAGCAACCTTGTATATCGATAAACAAATTGTAGCGCGCTTTTACTTAGCAGATAGCCTTCGCGGTAATGCGGATAAGTTGATCGCTGAATTACATTCGCAACAGATAAAATGCCATATGTTAACGGGTGATGCGTCGAACAGTGGTGAGCGAATTGCAAAACAATTAAATTTAGATACCGTGCATGCAGCATGTAGCCCACGTGACAAACAAACCCATGTCGAAGCACTTGCCAGTAAAGGTGCCATTGTTGCTATGGTGGGTGATGGCGTGAATGACAGCCCTGTATTTGCCAGTGCGCATTTATCTATTGCGATGGAAACCGGCGCTGATATTTCCAAAAACAGTGCCGATGTGGTATTACTCAATAGTGATCTAACCGCCATAGAGCATTTGCTCACAGTGTCGAAAAAGACGCGCCGTATTGTTAAGCAAAACTTGGCATTATCACTTATTTACAATGGTTCGATTTTACCATTAGCAGCCCTTGGTCTTGTTGCTCCTTGGATGGCTGTAATTGGTATGTCTGCAAGCTCCATTTTGGTTATTACCAACTCATTAAGGTTATTAAAACTATGAGTATCATCTACATGCTTATCCCGATCGCCATTTTATTTGTGCTGATTGCTATTGGGGTGTTCTTTTGGGCTGTAAAAAGCGAACAATTTTCTGATTTAAACAAACAGGGCCACAGTATCCTGTTCGAAGACGATAAAGAGCAGCACAACAAAAGTAATGATTGATCCGCTGTTTATTAGTGCATTTGTAATGGGGTTGCTAGGCAGTGGTCATTGCCTAGCTATGTGTGGCGGCATTGCCAGTAGTTTACAGCTTGCCGCTAATAAAAACCGTGCTGTCAGTTTTTCTGTTGCTTATAACCTTGGCCGTGCGCTTAGTTACATGCTTGCTGGCGCGCTAGTCGCTGGAATTAGCAGCCGTTTTGCAGCGCAAAATACCACGATTTCAATAGCCTTATCGTTTTTAAGTGGTATTTTCATGCTACTTGTTGGGGTTTATATTATGCGCTTAGCAGCAACCCTACAGTGGCTAGAAAAGCTTGGCAAAACCTTAATATGGCAGCATCTAGCAAAGCTCAATCGTTATTTGTTACCGGTTGATACAACCCCAAAAGCCCTGCTATATGGCGCTTTATGGGGCTGGTTGCCCTGTGGTTTAGTTTATTCAGCGCTAACCTGGGCTCTCACTAGCCCATCAGCCTTACATGGTGCAGGTGTTATGTTATTTTTCGCGTTAGGAACCTTTCCTGCGATGATAAGCGTAGGTCTAGTCAGCCAGAAAATAAACACTATTTTCAACCATGTCTGGACTAGGGTTATTCTAGGCAGCGTAATAATATGGTACGGTATATACTTATTAATTATAGCAACCGATAAGCTAGTTCATTAATCTTACGGGTTGTTAACTTATTTGAATGGATTTGATGTATGGACTTCTCACAAAACAAGTCAAAAGGCTTATGCACAATTAGCTGTAATAATTGCAGTATCAGCCAGCTATGTTTGCCATTTTCATTAAACGGTCAAGAAATGGATCGTCTCGATGAAATCATCGAACGTAAGAAACCACTGCATAAAGGTGATTATTTATTTGAATCTGGCGAAAGCTTAAATGCCATTTATGCGGTACGCTCAGGTTCGTTTAAGTCTTACACTTTGTCAGAACAAGGTGATGAGCAAATAACTGGTTTTCATCTAGCGGGTGATTTAGTTGGTTTCGATGCTATTAACAAAATGGCTCATCAAAGCTTTTCACAAGCCCTTGAAACTTCAATGGTATGTGAAATTCCATTCGATACGCTTGATGAATTAGCGGGTAAATTACCTAAGCTACGCCAACAAATTATGCGTTTAATGAGTAATGAAATTAACTATGACCAAGAAATGTTATTGTTACTCAATAAAAAGTCAGCTGAAGAGCGTCTAGCCAGTTTTATTTATAATCTTGCAGAGCGTTTTGGTGAGCGTGGTTTTTCGCGTAAAGAATTCCGTTTAACCATGACACGCGGTGAAATCGGTAACTATTTAGGTCTGACAGTTGAAACAATTAGCCGCCTTTTAAGCCGCTTCCAAAAAGCAGGTTTAATCAAGGTAGAAGGTAAATTTATCACCATTTTGGACCAACAAGCGCTTGCTGCGACAGCGGCGATTAAATGTAAATAGAGTTTGATTTAACGCAACTTTCTATTGTTTGCCCCTTTAACTGTTCTAAATTTAGGTTACACTCAAAGTACTACTTTTTGCGGAACAGTTAAGGAGCAGCACATGGACGCAATTAAACGAATTTTAGCAGTTATAGACCCAACCAAAGAGCAGCAACATAGTTTAAGCCGCTCAATTGATCTAGCCAAAAAATCTGGCGCGACCATCACCGCTTTCCTCAGTATCTACGACTTCTCTTATGAAATGACCACAATGCTTTCTGCTGATGAGCGTGAAGCAATGCGAGAAGCCGTTATAAAAGACCGCCAAGAATGGTTAAATGAGCAAATTGCCCTTTATCCAGAGCTTACCATTGATAGCTGTGTGGTTTGGCATAATCGCCCTTACGAAGCCATTATCAATACGGTAATTAACGATGGTTTTGATCTTGTTGTAAAAGGCACTCATCAACACGATACGCTTAAATCAGTTATTTTCACCCCTACTGACTGGCACCTCATTCGTAAGTGCCCTGCTCCAGTTTTACTTGTTAAAGAGAAAGAGTGGCCGGCAAAAGGGAATATTTTAGCTGCAGTAAACGCAGTGAGTGAGAATGAACAACACCTTGAACTTAACAAGCGTATTATTAATGACGCTCGCTTCATTTGTGACTTGGCCAACGCAACGCTTAACCTTGTGAATGCTTACCCAGCAACACCTGTTAATATCGCGATTGAAATCCCTGAATTTAACCCAGGTGTTTATAACGAATCAGTTAAGAAGCATCACTATGAATCAACGCTCTTGTTAGCTGAAGGCTTTGCTATTGACCAAGCTCATTGCCATATTGAAGAAGGCTTACCAGAAGATGTTATTCCTGATGTTGCAGCGCGCTTAAATAGCGAATTAGTTGTAATTGGTACAGTTGGCCGTACTGGCTTAAGTGCTGCGCTTGTCGGTAACACCGCAGAGCATGTCATTGATAGCCTTGACTGCGATGTGTTAGCGTTAAAACCAGATGGCTATGTAAGCCCACTTGCTAAGTAACCTATTGAATAGAGATAAAAAAAGCCCCAGTTTGGGGCTTTTTTTATATACAGTTTGGGGCTTTTTATATATTTGTTACATCAATAAATAATGATTCATCAATGTTTGTCGAAGAGACCACCGCCTCGCTAAAATCATAGCTTTCACGATTGCCTTCTCTATCAAGTGGTAAATTTTCAAAATCAAATAAGTTTCTGTCTGCAAGCTGACTTGGGCTGACATTCTGTAAAGACTTAAAGATACTTTCAACTCGACCAGGGGTTTTCTTATCCCACTCAGTCAGCATGGCTTTAATTGATTGACGCTGAAGATTTTCTTGTGAACCACATAAATTACAAGGAATGATCGGGAAATCTTTGTGCTCGGCGTATTTAATTAAATCTTTTTCACGGCAATAAGACAACGGACGAATGACCACGTTACGTTCATCATCAGAGCGTAATTTCGGTGGCATCGCTTTTAGTCGTGAACCATGGAACATATTTAAGAACATTGTCTCAACGATATCATCCATGTGATGACCAAGTGCTAATTTTGTTGCACCAATTTTTTCTGCAAATGAATAAAGTGTGCCGCGACGAAGTCGTGAACACAGACCACAGGTAGTTTTGCCCTCTGGTACTTTTTCTTTTACAACTGAGTAAGTATCTTTATCAACGATGTAATACGGGATATTTAGCGTTTCAAAGTAATCAGGCAAGATATGCTCTGGAAAACCTGGCTGCTTCTGATCAAGGTTTACCGCAATCACTTCAAATTTAATTGGCGCTGCTTTTTGTAAATTAAGCAAAATATCTAGCATTGCAAAAGAATCTTTACCACCACTGATACATGCCATAACAACATCACCGTCTTCGATCATGTTGTAATCAGTAATCGCGGTACCAACATGCCTTCTTAGACGCTTTTGAAGTTTATTAAATTCAAGAGTTTCTTTTCTAGTATCAGTTTGATTCATTTGCTCTGCTCATACAGGCTTTACTAAGCCATGTTTCATAGTAAAAAGTTCGGCGTGGATTATACGGACTTTTTGAGTGAGTTGAAATGATTAGCGTGGGATAATTAAAGCACTTCACTGGAGAAGATAGCACGTAAAGCAAAGTGCTTTGGGAATAGACTCAAAGGTTTATGAATTTATAGGCTCAAAGCTCTAATTTTCTGACCTCTGTAAACTAACTGCTGATTTATTTTACTGTGCATTTATAACGGGAAGCTGTACAAGCTAGGTCAGGCCAATCATCTCTGCCCCAGCAGTATTTATTATTTCTAAGTGGCTTAAGATGCCAAACAACTGGGTTGCCTTTTTTATCTAAGCGAGTTTCATTTTCAAGTTGCACTCGAATTAAATTTTTCTCTGTCGAAAGAATAGTATAAACAAAGGTTTTTCTTGCTTCAGTCTCAGAAATAAACCCTTGTTCGTCATAAGAGATTTCTAATGTTTTGTTATTGAAAGTTATTGTATGAAAATTAGCTTCACAAACTGGGCTATTTGTAGACTGCCATGAGCCTTGTAACTTAGTTTGCATTTTTTGGTTGATAGGTGAATAACTGCTACAAGCTGAACATAGCAGTAAAATAACAAAAAATGCCGGTATGATTCTCATAAATATGCTTTTAAGTCCCTGAAAAGTTGACGTTTAGCATGACGAGAATCAGAAAAATGTCCAGCAATAAGCTTAATACAAAAATAAAGGGCACATTAGCCATGTGCCCTTTATTAACTTTAAGCGTTTTTAGTATCAGCCTTATTCTTTGCCATTCGTTTAGCACGTTTTATTGCCGACTTTTTCGATGCATTTTTCTGCGCGATTTTTAACACTTTAGCCTCTTTTAACTGCTTTTTAGCGGCTTTCAATCGCTTTTTTGCATTATCAGCGAGACTCTCCGCTTCACTGGCACACTTTACAGCTGCTTGTGCTTTAAGTGCTGCATCTTTTGCAAGTTCAGTGGTTCTAGCCACTTCTTTTTTGCTTTTTTCGATAATTTTTTCGAGCTTAGCAAGGCGCTTCTCAAATACTGACTCTGAATTTTGCATTGTACTCTCCTTTACTGACGCGTTGACATACGGGTAGGTTCAGTGACAATAAGCGAATCGACCCGATTGACTATGTCGTGATCTTTTTCTGGGTAATCCAAACAGCTTAAAAAATGACGCATACAGTTTATACGCCCACGTTTTTTATCATCAGAGCGAATTTGTGTCCAAGGCGCATCTTTAGTATGGGTATGAAACATCATGGCATCTTTAGCGTCACTATAATCATGCCATTTAGCTAGTGATGCCATATCAACCGGGCTCAATTTCCATTGTTTGAGTGGATCGTTTTGGCGCGATTTAAAGCGTCTAAATTGCTCTTCTCTACTGACCGAAAACCAATATTTAAATAACTTAATACCGCTATTCACCAACATACGTTCAAGTTGGGGTGTTTGGCGCATAAATTCCAAATACTCGTGATCATCACAAAACCCCATTACCTTTTCTACTCCTGCGCGGTTATACCAAGAACGATCAAATAGTATAATTTCCCCTTTGGTGGGTAAGTGGTTAATGTAACGCTGAAAATACCACTGATCACGCTCTCTTGCAGATGGCTTCTCTAAAGCCACTACGTGCGCCCCACGAGGGTTTAAGTGCTCCATAAAGCGCTTTATAGTGCCACCTTTCCCTGCCGCATCTCGCCCCTCAAATAGAATCACAATTTGCTGGTTGGTCTCTTTTACCCAGCCTTGCATTTTTAAAAGCTCAATTTGTAATTCATGCTTATGGCGCTCGTACTCAACCACCTCCATTTTACGCTTGTATGGGTAATGGCCATCGGCATTCCATTTTAAGCTTGGATTTTTAACATTTAAGTCAAAAATAACATCTTGCTTAGCTTTCGCTTTTGATAACTTTTGCGGCTTAGTTGAAACGGCTTCGACATCGACTGTCTGCATAACGACTCCTTTTTTACTATAACTACCTATATTTAGATTTCTATAGTTTTACTTTAAGTCAGTTATTACTTATGAGATTGATCTATATCTATCTTTTAAACACTTAAAAAGTTGTTTAAAAATAATCAGATAACACTTTCCTCCTAATTGAAGTCAAGGTCGCACAACCAAAATCAAGCCCTTTTTCTATAGTAAAAAACAACCAGTAAAAATTCATATATCCCTACTGTTTTTACATTTAAATACAAGCCGCTCTTTAAACTGCGCAGCAATACAAATGCTTAGCAAAAATATGAATTGAGGAAATAATCTAGGCAAGAGAAGAAGTCATTTAAAACGTACTATTTACATTGAATTTTACAAATTTAGGCTAAGCCTAAAATACTAAGCAAAATATTGAAAAAAGAGACGTCTTCACTACTTATTAAAAACGAAAAAGAGACCTAAAAAGGTCCCTTTTGAATAGTAATCAAAGCTGCGGTCAGATTTTTTACGCGCTATTTTACAATCCACGGTGTGGCGCTAATAAGCTTACCATGGCTGGGTAAAACGCTTTTATCATCTTGCCACTCATCACTGACCTTCACTGAACAACGCAGCTCTTTACAACTAACTGCATTTGCTGAAACAGCATCTTGAGTATCAAATTTCAGCACAACACCTTGTTGTTCTGGTAACAAGAACCACATGAGTTTGCTTACAAAAAAGCCCGACAAATCAGATAATAACTCTTCAAACTCTTGATTGAGTGTATATAAGTTTGCTTTGCTAAGTTCAAAATCTGCCAAATCAGTTGCTTCGATTTGTAACTTTAATTGGCAATCATGTTTTGGATTTTCAGGTTGAACAACAATTACGGCTTTATCAGTATCTAGTTGCTTATCAAAAGGTAAAAGTAACTGAGCCTTATCTGTGTATGTTAAGTCAAACTCTTGTTTTTCTGTAATAATTTTACCAGACTTAATTGTACACACTTCGTTAGTAGCAATATCAGATAAGTAAAAATTAACTTGAGCGTATTGGAACTCGCCTTTATTAACGACTTTTAAACGATCGTAAAAGCCATCATAGGCAACAACAAATTCAGTTGCGGCTGCCTTAGTTGCAACCGCACTTAGCGCAACCGCAATGGTTGCTGCTTTAAACCATGGAAGGAGTTTATTCATCAAAGTAAGCTCTGTTTTGATTTATCATTTTATTTAATTCTTCAATGTACGCTTCACGGCGCTCAGAATACGACAACAAACCTTGTGTAAGAATGGTCGCTTCAATTGGCTTTTGCTGACGACGTAAATCGGCACGAATTGATCGTAAGTCTTTATAGGCAGCATGGGTATTAATATTTTTAAAATAAGAGCTTACCGCAGCACGTACCGACTTAAAAGCGGTCACTTCATGGGCTGCTTCGTTGGCACGACGTTTTGGGATCATGCCGCAGCCTTTTTTATAACACCACTGGCCGAAGAAATTTAAACCAATGCGTGCAAAACGAGAGGTACCCCATGCTGATTCATTCGCCGCCTGCATAAGCGCAAGCTCTTTTGGAATGATATCAACACGACGCAGCGCTTGAGTAAGCGATAAAGTGTCAATGGTGGCTGGCAACTTATAGCTGGTTAAGATTTTTTTAATATCTGATTGCTGTTTGCTAGTCAGTGGCTCATTGTATTCAAGCATCATGCGCGCAATTTCTAAGGTTGCGCGTTGCTGTAAAATTTTCTTGTTTTCAGCCTCGACATGAGGGCGAATAAAATCAAAAAATGCATGTTTCTTTTCTTTCACATCCGTAAATGCTGCAAAATCCGGCAGTTTTACATTATGCAATGGCTTTTCTTTTTTGATTACGCGCTGGGTTCCTTTTGGCGTTGTCTGTGTTTGTTCAGACTCTTCTACGACTACGTCTTCTTTCATAAATGGCGATAATATTGCCCATGCAAAAAAAGCGGTCAGTAAAACTCGAAAAACGTACTTAAGCATGTATTCTCTCAAATAAACTACTACTCATGTGCGGTAACGTCACGCACATACAAAGGCGGAGTATACCAAAGCTGTGGATTTTTGGCGAATTTGCCCGAAGCACTCTACCCAAAGTTTATACAGAACCGGGTAAGAAACGGCCAATTTGCTCGCAATTTTCAAGCGCTTGCGTATACTGAAAAGCAACCAAACGAGAAATAGGAAGGTTATTTTTATGTGCCAATCTTGGCAAGCTCGTATTATTGACCAGCAAAAATATCGTCCAAACGATAATCGCTCAGCTTGGCAAGTTGACCGCTCTCGAATTATTCACGCCGCTGCATTTAGGCGTTTGCAAGCTAAAACCCAAATTATGGGTATTGGCTTGAATGATTTTTACCGAACCCGTCTTACTCACTCATTAGAAGTGGCCCAAATTGGCAGTGGTTTATTACGCCACTTGAAAAAGCAACACCCTGAATTTACGAATTTTCCGAGCGGTAGCTTACTCGAAACCTTGTGTCTTGCTCATGATATTGGCCACCCTCCTTTTGGTCATGGTGGTGAAATAGCATTAAATTACATGATGCGTGAGCACGGTGGTTTTGAAGGAAACGCGCAAACACTCAGGATTGTCTCTAAACTTGAGCCCTATTCAAATGGCTATGGCATGAATTTAACCAGACGCACCTTGCTGGGTTTTATTAAATATCCTGCCTTTATTGATGATTTGTGGCACTGCATTCCACCTCTAAGTGAACAACGTAGCTTTATTAAAGCCGATCATTGGCGCCCAGCTAAAGGCTTATATAAAGATGATAAAGATGTTTTCGACTGGATCATTGAGCCGCTGTCCGATAATGATAAAGAGCTGTTAAGTAGTCATTACAAGGTTGATGAATTTAGAGCCAAAACCCACTACAAATCGATAGACTCAGCAATTATGGAATTAGCTGACGATATTGCGTATGCCGTTCACGATTTAGAAGACGCTATCGCCACCGAGGTTTTAACGTTAGCAGATTGGCAAAACCATGCCCTTGAGCAGCTACAAGAGCTAGACTCAGCGTGGCTAACGACCCATTTAAGCTCGATAACCGCCAGACTCTTCTCGCATCACGAGTACGAACGAAAAGATGCCATTGGTGAATTGGTTAACACCTTTATTATCAACGCTCAGTTAGTTGTACAAAACGCAGATTTCGAATCTGAAATATTACAATACACGGTCAGCCTACCTGATGAATTTGCCGAAATTCTAAATGTGCTAAAGCATTTTGTTTTTAAACGTTTAATTCGTGAGCCGAAGATGCAGCAAGTTGAATTTAAAGGGCAAAATCTACTGATAGAATTATTTAGTGCCTTTGCCAGCGACCCTATGCGGTTACTGCCAGAAACAACGCAAGAAATGTGGCTTAATGCGCACCAGCAAGGCGATAACGCAATGCGTATAATTTGTGATTATTTATCAGGGATGAGTGATGAATATGCTTATAAGACCTATCAGCGATTGTTTTTGCCATCTGCCTAACTAATTTTTGAACAGCACAGTGAGTTGTTCTAGAATTAAACAGGTTATTAGTAATAATAATGACACTTCTTTGAATGCATTTTATTTAACATGGACTGAAATAATGCTCAAAAAATACCTGCTTATTAGTACTGTTGTAGCAAGCTCATTTGCTTGCTACGGCGCAGAAACACTTCCTGATCCGCTACTTGAAGAGCGTAGCATAATCATAAAAGATGCCACCCATTTTGATTGGATACGACTTAACTCTGGCGAATGGCTCAAAGGTGAACTTGTCTCCTTGTACGACAAAGAAGTCGAGTTCGACAGTGATATACTCGACACATTGATGATTGACCGTGCCGATATTTATATGATCATCTCAGACCGCCATCATACTGTTCGTTTTAATGATGGTACAGAGCTCAGTGGCACGCTCAATATTTCAGGCGGTTATGTGAAAGTCGGTGAACAAGAAGCTAAATATCGTTACCGTGATTTAGTTTCTATCGCACCTTCTGTTGAAAGCGAATTAAGCGCGTGGACTGTCAAAATAGCGCTGGGCGCTGATATATCAAAAGGCAATACTGACCAAACCGAATATTCAGCGCGTGCTGATATCAAGCGCCGTACGGCGTCTAGCCGTTTTCTCGCAGAGTTTTTAGGCTATCGCACCACCAGCGATGAACAAGTAACTAAAAATAACATTCGTGCTAACGGTACCTTCGATTGGTTTCAGACCCAAAAAATGTATTACCGTCCTATCTTCTTCGAATACTACCGTGATCCGTTTCAAAATATCGCCAACAAATACACTGTCGGTGCCGGTGTTGGTTACTATGTAATGGATACCGATAAAACCGAATGGGACTTCTCAACAGGCCCTGCTTATCAAAAAACTGAGTTTGATACCGTCGCTAGCGGAGAAGAAAAATCCAATTCATCTTGGTCATATTTTATTGGCACTAATTACGAGTTAGAAGTCACCAAAAAAATTGATTTTACCTTCAACTATCGCTACCTAACTGCAAACAGTGACGCCGGTGGTGATTCTCAATACGCAATGGCCGCATTTGAATTTGAAATCACAGATGATATCGACTTTGATATGTCATTAGTATGGGATTACTTAGCCGATCCAATTGCCGATGAAAACGGGGTAGTACCTGAAAAAGAAGATTACAAAATGATTTTCGCACTGGGTATTGATTTATAAACATCTCGATTAATCGATACAAAAACGCCGAGCTAAGCTCGGCGTTTTCATTTTAGTTAAGTAATATATACATAACCTTATAGCGATTTAACACCCATGTTGTATAGGGTAAAGCCATAAATATCAGCGTATTGATCGATGATCTTACTTGTAGGTGTTCCTGCACCGTGACCAGCATTTGTTTCAATGCGAATCAGATACGGGTTTTGTTTTGCACCTTTTTCTTGCAGCTCGGCTGCAAACTTAAATGAATGCGCAGGCACAACACGGTCATCATGATCCCCAGTTGTCACTAAGGTTGCTGGATAACTAACACCCGCTTTAACATTGTGCACAGGTGAGTAGCCTTTTAAGTAATCGAACATTTCTTTACTTTGTTCACTGGTGCCGTAGTCATACGCCCAACCAGCACCCGCTGTAAAGGTGTGGTAACGCAGCATATCTAAAACACCAACAGCAGGAAGCGCTACTTTAAATAGCTCAGGGCGCTGTGTCATAACCGCACCAACTAATAAGCCACCATTTGAACCGCCACGTACCGCTAGGTAATCAGGTGAGCTGTATTGTTTTTCATTTAAGTACTCAGCTGCAGCAATAAAGTCATCAAAAACATTTTGCTTTTTAAGCTGCGTACCATTTACATGCCACGCTTTACCGTACTCGCCACCACCACGAATATTAGCAACAGCATACACGCCACCGTGCTCTAGCCAAGCCGCAATTGTAGGGCTATAGCTTGGGGTTAAGCTTACGTTAAAGCCACCATAGCCATATAAAATAGTCGGATTTTTACCGTTAAGCTCAGTGCCTTTTTTGTACGAAATAATCATTGGAACTTTGGTGCCATCTTTTGATGTATAGAAGACTTGTTCAGAGATATATTCCTCGCTATTAAATTTAGCGCCCGACTTGCGATACACATCAGACTTTCCTGACTCAACATCAAACGAGTAGGTATTGCCTGGTGTAGTGTAATTCGTAAATGAGTAATACAGTGTTTGTGCATCGTGCTTACCACTAAAGCCATATGCAGTACCTACACCTGGCAGGCTGATGTCACGCACCAATTTACCCGATTTATCATATTGTTTTACTTGCGAAATCGCATCAACCATATACTTAGCAAAGAAGTAGTCACCGCCTTTCGAAATGCTAAGTACATTGTCAGTTTCAGGGATTAAATCTTGCCAATTTTCTGGGCTAGGATCAGCAGCATCCACTGTTACTACACGCATATTGGGTGCGTTTAAGTTAGTCACCAAATACAGTTTCGAGCCGTCATTATCAATAATTGAGGTATCTGAGTCAGTGTTATCTAAAATCGTCACTAACGTGCTGTCAGGCTTAGTTAAATCTTTGATAAACAGTTTATTACCTGAAGTTGAAGTACTTGCAGCGATAATTAGATAACGATTATCACGGGTCACCTCAGCACCAATATAACGATGTTTCTGTGCCTCTGTGCCGCCATAAATTAATTGGTCGTCAGCTTGTGCTGTACCTAACTTATGGTAGTAAACTTTATGTTGATCTGTTTTTGCAGACAGCTCACTGCCCTTTGGCTTATCGTAGCTCGAATAATAGAATCCTTCGTTGCCAAGCCAAGAGATACCACTGAATTTTACATCGACTAATGCTTCTTCAATCGGCTGTTTAGTCGCAGTATCAATAATGATAATTTTACGCCAGTCACTGCCGCCTTCAGAGATTTGGTAAGCCGCTAAAGTGCCGTCTTCAGTAAATGTTAAACCCGACATTGAAGTTGTGCCGTCACTACTGAACGTATTTGGATCTAAAAACACTTCAGCTTCTGAGTCGCCTTTTTTACGATAAACCACATACTGATTTTGCAGACCATCGTTTTTATAAAAGTAGGTGTACTCACCCTCTTTAAACGGCGCTGTCACTTTTTCGTAGTTCATCAGCTTTTCGAGCGTGGTTTTAAGCTCATCGCGATAAGGAATATTTTTTAGATAAGAAAACGTAACGTCATTTTCGGCTTTCACCCATTGTGCGGTTTCGTCGCTCATATCGTCTTCTAACCAACGATATGGGTCTGCTACTTGCTCACCGAAATATTCGTCAACAACATTGCCTTTTTTAGTTTCTGGATAATTCACAGCAGCTTTAACCTCTGCAGTTTTTACAGTTTGTTCTGTGTTTGTTGGGGTTGATTCACCACACCCCGCCAGTGCAACTACAATTGCACATGCAAGCGTTTTCTTGATCATAATAATTTTACTTTTTAGTTATTGTTAACAAATTGAAAGTAAAGTTAATACAAAAGAATGTCTAGCAATTTGCGGTTAAACACAGGGTCTGCTGTAAACCAATGTAAAAACAAAAAGCCACGTTATTACGTGGCTCTTTATAACGATGTAATCGCTCAGCAATTATACTTTTGTTAACCAGCCATGAGTATCTGCTGATTTACCCCATTGAATATCATTCAATGCTTGGCGTAATTTTGCGACTTTGTCACCCGGCTCACCCGACCCCACTTTAAACTCTTGGTCGTTATGAATAAGCGTGCCAACCGAGGTTAGTACCGCAGCGGTACCCGATAAGGCAGCTTCAGTACCCGGCTTAGCAGCTCTTTCAAGCAACTCAGACACAGTAAAGTTACGCTCAGATACAGTCATACCTAAATCTTTCGCAATCGTTAAAATACTATTACGCGTCACACCGTGTAAGAATGTGCTATCAAGTGCTTTTGTGATGATTTCATCACCATCAATTAGAATGAAGTTTGCAGCACCCGTTTCTTGTACATCGCCACCTGGGCAGAATAAGATTTGATCTGCTTGATGTTCAGAGCGAGCCTGTAAAATTGGGCCTAATGCACTTGCGTAGTTACCACCACTTTTAACCATACCCATGTGAGGTGCACAGCGCATACCATCTTCTTCAAGTAATACACGTAGTGCTGTAGCACCACCAGCAAAGTAATCACCCACTGGCGAAAGTAATACATACAGTAGTGAACTCATTGACGGTGCAGCCGCTTTACCAATAGCCGCTTCTGTACCAATGTGCGTAGGACGAATATACATAGACCCCGGTGGTGCGGGTGTTTCGTCTGCGTACTCTTTAACAATGTCTTTGATCATTTGCTCAAGCATGCTTTCGTCAAAGTCAGGTAAGTTAAGTAACTTAGAGCTTTGTTTCATACGCGCAATGTTAGCATCCATACGAAAGATATAGACCGAGCCATCTTCGTGACGAAAAGCTTTTAATCCTTCAAAACAGGTGCTTGAGTAATGTAATACGTGAGCACCCGCATGTAATTCGATTTTATCAGATGGGACCAGCGCGCTTTCACTCCATGAGTTATCAGCAAAACGTGCTTGGATCATTTGTGGCATAAATACAGTACCAAATGCGGCCATTGTTGTTCTCTCTTGTTTGGACTACTTTTACCCCATTGTATGCTAATCCATCCCCGTTTAACCATAGCAAACTAGTGCCTTTTATCGATTAAAGTGATAATAATCCGACCATTTGGTACAAAAAATGCGCAACTCAAGTTGCGCATTGTTTACTGAGAATCATTCACTAACAAATGATAATTAATTATCTGTAGTTCATTTTTGCTGTGAGGCGATTAAAAAAGCCCGGGAAAAAACGCTTAATAGTTGGTGCTAAACCACTTATCCCTTCACCTATAACAACTTCATCTTTCTCGGCTTCAATGGCTTTAATCATTTTTGCAGCGGCTTTTGCCACATCCATGCCGTTTTCGATTGATTGTTCTGGTTTATTTTGCGGCTTACCTTGGCCATCTAACGAATTATGCGCAATGGCTGTTTTAATTGAACCCGGGCAAATAGTCAGGCAATTCACATTTTTATCGGCTAATTCTGCTCTTAAGCAATCCATAAAGCCAACAACCGCATATTTAGAGCCCGAATAACCAGTTCTGAACTTTGAACCGACTTTACCCGCCACACTGCTAATTGAGACCACCATGCCCATACCTTGCTTCACCATCTGGGGTACGACCGCCTTAGTTAAAGCAATTAAACCAAAGTAGTTTACTTCCATCAGTTGGCGATACACAGTGAATTCATTTTCTAAAAATAAACTGCGCTGCGACACTCCACCGTTATTGATAAGCACATCAATGTGGCCAATTCGCTCAATCACTGCGGGCATATCTTCAAGTAAGGCTTCAGGTTTCGCCAAATCTAGGGCAACCACGTGATGATTGCCACCGAGCCGTTTATTCAGCTTATTGAGCTTATCTTCATTGCGGGCAGACAGTATTAGCGTTGCCCCTTTAGCTGCTAGTTGCTCACAAAGTGCCTCACCAATCCCAGAAGATGCCCCTGTAACCCAAACTGTTTTGCCATTTAATTGCATGTGTGTTCCTTATTATTGTTGTTATGCTTTGTTAGGCCCTGCATGTTGTTCAATATGATCAGCAATATCTTTATAAAAACCAAGCATAATCAAGAACTCTGCTAATACAAATAAAGGCCCTATTACCAAACCAATTAAATCGTCAACAAAGGCTGGCTTTTTACCTTCAAAATAATGGCCAATAAACTGAAACACCCAACCCACCACGAAACTGCCAATACTCACGGCGAGCCATAATTCTATTGAAAGCGACACCACAGGCTCAGCAGCAATGCTTAACGCACTTAAGCATACAGCCATAATTAACCCCATAGATAAGCTAAGCATTAAGTAATAAAGACAAGTGAATACAATCACCACGGTTGCCAAGGAGATAACAGCAGGCTCTGAGATAAGCGTGACGCGTTGCAATAAACAAATAATCGCAAACACAATTAATGGAATGCCAATAAAGTGAGTGTAAATATTGCGTTTAGAACGGTGATAAAGGGCGTAATTTGTCAGTTGTTGTTTTAATGTTTTCATTATTTTTCCTGCCAAAACTGTGTTCAAAACTCAGATTAGCAGATAATTCACCGTCAAGAATGTCAACTATCCGACATTTACAGTAGCTAGCTTAAACTCACACATTAAACCAGCGCATCAATAACTTTGCCTTTTTCAGCTTCTGGCCGCATATCCATGCGTTCGCGTCCTTTTTGATACTCTTCATCAAGCATCGCTTGCAGCTCATTCATTTTTTCTTGCAGTGCTTTGGTGTCGGCACCTTGTTGCTGCATTTGTTCGGCAAGTTTTTCTATTTGCGCTTTTATTTCGTCAATTTTCTCTTTATCAACCCCGAGTCGCTGATAAACCAAGGCTTCTTGCGCCTGTGCTAAAAAAGAACTGGGCTCAGACTGCTTTTGTAAAAGTTGGTGTGCTGAAGATGCAGGCGAATGCATGGCCTTCACATCATCGATGAGAGTTGTTTGCGACAACTTAGCAGCAGCCGAAGCGTGATAAGGGTTATATTGATTATGAAATGTAATTGCCACAAGTTGTCTTCCATTTAAGCTTGATTACAACTTTGTAGCAATTTTAGTTCCAAACTAGCATTGAGATTGCAATTTATCGATATCAACAATTTCAATCGATTGATATTTAAGATTAATAATTGAATCAGCTTGCAGAGATTGTAATATTTGATTAATGGTTTGCCGTGTTAAATAGGTCATATCGGCAAGTTGTTGCTGGGTAAGCGGCAAACAGCTTTGGTGTGACGATTGATAAAGCATGCATAACCGCTTACTCACCTTTTGCTTTGCTGTAAGGAGTGCGTGATCTTCTAATGAGTCAAACAGGTTTCGCACTTTATTGGTAAGCAGCAGCCCAAAGTCATGCCAATAATCGGGATGTTCTTGTAATAACTGTCTTAATGCCCGCTCAGGAACGTGTAAAAGCCGTACTGCAGTTTGAGCATACACATCGTGGGTGCGCTTACCGCCATCAAACAGAGCCACTTCACCAAACCACATTGCACTGGTTACAAAACTGAGCACCGCTTCTTTGCCTTGGCTATTAACCCCAGAAACTCTAAGCACGCCATTAATAACACAATACAGACCGGTATTTTCATCACCACGCAAAAACAATGCATCCCCCGCATTTAAGGTGATTAATTTAGCATTTTTTACTAGCTTGTCCCTAAATATTTGTGTGCGATTTTTAAACCATTTGTCTTGGTTAATTACCGAAAGGTCTTGTTCATTCAAGTGTTTATCCTTTACATTGGAGTAGTGTGCATATATCCAAGCCATCTCAAAATGCAGAATTCAGCGTTTCACAGGTTGTTTGGATATCCAAATAATAAAAGGATACGGGATGTTAAACAAACTACTTTCGACCAGCCTACTTCTCAGTGCTATTTCTACCCCTGCATTTGCGAGTGATATTAATTCTGAACTTAAATCTGCAAATAAAAGTGTCAGCGAAAAAGTCATTAAATGGCGCCGTCATTTGCATCAAAACCCAGAGCTTAGTAACCGTGAGTTTGAAACAGCTAAATACGTGGCTAAGCATTTACGTTCTCTAGGCCTTGAGGTTCAAACAGGTGTGGCACATACCGGTGTAGTTGCCAAACTTAAGGGGGGCAAAAAAGGTCCGCTTATTGCGCTACGTGCTGATATGGATGCATTACCTGTTAAAGAGCAAGTAGACTTACCTTTCGCGTCAACTCAAACAACAGAGTACAAAGGCAATACCGTTGGCGTAATGCATGCCTGTGGTCATGATAACCATGTGGCTATTTTAATGGCAGCCGCTGAGTCTTTAGTAAAAATTAAAGACCAACTAGCGGGTGATATTTTGTTTGTCTTCCAACCTGCTGAAGAAGGTGCACCAGATGGCGAAGAAGGCGGTGCAGAGCTTATGCTTAAAGAAGGCTTATTTAAAGAAAAGCCAGAAGCCGTATTTGGTTTACACGTAACCAGCTCTCTTAATACCGGACAAATTGGTTTTCGTGAAGGGCCACTAATGGCCAGCGCCGACAAATTTACTATCACAGTAAAAGGTCGCCAAACTCACGGTTCTCGCCCTTGGAATGGGGTTGACCCAATTGTAGCGTCATCACAAATTATTATGGCAACACAAACCATCGCTTCTCGCCAAGTTGATGTGACCAAAGCGCCTTCTGTGGTTTCATTTGGTGCCATTAATGGCGGTGTGCGTAACAACATCATTCCTGATCAAGTTGAAATGGTGGGCACAATTCGTACCTTTGACCAAGAAATGCGTGCTGACATAAAAAAACGTTTAGCTAAAACCGCTGAGATGGTAGCTGAATCAGGTGGCGCAGAAGCACATGTTCACATTGACCATGGTTACCCAGTAACAGTGAACGATGTTGAATTAACCAAGAAAATGACACCAACACTTGCTGGTGTAGTTGGTAAAGAAAACCTGATCACAACGCCACTTATCACAGGTGCCGAAGACTTTAGTTACTACGCCTTAGAAACACCAGGCATGTTCTTTTTCTTAGGTGTCACACCAAAAGGTCAAGATGCAGTCACAGCACCAAGTAACCATTCACCACACTTTTTTGCAGACGAAAAAGCTTTACAGCTTGGCGTAAATGCAATGACGCAATTAGTGGTTGATTACCTTAAATAAGCGTATTGATATAATCACTATTCCCTACTGGCGGGTGACATCATTACCCGCCTTATTTTCTTAGCTGTTCAGCATCAATAAAGCTCATTTTGCTAGGGTTAACTTACTAACTGGTAAGGAAGCCCCATGACATCAGAATACTTTCATTTTTTAAGCATTATCGGTGTAGCGTTTTTTGCTATTTCTGGCACTTTGCTGGGCCATGAAAAAAGTGTCGGTGGTTTTGGTGTGGTAGTCGTTGCCACAGTCACCGCCTTGGGTGGTGGCACACTTCGAGACATATTACTTAACAAACCGGTATTTTGGATAGCTCAGCCCGATTATTTGTACGCAACTTACATAGCCATATTCGCGTCTATTCTATCAATTCGTCACTTACCCGATTTAAGTAACACCACCATGCTATTAATGGATGCCGTAGGAATGGCTATTTTCAACATTATTGGTATCGAAAAGGCACTAATTGGCGGCGCAGATATGATTGTTGCCATCACCATGGGTATGACCACGGGTATTTTTGGCGGCCTGATGCGTGATGTGATCTGTCGAGAAGTGCCTTTAGTAATGGGCGAAGAACTCTATTCAACCGCTTGCTTATCTGGCGGGTTAACTTACGCGGCTTTATTCACCCTTGAGGTCAGTTATATTTGGTGCATTATTGGCGCATTTACGGTGACGGTATGTTTACGATTAGGTGCCATACACTTTGGCTGGCAACCTAATCTGTTTCGTAAAAGCAGCTTTAAACGCTCTTAGCAGGTCATATAAATACAGCCATCCAGTGGCATGTCAGCGGGGTACTGGGTTTGTATAAACCCCATTTTTTCATAAGCTGTTTTAGCAAGGGTATTATGGGTATACACAAACAACGACAAGCTATCACACTGCAATTGCTGTTTGCCCTGCTCTCCTAGTAAATTTATCAACACTTTCGCAAGACCTTTGCCTCGCTCACTTGGCGCGATAACTAGCCGTCCTAAATGGCAACGACCTTCACGTAGATAATATTGACCAAACCCTAACATCTGGCTTTCGTCATTAACCAACGCGCAGGAATTCAGCGCATCTAGGTTTAAATCGTTTTTAAAGCTTTGCTTATCAAATGGGTAATTAAAAAATGGCCCAGACCAAATACGCAGTTCGGCCTCTGTGTTAAACCAACCCATTAACTCGTTGAGTTGATCACTCGTTACTTTAACTAGCTTCATGTTTTAACCTATCGTATAAACCCGATGCACGAGTAACAGATTTATTCATTGCCATAAGCAATACATTTTTATCTGCCACCAGCTCAAATGTGGTTTTCGCGCGGGTGATACCCGTGTAAACCAATTGCCTGTTAATGCCCTGATTAGCCTGTTTTATTGGCGGTAAAATCATTGCGGTATAAGCAAATTCAGAGCCTTGCGACTTATGAATTGTCATAGCATACACTTTGTCGTGAGCAGGTAAACGGGCGGGCGAAAAGGCGCGAATATTTTCTTGTTCATCAACAAACATGGCTTTTAACTGACCTTGCTCATCGTGCATTAAAATACCTATGTCGCCATTAAACAGTTTTAGCTGGTAGTCGTTTTGGCTGATCATAATTGGCATACCCACGTAATGCCTTTGATATGGCGAGATTAAACCTTGTTGAGCCAGTGCTTTTTCAATACGCTGATTAAGGCTATTTACACCGTAATCGCCCTCTCTGACTGCAGCCAGTAACTGATAATGAGCAAATGCTTTATGCACATTGGCAACACTTGCCCCTTGCTGGATAAGCTGCAAATAATCGTGATATTGCAACGCCGCTTGTTGCACAAATTGCTCAATCGGTTTACTGATCACGCTGTAATTAAGTTTAAGGTCTTTAAAGCCACCTTGATTAATCGTTTGCTCAACATAGCCCAGTAAGCCACTGTTATTGGTATTTACAGCTTGTGCTAATTGACCAATGCCGCTGCTACCATCAAAACGATAACTTTGCTGTAAAAACGCAATACAATCGTTAAGTACAAAATGACTGCTCGCCGCAGGTATCTCGCTCTGATTATTAAAACAAACGCGATTAAGCTGCGCTGCTCTTTCACTACTGTAATCCGGCATTTTGCCAAGCTCTAGCCCTTGGCATAGGTCGCTAAGAATACTGCCCGTATCAACCGAGGCTAATTGGTCTTTATCACCCAGTAAAATAAGCCTAGCATGGCTCGGTAATGCCTCGATTAGTTTTGCCATAAGCGACAAATCAACCATCGACGCCTCATCAATGATCAGTACATCTAAATGCAGTGGGTTACGCTTGTTATGGCGAAACTTATTGGTATGCGGAATAACGCCCAGTAAACGGTGAATCGTTTGCGCGCTGTCAGGAATAAGTGGCGCGATATTATCAGGGATCATACTAAGCTTTTGTTTTGCCCCTAAAATCGACTCGGTTAAACGCGCTGCCGCTTTACCTGTAGGTGCAACCAGCTTTATTGTTAGCGGTGCACTGGCATACAAAGATTGTAATATGGCTAGTAGCTTAGTTACTGTAGTGGTTTTACCGGTACCCGGGCCGCCAGTGATCACACTAAAGCCTTTTGTTGCTGCAATCGCACAAGCTACTTTTTGCCAGTTTAATGTTTTAATAGGATCGCTTGGGTTGGGTGCATGTTCACTGCTAGGAAAATACACCTCAAGTAGTGCTGTTAATGCGGCTTCATCAAGGGTGAGTTCTTTCGTTGCTAAATGATGTAAACGCGAAGCCAGTGTGGTTTCGTACTCTGCCAATCGAGCAAAATAAAGTTTATTCGCAAACAATAGCAGTGGTTTGTCGTTCCCTACACACTCAGCATTCATTAGTTTATTAACGGCCTCATTAAGGCCAAATTCTGTCGCAAACGGGGTTAAAACCTCAGGGGCTGCGATGCTGGCATCAGCTAAACTTTGCTGTTTAATTTCAAACGGATTTTGCCAGTTTATATTCACGAGCTCTAAACAACTGTGCTGACTTTGCTGTGCTGCCGCAAGCAATAAAATCAGGTAAAAAACCTCACTGTGCGCTGCTTCGTTATTCTCTATCAGTGTTTGTGAACCGGTTACTGTTTCTATGCCAGTCAATAGCTCAGCGAGTTTCACATCAACTAAGCGAATACGTTTCGCCTCAAGTAAATAACTCAGTAACGGCTGTGTTTTAAGTTCTGTGGCAGGCAACACTGAATCGCTTTGGCCATGTTGTTCTGGTTGATTATTCATTGGCTCGTTTGGCTCATGTTCATCAAAGCCGAATGTCAGTTGACTCATAGCATGGCTCCTTGTGCGAATAAGCTATCCAGCTCAGTTATCTGCTGTTTTGTTAACTGATTAAAATACACCCCTTGCCCTTCGCTCATACCACGTAAGAAGGTGTAGTAAACACCCCCTAAATGCGTATCGCTATCGTAATCTTGAATACGTTGTTTTAATAAACGGTGCAGTGCCACGGTATAAATTAAATACTGCAAATGATACTGATGACTGGTCATGGCCTGTTCTAGTTGCTCATGGTGGTAATCAGCCGCACTGTTACCTAAAAAGTTCGATTTATAATCAAGAATATAATACTTACCTTGCCAGCAAAATATTAAATCGATAAAGCCTTTTAGTAAGCCTTGTACCTCACTAAAATCAAGCTGCCCGGGTAAGTTAAAGTGTTTTACTAACACTTGGTTAAGCTTATCGCTTGAGAGCGATAACAGCGGTAAGTTAAATTCCATTTCAACCAAACAGGTATCGGGCTCAAGTACTGATAAACTAAGCCCTTTATCGTTTAATGGGCAATTCAGTGCTGCAAGGATCCACTGCTCGGTCATTTCCTGCCAGCTATCATCAATATGGTATTTTTCGAATAACGTTTTGATCACTTTATCTAGTGCGTGGTCGTCTTGCTCGCTGGCTGGGCGCGTTAACGCATAAGGGTCGGTAAAGTCTAATTGCTCAAATATTTCATGCAAACAACTACCCGGCTTTGCCCCTTTAGGGAAGCTGTAAGGTGTTAAAGCATTGGCATTTTGGGCTAAAAACTCATCTTTTTCGTGGTCTTCATCACTGCGGCCAAGCTCAATATGATCAGTATGCTTTTTCAGCGTTAAGCTACTAAAGCTGGTTGAGCGCCAATCACGCTGAATGTCTGCTTTAACAGTATTAACTTGATAGGCTTGCTCACTGTCAGCACCAGCAAATGTTAACTTTTCAAGCTCATCTGCTTGGCTAAACGCCTCATAGTGCATGTGCGCAGAGCCTTCACAAAATTGTTGTAACAACGCGCGCCATTCATCGCCCGATTTAATCTCTAACCCTGCAAATAATACGTGGCCAATGCTGGTACTTTGAATTCCAGGGCGAGCACTGCGACCTTGCGAAATGTTATACATACCCACAGAACAAAAATGCACGGCACGAGTCAATGCCACATAGAGCAAGCGTAAATCTTCAGCCAAGCGCTCTTGCTCTGCTTTTTGCATTGCATCGTCACTTTTAGCAAGGTCATAAATCAGCTTACCGTCTTTATGGTAAAGGGCTTCTTTGCTTTCGCGATAACCACAGGCAAACGGCATGAATACAATCGGGTACTCTAAGCCTTTTGAGGCGTGCATGGTGACAATTTTCACCAAATTAGCATCGCTTTCTAGGCGTACTTGCACCGCTTCACCATCTTGTTGACTAACTTTTTGCGCAAACCAACGCAACAATCGATGGGTTCCCTCAAGCTCAATTTGCTTTTGCTGTAATATTTCCCCTAAATGGCGGAAATCGGTGAGCCAGCGCTCAACGTTGTAACCTAAGCCCTGCCAACGTGCTGCGAGCTGATTATGGCTTAATAAACGCTCGAGCATCGCCATAGCGCCCTGTTTATGCCAAATGTGAGCAAGCTGAGCAAAAAAGTTTAAATGCTCTTGCCATGCACTTTCATTTTCGTGAAGCTCATAAATGCGGTTGTAGCTTAAGCAAAACAATGGCCCAGCAAGCACACCACGCAGTAATGATTCATCATACTGTCCATGCAATGCCGTTAAAAAGTTCAGTAAATGATGACTAAGCTCTTGGTTAAAAACACTATCTCGCGATAAATACACACTGGCAATGGCGGCTTCTGACAGTGCAGTTTTCATCAACTGTGCTTCGTTTCTGTCACGCACTAATACACAGATATCGGCGGCGGTGAGAGGCTTTCCTGCAATGGTTGCATTGCCTGCATTAGCTTGCTTTAGTAGCTCAGTAATTTTTTTCGTATACTGCAAAGCCAATGCTTGTTGAGCCACCCCTTTGCTGGTTGGCTTGTTGTTCGCTTCGGCGTATTCATCAACAAAAACCGAAAATTCAAACGCACTTGGCATTTCACCGTTTATTAAAAACGCTTTGTCTTGCTGTTTTCCTTTGGCATTAACCTTTTGAAATGGGATTGCATCGTTGTAAATAAAGCTATTAGCATTTTTAGCAAATAAACGGTTTACGCTATCAACAACCCCTTCACTTGAGCGGTAGTTGGTATCTAGGGTGTATTGCTTGTCATCTGAAACGGCTTGTTTTGCGCCAATATAAGTAAAAATATCTGCACCACGGAAACCATAAATAGCCTGTTTTGGGTCGCCTATCATGGCAAGCGTGGTGTTTTTAATGTCATAAATGCGGCTAAAAATACCATATTGAACTGGGTCGGTATCTTGGAATTCGTCAATCATGGCAACCGGAAACAAAGCGGCAATTTTTTCACTTAATGCTTGGCCTTGCTCACTTAAAAGCGCCTGGTGCAAGTTACTCAGTAAATCATCTGGAGTAATAACGCCTTGCTCTTGCTTGCGTTTAGCTAATGCACTTGCCACCCATTTAGCAGCATATTGCACTATCGCAATATTCAATCCGTTATTGATAAGGCTACTCAGTTCAGCCATTTCATCAAACCGAGCCAGCATTGCATGACTGAGTAAGCGGCCGTTTTTCTTATAATTTGCAGGGTCGCTTAAATTCTCTGTACTCCACACTTCAAACGAGTATTTACTGGTACCAAATACAAAAAACAACTCGTCATTGCTTAAGTATTCTTCAAGCGCTGCAAGGCTGTTTTTTCGACCTGGGGTTTTTGAACCACTTAAATCAGATGCTTTTACAGCATTAATAAATTCACTCTTACGGCACGCCGTTTTAAATGCCGGTACTTTTGCCACAAAGTTGTCGCGTGCTTGCCATATATCGTCAAGGTCGTACTCAGGGGTAATTGTTGCCCCTTGTTTATTGAGTAAACTCACTACCTGTGAATACAGTGACGCCGGCACGGGGAAAATATCGGTAATTGCTTGCGTGCGCTCTTTTGATTGTGGGTAAACAAAGGCACGCCAAAAGTCATTAAGGGTTTCTTGAATAAGCTCACGCTCATCTAAAATAAACTCTAAGTTAAACGCCACGCCGGATTCAAAAGCATGTTGTTTCAGCATTCGCTGACAAAAGCCATGAATGGTGAATATAGCGGCTTCATCCATCGACTTTGCCGCAGCGTCTAGCAAATCAAATGCGGCGTGTTTGTCAGTCACCTCGTTAATCACTTGCTCAATCAGCTCATCATCGGGCTTTTTACCAAGCAGTGCATCTCTGGCATTGATTATACGCGCCCGCACACGGTCTTTAATTTCTTGGGTTGCAGCCTCAGTGAAGGTCACCACCAGTATTTGCTCAACACTCAGCGGCGTATTTAATGCTTCATCTTCACCGGTCGCTTTTTGTAAGCCCAACAAATACCGTAAATACAAACCTGTGATGGTGTAGGTTTTACCCGTACCGGCACTGGCTTCAATAAGGCTTTGCCCACACAGCGCCATACTCATTGGATTAAGCGTTTGCATGATCGGCCTCCTGTGCTAATTCAACTAGTGGCGATAACAGCAGCTCGCTCCATTTTATAAACTCTTCTTCACAGTCTTTGAGGCTTTTTATGGTTAAGCGAATATACGGGTTTTCACCTTCACCTATGCCTATGTATTGCGGCGCGAATTTATTGTTTGCTTTAACCATGTCTTTATCTGTTTTTATGTACTCGTAACCACTGACCGGAAAAAACGCCACTGGACGAGTTAAAAGCGTTTCATAAAGCGAGAACCAATCGTTTAAATACTTGCGGGCATCGTCTTCTGACAAGGGTGAAAAACTAATTTGCTTGTCTAAGCCAAGAATGAGGGTTTCAACAGGTTGCCCCATTATTTGCGCCGCTAAATGATGTACAAAGCCACGAATTACATCTTTTGCTTTAATACTGGCGGTGCGATAAAACACCTGTTTTTGACCATAAATATGATTTAACCAACCTTCTAGTGTGGTGTTGGCTATTTTAATATTTACTTCAACGGGTAATGCTTCATCACCTTGAATATGCGCTTTCACTTGCCCTGCAAGCGCATCAACTCGGTGCTGCATACTTTCAAACACAAGGTCGCCAACATGGGCTTGTGGTAACTCACCGCGCTGCATTATTTGCGCTTTGTTAAGCGGTAACTCTTGAATGCTCGCTTCGAGAATTTCGTCAAGGTAAAAGTAGCGGCGTAATGCGTCTAAACTAAATGGCTCTTCATCTTTAGCAATATCGTTAAATTGCGGTAAGCGTAAACCCAAACTTTGCTGATAAAAGCTCTCGTGCGGCTGGCAAATACTGCGAATAAACTGAGTTAACTCAACACTGCTTTCTGGCTGAACACTGAGCGCTTGCTGTGGCTCAGGATTAACAGGTTGAGCTGGCATCCACACTGGGTTATAGCTGTGTAATTGTGTGGCTAGCGGTTTATTTGCTTTTTGCTCGTCATCTGTTTTCTCTGTTAGATAATAAGCTGGGTTAAATGGCTGTAAGTGCTGATAATTAATTAGCGCCTCTGGTAGCTTTAAGTGAGTGTCTTTGTCAGCAAATTCAAAACTACGGGCTATGTATTCCAAAAGCTCGCTCACTAAAGTTGAGGGCATTCTTGGTTGGTTATCAAAGCAAGAACGGCCAATATAACTGATGTATAAATTCTCACGAGCACTTAAAATCGCTTCTAAAAACAGGTAACGGTCATCAAGTTTGCGAGAGCGGTCGCCTTTTTGGCGTTTTGAGTAAGGAACTAAGTCAAAACCGATTGGCTGAACGGTACGCGGGTAATCTGCATCATTTAAACCTAGCATGCACACCACTTTAAATGGCACCGCACGCATTGGCATCAACGTACAAAAGTTAACTTGCCCCACTAAAAAGCGCTGCCCTACGCCTTTTTCTTGAATACCTTGTTTAACCAAGTAACTCACAATACGCTGCGAAACAGCTTGTTGGTAATCGCCATTATCATAATGCTTAATCAGTGTATCGAGCACTTTTTGCAGTACTAATAAATCCCAGCTTTGCTCGCCTTCATCGCTGTATATATCGCTTAATAATTCTTTGAGAATTTCTGCTTTTTCGTTAAGCGGTGCATCAGCTTGCAGCTTAGCTTTATATCGGGCCAGTACATCAATAAATTCAATGAGTTTATTTAAGGTATTCAGTGCCATACCTTCAACTTCATCGGCACTGTAAATCCCCGAGAAAGGCAGTAGTTCATCACGTTGTGCAACACCAAGTAACAAGCGGTTTAGGCCATGTTGCCAAGTGTTTAAATCTATTGCTGGTAAGCCAAAACTGTCTTTGTGGGCGGCATCTAAGCCCCATTTAACGCCAACGCGTTCAAGCCAAAAACCTATTTGCTCATACTCATGAGCTTCGAGGTTAAATTTTTCGGCAATTTGCGTGACTTGCAGTAAATCAAGAATGTCAGATACACCAAAGCGTGAGTATGGTAAATCAGCTAAACTAGCAAACGAACTAAGCACAGGTTTTTCTTGTTCTATGGCTAAATCGGCTAACGCATAAGGGATAAAGCGTCGCCCTTCTGCACCACCAAACACCGCCTCAATATACGGGCTGTATGTGCCAACATCCGGCATCATTACAATAATATCTTTCGGTGTTAGTGCTTTATTTTCATTGAATAAATTAAGCAAGTAATCATGTAGTCGTTCTACTTCACGAAGTGGCGTGTGACAATCGCTTAGCACAATACTGGTGTCATCAGTCTGAATCGGCAATTTGCCTTCGTCATTAATAAACCATTCTTTATCTGGTGTTAGTGATTCACCTTTAAAAGCTAACTGGTAAATTTCAGACTGAATTTGCGATAGCAAGCTTTGATCAAACTCGTTATCAAATCCGTCAAGCCACTGCGCGTCTAGTTGTAGTAACTGCTCAAAATAGTCTCGGCCTAATTTACCCCACGACGAGAGTAACGGGTTACCAATAAAAAAGTACTCGTGATCAGGGTTTTTCTCGCTGTCTTCAAGCGCTTGTAACTGCGGGCGTTTGGCATATTTAGCAGCAATCTTAGCTGCTGTTTTTTCATCGAGTGTGTCACCCCAGTAATGCTCACTGGGGTTGAAGAAAAACAAAAACACCTGCGTTTTTTTCGCAATGGCCTGAAACACTTCAAGCTGGCTACTCGCAATTGCAGAAATACCAAATAAGCTAATACGCTCGGGTAATTGGCTTGCGTCCATTTTTTCAAGGGCTGCAAGGAGTTTGTCTTGCATATTGGCGCGGTGATATTGGCTTTGCCCAAGTTCTTTACTGTGCGCCACCAGCTTGCGCCAAAGATCCGGTTGCCATGGCGCAATGCCTACATCAACATCATCAAGTTCATCGATGCCCTGCTCCCAAGTGGCAATCCAATTAGGGCGATACATTAAGTATTGGTCATAAACGTCGGCAATTTTCTCGCACAAGGCAAAGGTTTTTTGCCCTTCACTGTCACCCTCTAAATAGGTTTTAAGTGGTAAATACAGCGGCTCATCAATGCAGTTTGGTAAAATCGCAAACAGCTTCCAAGCAAGGTTAGCTTTGTTATACGGTGATTCACTGGGTACATCAGGCAATAATTGTTGGTAAAGCTGCCAAATAAAACTCGAAGGCAGCGGAAAATCGACCTGAGCGGCAATCCCTAAGTGTTCGCTTAAACCTATTTTTAGCCACTGCGACATACCCGGTGACTGCACGAGCACAATTTCTTTTTTAAAAGGGCTCGTTAGCGGATTAACTTTAAGAAGAGCGTGAAACCGCGCTTGCAGTGCTTCCATGCGATTTGATTGAATTATATTCAGCACTTTACACTGTCCTTGCTTGAAACTAACTAATTGACACAGTGTAAGATATTTTAATTAGATGGGATAGAGAGAAATACCCGCAAACAAGGCTTATTCCATGTTTGCGGGCATGAGCTGCGGGCATGTGTTAAAGATATGCGCAGCTGGCAATATTTACTGGTATGGGCTTATCGTCGATAACGCAAACTCGGTGTGCATGATCTCATCACCCTTAATACCTTTAAGCGCAATACGAATGGTAGGATCTGCTTTTTGCCAATCGATTGTTAAATCGCCGTAGTTAACTTCATGAGTGTAATCACCCACACGGTGTTTATTAGGGCTAACATCTTTCCACTTTTCTGTAAGCCCAGAACTAGTCATCTCATATAACGGGTAATCTAGGTTTTGTTGATATTTAGACAGCTCACCCCAGTGGGTATCGCCACTGACAATAATCACACCGTTTACTTTATGTTTTTTAATAAGCGCAAATAAGCGCTCACGATCAGCCGGATAATTAGCCCATGACTCCCAACCAGTAAAATCAGCTAATAGCTGCAAGCTTGAGGCAATGATTTTTATCTTTTCATCTGACTTAAGCTCTTGTTCAAGCCATTGCCATTGGCTTTCGCCAAGCATAGAGGCGTTTTTATCAGTTGTTGGGCTATAAGGCCCTTGTTTTGCAGGTTTTCGTTCAAGTTGATAGGTCATCGCCGATACGTGATTCAACGGTGTGCGATTAAAACGAAGATCAGGCATGATCACCTTTACTGTTTGCTCACCTTCACCGTACGTGTACGAAGTGTAAATACCATCTTCACGAGTTCTGCGAGCAGAATCCGCAGGCTCTTGCCAAAAGTCGAGCATGATTTTTCGTGATTGCTGTTTTTTGGGGTATTCGCTGCCAGCGTCGTTTTCGCCATAATCATGGTCATCCCACATGGCAATGATTGGCGTATTCGCACGTAATGTTTTAAAGCCCGGCTTTTGCCCTAAACGTTGGTATTTATCAGCAAGTACCGACATATCTTCGGTATCACCATAAATGTTATCGCCAAGGAACATAAATAAATCGGCTTGCTCTTTGTTGATGGCATCAAAAATCGGAATAGCCTTGTCTTGATGACCACATGAGCCAAACAAAATTTTACTTGGCGCGGCAATCGCACTCACACTACTAACCAGCATTAACCCAGATAAGGCGCTTTTAAACAAACTAAAAGTTAAACTCATTTTAAAATCTCCTTAATTGGCGCGACCATTTTCGGGTTAACTTGCTGACTGTTAACGCCTAAAATATTCAGCACAGTTGCCGCTACTTGCGCTTGTTTGAGCTCATTGCTTGGCTTAATTAAGCCTGTTGCTTTTATATCTGGGCCAATAGCTGCTAACCAAATATGCTCAGAGCCAACAATGCCGTTTGGAAAACGCTGCTTTCCTTGCTCTGAACGTGCCAAAGCACGCTTCGACTATGATGCTGCCAATCATCAGCATGACTGCCACGGCCATGATCGGTCGTGATGATCAATGTGGTATTGTCTTTATAGCCCGGTGTTTGTTGAATTGTTTGCCAAAGGTCACGGATAAACGCATCGCTTTGTTTAGCCGATTTTAAATAGGCATCGTATTTACCGTTATGAGCAAAGTCATCGGTTTCACCCAAGCTAATAACCAGCAAACGCGGCTGTTTATTTAATAAATATTGTTTGGCAAATCGGTAAGTAAAGCTGTCGAGGCGCACATTGTGCCAAGGGCTTGGGATCTCGCTTTGCATTTGGTTTAGCAGAGTCACTTCCTTTGACTTCACCGCATCAAAAGTTTCAAAGCCAGCATTAACAAACACTCCACTGCGCTCACGATTTACAATATAGGGAAACACATCCCAGCTACCAAAAAGCGCGGTTTTACCTTTAAACTCTGGCTGAGAATTTAAACTCTCTAAAATGGTTTTATTGGGGTTAGGCACTTTATCGTTACTATCGATATTTTCATCTACCATGCCGGTTAAAATTTCACTGTAACCTGGGTATGAGAAATACCACGGGTTGCTTACTGACATCAATGAGCCTTGCGTTCTATCGCCAATCAAAACGCCTTGTTTTGCCAATGTTTCGCTAAAAAATGGCATTAACGCTTGAGTTCGCTGTGCTTGGTCATCTCGCCAAAAAAGCGCCGTTAGTTCATCTGTATCTGCAACAAAATCAGTGTTATCGATTAGGTTTTTATCTGCACCAGAGAACACTTCTTGCCAGCGAAGCCCATCAAGAGTTACGAGCACAACATTGTCGGCAGCTTTACTGTTTAAGCTTAATAGTGATGCCGCTACAACCGCCGTGGCTAAAATTAATTTTTTCATATTTCACCTGTAAAAAAGCCCATCAACGATGGGCTATTTAAAACGTTAGCTTATTACTTAAAACTGCGCTGTAAGTGTTAAAGCTGCGGTACGTGGTGCACCAATAAAGTAGGTAGAGCCATTACCTGTGCCACCTGCGAGATATGATTTATCAAACAGGTTATTCACCACAAATGCAAGGTCGATTGATTTAAACACGCCTGAATCAAGACTGGTGTTATAACCAATGTTTAAATCAACCAAGGTGTAACCATCAACTTTGTTACGTGAACGAGTTTGTTCATCAGTCCATGCACCTAAACGCTCACCTGTGTATTTAGCCGATAATCCAAAGCGGAAATCACCGCTGTAGTAGTCTGCCGATACCACAAATAAATCTTGTGCTGAGTCAATCACTTCATCACCCGCTTTAAAGCTGGCTGATGCATCCTCAAGTAGCTCACCATCGCTGTTGTAAGCACTTGGATCGTTCGATTGATACTCAGAGTTATTGTACGTATACGATGTGTAAAGATTCCATTTGTCAGTCAGCATATAGCTTGCTGAAAGCTCAACACCCGTTGACTCAATACCACCAACGTTGATGTAAGAACCGTTCGTGCCGATCGTGTAGTCAATACCATCGGTATCACTGCCCGGAGCAATAAAGGTAATGCGGTTATCAAATTCAATGCTGTAAGCTGTTGCAGTTAAGCTTAAGCGGTCATCACTGTAACGCACACCTAGGTCGATGTTTTCAGCTGTTTCAGGTTCAATTTCGGTCAGTGTTGATGAATCTCGTTCAAGTACACCATCTTTAATTGCCGCAAAATTTTCGCTGTAGCTGGTGAATAGCTCTGTGCTTGCAGATAGCTGATAAAGCACACCACCGCTGAAGAGCACATCTGAATCACTGTCGATTTTATCTGAGTATTCATCTTCAAAATGGTTATAACGCTGAAGCTCAACAAGGTACTGTTTAGCACCTAAATTAAGTGTGAAGTCGCCTAAACTGATTGAGTCTTGTACGTACCATTTGAATGTATCGGTTTCAAAGGTGTTTTTGTACTGTGTCCAATACGGCGTATGGTCAAAGTGATGATAGACACGGGCATCAATAACTTTATGCCAGTCACGTGACTCATCACGGTCTGTTTGTTCAAACCAAAAACCGGCTTCAATGTCATGGTTGCCAAGGGTTACTTGGTATTCACCGGTCATACCTAAGCGGTCTTTTTTGTAGTGAGTATGACGATACGACATAACCGGAATAGCATCATCTGGGTAACAGGCTGGGTTTAAGCCAGGGCCTGAAGACCATGGCCACTCTAAACTTGCCGTACAACCTGCAGCAGGTGCAAGTGGATTACCGTCGCTGTCGGTGAAGCCGTAGCTGCCAGCGTTTTCGCCGCCAATTATTGTTGGGTTGCCATCGCCATCAACAGGTGACGTTAAATAAGGCGGGATCCAATCACCACGACCTGAATTTTTATGATAGTAAGGCGACAAGCTTAAGTTTGAAGTGGCACTTAACGCGTAATCAAACTTTACATACGCAAGGGTATTTTCACGCAGTGTACCCCAGCCCTCAGCAAACATTTGATCAAAATGCGGCACGCCAGTCCAATTCCAAGTTAAACGATCCCAATCAGGGTTTTGTTCAAACTCACTAATGCTGATGCTGTTATAGTTAATTTCATGAACATCATCATACGAAACACGACCCGTTACGGTTAAGTCGCTAAAGTCTGATACAAACTTCGCTTCGATGTGCTGGTTGTCTTTACCACCATTGCTACCATCTCCAACCCAACGGCTGGTGTCTGTTTGCGAATAGCTGATATAAGCTTGCGTGTTATCAAACACAGTGCCGGTTTCGTGCTTAACAAAGTAACGGCTAGCGTTATGATCGCCCGTTGTGTAAGCAAACGTAGTGCTTTGCTCTGTGCTCGGTTGTGCACTCACAAAATTAAAAGTACCACCTAATGCTTCGAGTGATGCAGAGGCAATATCAGACGTACCTTGCCCTACTTCAACTGTTGCTAAGTTTTCGCTGTCTAAGTAACGGTTTGCTTTTGCACCGCCACCATAGTTAGAACCGCCATTAGGAATACCATCAATCGTCATACCTAATTGCTGTTGATTACCATCGATACTAAAGCCACGCATAGTAATGGTGGTTGACCAGTCGTCACCACCGAATGCATCACCTTCGTTGATGCTAATACCCGGTAGGTTATCAATCACGGCTAACACACTTGATACTGAACTTTGTTGCTCAAGCATGGCAGGTTCAATAACGTTATTTGCATAACTGGTTGGCTTTGCAACAACGGTAATTTCTTCAATTTCGTTAGTCGTGTTTGCATGTGCCGATGTTGCTAAAAGCGTTGCGATCACAAGGCTTAGCTTGGTTTTTTTTGCTACTGTGCTCATTGTTTTTCCAAGGTTACGTATTTAAAAGCGGGCACAGTATGCAGAGCGTGTATTACATTTAGGGTCAAAATTTTTGACACAACAGTTAAACAATTAATGCATTTTCATGGCAGATTTAAGACTTAACTGTTTAATATATAAGAAAGTATTAGAAAAAAACGCCCAGTTAAATTAACTGAGCGCTTGTTGGTTGGACAATATTATTAGATTTTCTTAAATCAATTCAGCCAGCATTTCGTCGCTGTATGGTGTTAATGCTTCACCATTTTTAACTTTACTGATGTAATCTGGGTTCGCAATGAATGGGCGACCAATCGCAATTAAATCAAATTGGTTGTTATCGATAGCTTGATTAGCCGTCTCAAAACTATAGCTACCTACCCCTACTAAGGTACCTTTGTACGCACCGCGCATATATTCAGACGCCGACTTATCACCTAAGCTTGCAAAGCGCATGCTGTCATCAAAAATACCCACATGTAAGTACGCAAGATTACGTGTTTCAAGGGCTGGTAATAGATAATCGAATACCGCTTTATCACCGTCGCTTTCGGTCATATTAAAATACGCACCTGGCGATAAACGTAAAGCAGTTTTATCTGCACCAATTGCTGCCACGACAGCATCAACGACTTCAAGAGCAAATCGTGACATGTTTTCTGGTGTTTGACCGTATTGGTCTTCACGTTGGTTGGCAGCAAAGTGTAAGAATTGATCAATCAAGTAACCATTTGCACCATGAATTTCTACACCATCAAAACCCGCTTCAATTGCATTTTCAGCCGCTTTTGCGTAGTCGGCAATTAAAACTTGGATGTCTTCGATGGTTGCCGCTTTTGGAGTAACGTAAGTTAACTCACGCATTCTCGGTACCGAACCTTCTACACCAATTGCTGATGGTGCCAGAACATCACCACCAAAAAAGTGAGGGTGTGCAACACGACCTACGTGCCAAAGCTGAGCAAACATTTTGCCGCCTTTGGCGTGCACAGCATCGGTGACTTTTTTCCAGCCTTGAATTTGTTCACTGGTAAATAGACCCGGTGTATTTGGGTAACCTTGCGCATCTGGACGAATAATCGTTGCTTCGCTAATAATTAAGCCCGCATCGGCACGGCGTGCATAATAATCAACCATTGCTTGGGTTGGTACGAGATTATCGTCGCTCATACAGCGTGTCAGTGGTGCCATTAGTACACGGTTTTGCAGCTCAATGCTGTCATTTAGTTTAAATGGAGAAAGTAAATCGGTTGTCATGGTTTTATCCTTATCTTGAACATACATTCAAGATAAGGGCGAAACAAACATACTTCAAGGTTTATTTTGAATAATCGTTCAAGATTACGTAAACTTCGTTTATACCAATTCGCTTAATTAAGTGGTCTATTTTGAGGCAAGAAAACCTCGTTGATAACAAGGCAAAAATTTCGTTATTTAGTTGTGCTCGGCAATTGCTCCTGCATTGCTCTACCTTCTGCATCCATGCAGTCGTAAATCAGAAATTTTTAACGCGGGTAGCGACAGGTTTAATCCCTCAAAATGACTAAGTATTATTGCGGATTGGTATTATATACCGTGAGGAGCCTTAATGAGAACTGCTGAATTTGATACTGAATTTGTACTACGCCAAGCAATGCATGCTTTTATGCAATATGGCTATGCGAAGACCAGTATGCAAAAATTAAAAGAAGTGACTCACCTTCATCCGGGCTCTATTTACGCGGCTTATGGCAACAAAAAAGGCTTATTCTTAGCCGCTACCGAGCAATATCAAAAAGACAGAAACCAACAATTTACTGCCCTTTTTAATGACCAACAATCAATTTTATCGACCCTCAAACATTACTTAACAGTGATTGTTGATGAATGTATTGAAGGTGAAGTTGCCAAGGTGTGCTTACTTACAAAGAGTATTTCTGAGGTTGAAGGCAATGACCCACAAATTTGTACAGTGCTACGTGGTAACCTTAATGCCTACGAGCATGCCCTCGCTGAGCAGCTTCAAAAAGCCCTTGATAACCACGAATTTAAAAGTAGCAAGTCATCTCAACAGTTGGCGCGCTTTTTAGTGATGGGCATATACGGTATTCGTACCTATGCACTCACAAATCAAGATCCAAAATCTCTGCAACAACTTGCTGACGATCTATTCGCTGCATTAGTAAATTAATTTAGCTATTAACTTTACTTGTCATATTTATTTATCACCTTATGATTAAGGTGTAGCTGTGTATAACTAAAAGAGTGAGCCTATCATGAATAATGCAACTGCTAAACGTGTTGAAACTGAATTTGATACTGTTCTTGCCTTAGGGGCAAAGAAACGACTCGCTTATATGTTTGAAACGGTTCAAGAGTTTAAACAAGTGTGGATCCTCAATGACGAACATGGCTGTGTCATGCTCTCTAACGAAGACGACGACTGTGTACCTGTGTGGCCTAGCCGCGAATTTGCACAAAGCTGGGCAACCGGCGAATGGCAAGACTGCACACCAAAAGCCATTCCTGTAAAAGATTGGTTAAGCCGCTGGACACCTGGCCTTGAGCAAGATGATTTACTCATTGCGGTGTTCCCAACAGATCAAGACGACGGCACCATTTTATTCCCCGACGAGTTTGACTCACAGCTGAGAATGCCAAAGAAACGATTTTAAATATAAGGGAGCCATGTGCTCCCATTTTTTATGCGATTTGTTGTAACCGCAGTGCTGAAATATCTTTTATCGGTGACTTACCAAAAAAGCGAGTGTATTCACGACTAAACTGCGATGGGCTTTCATAACCCACTTTTAAGGCTGCAGAGCCTACATCAATTCGCTCATTCAGCATTAATTGTCTTGCCGCCTGCAAGCGCAGATTTTTTACATATTGCAACGGGCTCATTTTTACTACATCACGAAAATGCAGCCTGAATGTCGAGGGGCTCATGTGTGCATCACGGGCCAAATCATCAATTGAAAATTGACTAGTGTAGTTTTCTTTTAACCAACATAAGGTCTTGGCGATTTTTTGATGGGCTGAGCCAGACATTACAATCTGCCTTAAATAAGGGCTATGCGGACTATTTAACAAGCGCAATATGATTTCTTTTTTAATAAGTGGCGCAAGATTAGCTTTTAAGTGTGGCTCATTGTCGAGTTGAATAAGCCTCAGTAAAGCATCAAGTAAGCCGTTATCAGTATCAACCACCGACATAGCTTGGTGCTTAGGAAACTTGTCTTGCCCTGCAAACTCCATTTCAGCAACAATGTGGCTGATTTCATGAGCATCTAAACGCAAGTAAAGTCCATAAAATGGCTGCTCTTTACTGGCACGAGTAATATGCGACGCAACAGGCACATCGACTGAGGTAACCAGAGATTGGCCGTCAGTGTAATCATAACTATGCTCACCCAGCACAACTCGCTTTGCACCTTGCAAGCTAATGCCCAGTCCTAATTCATACACGCAGGCCATCGGCAATGAGACTTCGCTTCGTCTGAATACCAATAACTCAGGTATAGCTGTTTCAAAACTACCATCTGCAATCGCTATTGCTTTCACTGCTTCTATTAATGCCTGACGCATTTAGATTACCTCACATAAATACTCAATTAAGTGTATCACCGTAATTTAAGGTTAGGACCATTAAAGGTAACAGTTCGTTGTTTTAGGCAAAAATTAAATCATTTATGGCAAGCAGAAACGGCCATTATCGACCATAATGTATTTTCATTTTTTCGATTGCATGCTCTATGCAATCAGCCACTGCTACAAAACCTCAATACATTCAATACCTAAAATCAAAAGAGAAATTATGAGCCATAACAACACGGATTTATTTGTGTTTGTCGCGATCGCTGCTTTGGTCACCGTTCATGACAAGCCTTTGTTAAAACGAGCATGTCAGCACGCATTGAATGATGGCGTTTCAATGCAAGAGTTGTGTGATATTTTACCGCATATTAGTGTGTATTCTGGGGTGCCAAAAGCATTGCTGGCGCTAGAGATTTTAAACTCACTTGATGATATTCAAGGTTCAAATACATTGCTTATCAAGCGCACAGAGCAGCAGCTAAAAACTGCACTCACATTTGGTCAGCTGCCGTTTGGCATAGAGCAGCAGAACAACACTGTATTTGAGCTTGCCTCTTTAGGCGCTTTATTTGCATTAGACGATGCCAGCAGCTTAGTTAGCGAACAACTTAAACGCTGTGTATTACTTGGTTATAGCCGTGACCAACTTGAATTACTAGTGATAGAACTTGCAAGGAAAGTCAGCAGTCACATAGCCATGCGTGCTAAATGTAATCTTGAAAAGCACTTTGCTATGGTGGGGTAAAATTAAGAAATGGCGGTGACGGAGAGATTCGAACTCTCGATACGTTGCCGTATACACACTTTCCAGGCGTGCTCCTTCAGCCACTCGGACACGTCACCTAAGGCGCTAACTAAGATTTTAGCGAGGCGCTATAGTATGAAAACAACCCTACCGACGCAAGGGCTTTTTAAAATAGTGCAGTTAAGTGATTAGTAATCAAACAAAAAAGGCAAGGTGAACACCTTGCCTTTTGTATAAACATTAACGCTGAAGCGATGCTGAGAACTCTAACATACGGTTAAGCGACTTTAATGCGCCTTCGCGTAAGTCCATATCAACAAACACTTCTTTACCTTCAGGGTCTGTCAGTGCTTCTTCAATCGCTTTTAAGCCATTCATTGCCATCCACGGGCAATGTGCACAGCTTTTACAGGTTGCGCCTTCACCTGCTGTTGGTGCTTCAAAGAATTCTTTCTCTGGGCATAACTGCTGCATTTTGTAGAAAATGCCACGGTCAGTCGCAACGATGAACTTTTTGTTGTCCATGGTTTGCGCTGCTTTGATTAGTTGGCTTGTTGAACCAACTGCATCAGCTAAGGCTACAATCTCCGCAGGAGACTCTGGATGAACCAATACAGCCGCATCTGGGTGTAAGGCTTTCATATCCTTAAGTGCTTTGGTTTTAAACTCGTCATGAACGATACAGGCGCCATTCCACATGATCATGTCAGCACCTGTGTTCTTTTGAATATAAGAACCTAAGTGTTTATCAGGACCCCAAATGATTTTTTCGCCTTGCTCATCAAGGTGCTCTACGATCTCAAGCGCACATGAAGAAGTCACAATCCAATCTGCACGCGCCTTAACAGCGGTTGATGTATTTGCATACACCACGACTTTACGATCTGGATGCTGATCACAAAACGCAGAGAACTCTTCGATTGGGCAACCTACGTCTAATGAACAGGTTGCAGCAAGCGTTGGCATAACAACGGTTTTATTTGGCGTAAGGATTTTTGCTGTTTCGCCCATGAAACGAACACCCGCTACCACAATTACATCTGCATCGTGCTTAGCTCCAAAACGCGCCATTTCTAGCGAGTCGGCAACACAACCCCCTGTTTCTTCAGCAAGTGCTTGAATTTCAGGATCAGTGTAATAATGGGCAACAAGAACGGCATTCTTGTCTTTTAATAATTGTTTGATACGTGCCTTGTACTCAGCTTGCTCGTCTTTTGATAACGGAGCTGGCTTTGGAGGGAAGATATAATCTTCAGGCATAATTTGTTCAGCTAGACTCATTTCTCGACCACTTAGTCCACAGTGCATTCATGGCGCGAATTATACGAGAATATGACGCTAAAGAACAGTATTGCTGTGCGCTGTTAAGATAAATAAAAGATAACTTAGAAAGAAATGATAAATAAGAAATGGTGGGTCATGATGGACTTGAACCATCGACCAATGGATTAAAAGTCCACTGCTCTACCAACTGAGCTAATGACCCGCTCTGGATATTAAGATGCGTCAATCCGCCGATATACAATACCATTAAAATGGTGGGTCATGATGGACTTGAACCATCGACCAATGGATTAAAAGTCCACTGCTCTACCAACTGAGCTAATGACCCGCTCTGGTA
>NZ_PQBX01000039.1:271327-271453 GCF_002964625.1 Pseudoalteromonas sp. T1lg21
TAGATGCGTAAATCCGCCGACGTGAGATACCATTTTAGAAATGGTGGGTCATGATGGACTTGAACCATCGACCAATGGATTAAAAGTCCACTGCTCTACCAACTGAGCTAATGACCCGCTCTGGAT
>NZ_PQBX01000039.1:271463-271931 GCF_002964625.1 Pseudoalteromonas sp. T1lg21
GCCGATATAAGACCATTCGAAGAATGGTGGGTCATGATGGACTTGAACCATCGACCAATGGATTAAAAGTCCACTGCTCTACCAACTGAGCTAATGACCCGCTCTGCTGCTTATTAAAAGCTACGTAAATCCGCCGATATAGAACCATTCAAAGAATGGTGGGTCATGATGGACTTGAACCATCGACCAATGGATTAAAAGTCCACTGCTCTACCAACTGAGCTAATGACCCGCTCTGCTGCTTATTAAAAGCTACGTAAATCCGTCGATTTGAATAATACCATAAAATGGTGGGTCATGATGGACTTGAACCATCGACCAATGGATTAAAAGTCCACTGCTCTACCAACTGAGCTAATGACCCGCTCTGGTATTAATTGCGTTAATCCGCCGATATAAGACCATTCGAAGAATGGTGGGTCATGATGGACTTGAACCATCGACCAATGGATTAAAAGTCCACTGCTC
>NZ_PQBX01000039.1:271941-286794 GCF_002964625.1 Pseudoalteromonas sp. T1lg21
AAAAGCTATACGTAAATCCGTCGATTAAAGATTACCATTCTAAGAGAATGGTGGGTCATGATGGACTTGAACCATCGACCAATGGATTAAAAGTCCACTGCTCTACCAACTGAGCTAATGACCCGCTCTTTTTTCCGCAATTCGGCTGTTGTTACCAATCGCCTGCTGCGGGCGCTTATAATACTTATTTAAATGCTGAGTGCAACAGAAAATATCTCTTTTTTTAAGTTTTTATGTCTAGATGCCTAATTTTAGACCGCTTAAGTCAAAAAGCAGTCTAATCAGGTCAAATCTACATTTGAGACAAACGTTCTGTGGCTAATTTTGCAGCGGTTGTACTTGGGTACTGATTTATTAAATCATTAAAGGTTTTAAGGGCTTGTTCGCCTAAACCTTGATCCGCTAATAAGTTTCCTAATTTTAACATCGCATCTGGGCGCTTGTTAGAATTTGGGTATTCATTCACAACTACTTTAAAGTGCTCAGTTGCACCCGCTGGATCGTTTTGAATTGTTAAAAGCTGGCCTAACCAATAATGTGCATTCGATGCATACACTGAATTAGGGTAAGTCGTTAAGAATGTTTGAAACTCAGGAATTGCTTGCTCATAACGTTTATCTTTCATGATTAACGCCACTGCGCGCTCATAGGCTTCGTTTTCAGATAAATCTGAACTAATTGCCTGTGATGGACCCACATCCGTATAAGTGTTCGTAGGTTGAGTTTGTGTTGCAGCAGGCTGACTATACGCTTGGCTTACACGGTTCTCAATCTCTTGATAAAGCTCACGCTGACGCTGAAGTACTTTTTCAAGCTTATAGCTTTGCTCTTCAGTAATACCACGTACTTGGCTTACTTCGTCTTGTAAAATATTAAGCTGCTGCTGAAGCTCAGCTTGCAATAAATTACGTGACTTCATCATGTTTTCTAAAGCGACTAAACGCTTCTCAATGCTCGATTGCGAGCTTGCAGCTTCTGAAACAGGAGCGGGAGCAGCCCATAACTGGGTGCTCCCGCTTAAGATCATTGCTGCCAAAATAATTTTCGGCTTCATAATGACTCTTTATTAGTAAACTAATACTGCGCGACGGTTCTTCGCGAACGCTTCTTCAGTGCGAGACTTAACCATTGGCTTCTCTTCACCATAGCTCACAACTGACATTTGGCTAGCAGAAACACCTAAACTTTGTAGGTATTTTTCTACTGCTTGACCACGGTGCTCACCTAGTGCGATGTTGTACTCAGGTGTACCGCGCTCATCTGCGTGACCTTCGATTAGCACTTTAACTGAAGGGTTTTGTACTAAGAACTCAGCGTGTGCTTGTAAAAGCTCAGCATATTGGCTTTGGATTTTTGCGTTATCAAAACCAAAGTAAATGATTTGCTCTTGACGTAACGCTTCGTATTTTTCACGAAGTGCTTCTTCAGCTTGTTGCTCTGGAGTAAGTGTTGCAACTTCAACAGTATCAGTGTTGTTTGATTGCTCAACCATACCTTGGTTAGATTGGTTTGCAGAACCTTCATCAACACCTGAAGAAGAGCTACACGCCGCTAATGTCATCACTGGCACAGCAATAAGCAGGCCTTTTAAAGTTTTATTAAGTTGCATTTAATTGATTCCTATATTGAGTAAACCAGTAAAATTACTGTAAATAAGGCGACCAAGCTGGTGCCTTTACTTGTCCGTTTAGCACAGGTAAGCGTGCTTTAAAGCGACCGTCCATAGAAACTAACGCCAACACCTGTTTATTATTATGAAGCGTGCTGTAGATAATCATCGAGCCGTTTGGAGCGATACTCGGTGATTCATCTAGGCGAGTTCGTGTTAACACTTGGAACGCGCCTGTAGCTAGCTCTTTCTTAGCAAGATGGTATTGACCGTTGGTACGATTCACCATCACTAATTCTTTCCCGTCTGGAGAAATCGAACCTGCAAGGTTCATATCTCCGTCAAACGTCATGCGTTTTGACCTGCCAGTTTGCAAATTTAACTTATAAATCTGAGCATTACCACCCCTTTCAGACGTAAACACAATATCTTCACCATTAGGGAACCACGATGGTTCAGTATCTATACTACGGTGGTTTGTAAGACGTCTTTCTTTGCGAGTTGCAAGGTCTAAAACATACACTTCTGTTGCACCATTGCGGTCTTTAGAAAGCACTAAAAGTAACTTTTTACCGTCTGGTGAAAACTGTGGTGCACCATTAATACCCGGATGGCTTGTGATTAGCTCACGTTTACCCGTGTATAAGTCTTGGATGTAAATTTGGCTTTGACGATTTTCAAATGTTACGTACGCAAGCTTAGTACCATCAGGTGACCAGGCTGGTGACATTAACGGTTCTTTAGAACGAAGTAACACTTGCTCATTAAAACCATCATAGTCAGCAACAACTAGTTGATAAGGCTTTGGCTCTTCTTCACGTACAATCACATAAGCAATCTTTGTTAAAAACGCACCTTTTTCACCTGTTAATGCTTCATAAACTACATCGCTAATGCGGTGCGCGTATCGGCGAAAGCCATTTTCTGCAATAACACTTTCACGAGCATCTAAGATATGGTCTTGGCTTTTAACAAGTTGGCCATTGCTCATCATTTGAGTTTGGCCACCGGTAATTTGGCCACGGATCACATCGATAAGCTCATACTTTACTAAGTAACGACCACCCGATTGTTGTTCAACTTTACCAACAAGGATTGCTTCAACACCTTTATTTACCCACGCACCGTAATCAACGTCAGTGTCAGCAGCAGGAAGTTGCGGCATCGTATTCACATCAATAGGCTTAAACTTACCACTGCGCATTAAGTCAGCTGCAATTACTGAACTTAGTTTTTCAGGGATCGTTCCCACACCTTGATATTGAAATGGCACAACCGCAATTGGGCGTGCACCATCAATACCATCGGTGATCACAATTTCTAGTGCAGCACTGGCAATGCCATGAAAGCCCAGTAATACAATAAAACATGCTGTTTTTATCTGGTTAAACATATCATTCCTTTAAAATTGAGGCGCTATAGTTAAATTAATATTTTTAAGTTGCTCAAATACTTCACGGTCTGGTGATACTGGTAATGTATCTGCCATACGCACTGCGCGCATTGCCGCTTCACATACCAAGGTATCGCCGCCCAGTGATTTTACTTGAGTCACTAAGCCATTGAAACCAAGACGAATATTAAGACGACATTCTTTGCCTTTCATCTTCTCATCTTTTAAGAAGTTTTGCTGAATGCGCGCCATAATTAACGCTTTATATTTTTCAACTTCGCCCACTACTTGTTGCTGACGCACTTTATTACGTGCAGCCTGTTCAGCAGCTAATTGTTCTTGCAGCATTTGCTCTTGCAATGCTTGCTGACGTTTACGTTCGGCTTCTTCTTCTTTGCGTTTACGTTCAGCTTCTGCTTCGGCCGCTTTACGCTTGCGTTCTTCTTCCGCTTTCTTTAACGCTTCTTCTTCAGCTTTACGTTTTTCAGCAGCCTCTTTCGCAGCGGCTTCGGCTTCTTGCTTTTGCTTTTCTGCTTGCTGCGCTTTGGCACGTTCTTTCTCTTGAATTTCACGTGCTTTTTTCGCTTGTGCTTCTGCTTCTGCTTTTTCTTTCTCTTTTGCGCGGCGCTGCTGTTCTAGCTTTTTAAGACGACGGTCTTCAGCTTCACGTTGCTTACGTGCATCGTTTGCACGGCGCTCAAGATCACGAATACGTTTTGCTTCGGCTTGTTTTTTTGCTTCTTCTTGCTTTTTAAGCTCGGCAATTTTTTGCTCAACCTTTTGCTGATCAACAGTTACCGCAGCAACCGCTTTTTCAGGTTCCGGCAAAGCAGGATTCAGCGTCACTTCCATCACCTTAGGTGCTGGCATGTGAAAACTCGCTGTTGCTACTAATAAACCAGCTATAGCAAGATGCAAAAGAACTGACTTTACTACTGATGCACCCATACTAGCCTTTCGTCCCCTCAAATGATTCGGTCATAAGACCCACTGAAGGCACACCGGCATTTTTCAAAAAGTCCATAAGCAGCAGCACTTCTTGATAAGAAACACGGCCTGAACCTTTGATCATCACAGGTGTATCGGGATTCTTTTGCAATTGAAGTTTAATCACCGCCGCAACATCCAAGGCTTCCATTGGCGCTTCAGGATCAGTACCAATACTTACATAGTACTTACCCTCAGCATCAATTGATGCAATGATCGGTGGTGTATCTTTAGTATCAACTAAATCCGATTCTTCCATTTTCGGCAAATCTACTTTTACGCCATGAGTAATAAGCGGTGCCGTTGCCATAAATATGATTAGCAGTACCAACATTACATCAATGTAAGGTACTACGTTTATCTCCCCTACAGGGCGACGTTTCTTACGCTGATACATTCGCTTTAGCCTCTATTTGCGCAGCTGCTTGGCGGTGTAAAATATTGGCGAACTCTTCCATGAAGTTAATGTAATTACCTTCAAGCTTTTCTACTTTGTTAGCAAAACGGTTGTAAGCAATTACCGCAGGGATTGCAGCAAATAAACCCATTGCTGTTGCAATCAATGCTTCGGCAATACCCGGTGCAACCATTTGTAAAGTAGCTTGTTTAACTTCACCTAATGCGATAAATGCGTTCATGATACCCCAAACCGTACCAAACAGACCGATATAAGGGCTAATTGAACCCACTGTTGCTAAAAACGATAAACTAGACTCAAGCTTTTCAACTTCACGTGATAACGCAACACGCATTGAACGGTGTGTGCCTTCCATAACAATGCTTGCACTTTGAAATGTATTTTTCTTATGACGTGCAAACTCTTTAAAACCAGCAACGAATAATGCTTCAACACCTGATGCACCACCAGGACGAGCTGATACTTCGTTATATAATTTACTTAGGTCAATACCTGACCAAAATTTTTGCTCAAAACGCTTTGCGCCATTAAGTGCATCAGAAATCGCTTTTTTACGTTGAAAAATAATTGCCCATGACATTACCGACATACCGACTAATGCCAACATTACTAGCTGGACAAGTACACTGGCTTCTAGAATAAGATCTAAAAAGTTAAGCCCTGATCCCACGTTAAACTCCTAAAATAGATTTCTATGTAATTTGTTATATTTTTTACACTTGCATTTATTGACCACAAAGGTGGCCAAAAGTTACATCTAGTGTATCTAGTCAGTTATGAACTGACAACGCTCTTGCTGTGAATTAGCGGCAAATAACGGTAAAAAGCAATTTGCTTAGTTATTTTTTAGCCATATTAGCTTTTATCAACACTTTTATGCATATTTTCACCTTAATAATAAGTCATTACAGTGACACTAAAAAGCAACCAAAACACTCAAAAACACGGCGTTTATTCATAAATAACGCATAAACACCCAAAAGCACTTTTGCAAATCTACTACATAATACTTAAACTAATCCTGAATAAAGATCACAAAATTTATAAAAAGCCTTTTATTCAGTGATTTAAAACATAAACAGACAAAAAGTGAACAAAAAGAAAACAATTTGATTTTTTGCTCACATTAGTTTTTTTTATCTGAAAATAAAATTTTTCTAGTTTGAAGAAAAATCCACCATTGCGTATTATTTACCTATACCGAGCTAGCAACCTCATGAAAGTTTCTTTCATTAAGCTCCGTTTTTAGCAATATGAAGTTTCGTATTGCTCAGGTTTGCTTAAATCTGGATAAAACCTTATTTAAGTAGACCGTAGTTCCCTGGATTACTTCCTTCAACTTGTTGTTTGCCCGCATTCTTATGCGGGCTTTTTTTTGCCTATTCAAACGTCAACGAGAATACCTACCGATAACTTAACAGCATGTGAATTACAGATGTTAAAATGAGACAACAATCCACTGGTTAGTGGTTAGTGGTTAGTGGTTAGTGGTTAGTGGTTAGTGGTTAGTGGTTAGTGGTTAGTGGTTAGTGGTTAGTGGTTAGTGGTTAGAACAAAGTAAAACCAATTTCATAGATAGCAAGCTTTATGTTTAATTACACAAAAAAATAAAACCACCCTCTCGATCAACTGATATCTAACTTCTGAAGTCTAACTACTAAAAAACCTAACTTCTAATGTCTAACTACAAAAAACCCCGCTTCGCGGGGTTTTAGTTATTTCGCTGGCGTTAGCCCAAAGTGTAAATAAGCGATGTCTGAAACAAGTCGTCCACGTGGGGTGCGTTGTATAAAGCCTTGTTGAATTAAAAACGGCTCTATCACATCTTCAATGGTTTCTTTTTCTTCACCAATTGCAGCCGCGAGGTTATCAAGGCCAACGGGGCCACCCATAAATTTTTCGATGATCGCAAGCAGGTATTTTCTATCCATGTAGTCAAAACCGCTTTTATCAACATCAATCATATCGAGGGCTTGCTCTGCAACTGTAGCATTCACTTTACCGTCTGATTTCACTTGGGTGTAATCACGAACACGGCGTAATAAACGGTTTGCTATTCGCGGCGTACCGCGTGAGCGCTTGGCGATTTCGGTTGCGCCTTCATCGCACATCGTTAATTCTAAAAAGCGTGCTGAACGGGCAACAATTTTTGATAAGTCTTCAACAGAATAAAACTCTAATCGTTGAACAATACCAAAGCGGTCTCTAAGAGGTGAAGTGAGTGATCCTGCACGCGTTGTCGCGCCTATTAGAGTAAATGGTGGTAAATCGAGCTTTATTGAGCGTGCTGCAGGGCCTTCACCTATCATTATATCCAGCTGATAATCTTCCATCGCAGGATACAAAATCTCTTCGACTTGCGGGCTCAAACGATGTATTTCATCAATAAACAGTACGTCACCTTCTTCAAGATTCGTTAAAAGCGCGGCTAAATCGCCTGCTTTTTCCAGTACTGGCCCCGACGTCGTTTTAATATTAACGTTAAGCTCGTTGGCTACAATGTTTGCAAGTGTAGTTTTACCAAGACCCGGTGGACCAAATATTAATAAGTGATCCAGCGCTTCGCCACGATGGCGAGCTGCCTCAATAAAAATTTCCATTTGCTGCTTAACATGCGGCTGGCCTGTGTAATCGGTTAACAGTTTTGGTCGTATGGCACGATCAACACTGTCTTCGTTACTTTGTTCACTCGCATCTATTAAGCGATCTGCTTCAATCATGGTTTACTCACAACATTGATTTTAGAGCTTCTTTAATTAGAACCTCGGTCGTCATATCTGGTTTGTTCACTGTTTTAACCGCTTTTTGTGCTTGCGGTAGCTTATAGCCTAATGCCACAAGTGCCGATACAGCATCATCGGCAGCATTGTTTGCCACAAGGGTATCATTACTTGATGGCTCAATTACGGCATTATCGCTAAATGGCGTAAATAAGTCATTACCCCAATTTTTAAGCCTGTCTTTCATTTCGAGTACTAAACGCTCAGCCGTTTTTTTACCAACACCCGGCAGTTTAACCAGTGTGGTCGCATCTTCATTATTAACACAACTTACAAATTGCTGCGCCGACATACCCGATAAAATAGCAAGACCAAGTTTTGGCCCTACACCATTGGCTTTTAAAAGCTCTCTAAATAAAGTGCGCTCGGTTTTGTTGTTAAAGCCAAATAATAGCTGGGCATCTTCACGTACCACAAAATGGGTATAAATAATCGCTTGCTCACCCACTGCTGGTAAATCATAAAAGCAAGTCATGGGCATTTGTACTTCGTAGCCTACACCACTTACTTCGATAAGAATTTCTGGTGGCTGCTTTTCAACAAGTAAGCCATTTAATCGACCAATCATATTACTTCCTTAATCGTCCTCTTACGGTTTTGCTCGCACTGCCCGCAAGTTTTATTAAATTTTGTTCTGAGTGTGCATGACAAATAGCGATTGCTAAAGCATCTGCGGCATCGGCTTGAGGGGTACCTGGCAGCTTTAAAATGTTTTTAACCATATGCTGTACTTGGGACTTATCGGCTCCGCCATTACCTACAACGGCCTGCTTAATTTGCCTAGCTGAATATTCATAAACTGGCAGCTCTGCCATTGAAGCACCAACAATCGCTGCACCACGTGCTTGGCCTAGTTTAAGTGCCGAGTCGGGGTTATGCGCCATAAACACTTTTTCGATAGCAAAACTGTCTGGGGAGAATTGCTCTACCAATTGACTGATCCCTTGGTAAATCATTTTTAAGCGTACAGGAAAATCATGATCGGCCAGTTTAATGCAGCCACTGCCTAAATAAGTGAACTTAGCACCTTGGTGAGCAATCACGCCGTACCCTGTTAATCGTGAACCAGGATCAATCCCTAAAATAATCGCCAACTAACTGACCCGTCTATTATCATTATTATCTGCGGTTAATAATGCCAGAGCACTGTATAAATTACCAGTAACCAATTGCAATTCATAAAAAATGCCCGCAATTGCGAGCATTTTATAGTCAACCTTTAAGTAAGACATTTACGCGAGCGAGCGTAATAAGCCTTGGGTATTTTTTCGCATTGTGCGGGCTATCATCAAATAGCCCAAACATGCCACGAATAAGCCACCGACTGCTGGGCCAATCACCCAAATATGAGGGTGAAACTTACCTGCTAAATCGAACATTTGCCTTTGCACTATCAACAGAGCGATGTCACTGACAATAGCAGCCACTAAGCCTGCGGTAACGCCTAATAGTAAAAACTCATATAAGGTGGCATTTTTAATTAAGCGCCCTTTCGCACCTAAGGTCCGCAAAATAACAATCTCTTGCATTCGCTCACCTAAACTTGCTTGTACTTGCGAAATAAGCACTAAAGCGCCACAGGCAACCACAATCGCTAGTACAAAGCCAATCGCTAACGATACTTGCTCTATGGTTGAGCGAATTTGTTTAATGAAGCTTTCAACATCTATCACGTTAACCGTGGGGTATTGGCGCATTAGCTCATTAAACTCTCGTTTTTTCTCTGCTTTTACATTCACTGATGAAATATAAGTAGCAGGAAAACTCGCTAGCACATCAGGACTTAAAATAATAAAGAAGTTAGGTTTAAGCGTGGTCCAATTAACCTTACGCACACTGGTAATTTTTGCATCGAATGATTGCGCACCAATTAGGAAAGTAAGCGTATCGCCTATTTTTACATCAAGGCGTTCAAGCATCGACTCTTCGACCGATGCCTCGGCTACTGAGTCTTCGCTAAACCATGTACCGTCGATAAGCTCGTTTTGATTAGGTAAGTCTTTACGCCAAGTTAGGTTTAACTCACGGCCAATACCAGAGCGGGCTTCTTCGTCTTTCTTTTCGTTGTCTTCTTGTGATACTTCACGGGCAACCAACTCACCATTAACAGCATTTACGCGACCACGCACAACCGGATAGAAATCAGACGTGGGCATATCGTTTTGTGCTAAGAAGCTCGTAATAGGCTCTAACTCTTGCTCAGTAATGTTCACTAAAAATGAATTAGGTGCATTTTCAGGAAGCTGAGACTGCCAGTCCGAAATCATGTCGTTCTTAAGTACAATTAAAAACAGTAATAGCTTGATAGCCAAAGCAAAGCTAATTAATTGTACCGCATTCACATTGGCACGCTTTTGAATTGACGCAATCGCCAATGACCAACTATTGCCCGGACTCAAGCCAAGTTTGCGGCCACCACCAAAAATAACCTTTGATAGACCAAATAACACAGCAATTAAAAATGCCGTCGAAAGGAACAAAATTGCACTTATTTTGATGTTATTACTAAATAACCACATCAATAAAAACACAGTAAGTGCCGACATAGCCAAGTGCACTTTACTTACCAATAAACGGTCACCTAAGTTACGGCGAAGTACACGCAGCGGCGGAATATCAAATAAATCGAGTAGCGGTTTAATCGAAAACATTACCGCACAAATCACGCCTGTGCTAATTGCAATGATCCAAGGTTTTGCCGATGCACTAGGCAGTGCTGAGCCCATGGTTTGTGCTAAATAATCAGTGGCAATTGCTTGTAAGCCATAACCAATCAGTAAACCCACAATCACCGACATTGAACATACAAGGCTTAAGTGAAGTAAATAGATTTTACGGATCATAGCGCGACTGCCGCCGAGCGTTTTCATCATCGCAACTGGGTCGTACTGACGTTCACAATACCGTTTTGCCGATACCGCAATAGCAACGGCAGCTAAAATAATGCCAAGCAAACCTGCTAACAATAAGTAGCTTTCGGCACGATTTAAACTATTAGAAATAGGTGACTGGCGGTCTTTAACACCATACCAATTTTGGTTTTCTTTCATTTGTGGTTTTAACCACGCATAAAAGGCATCTAAATTATTTTTATCGCCAGCATAAAGTTGACGATAAAATACCCGACTCCCCGGCTGTATTACCTCGGTTACAGCAATGTCTGCTTCATTGATTAAGATTCGCTGGCTGCTTGAAAACACATTAAACGGTGCATCTGGCTCTTCAGCTACAACATGACTAGCCGTAAACGTAGCAGCGCCAAGCTCTACTTTATCGCCCACTTTAATATTCAGCGCATAAAACACCGATTCACTTAACCATACTTCACCACGGCTTGGGATCTCGGTTGTTACTTCTGGTTGGCCAGTCAGGCTAGTTTTAACTTTTAACTCACCTTTTAACGGATAAGTGTTTGATACCGCTTTAACCGAACCAAGCTGCATTTCGTCACCGGCAAATAACATGGTGTCGAAGTAGGTTATTTTTGCGGTGCGTAAGTTATCTTGGTTGGCTTTTTCTAAAAACTCGGCAGGTAAAACATGGTTACTTGCTAAAACGCGATCAGCCGCAATAAAGGCACTGCTCTTTTCTTCAATACTTTGACCAATGCGGTCGGTAACCATAGACAGTGTTAAAACAGTGAGTACAGCTAAGGCTATTGCTGCACTGATCACTGTTAATTCGCCACGCTTAAACTCACGTGAAAACAGTTTTAGTGCTAATTTAGCCCACATTCGCTTGCACTCCTTCGCTTTCTTTTACAGTAACTAACTGCCCTGCTTCAATGTGCAAAATTTGCTGACACTTTTGTGCAAGCTGCTCATCATGGGTTACTAAAATGAGTGTCGTGCCGTGCTCTTTATTTAGTTCAAATAATAAAGACTCAATTAACTTACCGTTTTTGCTATCAAGGTTCGCTGATGGTTCATCGGCAAATAAGATTTTCGGTGTGCCAATAAATGCACGCGCAATTGCTACACGTTGCTGCTCACCACCAGATAATTGCGACGGGTAATGGCCAACACGATGGCTTAAGCCTACCTTATCAAGTAACTCAAGTGCTTGCTGCTTAGCGTCTTTGCTTCCTGCAAGTTCTGCCGGAAGCATTACATTTTCAAGAGCTGTTAAGCTTTGTACAAGCATAAAAGACTGAAATACAAATCCTACTTTTTCAGCGCGAAGTGCTGCGCGTGCTTCTTCATCTAATTCATGTAATGCGGCTCCGTCTAAATGGATACTACCGCCGGTTGATTGGTCAAGGCCTGCTAATAAACTTAATAAAGTAGACTTACCCGAACCAGAGGTGCCCACCACAGCAACTGAGTCGCCCGACTTGACATTAAAGCTGATGTCACTGAGGATGGTCAGGTCGCCCTCAACCGTGGTGACCGTTTTAGAAAGTCCTTTAACTTGAATGATGTTTAATTGAGAAAGCGCTGACATATGATGCATCCAATCCTAAGTTTTATATTCGTTTTACTGTTAGTAATCAAACCACTTACGGCAGCAGCTGACAACACAATTTTAATTTTAGGTGACAGTTTAAGCGCCGCTTACGGACTTAAACAAGAGCAAGGCTGGGTTAAATTGTTACAAGATAAGTACGATGAAAAAGACCAATCTGTATACTTAGTAAACGCCAGTATTAGCGGTGAAACCACAGGCGGTGCCCTAAGACGACTCGACGCGTTACTAAGCGAATTTGAACCCACTCATGTACTCATTGAGCTTGGCGGAAACGATGGTTTACGAGGTTTCCCTATTAAACGCCTGCAAGCTAACTTACGTGATTTAATTGCAAAAAGCCAAAAAATTGGGGCAAAAACCGCCGTAATGGAAGTACAAATTCCACCAAACTATGGCCCGCGTTATACCAAACTTTTCACCGATAGCTTTAAAACCATTGCCGACGAAACAGATTCTGAGCTCATGCCCTTTTTCATGCTTAGCATTGCAGGCCGTCCAGAACTTATGCAAAACGATAACCTTCACCCAAATGCCGATGCTCAACCATTAATACGCGACTTTATGTACAAAACGATCAACGATTGGCTAGATTAACCTCTAGTCCATTGATTTAATGTGGATTACCTGAACAATAAACAAGCAATCAAACTGCGGGGATATTGATTTTTATAAAAAAAGCCGTACTATGGCTTGCAACGTCGGCATATAGCGCAGCTTGGTAGCGCACTGTCATGGGGTGTCAGGGGTCGCAGGTTCAAATCCTGCTATGCCGACCATCTTTTCCCCTTACTTATCATAAAGATAAGTCAATAAATCTTATATATTAGCAACTGCTAATTTGTATTATTTTTGTATTATATTTGTATTACTCTTTCCGTGTAGGCGACATTCTTTCTTATATCTCGCATTATCTAATTTAATGCTTTCGTTTTAGGATTAATAGATTTTGCTTAAGGGATTTGGACCCCTGATAGAATAAACATAGACTACACAGGAATATTGTTTACTGATGATTTATGGTCTTCTGTAGCCTGTTTTGCTTATCAAACATCTCCATACCAAAATTTATTAATTATGGAATAGCTACTAAATATGGATATAATGCCTGTTAATTCATAGGGATATTTGGATGATGACTTGAATGAGAGATAAAAAGTTTTACTTTCTTATATGCGTACTTCTTATTGCTACAGGCTATTTGATAGGTTCAGGCTATAAGTTTATAAATATAAGTATAAGTACTGAGGTTAAAATAAGCGATATTATTGCTTTAGCTGTTGGCTCTATTACCTTTTATTTTGCGTATCAAGGGCTGTCGCATAGTAGGTTTCAAAGTGAAATAGTTTCTCGCCCGTACCTCGACTGTATTGTTGATGTTCATTTCACAAATCACACCTATGAGTTAAAAATTCACAACTTAGGCTCTGGACCAGCAATTAATTGTAAATTTGCACTATTTTTAGATAATAAGCCAATTACATTCGATCAACTTTCAATTGAACTTGCAAAGACTGTAAGCTTTTATAAAAACATCGATAATTCAAAGAAATTACCTGAGTCGATAGGTCCAAATAATGAGAGTAACTTCTTTAGTTTTAAGGTTAATGAACCAAACACTACATACTTTAAGCCACTTTTAGAGCTGATGAAAAAAGTTACAGTGACGGTTAAATACGAATCAGTATTACAAAAAGAGTTCTCTGCAAAATTTCATTTTTTAGACACTAAGAATTTCAATACATAAGTCTAGAAATAAATATTTGGTATTGTGATACTAGTTGTTATCGGCGCTGGACTATCGTCATCTAGGTAAACTCGTTCATCATCAAGCTCAGCTGTTACTGAAACCTGGTCTGTTGATGACGGCTTAATATCTTTTATAAGTACACCATTACACCATCGTGTACTGATCCCAAACATATAAAGGGGTGGTTCTATTGAACCATCTAGTACGGGTGTAAAATCTAAATTAGCATCGATGACGACTTCATTGGTGGCACTGCCAGGCGAAACGTTGTAAGGGCCTGATAGAGTACCGTCTGGTTTTCTTAAAGCTAGAACATGTGTTTGCCCTGTTTGCCATTGCAGTTCAGGGTTATCAAGGTAGATAGATCGACCAACATGCCCTATTACAGTACCTGTTTGTTCATAGCCTGGTATATCATCAGCGACTGCGCAATAGTCTAGGTAATTTGAATTCAACGCATCCATTTCAGTTTTGAAATCAAACCGAGTTCGACGATAACGACGAATGCGGCGTTTTCGCATACCAAACTGATAAGCCTTATCGCGGTTTGTTATTCCAAAGGCTCTGACTTTTTCTGGGTTAGCACCTTCGTCACCTGGTAACAAACAAAGTATTGTTTCTGACTTCCATGTAACTGGGTCGAAGTACTCGACTTCGATACCGTCGGGCTCATCATCGTCCATTAGTTTGATAGAGCGCTTAAGCATGCCAATATAATTATCGGGTTGATACATGTGACGGTAGATAGTTCGCTTTTGATCACGTACAGGTGTGATTTTTCCATAATCAATTGTAGGTTCAGCAAAACCAACAGCTAAAACACGCTTAAGAACTTCAAAAACTGTACTCTCACTATCAAACACAGCATTAAATTCATCTGCTCGATAATGCCAGATAGGATGTAATGCATTTAGTGCTTCTAACCCTATTTTGTCATCGCTATGCCCTGCACTTTTTAATACATGTGCAAAAAATGGGGCTATATCAGTTGTTGGCCTTGGTGCACTCCACGCGCCATTTTCGTACACAGGTAAAATACGGGTACCAATAACATTAAATTTATTTTCAGCTGTGCCGGCTAAAGCATTTGTGCCACGGATCTTAATTGCTATGGTGGTCAAACCATCATAACTAGCCGCGCTGTTTAATTCGGCCTTAAGGGCAGTCCAAAATATATCGTCATAAATACGCGTATCATCTGTTGCTGCAGTCGCCCTTTTTACTCTTACCTCAGGCCTTATTTTAGATGGTAATGTAACTGGTACCGTTCGCCCTAGTTCATCATTTGTAGAGCTGGTAAATACTTCGTCATCAACTGCAGTCCAGTCTTGAGCACCTTCAGCACGGTACTCTATTTGAACTGTGACTGTGCGACTTAAAAAATTACCATCATCATCAAGTTCACCTAAACCTTGTGGTAAACGAAAATCGAACCAAAGTTTGTCAGTAACT
>NZ_PQBX01000039.1:286816-290507 GCF_002964625.1 Pseudoalteromonas sp. T1lg21
TTCACTTGAGGTATAAACATTTCTGTGAGCTTCATGGCCTGTTACGTTTTCGCCAGGTTCAAACACCTGTATATCAATATCGCCGGCATAACTTGTGGTCGGTGTATTACCAATATACATTTCATTCGATAATATTTCATAGCGCCCAACACCTACACTTAACATTAAATAAAGCCATTGCTCATTATCAATATATTCTCGTCGTGGCATTGTTAAATAATCAGGGTAAATTTTATGGCGCCCTGCCCCTTCAGGGATAATGCCCATAAGCCTGGGCTTATTCCCTTGGGTATTTACATCATAAATACTACTGCCATCAGGAGTCGTCGAGTTATAGTTATCGGGGATTTGATTTGCGGTATATACGGCATAACCGACAGCGATCACAGCAATAACCGCATAAGCAATTGTGGCAGGCTCTTTTGGCTCAACAATAATGCTTACATCATCCGACGCTTCAAATTGATAAATTTTCCAATTTGTCGGCAATAAGACCCGCTGATTTATAAGCACAGTAAAAAGTGGTTCATCGCTCTCATAATAAGCAGGGACATTTTCAGTCAGCCATTGATGAAGTGTCGAACCAACCTTGCATTTGCAGGGCTCCATTAAAGAAGGATCTAATTTGTTCGGGTAAACTTTAATATCAACCCACATATTCATAAAACTTTACCTCTTTAAATAACCGCTTGAAGTCAGTGATGCTGTCAATTGATGGTCCTTTACGGCGGGATGTATGAAGTATTTCAAGCTTACCGTCGATTAGTTCAACTGTGCCGATGTGAATTAAGCTACCAAACTTAAAACCGCACGCCACAACACCGGGTGATGGTTCGCAAGCTCTAAAGTTGGAAACAATTTGTTGGTAGGCTTCAGTAAGCAAATTTTTGTCGTCTGGGTGAATATGGCCAAACGATTCGAATAATGGTTGACCATAATAGTGATGAAGACGATGCCGAGTTTGACCCCAACAATCAAATCCAGACATATCTCGCCCCTCATTCACATAAGGAACACTTAAATAATCATTAATTGTGTATGACATTATTAACTGAAGTATTTGAGCCCAGGGGCAATGGAAGGTGTATAGCGCTTGTTAGGCCAAGCTTTATTTACAAGGTCATTAAATGATGCAACTACATTGATGCTCTGTGAAGTAGCTTGAACGTCAGCAGCTTTCATTGTAACTGCCGGCTCTGCAGGTTCGCTTAAGTCACTCGATACATAGACCCGGTAAATTACATCAATTTTTACGCCCGCATCAATTGCCAGATCAATCAGTGCAAGTGCTTCGCCAGACACATTATCAATTTGAAATTGTAAGTCCTGGCGACCTTTCACACCTCGCTGCGGTAACGACACTCCCATACCGCTGGCTTTAAATGTAACCATGTCGCCATTTTCAATGCCGGCAACTTGGTCATCAAAGCCATCACAAATCCTAAGCTCCCATAAATCTGCAGCCTTAAGCTCTAATGTGTGAATGGGGATGTCGTTAACTGGGGCACTTGCGTAGATACGTTGGAGTACTTCACTCATTGAATAAATCCACAAGTGCCTTACCGATGGCCTTTAACTGGGCTGGACCAGGATGGTTATAGCCACCTGAAGCGCATAAACTGTGTCCAGACATACCACTAAAGCCAAGAGCATCATCATTTTCGATGTAAGTAGTAGAAACAAAAGCCACACCTGCAGACTCAGCTGCAAGATAAAGCCTATCGTTGGTTAGCTGCCAATCTTCTAAAGAACAACGACCACCAAACGAATTAGGGCGAGGGCAACCTAAGATAATCACATCAGCACCAGCGGCCTTACAAGCGGTCGCTATATCAGCAACGTTTTGGGTGGTGTTAGATGAGCCTATTTCGTTCATTCCAAATGCAACGACAACTACATCGGGGTTGTAAGATAGCATCGCGTTTAAACGTCCCGGCTCTAAACCGCCCCGCTGGTTGTTGTCTGTTTCGCTTATATAATTAGCACTCCAAGAACCACCAATGCCAAAATTTAAATAAGTAACATTTGAACCTAACTCTTCAAACTTAGCTTTTAGAGCATAGTTCCAACCAAAATGCTGATGAACAGCGCCAGCTCCATCCCCGTGGTCGAATACTTCAAATGCTCCACGAGTGTCAGCAGGTAATTTTCCATAAAAACCTAGTCCGTCACGATTTGGGCCATTCGGTTCGTCATAATTTGCAGGGCTTCCTTGCGCTGTAATAGAGTCACCATAACCCGCAATAGTAATAGCTGATTGCTGATTTAACTTGCCAATTAACTTACTTAACGTTGCGCGGCTTCTGGCTTTTTCTGTGAGGTAATAACGATCAAAGTTATCACGAATGATGCCGCGCCAATTGTGCATTGGTATTAACTGAACTTCTTGTCCGTAAGCATATACAGAAAAAAGAGCAATACACCCTGTATCTGGCGAGACCATGTACTCTTCTGGGTCCCAATAACGTTCAAACCCTTCAACTACAGATAACTGACCAGTCATCGGGTTTAGCTGAATAATATCGTAGCGAGAGTGATAGCCGTTATAAGTGATTTTAACGGGCGTATCTGCAATATCTTTTTTACCCGCAATACGTCCACCGTTATAAAACACATCATAATCAACACCTTCATTTAACAAAGCGTTATCACTTGTGCGGCGCACTGTCACATTGCGAATATATCGATATGGTAACTCTGCATTCGCGTTACCAAACCATTTGCCGCTGTCATCGAATTTCAATGTATAAGGAATGTTTTCATTCAAATAAGCAACAGGCGCAGTGATTGCTAATGTTTGCGCAGCTACGGTTATGTCACCACTTTGTTTCTTGATAACAAAACTAGGTATAGACACATCAAGTGACGTTTCATTAACAACACCAATATCAGCAAATGCATGCACATGCCCGGCATCAACACTTTGTTTTTTGATTTGAAATTGATTGCTTCTAAGTTCCCACGCGATTGAAGAATCACCACCAACAGGGACAAAGTTATCAGTTGTTTCGTTTGAGTAAAAACCACGTTTTACTTTATCTTCGTTAGCCAAATCATTGTATGACTGACCGCAATCCAATAGCCCACCGATTGCTTTCACGATTAAAAAGTAAGTTGTATTTACTTCAAACGGGCCAACACTCGAAACATCAAATGGAATCGGCATTAATTCATCATTTTCAACGCCTAATTCAGCTAAAGAGTAAGTTTTATTGATTAATACTTCATCTTCAATTAATGCACCAGGTGCTGATTGATCATCAATTATCTCTCGTCTCATTAATTGAAATTCAACACCCGTATTAGACGTCAAATTACCTAAATAAAGGATTGCTGTATCTGCATCAAGCTTTGTTCTTGGCGTAAAGCCAACGGCCCATGCATCAAACGTTGCGGCTGTATTGTTCGACTTCCAATGAGTTCCTTTGAAGTTTCGGCCAGCAACAAAAACATTGGTTTCTTCAAAGCTTGGTAAAAGCTTATTAATAATACCTAAGTTAACCTCAGAGTTATAACCAACTGTTTTTGCTTTTATGGAATTGTTCGCAACATAGCCCCAATTGTTGCTAGGCGTTTTTTTGAACATACCATCAATTTCACCGCCTAGACCAAGAGAAGGTGAGTTACTTACACCTAATGCAGTAAAGGCACCCTGACTATCTAAACCTTCAATAACAAAGAAATATTTAAA
>NZ_PQBX01000040.1:0-1522 GCF_002964625.1 Pseudoalteromonas sp. T1lg21
AGGTCTTTGGGGTATCGAACTAACATGCTTAGAAACCCTGCCTTTGTAAGCCATAGGTATTTTCAAGAACGGATGAAGCTTCACCACCTTGGCGTATACTCGTCACAAATATATTGATAACTTCTTCACCTGATGGCCCTGAACTACGTGTTGTCGAACCTGCTCTACTCGCATCTTCAAACAAGTTCACAGTTACATTCGCACCTAGTGATTGCCCCTTACTGTGGTCAATAACAGTTTCATTACCGTGTAAAATGGCATGGAAACCACCTTTACCATCAACACCACCGTAACGGGGTAAGTTACCTGTATAACCACCACCATCGAAGGAAGCTAAGCCACTCACTTTACCCGCATACATACCACCGGCAGCAATAACAACACCTGCAGCTGCAGCACCAAGAACAGGTCCAACATAAGGAATATCAGCAAGCGCGTTATATGCTTTCATTGCAGTGTCATAGGTATTCGTCCAAATACTTTGTATTGAATTGCTCTTTTCATCATCAAGCATGGCAGCACCAATACTCATAGCCGATTTAGCATAACTCGCTTTTTTACTGTCCATGCCATCAAAATAACCACTCATGACGTTAAACAAGCTATCGTATGATTGCTGCATAGTATCGATACGAGTCTTTTCTTCTTTGTCTAACTTTTCTTTATGTTCTTTTTCTTTCTTTTCTCTGGCTTCTTGCTGCTCTTTTTGAATGTTAGTTATGTTTTGTTGGTGCTGTGCTTCGGCCTGCTCCTTAGCCAGCTTATAAGATGCTTCAATTTCAGCGGTTAGTAGGTTCTTATCACGCAGCAACTGGAACTCTTTTTCCATTTGCTGCTGTTGACGTTCAAAGCGACGTTTCTCAAGTTCAATTTCTTTACCTTCCATGGCCAATTGTGCTTCATGAATCTTTTCATATTGTTTTTTAGCCGCATCAACTAGGGCTTGTTGATCAGAAGAAATTAAATTGGATAAGCCTGTTTTCCCGCCTTTACTGGTTTGTTCTGCTGCAGCTGCTTGAAATTTTGCTTGAACATCCTCAATCCAGCCCTTTATACGCTCTGAGGGTAGCGGCTCCATCATAGAGTTATGAAGATCTTCTTTCGCTTGAATAAGGCTATCGAATGCAGTTTCACCTATTTCATCAAGCGTTTTAAAGCCCTCAGCATTTCCGAGTTTATTTAACTCCGCCAATGCCTTTTTCGCAGAATCACCTACACCAGGAATATGCTGAGCAAGCTCTAATACTTTTCTGAGCGGAAATAAAATGCCATTAGTCACCCTATTAGCAAAAGGTACAATCCCTTTGTTTATTACAAAAGCCAGCCCTTGCCATAGCGCTGTCGAAAAACCCATAGCAACAACTTTCGCACCATTAAAAAGGACTTTTAAACCATGAACACCGTCAGCCATTACACCAATACCAGTTGATACTTTTCCTATGACCTGCTGGGCGAGTTTGCCGAAGCCACCGGCTTCTTTTGCTGTTTCAACGAAAAGATCTGATAAAGCACCAACAAGAGG